>NZ_NPGB01000003.1:0-439884 GCF_002259345.1 Rhodococcus sp. 06-156-4 | reverse complement strand
ATCGGGGATGCCTCGAAGGCTCGCGATGTGTTGGGATGGAAGCCGAAGGTCGAGTTCCCCGAACTGGTGCGGATGATGGTCCGCAACGACATCAACGAACAAGAATTACGTGTGTAAACAAACTATCTCCAACATGTTCAAATCGACTTGAAGCGCGTACCAACAGCATGTCTACCAAACCAAACTTGCCCACTAGTGGATTCATACACACGAATTGCAAGGTGTAAACGATGGACTCGATCACGATTGTTGGAATGGAACCAGTTAGTGTGCGTCCTGGTGGCCTAAACCGCTACGCTGCAGACTTGGTTAGGGCGTATGAGGAGCTCGGATACTCCGTTCATTTTGTTACTCACCAGAAAAGTGGTGATGGCAGAAGAAGTATCCTCCCGGTTCGGTTATTGCGCTACTTCAGGGCTGGAATAGTCGACCGCAATACTGTCGTCGACAGCCATTTT
Source organism: Rhodococcus sp. 06-156-4 (assembly GCF_002259345.1). Classification (NCBI taxonomy): domain Bacteria; kingdom Bacillati; phylum Actinomycetota; class Actinomycetes; order Mycobacteriales; family Nocardiaceae; genus Rhodococcus; species Rhodococcus sp. 06-156-4. Next base: position 439,426 of record NZ_NPGB01000003.1, on the reverse strand, counting down.
GCTCTTTACGGCTTGTCATACCTTCTAGGAAGGAGGCTATCTGGACATAGCTACATTCTTGTCAACCATTTTCAGGGACCGTGGTCCGAAGAGTCGGCGATCGCATCAGGGAAAAATGGCTATGCAACATTCCTCAAAAAAACAATAGAGAAAATGATGTATAGGAACGCCGACAAATTCGTAGTTCTCTCGGAGGAATTTCGCACGCATCTTATCTCTAGATTCCGTGTCGAAGAAGGCGACATCGAAGTAATAAAGCCGGGAGTGGATACGGCCCGGTTTAAGGAAAAAAAGCTATCGCTGAATAGTGGCGAGATCTTCAGGATTTGCGCCGTGAGGCGACTGGATCCACGTATGGGACTAGATGTCGCTCTCGCGGCGATGGAGCTTCTAGGTGAGGGATTCGAGTTAACAATCGCTGGTGTCGGTACGGATAAAGACAGACTGGCCAAGATTGTAAAGGAAAAATCATTGGCCGGCCGGGTGCGATTTGCTGGTCGTCTGTCTGACGATGAAGTCGTCACTCTCTACCAGCAGAGCCATCTTTCGATCGTTCCGACAGTTGCTCTCGAAGGATTTGGACTTGTAGTGCTTGAGTCGCTAGCATGCGGAACGCCAGTAGTTGCCTCTCGCCAGGGCGGACTTATAGATGCGCTTGAATCCTTTTGTGATGACATGCTGGTCGACCCAGGGAATGCTGTCGAGCTCGCTAAGCGAATCATGGACGCCCGAGACGGCCAAATGCCTACCCAGGAGTCATGTCGCGCCTTTGCGATGAAACACAGTTGGCCGTCAGTGGTTGATAAACACGTCAGTCTCGCTCAAAGTGCAATATACGAGAAAACACAAAAGAGCGGATCCGCCAGGAAAGGCACGACCGCAGTCGTAGTGTGCTCAGTCAATAGGCCAAATGACTTGGATAGATGTTTGCGTGCGCTCGCCGCACTGCACCGAACGCCAGATGAAGTCATCGTAGTGACAAGGCATTCGCAATCCGCGACCATCAGCGTTGCTGAGAGCTTCCGCGGAGAAATTCCCATTCGGGTTGATTTTTCAAGCAAGCCAGGTTTAGCGGCCGCGATTGAAGCAGGATTAGCGTCTTCGACTTCGGAGATAACTTGCTTCTGCGACGACGACGCGGTCCCTCGCTCTGATTGGTTGACAAAAATCGAACGAGCGTTTGCAATCGACGCCTCGGTGATCGCCGTGGGCGGGCGCGACAACGTCGACGGAGACCAACGTTCGGTCACAGCGAATCCTGTCGGGACTCTGTCCTGGACCGGAAAAATCTACGGAAATCACGCCCTGGGCAAGGGCGGGCCACGTTACGTCCAACACCTCAAAGGTGCGAATATGGCTGTTTGGACTGCTGCAGCAAAGACAATTCCGCTCTCCACAATGGTACGGGGCGAGGGAGCGCAATACCGAAATGAACTAATCCTCTGCAGCGCAATTTCCAACCGTTTCACGAAAATTGTTTACGATCCGTCGATTCAGGTCGACCATTTTCCATCTACTAGACCAGAGGGCGATGCAAGAACTCCACTGTCGGCGCGCGAGTTGAAGAACGACGTCGCTAATGAACTTTTCGCGACACTTGCATTCCGAAAGAATGCCCGTGCCTTCTCCGCGGTGCTGCGAACTGTAGCGATCGGAACAGCCGTCCGCCCGGGCATGCTTCGTACCGCGATCAGCATGCGGCCGGAGAATTTTAATCGAGGAGTGGCCGAGATCAACGCGGTGGGTCTGGGGTTCCGCCAGGCGCTGAAACATGCAGCAGTTGTGCGGCGGCAATCGGGGGCGAGCCGACGCGTAGGTTCAGGCCGTATCGCCCAACCAACACAAGCACAGTTGGACTAAATGAAGTTGCCAAGCATGCCGTCTGTACTGCGGTCCGCCGCCGGGACAGCCAGCTGGACGTATGCGGGATTCGGCCTTTCGTTGATCTCGGCGCCGTTAGTTGCTCGGGCCCTAGAGGCTGAAGGCCGCGGCATACTGGCGGCGTGCGTGGCGCCCGTACAAGTCATGTCGTGGATATCATTCCTTGGATTGCCGCGTCCTTTAGCGGTTTCGCTAGCCAAAGGTCGTGCAATAAATTTTGGAAGCGCGCTTTGGTTGACTGGCCTAGGAATTATATCTTGTGCCTTGCTCATATTTGCGTCACCGATCCTGAGTGGGGGTGACACTAGGATCGAGCGGGGGATAGCGATATTTTCAGTACTGCTTATATTGTCTGGACTCGCCCAGTTGGGCCTCGAAATGCTTCACCTCACCTCGCGCTTTATGCTCTGGAATATGCTGCGATCGACTTCGCTGATCCTGCCATCGCTTATCTCGATCGGCCTATATCTGACCAGCGAGTTAGATATACGCACCGGCCTCGCAGCGCTTTTCATAGGGCAGCTGGCGTTTGTTATCGGGGGATTGATTGCAGTCGCTCCGGCAGTTCGAACGCTAACCAGCGGATTAAAACAACAATGGGGTTTCAGTCTCAGATACTGGTTCTCGACTGTCTTTGACAGTGTAGGTGCGCGGCTCGACCAGATTTTGCTAGCGGCGCTGGCTACGTCGGCGCAGCTTGGTACATATGCGGTGGCGGTAACCTGCGCAAGCGCGTCTGGAGCGGTTACTCAAGCACTGAACCACGTCGCTTTCCCTGCCCACGTGTCCTCAGACGGTTCAACAGGGGGGCATGCAAGACAAGCGGTAATCGGCACCGTGCTGTCGGTTTTGTCGGGGCTTGTTGTCGTTGCAGTATTGCATTACGCGGGCACGGCAATATTTGGAGATTCTTTTCAAGACCTGGCAAAAATTTCCGCTATCTTGATCGTTTTTCAGGTTTTGACCGACCAGTGGCAATTAATTGTTTACGTAAATACTGCGAAACTGCGCAGCCAAGCGTTATTTATCTCCTCGTTGGTAGGCCTTTTGGCATTGACAGCGGCAGTTTTGACTGTTTACGAGTGGGGTCGACTAAATGCGGTAACTATGTCTGTATGTATGGTCGTTTTTGGTTTATTCAGAGTTACTTCGTACGCAATTTTTGCGCGATCTGATCATCTTACAACCGCTCACAGGGGTTTGAATGCCTGAGAAAAATGACGAAATAGTGCATCCGATAGTTTCCTATCGCGCGCTTTATGTAACGCATTCGGCGATGCCAGCCGGAGCTGAACTGTCACTGCTGCGACTTGCTAGGGCAATGACCGTGAAACCGAGTGTTCTGTTCTTATCTGACGGACCGCTAGTGTCTCAATTCAAAAATGAGGGTATCGACGTCGCTGTGGTAACTAAAGATGCTGGTAAAGAGAACGTATCACGGGGCACCTTCAACCCATTTTTATACGCGAAGTCGGTCGCCCGACTGCTGGTGAGTGGTTGGTCCGTAGCCTCAATGTATCAGGACAATCCGCCGGCTGTAGTCGTAGCTAGATCGTCAAAAGCGCTATTTTCCTCATGGGTACTTAGCAAACGTCTGAGAAAGCCGCTTATATGGAGCGTTCATGATCAGCTTACTCCCGACTACTTCGGTGTAGTGGTATCAATTATTCTAAAGATCGCAGGATACATACTCGCTGATGGATATATTGCAAATAGTCGATCGACTATGCAGACCGTATGGGTAGGAAATAAACCGAACATTGTCGTACCGCCGGGGATTGATCCAATCAAGTCTCACCCGTTCGGCGAGTCATCGTCGCAGGTTGTGAGCTCTGGTCGGCAAATAGTCTGTCTAGGTAGACTAGCACCATGGAAGGGACAACATGTATTCCTCCGAGCCTTTGCGGACGCTTTTGGCGTAGGTAGCGAATGGCGTGCGTCGATTGTAGGTGGTCCTCTATTCGGTGAACAAACCTATGAGGGCGAACTGAAGGAGATTGTTCGAGCTCTCGGAATCCAAGATTCGGTCGATTTTGTGGGCCATGTCGCCGATGTATCTCCGTTCTTGGTTCGAGCCGATGTTATGGTGCATGCATCGGTGATACCTGAGCCGTTCGGTGCTGTCGTGATTGAAGGAATGCAATGGGGATGCGCGGTTATCGCTACTACACCCGGTGGTCCCGCTGAGGTCGTGAATTCGGGTCACGACGGAATTCTCGTGCCCTGCGGGGACGTTTCTGCGCTGTCTGCTGCTCTTAGAAGTTTAGACAACGATCCCGACTTACTCCACAAACTTCAGATGAATGCTCCTAAGACTTCGGAGATGTTCGACATATCGCTGATGGCAAAGCGGACAGAAGATTGGTTTGCGGGCTTTTTGGGCCGCTCAGTAGTCAAGAGGACGTTCTAAGATGAGACTGTTGATGGTTTGCCTTGAGTGGCCACGAGAGGGGCAGCACTCCGGAGGTGTTGGCCGCTACGCGTACCGATTAGCGACTGAACTAGTCGGAAAACTCGATCTGTCCATTGTTACATTTGAGGGTGGGTATTCGGTACCCGGTGCGACAATGCATTTTTTGCCGTCTACCCGCAGCCGTTTTAGTCGATTCTACCTAGCGCCGTTAAGAATACGAAAATTTGTTCGTGGACGAGATATCGACGTCATCCACGCACACGGTGACGATTGGGCTCTCGGCCGTCGTTGGCCGGTAGTAAGGTCGTTTCATGGTAGTGCGCTGTCGGAAGCACAGTCGTCACGTGGATTACGTCGTATGAATCACTATCTTCTGTGGGCCTTAGAAAAAGTGTCCGCTCGCCGCGCAGTAATTTCCATCGCTGTGGCCCCCGAGACTGTGCATGAGTTCGCGTGCGAATATATTGTTCCGCCCATCACTTCGCCGCAGACATCCCTCCCTCCAGATCCGACCGAAACGCCAACATTTGTTTTTATTGGCAGCTTCCACGGGAGAAAGCGTGGCTGGTTGGCCGCAGAAGCTATTGCGGAGGCTCGGTCACTGTCCAACAAGAGTATATCGCTCGTTGTAGTAGGGCCGTCTACGGACGCGGAGAACTGGCCGAGTTGGGTAGATCATCGAAGCGGTCTTGACGACCGAGAAGTATCGGACATGCTGCGTAAGGCGTGGGGGCTGCTTGCGCCATCGACCTACGAGGGCTTTGGGATCCCTACGGTTGAAGCTTTAAGAGTCCCTATACCTGTAATGGCCACACAAAATCCCGGCAATGATTATTTTGTTTCTTTGGCTTTCGCAGATCTTCCGCTATTTGTATCCGCAGGTCCAGATGATTTTAAGAAGACGGTTCACAACGCTATTAAGGGAACGAAGCTAACCGATTCTGAGGTGTGTTCCGCTAAAAGTTTTACTGACTATTTACTGAAGGAGGCAAGCGCGCAAAGGGTTGTCGAACTTTATCGGTTGGCTATCGAACGGAAGATGCGATAAACGTGCAATTCTTTAGAGCGAAAGTTTGGTGTTTGACCAGCTTGTTCGATGCCTGGCAATGGGTGGATACCGAAGTTGATGCGGGGCGGAAATAGAGTGAGACTGATGAAATGGAAAATTTTCATGCCAGCTCAGTTTCTTACGATGCTGGTGCTGCTGCTGTCGTTGGCTACCGGATTGTTAATTCAAAATGTCCCGCTTCAGTACCTTGTTTTTGGAGTTGCACTTCTTCTGTGTCTCCATTTGACCAACTATCAGCTGTTGTACATGTCTGTGGTGTTGGTTTGCGTCACTGGATTATTGCGTAGGCTATTGGCTGGTGAACTGGGAAGGGTTGACGGCGACCCAGTCATATTGCTTCCATTGGTGTTTACTGCGATTGTCGTGATACGCACTCTGCTTGAGCCTCGTTCCACGATTCTGCGCCCGAAGATTGCTAATCTTAGCTATGGGATGGCAGGTCTTTCGTGCGTCACATTTGTTCTGAGTCCGCAGTTTACAATATCGGCCATTTATCCAAGTGTCTTGACTGCGACCATCTGGATTTATATCGGTCTGCAGTGCTCAGGGAGAGTCCCAGACTTGTGGCCAGCTATCTACAAGACTTTCCCATTTATCGGACTGGTAATCGGTGGGTACGGTGTTTACCAGTTCTTCGCTTTGCCGTCCTGGGATCGCGCCTGGATGGTCGCGTCTAAGCTGTCGAGTATCGGTGCTCCTGTGCCTGAACAGGTTCGTGTTTTTGGTACTGCCGAGTCGCCTGGTCCATTTGCTATCATTCTTGGCCTGTGCTTGATTGTAAGCTTGGAACGGAGCATTTCGCAAAAGGGTTTGCAACGGATTGCAATGGCCGCTATTGCGTGTTTACTCTTACTGCCACTGTCGTTAACAGCCGTGCGTACTGGACTACTTGGTTTGGTTCTTGCTGGTGCTTTCATGTCTTTCTGGTGTCTGCGAGGTGCCCGTCGGCTAATTCCGCTTGCTGCAACTGTACTGTGTTACGTCGTACTGACGTTAATAATTGAAAGATTTGGCAACAATTCATCAGTTTTAAGTTCTGACCGACTTTCTGAGTTTGATGCGGGTAATGACAATTCGCTACAACGTCGACTGTTGCTATTTGGGGACATCGCCCGTTACGTTGTCAACCCTTTTGGACGCGGAATTGACGTAAATTCGGCGACTGGACAGCCTTCTTCCGCCGATAATGCCTTTATTGATATTTTAGCGCGCAACGGACCGATAGTGGCGATTCTGTTGGTTATTCTAGTTTTGGCAGTCCTGAAGGCATGTTTTCGTATTGATCGGGCGAGTGGATATGCTGTGGGTGCAGCGGCCTGTGGAATCTACCTTGTTTTTTTTATGATTGCTTCAAATATATTCGCTTCAGGGACTGGTCTACTTTGTGCAGTTGTTTTCGGTTCGTTGCTGAGGTACGAATGTGATCGAATCAAGTCGGACAGTGCTGTTGATAATGGCGGGAAGGTGATGACTTCGACGCGGCTTGCCCAGTCATAGGCCAGCATGAAGGATAGGTTTGCAGCCTTGGATTCGGAATGCTCTGGCCGAGGTTTCTGTAAAGTCCATTACTCGTAGCGCGGCGCAGTACTGGAGTTGGGTGAGCCCAGCGTCGACGTCGGGGAGCGAGTAGGCCAGGAGGGGCGCTCACGCCAGCGTAGCGACCACGAGAACGCTCACGATTCCCTTTGTAGCAGGATCAAGGTGCTACTCCGCAGCGACCCCGGGTGTGCAGGAAATATAGTTCTCGCCATGACTACCTACAGGTTTACTGACGCGCACGGCGCTGTGTTCGTCGAGGAACTTGAGTCCGACGACTGTGCTCGGACACACGCGAAGAGTACGTTCCCCTACTTGGGACAGGGCGTGACCATCGAACGACAGAGGTGGGTCCGCATCGAGTACTACGACGTGCAACAGGAACCGTGAAGCCGGCACGTGGGTAGTTCACCTGAACTTGCCGACCACTCTTTCGGCAATTGCGTGATGACCGGCGTCGTTGGGGTGTAGCCCGTCAGCTGCCATCATCTCTGGGTGCGCCGCAAGCGGCTCCCCGATGTTGACGAACTCGACGCCGGAAGACACCGCGGCCATCTCGATACCGTTTGCCATTTCGTCGAACTCCTCAGGAGGGACGCTGGAGTCCCAGACCGGACTGACCACGACGAGGTCGGCGTCGGGGACAACCGAATGAAGCATGCCGAGCAACGTGACCGCCGCGGTCCCTGCGACGGTGGAGTTACCGGCCTGGTAGTCGTTCCGGCCGCCCGATATGACAACGATGTCTGGTTTCGCAGCTGCCACTTCGGCGATCTTTGTGCTGTAGTCCGTCTGTTTTCCCTCGTACGAGGTCGTGTATCCAGTCCCACCCTCGCTCAGATTCAACTCCGACCAACCCATCGATGCCGCCGCCAGCGTGGTCCATCTAGAGCCAATCGTGCTCGCCCCGATTCCCTGACTGTACGAATCCCCGATGAACGCAACCACCGGTACTGAGTCCGGGACTACTACGGGGTTCGGATCGGTCGCGCTCACTGCCCCTGATTCACCGGTAGTCGACCGGCCGACAGCCCAACCCAGAGCCGCGCACCCAAGGGCAATGACAATGATTGCAACTGTGAGCACTGCGCCAGCTCGGCGAGTTGGGCGGGGTAAGTCTCGGCGTGACGAAGCCCGCGTCCCGATGTCGCTGGTCACGGCTTAACCTTCGACCACGGAAGCACGTCGAGGTGCCGTCGCAGCGGTGGGTCTCAGGCTGTCGCTGCGTCTGAGGACGAAATCGAGGAGCGCGTTGAAACGTGTCGATGCAGCGGCTACGGAATAGTCCGAAACCGCTTGATGCAGGTGCGCACCGGCACGAGCACTCGCGGCATCGTCGTTCAGATAGAACATGCAACTCTCGGCGAAGGCACCCGCGGAGTCGGCAAGGAGTACATGCGGAGCGAGCATGTCCAGGCCGCGTACCCCGACCGGAGTGCTAACGATCGGAATCCGCCTTACGGCGGGGGTCAGCATCTTCATGTTCACGCCGCTGCCCGCGAAGACAGGGTTGACGAACACGTCGGCCCGCGCGTACAGAGGTTCAAGGTCATCCACCTCACCTTCGAACTCGATACCTTCCGTCGATCTCAACCACTCTTCGACGTCGTTGGGGCAACGCCGCCCGGCGACCCGAAGCACGGTGCCCGGGCGTTGATTGCGAACAAGGGGAAGCACGTAGGTTGCGAACCACGTCAGCCCCGATCGTGTCTGCGGCATGTCCAACGACCCGATGAACAGAATTTCGCCAAAGGTGTCAGCGTGGTATCGCGGTGTGTGCTCTGTGGCGCTGTCTTCGCAGTCCAGAATCGGCGGAAGTACCCGCCACTTCGCTGCGTCGGACACCGTCGACGGGCGGTCCCGATCCGTCAGAAGGGCGACGCACGCAACTTTCTCGAGAAGCTTGTCCAGCAGTCGTCGTAGCCTGTATGCCTCGAGTGCGTAGTACCAGCGGCGGGGAACGCTGGCGCCGTGCTTGAGCGCGTGCATGAACGTGATCTCATCGTTGTGACTACGGAGCAGGACCGGGGCGCCGAACTGAGTCGCAATTGAATGGGCCAGTTCTATGGTCCAGTCGTGCGAGGCGATGACGACATCGACAGGATGCCGGAATTCGCCCATAACCTGTTGCGGTTTCAGAGGGTGGCGACTTGCCAGCTGGTACGGCTTGAGTGGGTGCGTCAGAGTTGTCAGAGGGAGGGACGACCGTGCCAGAAACGTCACCCAGTCGGCGTGTAAATGATGTGCTGTCCGTGACGCCTCACCGATGGGCTGCCGGTGGGACACCACGAGGTGGACGAAATGCCCGGCTCGGCGGAGCGCCGCGACTTCGCCTGCTATCTCTACCTTTCCGCCTCCCACTGCAGGATATACGGCGTCGTCCGTGACGAGCACAACGTGCATCGGAGCACCGCCGGTCAGCTCTTCACCGGTCGGTGTGGAGATTAGCTGCTCGCTTTGAGCGCCAGACGGCAGGAGCCGTCGTTTGAGTCGTGTTGCGGGCCGTTCGACCAGCACCCAACTCGCGGCTGCGAGTACAGCTGCCCCACCGATCGAAGCAGCGATGTAGATCCCCAAGGACAGGATTTCTCCACCCACGATCATGATCATCTGCTGAACGGGGAGAGCATAGATGTACATCCCGTAGGACAGATCGTTCCGGCATCGAAGTGCTCTGGCTTTGATCAGCGCGCCAAGGCATATCACTAGGTATGCAAGTAGAGGTGCCGCGATCAGGCGGTAATTCGGAAGCAGCCAGACTCCCACAGCGATCCCGACAGCGCATCCAGACATCGCCAAGACCGACACCTTGATCCGATCTTGAAGCTGGAAGACGAGTGCGCCACACAGGAACATCAGTGAAAAGCGCCCCGCGATCGCCATGTACGAAATCGGATCGAGCAGAGTCGTAGCCAACGACAGTATCCAGGCCGCCCCGATCAGAGCAGGAACCGTCACCTTGAATCTGAGGACGCCCATCAATCCAAGAACTGCAATTCCGATGTAGCAGAGGGCTTCCCAGGCCAAGGTCCACAGAGGGCCGTTCCAGACGTGGGGGTACGGGATGCCGGTCGGCGAACCTCCGATGTCGTATTGAAAGATCCAAAGCGCCCCGTTCACGGCGAAGTATTGGATCGAGTCCCAGATTTGGATGGAGTACTGATTCTCCTTGGTTGCCAGCAGCATGCCGAGCGGTGCGACGACGAACGCGACCACCAGTTGGCACACCCAGAATCCCGGCATGATCCTCAAAAATCGCGACAGTGCGTAATCTTTCGTACTGCGCCTTTTCATCCAACTGGCGGTGATCAGAAATCCTGACAGAGCAAAGAAGCCATCGACTGGCAACTCTCCGAAAAGCTGTGCCATCCACCATGACTCCAGCGGTCGTCCACTCAATGCGAAGGAATGCCAGACGACGACCGTGATGGCAAAACACAGCCGTAATCCATTCAGGCTGTTGACCTTCGGATCGAAAGCATCGCGAAGCTTCATTGACTACCTGCCGTTCCCCCCGGGTGACCAGATGTCGGTACTCGTGCTCTCGGTGAATGGCGAGATCAGCGAGGCTATTCGATAGCTAATCCTACACATTTCCCTCATTTACGCGATTCGAAGATTTCATTCAATATGGCAAAAAATAAGTTATGAATCAGGCTGATCGACACGTTTCAATAGTCTTTTGATACCGGTTGTCAGGTCCCGGGGTGCGGGAACGTACTCTCTCCAGCAACCGCCGATGCGACGTATCAACAGAATCCACACTGTTAAAGCCGAACTCGATGCCGCCGCAGCTGCACCCCACGCTCCGAACGGTCCTCCCAGCGCAAGCAGTAGGCACACGCCCACGGTGAGACCGATCAGCTGGACGACAGTCATACTGATACCCCTGGACGTCGCAACCAAGCCCATGTTGAGAACTTGCGAGCTGATCATCATCGATGTTCCGAAAAGAAGAACGACCGCGGGCCCAATGGCACCGTAGAACTTGCTACCGAAAAGTACGTAGACCGCAACAGGGCTGGCAATGGCGACTGCGGTCGATGCGGCGAAACCAACGGCGAGTGACACACGCGCTCCCGCTTGTTGAGCCCTCTGAACAACAGCGGGTTCCGACTCTGCAAAATCGGTGAAGAATGAAGCGCCGAGTGCATACGCTATGGCCATCGGTAGGGTTGATAGGGTCACGGCGGCAGAATAAAGTCCGGTTTGGAACGCGCCCAACAACGGAAGTGCGACAACCAAATCGAGACGGTTGGATGCAGCTTCAGCGGCCGCGCTGCCCGCGAACGTAAGCGATGACCGGATGGTCCGACCCATGGCCGACAGGGATCCGAGCAGCCGCGTCCGACTGAGCAGAGCACCCAGCACCGTCGTTGCAACGGTGCCCGCAATATTTGCCCACAACACGAACGCGACGGTGCATACGCCCGTCAACCATCCGGCGAGGATGGTAGGGACGAATACGAGCTGAAGCATCAGCTCGAGCAGCGCGGTGGCGACGAAGCGTCGTTCGGCGATCAGAATGCTCAGGTCGCACATCCACCAGATCGTGAAAGGTGCGATAGCTATCCCGACCCACACTGCGGTTCGAGCATTTCCATCCAGGCCGCCGAAGACGGTGGTGGAGAGAATCCACCCGATTGCCGCAGAGACCGGAAGCATTGCCAGCGCGAGCATGCGCGCAGTTCTGTTGGCATCGTATCCATTTCCCAATGCGGCGAGGCGCCGAACCTCGAGCGGCAGCCCGAGGCACAGGAGGATCGGAACTATGTAGAAAGCAGCGATGGCCGCTGCTGTCTCGCCTCGACCCTCCGGGTGCAATGCGCGTGCCACGATCGGTGCGCTCACGAGTGCGAGCATCGTGTACCCGATACGGCCAACGACGATCATCGCCGCAGAATTGGGGATTTTCGCTCTCAGGCGCGCAATCGGTTTCGAGGTTGTCATGCGAGGACTTCTGCGCCTGGCATGTTCATGCTCAGAGCTTTCAGGAGCATTTTTCTATGGAACACGTTCGTGTGATCGAGGAACAGAGCCGTCACGCTGTTCTGAACTCCCACCACGTAGACCAACAGTCCAGTCGGTGGGTGGGATCCTCTCGTAATGAGGTCCACCGGGTCGCAACCATCCCTCGTATCCAGAAGATGGAGCAAGTCAGTACGCCTGATGACGCTCGTCGTCACGGACGCCGTCGCGTGTGCGGCTGTCCGATCGGCGACCGGTACCGGCTTGCGGTTCAGGAATGCATGGACCGCTTGCATCAGAGCGGGTAATCCGGCGCCGAGGTACCGCCTGACTTGTGCCTGCAGGTCTCCAGCCTCGAACGCGTCGACTCCTACCGTTCCGAGCCTGAGAGCGAACGAGTAGTTCCCGCGCACGCGCGAACTGTTCCGCATGTATCGTCTGCTGTCGATCGGAAGCATCACGGGCGTTCCCACCGGGAGCCATGTCTGTATTGCGTCGATCAACTGGCATGTGACGTGGGTGGTCCACGAGACACCAAGTTGATCAGCCTCCTTCTTCCACCGTTCCGACTCCGCTTGGCCCCATCTCAGCGCCGTGACCTGCGTCGAGTTCGGTGTCAGTAAGGGGAGTGAGTCGAACACCGGAGAACGCGAGTTCCTGTACTCGAGCAGTGTAGGGATCGATCTCCACAACTTGGCTACTCCCGATCGAGGCAAGATCCTGAGCAGCGGCGACCGTGCGAGGCGAGGTGCCTCGGGAATCGCGATCGTGTCAGTCAGGGCGAGTTCCAACAAGGGACCGGACATCCCCAAGTCGCCGAGCGCGTGGCTGTAAAGCACACCGAGATAGTCACCACTGAGAACGAATCTGTACGCGACATCGCCGAGTGGGTCCGACGCCATGAGCGAGACCATCTCTGCCGGTCCGCACTCGACTTCGATGACCGAACCGGCGACGAAGTCTTCGACCTCTTCCTCGGTGAACGTGTCCCAATGTGTATGGCCCGCCGACAACCTGACACGCCATCCTGCACCGTTCGGAGCTCTCAGTGCGGCGGAAAGACGACCGCGAATCGCGTCGGCAGTGGTTGGGTTCGCCACGGGGCCGATCACCCGGACACAGGTTATTCCAATGTACGGACGGTCGCCGGATCCGATCTCTGTCGAAGTCGCCTTCACGAACTCCTCCTTTGGCCTGTTACTCCACGGATTCCGTCGATCACGCCGGCTAGGCCTGCCTCGAACGATGCTCGGCGAGAGGGATTTCCTCGTGCGAGAGCCACGACTAGATACTTGACCGTGTCGACTAGTCCGGTCAGGAAAGCGAGTTTCACCCGCTTGCTGCGAGATTGTGCAAATACCGTCAATCGGTTTCGGTGGTAGTAGTAGCAGTAGGTTGTGCTGTAACCGCGGCCAGTCGACCCGCCTTGGGCGTGCACGACCAGCGCCTCCGGCTCGATCCCCACACGCATTCCGAGGTCGCGAGCGCGTAGTGACAAGTCGGCATCCTCCCAGTAGAGGAAGAATCGCTCGTCGAAGCCCCCCAGCCGCTTCCAGGCATACCACGAGATCAACATCGCTGCGCCGCTGCAGAAGGAACAGGTGCGGAATGTTCCCCGGTCCTCCGGTGTTCGTTCGTAGATGCCCGGGTGAGTGGAACGGCCTCGTACGGGGTCGATTTCACCACCTTGGAACCAGGTCGATGTCGGACCGGCTTCATTCTGAACTATGAAGGGGGAAAGGATGTCGACAGCACTGGTCTCAGCTCGCTGAACCAACAGGTCCAGACATCCTGGTGTCACGACCGTATCCGGATTGAGTACCCACAAGTAGTCGGGTTCGCCGGAATTATGCGCGACCTCGGCGGCGTAGTTCACGCCCCCGCCGAACCCGAGATTCCGAAGTGTCGAAACGACGGTTACGTCAGTGCGACCTTCGAACAGAGTCCGCAGGTCATCGAAGTCAGTTCCACCCGAACTGTTGTCGACCAGAGTTATGTGGAGGTCGACCTTGGCATCAATGGAATCGATACATCTCTCGGCGAGGAGTGCGGACCGAAAATTCACGATGATGACTTCGACCGTGGTCACGACGGTATCCGTTGCGCATCGAGACTGTGCGTGGTTGCAGCGTGCCGCCCCGTCGCCTTGGGCGATTCTTGCTGTAACGCATACCAACCTGCGATCGCACCCAATATGAACGGCTGCTCCCAGAGAAACAGAGACGAGAGGAAGGTGGAGCTGACCAGAATCACAGACAGCGTGCACAGGCTGGCTGTGTAGTAGGTGTTCTCGGCAATGTGGATACTTGCGCGCAGTGACACGACGTAGAGTGCACCAACTGCGACAAGGCCGACTATGCCGAGGTGTATTGCACCCAATGCAGGCAACGTCTTGGGGGCGAGCGCAAAGTCGGAAGTTGTGTTGATGAGGTAGAAGACTTCGGTCAGTTCGACCTGTCGAAAGCTTTGAAAGTTTGCATCCAACGAATCGCGCATCAACCGCTGGACCGATTCGAGGTATGCCACAAATCCGTATCCAAAAGGATTCTCCCACAACGCTCTCAGCGCTGTCGACGACCAGAGCGCCCGTGTTGCATCGGAGGTGCCGGCCGACCCCACACTGACGCTAGGTGCGACAGCTTTCCAGATGCTGCTCTGGAGAACGGCGGTCAATCCGAACGACAGTGCCAGCGTCACTGCTACGACAGCGGTCGCTACCGCAGTGCTCCGCACCCTGAGCCACGACCACGCGGATCGATTGAGGCACAGTGCGACGATCGAGGCCAGCAGAACGGTTCCGATGACGACCGCGGTGCCTCTACTGGCTGTGAGGTATTGGCCGACAACCAGAATGGCCACGACGGCCGCAATGCCCAGTCGGCCCCGAATTACGATGCACGCAAAGGTGCCCAACACGATATACCCGCCGCCGAGTGACGACGGTTCGAAACGGCTTCCCCGAACTCGCTGCTGAATATTCGGAATGCTGTGCAGATAGTTGCTGTTTTCAACTACAAGCAATCCCAGCTTCGCGGCGATGAGGGACAGCAACAGAATTGAGAAGCCAGCGGCTATGCCCACGAACACAGCCTTGGGCGCGACCTGCATCAGAATGTATCCGGCCAAGGGCACTGCGCACCAAATGGCAACCGTCAGGCCAAGCCTCAACAATTTACCCACTGTCGACACGCCGAGCAGGGCGTCCGGTAGTGCCATCGCGCTGATCAGTGAGATGGCGAGCCCGTACAACACGATTCCGGAAGCCCAGATAGGCCATCGCCCCAACGCGGGTCGGTCGCTGCCGACCGCGATGACGGCTACCGCCAGAAACAACCATCCTGGCGAAGCGAGAAGACCGCCGCCGATGCCTCGGAGCGGTGCCACATCGTCGAACGCAAAGGACGCGCAGCCGATCGCGGTCAGCGCGTTCACCGTCCACGGCCGTTTTATCGTGCGCGCACGAGGCAAAAATACGGTCGCACGCGCAAGCCGTAACCGGAGAGCGTGGTGAATATCCTTTCGTCCGACTCGTGAACGGCCGCTACTGTACGAAGTCACTGACGCCATGCGAAGGGCTCCGACTGTCTCGGGCAGTTGCCTCGGTGGCGACGCGTGTTGGGAGATCTGCCTTCGGTTCCACGGCAACCACTTCGCGCGAATGTGTATACGGCAGATAGCCGTCCCGCACTGCCTGCTTGCCGGGAATGAGCGTAAGTATCGATCCCAGGACCTTCGCGTTCACACCGGCAAGGTCTGCAAGCGCGCGGCGGATTTGGCTGACGCTTGTGGTACCCCACTTCGACACGAACAGCACGCCGTCTGCCTCGGCGGCAAGAACCACGGCGTCTGTCAGCGACAGAAGTGGTGGCGCGTCGATGAGAATGAAATCGAACCGCTCGCGGAGGTCATCGAGGACCTTTCGTGCCTGCGACGAACCGAGCAATTCGCTCGGGTTCGGGGGTAGAGGTCCGGCAGAGAGGACGAGCAAACCAGTGGTGGCTGTCTTCTGCAGCGCCTCGTCCAAGCTGATTTGCTTGGTCAGCACCGTCGTAAGGCCTACTGCCTCGACGGCGCCGAGCGCCCGAGACAGCTCCGGTCTGCGGAGATCTCCTTCGACGAGTGCGACCGTGTGCCCGGCCTCGGCCAAGGCCAGCCCGAGGTTCAGAGTTGTCGTCGTTTTCCCCTCTTCGGACAGCGCGCTCGTGATGACAAATGTCCGAGGTGGGCGGTCGATGTTGAGGAACTGCAGGTTGGTGCGAAGTTGTCGGTAAGGTTCGGCATCCTCGGACGGATGCCTGGCGTCGAAGTCGGCGAACCGGGACTTCTTCCGGCCGACAGCAGGAATTGCGCCCACTGCCGGTGAACGGGTGACCACCGAGAGTGACTCGCGGTCTTTCACTGTGTTGTCCAGCTTTCCTCGCAGCAGTGCGAGTGACGAGCCGACGAGTAGGCCCAGGAACAGGCCCAGAATCGTGTTGCGCATGGTGTTCGGCGAGACCGGACCCGACAGTGGCTCGGCGGGTTCCACGATTGCCACCTGAGCCGCAGGAACTCCGGTACCTCCGCCCTCCAAACGCTCGACCACACCTACGAACTCCTGGGCCGCGGTATCGGCGATCAGAGTGGCGCGATTGGAGTCCGTATCGGTCACTTTCAACTCCAGCAGCACCGTATCGGGCACTGGTGTCGCGGTAATTTCTGACCGAAGTTCATCCACGGACAAAGGAAGATTCAACTTGTCGACTACCAGTTGCGCGAGGTTCTTCCCAGTGACGAGCTGTGCGTAGGAGAGGACGCGCTGTTGAGAGAAGAGGTCGTTCTGGTAGAGCTCGCTGACGCTGGAGGACGCGGCCGTCGACACGAACAGCCGGACAGTCGATGCGTACTTCGCCGTCGAAGTGAGCGACCACGCAAGACTCGCCCCAGTGATCAATAGCGTAGTCAGTGCAACGATCCACCAGTTGGTCAGAAGCGTTCGCACAAAACCTGATCGTGGCAACAATCTGCCTCCATCGTTCGTGGCTTTCGATTCGAGACCTTTCGCCCAATCGGCGTCGCTCGCATCATGAACCGGAAATTTCTATGCCCCGAGAGCGACTGTAAACCAGCCGCCGTGGAAGTGCGCAACGTAATGCGATTTGCTCGAATTGGTTACCCGAATAAACGATAACAATGCGTTGAAATGGCGGAAAAAATACACACAAACACATTCGAAGTAGGTTTCCCGGGCTGCTGGCGACCCGGTGGTTCGGTTACCCGAATTCGGTAGCAACACTTAGAATTCACTAGAGGGTATTACCCGGCCGGTCATCGACGCCGCACGATCAGCTGACGGTCAAACAGATGACAATCGGACAGAGGACAGGCATGGTATCCGAGCGTTCGCGTACTCGAGCCGCCGATTGTCGCTCGATGTGTCTGGAGAAGCTCAATGCGCAGAACAATCCGCTCCCTCGTCCTTGCATTGGTTGCCAGCCCAACCTCCGCGTCGTCAATGGGGTCCACCGCTGATGCCGGTCCCGTCGTCGACCTAGCCTCCGGTGTTGTCGAACTTCCGATACTCGATGTCGGGAGCATGGTCACCGGCAGTGCAGACGGTGTGATAAATTCCGTGGCCCCGCTGATTGGGTCCATCGACGCCCCCGGGCACCGTACCCGGATTTCTGGGCGTTCCCTTGCCTGCCGCGCCTCCGTCAGACGACCGCGTAGTCGGCGGCTGGTATGGAAGCGCATCGGCACCCTCGTCGGAGAATTGGCACGAGACTACGGCCAGGCCGAAGCCGACAATGCCACGACCTTCTCGTCGACGGAGGTGCTGCGGTTGTGAGCAGTCCGCACGACGGCTACACCGTCGATCTGGAACTGCTCCGGCGGACCACCGGGTCGATCGCAACGTTCGTCGGCACGCTCGAACGCACCCTCAGTGACATCGACACCGACGTAGTCCAGCATTGCCTGGACGTGTGGGGCGGCGACGGCTCGGACGCGTACCGAGAAAGGCAAACTCGGTGGACCGAGGCGATCACCCGAGCCGACGGTGAAGTCGAGGAGATGCGACTCGCCGCCCGAACCGCCCACGCCAACTACTCCGCGGCGCTCCACCAACATCTTGATGCTGGGGCGCTGATCGATGACGGGTGTCGTTCGGCCCCAGAACTATTACGATGCTGCACGCTCGGTGCTCGACGTCGCGGCAGCAGTGTCGAGGACGCACAGCGATACCATGGCCGCACTCGCCGGCACCGAGTCCATGGCGGGCACCGACGACGCAGGCAAAGAATTTGGGAGGCCTACGACACCCAGGCGGCCACCTTTGAATCAATGGGCCGCACTCTCGGCGAGGCCATTCATCACTACGGCCGAGTCCTCATTCAAATGGGGACCAATCATGCTCAGGCCGAGGCAGGCTCGAACATCAGCGGCGGCGGAGTCGTCGCACCGCCGCAGATCCCGGCGACGGCCAACTCGCCATGTGCGTCGCTCTCCCAAGCGCCGAGGGCGGTGACGGCGACGGGCTCTCCGAGGTGATCGGACTGCTGCAGTACATCGGGGTTCCGGTTCCCAACGCCGACACCGACAAACTCACCACAGCCTCCGCAGCGTGGGCGCAGGTGGCAAGCGGCAGTGGCGGGGGTTATCTCGGCGCGCTGCAGGCAACATCGTCGTCCCTGGACGGGTTGGCGGGCGAAGAACTCGACATCGTCATCGAGGACCTCGAAGAACTCAACTCTCTCGTCGACGAATACGCTCTTCGCCGGTGCACTACGCGATGCCGTGCGAAGCGCACAAGAGTTACCTCGACGAGGTCCGTGCCAAGATGGCCGACCTACTCGACGATCTGGCGGTCGAACTGGCCGTCACCGCCGCCGCAGGCATCTTCTCCTCGTTCGTCACATTCGGTGCGGGTGCTGCTGTGGCGACGGCCAAGGCGACGAGCACCATTGCGCGGTACGGCACCAAGATCAGTGCCCTCATCTCAAGCGAGAAGGGCCGCTGCGGCCGTCAATCACATCGCTGTAGTCGACGACACACATCCGAACGGGACCGTTGAAATCACGATGCGCGCCAACGGAAACGACCACGGCCTCATGTTCCGACTGTCCGATGCGACGAACTTCTTCGTTCTCACCACGACTGGGCGTCTCTACAAGTGTGAGGCAGGATCCTTTAGTCAGATCGGCGGCACTGCCATCGCCGGGTCGGCAGGAAACGTCTACCAGGTGGTCTTGTCGGGCTCGTCGATCTCGATGAAGATCAACGGGGCTGCGCACAGCGCCACAGTGACGAGCGCTTTCAATCAGAACGCGACCAAGCACGGCTTGCTATCGAAGAATGCTGGTGCACGATCCGAGAGCTTCGTGCACACGGCGGCTGTCGCCTAGCCTGTCAGGCGCCGTGATGGGGGTGGGTGCAGTCGCACTTGTCGCTCCAGCCGGTCGTCCCGAGTTCGGTGTGACATTCCGCAGGGCGGGGTTTCAACCCAAGTTTCGTGCGATCTACGATTGCCCGCTGATCGGCGGTTGCTCGCTGTTGTCGTGGCCGCACATAGGGCAGTCGCCACTGCGCGAGGCAGTGACCAGTTCGGTCGGGACGGCGGTTTTCGAGATCGGACTCATGGGACGCATCATGCCTCACCCACGTGCCCTGAGCGCATCAAACGCCAGGGACTTCGCTGGGAAGATCGGACAACACGGCGGAGATTCGATCTGCGAGCACCTGGTCCCCTTCCGGCGTGAGGCGTCCTTGACCGTCGTCTGTTGCGGGGTCTGATAGCCAACCGAGCGCATCGGTGAACGGGACTTTAGCTGTCTCGGCCGCGAGTCTAACTTGCTCGTTGACTTGGAGAACGGCTGGTGAGGGTGGAGTCGAGTCCCACATCGGGCCGATGACGAAGACCTTCGCCTGCGGCGCGGTTTGGGCGAGGTCGCGGTACAGCGCTTCCGCTTGTTCGCGGACGCGGTCCGGCGCTACTACGTCTTCCCGGCCACCGGCAACGACGATCACGTCTGGGTTGTTTCGGATGACACCCGCAACTTTGTCGGTGAAGCTTGCCGACCCGCCCGCTATATAACCGCTTGCTCGGCCTGCCTCGCTGTTGAGGAACCATCCACGGGCTTCGGAGACGATTCGGATCCACGGTCGGGGTGCGTCGAAGTCGGCCACGGAGTACTGGTCACCGATGACGGCCAGGCGGAGTGAGCGCATGGGCGTGGGTGGGACGTACGGCTGAGCCTCGTTGGCGCTGTCGGTGCCAGTCCGCGGGCCACGCTGGTTGTCGTACCAGAGGCCGAGGCCGACCAGGAGAACGGCCGCAACTGCTGCGGCGATTCCGATCTTCGCGCCTTGTGTGTTCATGCGGGGGATTGTGCCGCACCAACCTACGGCCCGCCGATTTTGGGCTCACCGAACAAGCGGTGCATACACCAATAAGTTCCCCCCGCGCATAAAAGTTGTGGCATAAGTCATATGCCGCATAACCGCCCTCTTCGGGTGCATAGCCACCTCGTCCGTCTCGCACGCGATTCATGTTGGCAACCTCCCGGATCGGTGCCTATGCAGCCACAACGCTGCGCCATGGCGGTCATACTCGGCTACCCGGGCGATGTGTTCGATGCCGACGCCGTACTGACGCACAGGTAGGTCCTGCTTAAGCCGAACGAGTGCCTGCAGCCACGGGTCAGGCAAGTCTGCAAACGTCTATTTCGGCTCCGCCAGATGGTGTCCAGGTCGCCGACAACACTCGCTCCAGATCCGGGAAGAAGCGATTCACGGTCTGATTATCTCAGCTGCGCGCACGTCACGTCGTCGTGACTGAGCCTATCGAGCGGCCAGCCCGCATGCGCCGATGTATGCGATATCGCGTTCATAGACAGCGGTGTCTCCGCGGTCGAGAACGGCCTGCTGCGCAGGGTCTCCGATGCGCGCATGGGTGACGATGAAGTCCACGAGTTCACGCAAGCGAACGATCGCCGTTGCCGCGACCTGATCTGTCGTGATCGAAGAGTCGTCGTAGCTCTTCACGAACAAATTGAGCCTTCGCCGTTGTTCTGACAGGCCGGGATGGTCCACACCGGGATTTGCCGGATCGGTCAGAGGAACAAAGCGATACGCGGTGTAGGCGATGTCCCACACCCGGGGGCCAGGCGAAGCGGCATCGGAGTCGATCATACCCGTCGGTCTGCCGGCCACGAACAGAAGGTTGTAGGGAGCGAAGTCGTTGTGACACAGCACGTCACGTGGTTCATGCGTCGGCAGCTGCCAACGAGCATCGAGCGGCGGAACGAAGTCTGCGGAGGCGTCGTGATAGTGGCGCAAGAGCGTCGCGACGGAGACGAGAGTCTCGTCGGACAGCGCATGCGGTAGCAAGGGATACGTGGCAACGGCGCCGGGGACGAAGGTGAGAACCTCGCGGCCTTGGTCATCGACCCCGCGCGCCTGCGGGGCACGGTGGAACCCTCGTTCTCGCAGATGAGCGAGCAAAGCGTGGACAGCAGGGGTCCACGGCCCAGTTGCTCGGCGCACTGTGTCGCCCACCTTGACGACCGACGTCATGTTGCCGCCGTGCAGTTCGATCTCGTCCACAGGTACTGGCGACCCCCTCGCGACGTTCACCACCCAGGGCCAGCGGTACGGCGTGATCACGCCAGCTGGGTTCTTGTGGACCGGTTGGCAGGTTGCCTGGAATCACGCTCGCTCTGGCTGATGCGCGCTCGCGGTAACGGCGCTGTGATACCCGGATCGGATGTGGGCGCGCATGATCGATTCGACCCATTCGGGGTCGCGGGCCTCGATGGCGTCGACGATTTCGAGGTGATGAAGGGCGCTGCGCATCAACTGAGGCCCGCTGTAGCTGCGGAACGTTCGAGACGCCACCACCGGCTTCAGCATGCTGGACGTCATCTCCGCGATTCGAGCATTGGGACACCGTTCCAGGATCGCCGAGTGAAAAGCGTTGTTCAGAACCGCGATCGCGGCGAAGTTCGATTCGCCCACCACCTCGGAATACATGTCGTCGGCCAAGGTGCGGAGCTGTGCCACGTCGTCGTCGCTCATGTTCTCCGAGGCCAGGCGCGCCGCGTGCGGTTCCATCATCGAGCGTGCGGAATACATCATCTCGACGGAATCCTGCGAGTATTCGACGACGCGGGCGCCCTTGTTCAGTTCGATGGTGATGACGCCGCTGCTTGCAAGCGCCTTCAAGGCCTCCCGCACCGGGGTGCGACTCACGCCGAAGCGTTCGGCCAGTTCGATTTCTCTGAGCTTCTCGCCGGGCTGATACTGCCCGCTGATGATGAGGTCGAAAATGGCCTTGCTGAGTTCGGACAATGGCGTGGCTCCTTGCGCGTCAGTCCAACCATTGTGTACGAGCCACGTCGTCCCGTGTACCACCACGGGACAGAAACGAGTACGAATCGGTTCCGGTGACCTTCTCCGAGTACCGGACCACGTCGAGATAGCGGTCCAAGTCGATGCCGGTGGCGACGCCCATGCTGTGCAGCAGGTTCAGCACATCCTCCATGGGTGCGTTCCCCAGGACGGATTTGTCACCCGGGAACCACATGTCTCCGCCGAGACCTCCGAAAGACGCCTCCAGCCAGTCGGCGCCCGCGGCCAGCGCTGCAAGGGCGTTGATCGGACCGAACCCGTTTCGGTTGTGCAGATGCACACCGACCGGGATGTCCGGTGCCAGCGACTTGGCGAGGGCGATACCGTTCTCGAACTCCGACGGGATCTCCATTCCACTGGTGCCGGCGAGATACAGCGAGTCGACGCCGGCGTCGATCACCCGTCGCAGAGCGCCTTTCAGTTCGTTGTTCGGGATCGGTCCCCGGCAGGTAGCGAAGAACGCCGTAGCCACGGCAGCAGTGACTTTCTTGCCCGACGCATGCGCGTGGTCGACCACCTCGGCCAGCGCCGCCAGCAACTGGTCGGGAGTTGCGTTCTGGTTGCGTCGAGCTGTCTCCGGATCGACCGGGACGACCATGACGATCTCGTCGATCCTCGTCTCGAGTGCGCGCAGCGCACCCTTGAAATTGGGCACCAGCGCCTTGTAGGTGACGCCGGCAGACTTCGGCGCGTCGGCGATCACCTGCTCTGCATCGGCGAACTGGGGGAGCACGCGCGGGTGAGCGAAGGAGGTGATCTCCAGGGTCGTGAAGCCCGACGCCAACAACCCGTTCAGGATCTCCAGTTTGGCGTCCGTGTCGAGGACGTTCTCGACGGCTTGGAGGCCGTCCCGTAGGCCGACGTCCACAACCGTTGCACTGCTCGGTAAGTCGCGGCCGATCATCACACGGTGCCCTGACCCGCGAAGTGCGCGACCTCGTCCTCGGTGTACCCGCCCAGGCGGTGCAGAACCTCGGTGGTGTGCTCGCCCAAACTCGGACCTGGCCAACGCACGCTGCCATCGGTGCGGCTGAAACGGGGGAAGGTGTTCTGCATCGGAACCGAGCCCAGCACCGGGTGCTCGGTCTCGATGATGCTGCGGCGAGCGATGAACTGCTCGTCTTCGAGCATGTCCGACGGCCGATAGATCTTGCCGGACGGGACAGCATGCTCGTGCAGAAGCTTCTCCAGCTCGGCGGCGTCGAGACCGGCAGTGAACTCGGCGACGAGGCCGTCCAGCTGTTGCTGCCGCTCACCACGCGCAGTGTGAGTGGCGAATCGCTCGTCCACGGCCAGTTCCGGCTGGCCCATGGCCTCGGCGAGTCGAGCGAAGACGGTGTCCTGGTTGGCGGCGATCAGAATCCACGCACCTTCCTTGGTCGGGTACACGTTGCTCGGCGCCACGTTCGGCAGGATCGCGCCGCTCCGTTCGCGCTGGTAGTTGGCGATAACCCACTCGGGAACAAGGGATTCCATCACGCCGAGCACGGCTTCGTAGATCGCGGAGTCCACCACCTGGCCACGGCCGCTGCGGGTGCGCTCGAACACCGCTCCCAGAGTCCCGATGGCCGCGAACAAAGCAGCAAGCGTGTCGCCTATCGAAATGCCCACGCGCGACGGAGGAGTGGACGGATCGCCGACGACGTACCGGAGCCCACCCATGGCCTCACCGATCGCTCCGTACCCGGCCCGTGACGAATACGGGCCTGTCTGACCGAAACCCGACACCCGCGTCAGAATCACGCTCGGGTTGAGCTCGGACAACTGTTCGTACCCCAGTCCCCAGCGTTCCAGCGTGCCCGGCCGGAAATTCTCGACGACGATATCGGCATTCCGGATGAGGCGCTTCGCGATCGATTGTCCCTCCGTGGTGCGCAAGTTGACGGTGACCGACTGCTTGTTGCGACCGACGACGGACCACCACATGGACTCGCCCTTGGGGAGCGTGCGTCCCCAAGCGCGCATCGGATCACCGCTTCCTGGTTGTTCCAACTTGACGACCTCGGCACCGAGGTCGCCGAGTATCTGGCCGCAGAACGGGCCGGCGATGAGCTGGCCCATCTCTATCACTCGCAGCCCGGCCAAGGGGCCGGCCGAACCGTCGGATCGGGGCTGTTCCGTCATGAGCGCTGTCCGTTCTGTGAGCGAGTATGTATGCATTCAGTGGTTCAAGAGGTGTCTGCAGGCTACATAAGCACAGAAATGTATACAAAAGCTTGACTTTGGTGATGCAAGACACATAGCGTGCCGAAGTGGTCGAGGTTCGCTCGCGGGCCGTCGATCGCCGCACGGTTCGGACACGAGAAGGGCACCCGCTCAATGGAATCAATGTCGCTGGTCCACATCGCCATCAGCGTTGTCGGAGTGGTTGCCATCATCGTGGCCTTCAAGATCGAGCCGGTGATCGCGCTGGTCCTGGGCGGCGGATATCTGGGAATCGCGACCGGGCAGGGATTCGCCGGTACGACGACCGAGATGGTCGAGGGGTTCGGCTCGGTGATGACCGAGATCGGGCTGTTCATCGCGTTCGGCGTACTGCTGGGAGCGCTGGTGGAAGCACTCGGCGTTCCTCAACGGGTGGCGGAGGGGATGCTGCGAATCTTCGGGCGACGAGGGTTGCCCTACGCACATGGACTCTCGCTCGGAGTTGTTCTCGCATCGGTGTTCGCCGACGTGCTCATCGTCCTGTCCGGTCCGCTCACCCGACACGCCTCGAGCAAGCTGGGGAAGAACGGGCACGGTCTGCTCTCGGGCGTCGCGATCACCGGCATCACAGCCGGCCTCGTCTTCGTCGTGCCGGGCACCGCACTGATGGCGGTGGTCGGCATCCTGGGCATCCCGATCGGAACCGCCCTTCTCTACGCGCTACCCCTCGGAATCGTGGCCATCGTCGTGACCGTTGCCGTGTACTCGACCCTCATCCGTATCGGACTGTGGGACGAAGCGCGTGACGAATCGGAGAGCCTGGGTGAGGCGGTTGCAGTCGGGGCCGAGAACAATTCGGCCACCGCTGAATCCGACTCCTCCGAAGGTGGCTCAACTCGAGGGAAGCGCACCGGGACGGTGACAGCGACACGGCCGAAGGACTCGGTGCCTCCGCTGTTATTCCTTGCCAGCCCGCTGATCGTCGCCGTCGGCCTGATGCTCACCGGTGCGTTCCTGGCGGTGTTCGGAGTGGAGGGGCCGGTGACGGACGCGCTCGGCAACGTCAGCTTCGCACTGTTCGTTGGGGTCTGCCTCGCGTATGTCCTGGCGCGTCGCTACCTCGGAGTCGAGAAAGTATCGGCCGCAGTCGGCAGCGGAATGCGTACCAGCGGCTCGATTCTCATTCTCACCGGCGTGGGCGGAGGATTCGCTGCCCTCGTCAACGGTTCCGGTGTGGGTGACCAACTGACGGACATGTTCGGAGCGAGCGGCGGCGCACCCATCCTGGTTGCCTGGATCATCGCGGCCATCCTGCACGCTGCCGTCGGATCCATCACCCTCGGCGCAATGACAGCAGTCGGCATTCTCGGACCCGTCGTCGCCGCAGCAAGCCCCAGCGGCGCAATGCTTCTCGCGCTGGCCGCGCTCGCGGGAGCTCTCTTCGGAGGTCTACCGAACGCCAACGGATTCTGGTTGTTCAAGTCCGTCTACGGGTTGTCCGTCCGCGGAACCCTCAAGACCTACACCCTCGGCCCGTCGATCTGCTCCGTCGTCTCCTTGGTGCTCATCCTCATCGTGTCGACCGTGGTGTAGCACCCCAGACAGTCGTCCGCCAGAGTGCTTCGAGGATCACTGCGCGGCTCATCTTGCTCGTGCCGAGTTCTCGTTCACGGAAGGTGATGGGCACTTCGGTTATACCCAGACCCGCCCGATGCACGATCAACGCCATCTCCACCTGGAAGCTGTATCCCTTCGACGTCACCGAATCCAAGTCCATCGACGTCAGGGCGTCAGCGGTGAAGACCCGGTAACCCGCGGTCGCGTCGCGAACTCTCAGAGGCGTCAGTAGACGGACATAGCTGTTCCCGGCC
Organism: Rhodococcus sp. 06-156-4; assembly: GCF_002259345.1. Taxonomy (NCBI): domain Bacteria; kingdom Bacillati; phylum Actinomycetota; class Actinomycetes; order Mycobacteriales; family Nocardiaceae; genus Rhodococcus; species Rhodococcus sp. 06-156-4. The sequence continues at coordinate 413,157 of NZ_NPGB01000003.1, read as the reverse complement.
CGAGAGAGGACCTTGCGGGTCCACGGCCAACCCTCGGTACGCCCGCCGGGGACGTACCGAGAGCCGATGACCAGGCCGACGCCCGGCTCGCCCGATGCCTGGATCATCGCCGGCAGATGCTCGGGAGCATGGCTACCGTCGGCGTCCATCTCCACCAGACGAGTGAACCCCCGTTCGAGTCCGATGCGGAACGCATCGAGATACGCCGTCGCGAGGCCCGATTTCGCGGGCCTGTGCAGCACCGAGATGCACGGGTGTTCCGCGGCCAACGCGTCGGCGATATCCCCGGTTCCGTCCGGGCTCGAATCGTCGATCACCAGAATCGATGCACCGGGCACCGCAGCGAGTGTGCGGTGGACCAGCGACTCGATGTTGCTGGACTCGTTGTAGGTGGGCACGCACACGAGCACTCCGGCGAAGTCATGTGTCACCGTTCCAACACCTTCGGGGTCCAGACGAGGTAGTAGCCGGCGAACTCGTCGTAGCGGGTGAAGGGGACTCGATTGGACAGACGATACGGAGTCTCCGCCGTCGTGAGATATTCGTTGATCTGCTTGCCGTTCTCGGTGTTGAGGTTGAGGTAGATCGTGCCGAAGTGGGACTGGTCGATCGCCTCGCGGTACGCCGGCATCCCGGTCTTGTTGCCGTAACCGAGCGCAAAGGTGTCCGTCCACAGAATCGGCTCCACCTCACCGCGCAGGGCGTAACGCTGAGCAGAAGGTTCCTCGCCCAGAATCGCTTTCCCCGGAGACGCAGCGATCTCGACGCGCAGTGCCGCGACCATGGCGGTGTCGTCGACCCATGTCGTCAAGAACTGCTGAGACTGAGTGAACCCGAGTACCGACTGCATCACCAGAACCGCACCGGCCACCGGTATGCCGACCCACTTGGCTCGAATGATCAACCACGCCAGCAGGACACCCGCCAGAGGCGCGGCGAAGACCAGACCGAAAGCGACGTGCTTGGAGAGCGACGTCTCCTCGCCGATCCGAATCTGCTGGGCCGGCCCGATGACCGAGAAAGCCAACATGACGAGCCCGATCGGCCACCGTCGGTACTGCGTCGCCGCGCCCACCAGCGCCAGGAGAAGGATCGCGCCGACCCACGTCGCGACGTTCGTCGACAGCAGTGATGCCGACGCGGGGGAAATGGGCGTCCGGTTGGTCGTCGTCGACATGATTCCCGGAATGAGATCCTGAGCCCAGAAGATCAGGATGAAAAAGGCCGTCGCCGTGCCCGACGCGAGCATGAGCAGAGCCTGGCGCGCCGCACCCCAGCGGATGCTCGGCCACGCCAGGATCATGCCGATCACCGCGACGCCGGGCGCATAGACCGCCGTCGCATACTTCGTCAGGAACGCAAGAGCGAGGATCGCGCCGATGACCGGAGCCCACAACAGCGAATTCTGTTGAGCACTGCGCACAGTGAGCCAGAGCGCGACGGCGACGAGGCTCATGGCCATCGCGTCGAACGTCGCCATGTGGGACACGAAGATCACCGATCCCGACAACGTGAACGCGGCAGCCCCCAACAGTCCTGCCAGCGTGCCGAACAAGCGGTTACCTATTCCGTAGACGGCGACGATGGCAACCCAGGTGAAGAACAAGCTGACCAGCCGGGCCGCTTCCAGACCGCCGACCGTATCGGCGAGCGCACCCAACACCGGGAACAACCCCGGCGCGCCCGACAGATAACCGCCCGGGTACTCGGTCACGGTGGCACCGTCGGCGACGTGCTCGAGCATGCGATGACCGATGAACAGGTACAGACCCTCGTCCTGGAACGCGGTGCTGTTGGAACCCGGCCGCAGCGAAAGAACCGCCGAGACAACGGCCATGACGAGCAGCCACGGCCATGCCGCGGACGCCGACCACTCGATGCGGATCCTGCGTCGACGCTCCGGCACTCTCTCGGACGACGGTGGCTGTGTGAAGGTCATGACCTCCGAGCGAAACACTCTGCGGCGGAGCGTCATCGGATCCAGCAACGACGGGAACTCCGTGCGCCAGAACATCAACGGATAGACGACGATCAGGTTGAAGACAGCGAAACCGATCATCGGAGCGTAGTTGGACCACCCGTACTGCGGTGCCCGCCAGAAGATGCCCACCCACATCAGCACCTGCACCAGGACCAACCAGGACGTCATGACGCGTTTGACGCGCCTCGCGGTGGTCGAGCGCGTCTTGATTCCGGTGGCCTGCCAGGCATCGGTACGTCCGCGCATGACGTCGACGACCGCGAGGGAGTGGATGTAGGAGTAGAAAGCCTGAACGCGATCGAGTCCGAGGGTGCTCTCGCGGCCCATGGTGATGACCGGAACCAGCGCGAAGCGCACCACCATGGCCAGGAACACGAACAGGTAGTTGTTGATCGACACATCGTCGGGCGCGAGGAACGCCATCAGAATCGGCGGCAGCGCAATGACATACACGTTCACCGCAGTGTCGATGTAATACAGGAACCCGGACCAGAAGCACAGACGCTGACGAAGCGTGAACGGCATCTTGTGGAACGCGCGCGACTTCAGCAGGCTCATCGACCCGTTCGCCCAGCGGTACTGCTGGTTGGCGAACTGGTCCAGAGTCTCCGGGCACAAACCCTTGGACACCACGACGGGGACGTACCGCGTCCGGAACCCGACGCGCATGAGGTCGACGCCCGTGTAGACGTCCTCGCTGTGCTCGATCGCCGAAAATCCGCCGCCGAGTTCCAACGCGCTCCGACGGTAGATGGCGCAGGTGCCGACGCAGATGGACGCGTCGCTCCTGTCCCGCGCGGCCTGGATCCAGCGGTAGAACAGTACCTGTGTGGCGCCCGCGGCGTACTCCATCCAGTTCATTCGGTGCGTGGTGTCGAAGAACTGCGGACTCTGCACGATCGCCACGTCGTCCTCGGTGGTGTACGGCATGAGCTCGTGCAGATAGTCCGGCCGGGGCACGAAATCTGCGTCGAAGATGGTGATGAACTCTCCGTGGGACTCGTCGAAACCGAACCGGAGATTGCCTGCCTTCTTGAGGAATCCACGGTTGGGGCGTACTCGGTACTCGTAGCCGAAGGTCTCCGCCAGCTCGCGGACACTGCCCCGGTCCGAGTCGTCCAGCACGTACACGGTGATCTCGCCGGACCAATCCAACCGGCTGACATGCCAGAACGTGTTGTGCAGCACAGCAATGTCTTCCCCGGCGCTGGGAAGAAACACATCGACACTCGGATAGTGAACCGGCGCGTAGGAACGCACGCGTGCGATGTGTCCGGCCAAGGTGTCTCGACGCGGTTGCACGGACGTGAGCAGGGAGACGACCATCGCCGTCGTCGTGATGGCAAGGGGTATCAGCAGGGGTATTGCCCACATCTGGCCCTGGACGAGATACAGCAAGCTGACCGTCGTGAGAAAACCGCCGAACGTGGAAGCCAAAGGAATCCAACGATTTTCACTCTGGAGATAGGAATCACGTTCGACGTCCGTCGGCGGCGACGGTAAACCTGGATCGGTAGGAGGGGACACGAGCGCTGGGTCGACGGACCGGGATGCAATCGCAATCCGGTCCTCGTATGTAGATGTCATGAAGGCCAATCGACTGTTGTAGTTTCGATCGCAGAGGAAGAAGGATGGTCGACGCTGACCTGAGTGACACCCGACTTCCTGAAACCTACCTCGAGTTTGGTTTGACCGCTTTTCGAAACCTGTCCGCTGTTCGACCGACACATTGGATCCTCATGACCCACTTCACGCTCGCGTCCCTGGCTGTGGTCACGACGGCAGTGCTCGCAGCGGCAAGTTGTGCGGCCACCGCGGACACGCCACCGCGAACGTTCGGCCTGTCCTCGCAAGGCGAGAACTCGGGCGTCGCGACGGCGTTCACGACCGGGGATGCGCTCGACCGGTCCCCGGAAGTGATCAACTACTTCGAGGCGTGGGCCTGGGAGCGCCCACTCGCGCTCGACACCCTGTACGACATCCACGACCGAGGAGCCATCCCCGCCGTCACGTGGGAGCCGTGGCATCCCGACGAAGGTGAGTATCAGGAACGATTCCGGCCCGCGCGGATCGCAGCGGGGGAGTTCGACGAGTACATCACCGGATGGGCGAGAAGTGCCGCCGAGTTCGACCAGCCGATGCAGCTGAGGTTCGGACACGAAATGAACGGCAACTGGTACCCGTGGTCGGTGGACGGTTCACGCTCGACCGCCGAGGACTACGTCGCCGCCTACCGCCGGGTGCACGACATTTTTCTCCAAGCCGGAGCCAGCAAAGTGCAATGGGTGTGGTCCTACGACGCCAGCAGCGACCGCCCAGGAGGGCTGGACATCGCTGCGCAGACCTACCCCGGCGACCTCTACGTCGACCTCGTGGGAATCGACGGATACAACGGCGGGGGTGAAGGGACGTATTGGCAGACCCCGGACAACCTCTTCGCCGACGCCATCGCGACCGCGAACTCGGTGGCACCCTCCAAGCCTGTGTGGATCTACGAAACCGGCAGCGGAGATGCCCTGGGAGACAAAGCGCAATGGATTACCGACCTCTTCGCCTACCTCGGCACCACCCGCGTCTCGGGGCTGCTGTGGTTCGACTTCGACAAACCAGGCGAAGCCAACTGGTTGCTCGAAAGTCCGCAATCGGCACTGGATTCCGCCCGAGCGGCGCTGAGGGAATGGTGATGCGGGTCAGTCGCAGCAGTTGCAGTGATCGGCTCCGGCCGAGGCCGGCGCGGATATCGGCGTCGCGCAGCAGGTGTCGCCCTTCCACGCGTTCAGCCCTTCCTTGACGGCCAGGCCGGCGATCACCAGTGCTGCGATCGGATCGGCCCAGGACCACCCGAAGAGGCTGTTGAGCAGGAGCCCGACCAGCAGGACTGCCGACAGGTAAGTGCACAACAGTGTTTGTTTGGAGTCCGCTACCGCGCTCGCCGACCCGAGCTCTCGGCCTGCACGGCGCTGAGCCCAGGACAGTGCAGGCATGATGGCCAAACTCACTGCCGCAAGCGCAATTCCGATGGACGAGTGTTCGGCGTCGGCGGCTCCGAAGAGTGTCCGGACGGCATCCACCGTGACGTAGAGCGCGAGCCCGAAGAACGAGAACGCAATGATGCGGAGCGCGACCTTCTCCCTCGACTCCGGATCCGAGGCCGAGAACTGCCACGCAACCGCGGCCGCGGACGAGACCTCGATGATCGAGTCCAAACCGAACCCGATCAGTGCCGTCGAAGACACCCGGGCACCCTCGGAAATGGCGATGACCGCCTCGACGACATTGTAGGCAATCGTCGCCGCCACGAACCACCGAATACGCCTGGACAGCACTGCCCGTCGACGAGCGTTCGGAACCGGGAGTCCGATGTCGGTGGCCATCAGCAGCAGTCCTCGGTGGTCGACGCCGGGCAACACGTGGGATCCACGGCGAGAACGACCTGCAGCAGATCGTCCAGAGCCCGCCCGATGTTGGCGTCGGCCAGCTCGTAGCGTGTTCTCCGGCCATCCGGGACCGCGACGACCAGACCGCAGCCACGCAAGCACGCGAGGTGATTCGACATCTTCTGACGTGTCACGCCCAGGTCTGCCGCAAGCTCGGCGGGGTAGGCCGGCGCTTCCTTCAGTGCCAGCAGTACCCGCGTACGGGTCTCATCCGACAGGGCATGGCCGAAGCGCGACAGCACCGATACACGGGTCAGGACGTCCATACCGGTGACTGTACATCGAAATCTGTATTCAGGAAATACTGAACTATCGGCGGGCGTCCACCAGGTCCGCTGCCTCCTTCAGGCCGAGGCCAGGGTGACGTTCTCGCAGCAGCTTGACGGCCTTCACACGTGACGGAGCTTCGGAGATCGCGTCGGCCACGTCATCGACCGGGATGGTGGCCGGGTCGACCCGCTTAGTGCTGGGATGGTGGGTGCGTCGACGAATCAGCTCCGTCACCTGGACGACGACGAGCAGCGCCCACGCCAGGACGAGGAAGATCTGCCAGGGCGACCGCTCGTCGAGCGCGCTGTCGATCACGCCGGGACCGATCACGGCCAGCAGTGCCAGCATCAGAACTGGGCCCCACGTGTCGGCGAATGTGTTGTCGAACCATCTTCGCGTTCCCATGGGACCCAGCTTCACACGAGTGGCGCCGTCGATGCACGCGCCGAACCGCTGATCAGGCGAAGGGGCAGTTCACGGTGTACTCCCAGATGGTGTCCGCAGGGCCCGTCACCTTCACCAGAACGGACGTGTCGCCACCGGGCGGAAGAGCGACGACGGCGGAACCGGTGCCCTCGTTGATGTTGTCACCCACGGGGCCGATGCTCTGAACCAGGCCGCCCTGATAGAACACCTCGATGACGTCGGGAACGCTCTCGGTCTCGTAGTTGATGACGAACGACGCAGGCCCGGGCCGTCCCAAATCGTGATTGGTCTGGGTCACGCCAGGACCACCGGAGACCGTGCCCTGGTTGCACGGCTGGCGCGGAGCGAACGACCCGGTCCCCGGAAGGCTGTTGAGGATCGAGCTGCCGCCGTTGACGATGCCGGTGACTCCGTCGACGATGTTGCCGTTCAGAACGCTGCTACCACTGTCCAGAATTGCGCTGCCGCCGCTGATGGCTCCGTCGGCGCTCCCGACCGATGGCTGCGCGGACACACCGCCAGGCGCGAGGAGAAGAGCGGCGCCGAGTGTCGCAGACACAGCGATGGAACGTCGGATCAGTCTATTGCTCAACATGTTTGCTCCGCACACGTAGTTTCGAACGACAATGAGTGTCATCGGTCGAATCAATGCTTACAGGGGGCGGGCGGAACGGGTATCCGGCAATCGGATTACATACGAACGAACGACACGGAAACCATGGGGCATTCCGGGGTCAGCAGGTGGGGACGTCGACGGTGATGGTGGGGTCGTCGACGAGAGGCTGCGTGGGAACCAACGCTTCGCCCGGAACGGTGGGCTCCTCGACTTCCCATGTCACTGTCGAGGATTCACCCGGCGGGATGGTGACGTAGGCAGCTTGTACGGGGTGACCGAGTTCGACGCCGCCCTGAACGGCGAAGGCACTGAGCCCGTCGACCTTCGTGGAGAGGATCTTGGCGCCCTGGGTTGCGTACAGGTAGACGATGGACTCGTTGGTGCCGTACGGAACTCCCGGCTGGAAGGTGCTGGCGACGTACTGCGTCAGACCGTTCGGATCGACGGTGTTGGTCAATGTGGCTGTGACAGTCGACTTTCGGGTGGGACCGTTGCAGCTTTCCGCGGTGTAGGTGATGTCTCGGGCCAGGTAGTAATCCAGCTTGTTGCCGCCGGCGTTGTTGACGATCACATTGGCGTAGGGGACAGGCTCGGTCGGCAGTGCATGGCCGATCTTGTTCGCAGCCAGAATTTCCTGCTCCGCCGGGTTCGCGCTCCACACCGAGATGCGGCCTTCGCTTCCGGCGCGGCCGACGGCGTCGAGCAGCTGTCGTGTCGGCGCCACGCCCGTCGTCATCTTGGCCACGACAGCCGCTGCGATCTCCTGCAGGTACGCCTTGCGTGCGATTTGATCGTCCCCGAAGCGCGCGTACGCGGTGGACAGCGTCACCTCGACGACGTTGTCTCCGGAAATCACCTCGCCGTCGGCCAGAGTGATGGGTCCGGTGGCGTCGAGGATGTAACTCAGAGCAATCGGATCGGTCGCGATGGCACCGTTCAACTGCTCACCGGTCTGCTCCGTCCACATCGACGACCAGATCTGTCCCGCGTACGGGAAGTTCGGGCTCGCATTGGAATTGCGGAAGTCGACGGTGGTGTTGCGCGGCGCCCAGAGCGCGTTGTACTCCGGCCCGAGATCGATCGGCTGCTCCGCGAACTCCAGGTCGCTGTTGGCGCCCAGGGTATCCACGCGAGCGGTGCCGTTGTCTGCCCTGATGATGCCGAAACCGCCCAGAAGACCGCCGGTTCCGCGTGCCTCGGCGTTGGTCTGGAACGCCATGAAGTACGAGCGCGGTCCGTCAGCGCCCATCATCGACGGAACCAAGCGGCTCGCGGTGTAGGTGTTGGTGAGCAGCCCGGCAAGATCGTGCGTCTGGTTCTCGAGCTGGACCCTGGCGTCCTGCACCACTCCGAGAAACGCCGGATCCTCGATCGCCTGAGCCTGGGCGTACAGATCCTCCGCAGCGGCGGACGTCTCGGCCAGGATCGGCTGGGCATCTGTCAACGCCTGCAGGTTCACTCGCCCGCCGCCCTCGATGACGCTGTTGGGTGAAATACTCGCGCTCGCAGCGGACGCCGGTTCCAGCACGTCCACGGCGAGACCGTGCACGACGTCGGCGATATCGGACACCGTCGCGAGCGGGCTGCCCAGGTAGGGGATCGCTCCCGCGACGGAGAACGGAATCGACGACGCGGCGTCCTGTGCCTTCTTCGCCGAGTCCGACGCCTCCGCCGCTGCGGCCTGCGCACCGGCGACATCACCGTCGAGCAGAGAATCCTTGGCCTTGTTGGCGGCGTCGCGCGTCGTCTCGAGGTTGGACTTCGCTGTCACGGCCTCGTACGCCAGCCAGGCCACGAACGCGACGACGAGCACGAGGACGATCACGACGGCCCACAGAATCGGGCGCTTCTTGCGTCCACGTGACGATGAGCGGGTCTCGGTACCGGTCGTCATGTCGCCAGAACTCCTGTGGGCTAGGTCGGTGAGCGTCACACCCTGAAAAATGTGACGATGCTCTGGAAGAGTAGCGATTAATTCACGTGAATGACATTTCAAGCAATCGAAACAATGCGCGAATCCGAGGAAAGGCCAACGCGTTAGCGTGATCGTAACGTGATGGTGCTTACATACGACATTCGAGTCGAGTTTCGGCAGACGTACGAGTTGGGGTGAAGAATCGGTGCAGGGCGACCGACTGGGTCGAAGTGGCGGTGACCCGTCACATTCGAATGCGGGAGTTGTAGCGCTCGGTTCGTGGGATGCAACAACCAAGGAAGTGTTCGACAAGATCGTCGCCGCAGGCACTCTCGCGGTGCTCGCTCCGGTGTTCGTGTGCTGCTGGGTCTACGCCAAGGTCACCGGTCCCTCGAAGGCTCCGGTGACCACGCTGCCCCGGCTCGGTCTCGGCGGTGAGGCGTTCGACCTGCTCAACTTCTCTGCCCCGGCTGACCAGCGGAAGACCCGGCCGCTGGTCAAGTACGGTCTGATCCACCTGCCTGAGCTGCTCAACGTACTGCGCGGAGACATGAGCCTTGTCGGTCCACGGCCCCGGCCGGTACGGACATCACAGTCGCAGCTGCCGATCGAGGTTCGGCTGCGCCCGGGCATGACCGGACTCTGGATGCTCACTCCCCGGACCGAACTGACACCGCAGGACATTCACTCGCTCGACAGGACGTATGTGGAGTCCTGGTCGCTTTTCCGTGATATCCGCATCTTGATCGTGACGGCCGGCGCGGTTCGTTACGGCTGGAAAACGACCTGACCTCGTGTGATTTCCCGTCGAAAAACAAGCAAGTCGACCTTTTTCAGGGTCATTTCTGAGGGTTCGCCGAATCCCGAACATCGAAATGCCCCGACATTTCCCGGCAAGTAGAGCAATTGCCGCTCGTCCACTAGTTTGTAGAGGGGCCACGAGAGGTCGAGGTCGTTTTTGCGACCCTACAGAACGACCGTATGGGTAGCTGAGTTGTCTGCGAAGCCGTCCGCAGTGAGCCTGAGGAGGGGTAGCAGAAGTGTCGTCTGGAAGTGCGCCGCTGGAGGATGGCCTGTTTCCGCTTTCTGCTGCCCAGATGAACATCTACTTCGCGCAGAAGCTTGCACCGGACGTGCCGTTCACGATCGCGCAGTACGTCGAGATCCGCGGGCACATCGACCCACCGACGCTCATCCGCGCCACCGATATCGCCTGTCGTGACCTGGAGTCGCCGGGCGTGAGGCTGACCGAGATCGACGGCCGTCCCTACCAATGGTTCGACACCAACGTGCCTTACGCGATGATCTACCGGGACTTCCGCGGCCAACTCGATCCCGTCGCCTACGCCCACGAGTACATGAACGCGCAGTACCGTACACCCGTCGACCTGGTGCGGGATCAACTGATCGCGTCGGACATCATCCAGGTCGGCGACGACCACTACTACTGGTTCAGCCGCGCCCACCACATCGTCATGGACGGCCTCGGGGCCATCTCCGTGCAGGAACGCACCGCCGCCATCTACACCGCTCTGCTCACCGGCACCGATGCGCCGAAGACCCGAGCCGTCGGCGTCCGTGAGATCTACGACTACGAGGCCGCCTACCCCGCGTCGTCCCGCTACGAGGCCGACCGTCAGTACTGGCTCGGCCGGCTCGACGGACACAGTGACGCCCCGCGCCTCGCGCGTTCGTCCTCGGTGCCGAGCGGCGTCTCGATCAGCGTCGGGGCCGAGCTCGAGCCCGAGATCGCCGACGCCATGGCCGAACTCGCGCGCCGCTACAACTCCTCCGACGTGCCCGTCGTACTCGCAGCGTTCTCGCTGTACCTCGCGAGGATGACCGACACCGAGGACGTCATGCTCAGCCTCCCCGTCTCCGGACGTGCGACGACCAAGCTGCGCGACTCCTCCGGCATGATGTCCAACGTCGTACCCCTGCGCATCGGCGTCGAGGCCGGGGTCACCGTCGAAGAGCTTCTCCGACGCATTCAGGTCGAGCTCACCGGCGCACTTCGGCACCAGCGGTTCCGGGTGGAGGACATGCAGCGTGCCGCGGGCACCGACGTCGGCGCTGCCGCCGGTCGCGGCATCTTCGGTCCGTCGGTCAATATTATGATGTACAACAGCACAATTCGACTCGGCGATGTCGTCGGTGAGTATCGAGTGCTGTCGAGCGGTCCCATCGACGACATGATGGTCAACGTCTACCCGGGCGTCGCCGGGGCGACCACCCGCGTCGACTTCCTCGGCAACCCGGCCGTGTACACCGCCGACGAGCTCGGCTACCACCACGCACGGTTTCTCGACCTGCTGCGGGAACTCGTCGGCGCTCCCGACGGCTTGTCGGTCTCGGAGCTCACCGTCCCCGGCGCGGAGGACAGCGCAGCGTGGGGTACCACCGAGCCGCAGCTGTTGACCTCGTTGCTGCAGAAATCTGCAGTCGTTCGGTACGGCGGAATCGACCACACCGCTGCCGATTTCGCCCTGAGCGCGGCGGGAGTGGCCTCTGGGCTGCCGGTCGGTACCGAGACGCGAGTTGCCGTGGCGATCGGACGGTCGTATCACTCGCTTCTGGCGGCGTGGGCGGTATCGGTGGCCGGTGGGTCGTTCGTGCCCGTCGATCCGTTCGAGCCGGCCGATCGGCTGACGCAGATCCTCACCGACGCCTCCGTCGAGGTCGGCATCACCACCCGCGAGCTCGCGGCGTCGCTACCCGGGTCGGTGCGATGGCTGGCCATCGAGGATCTGCTCGACGCGCAGTCGTTCGGGATAGCCACTCCGACAACACGCTTCGACAACGAGGCCTACCTCGTACATACCTCGGGGAGTACCGGGCGTCCCAAAGCCGTCAGCGTCACTCATCGCGGACTCGCGCAGCTGGCAACTGCTGTGGTGGAACGCTATTCGGTGACGCCGGAGTCTCGGGTGCTGCACCTCGCATCGCCGATCTTCGACGCGTCGATCCAGGAAATACTCTCCGCGTTCGCAGCCGGTGCCACGTTGGTGATCGCACCCGCCGAGGTGTACGCGGGCAGGATGCTGGCCGATTTCATTGCCGCAGAAAACATCACCCATCTCGTGACCTCCCCGGCAGTCCTCGCGACACTCGAACCCGAGGACCTCGCGGGCATCGACGTGTTCGACGTCGGCGGTGAAGAATGCCCACCGGAACTGCGCGACCGGTTCGCGGCAGCCTCCAACCATATGCCCGCCAACGCGTTGTCCGGTCGGCAGATGCTCAATGCCTACGGACCGACGGAAGCGACCGTCCTGGCCACGCTCTCCGAGCCCATGACGGTGGGCGAACGCGTCACGATCGGTACCGCTCTTCCCGGCGTCCGCGCCGTTGTTCTCGACGCCCACCTGCGTTTTGCACCGCGCGGAGGCGTCGGCGAGCTGTATCTCGGGGGCGACGGCATCGCCCGCGGATACGACGGCCAACCCGGTCTCACCGCCTCGCGTTTCGTTGCGGACGTCGGTGGCGCTCGGTTGTACCGAACCGGAGACGTCGTGCGGTGGGCTGTCGACGGCAGTGCGCTCGAGTATCTGGGCCGCAGCGATCGCCAGGTCCAACTGCAGGGGCGCCGCGTGGAACTCGGCGAGATCGAGTCGGTCGCCGCCCGATCGCCCGGCGTCACGGCGGCCGTCGCGGCCGTGCACGATCAACGAATCACGCTGTATGTCACTGGTTTAACCGACAATCTGGACTCGCATCTCTCCGCGCACCTGCCTCGGTGGATGGTGCCCGCCCACGTCACGGTTCTCGACGCTTTCCCGATGACCGCGAGCGGAAAGATCGACAGACGTGCTCTGCCGGCGCCGGTCGTGGGCGAGGACACCGCGTACGTGGCGCCGCGGACCGAGACCGAAACGCTGGTCGCGACCGTCTTCGCCGACGTCCTCGGCGCCGGCGGTCTCACAGGACGGGCTGTCGGGCGCGAACACTCGTTCTTCGACCTCGGCGGGGACTCCCTCAGCGCCACGCGCGTGCTGTCCAGGCTCGGCGGCGCGGTGACACTGCCGACGCTGTTCGATGTCCCCACCGTTGCCGGAGTCGCTGCCGCCCTCGACGCATCCGCCGACCAGGGTTCGTCGCTCGACTTGCTCGACACCCAGGCTCTGTTCGATATGCCGGTGCCGAAACGGATTCCACTGTCCTACTCGCAGCAGCGCATGTGGTTCCTCAACCAGTTCGACGCCAGTTCCCCGGCCTACAACATGCCGGTCGCGCTGCGGATCACCGATGCGACCGCGGGCGACGGATCGATCGTGGTGGCCGCACTGCGAGACGTGCTCGAACGGCACGAATCGCTACGCACGTACTTTCCAGCGGACGAGGGCGGCCCACGCCAGGTGGTGAAGCCCACCGGCCAGGTGCTGGGCCACATCCCCACGTACGCGGTGCACCCGGACGATCTGGGCGGGCGCATCGCCGCACTGGCGTCGGCCGGCTTCGACGTTGCCGACGACGTGCCGATTCGCGCCGCCGTTCTGCAGTCCGATCAGGACGTGACCGTCGTGATCGTGCTGCACCACATCGCGATCGACGGATGGTCCATCGACCCGCTGGTCCGTGACTTCGCCGTCGCACACGCCGCTCGACTCGCCGGGCACGCACCCACGTGGTCGAGACTCCCCGCGCAGTACAGCCAGTACGCGGTCTGGAACCGAGCGGTCGTCGACGCCGTCGCGGAAAGCCAACTCGCCTACTGGACAACCGTGTTGGATACCGATCGTCCGCTGGCCGCCCTCCCCGCCGACCATCCACGCCCGCCGGTGCAGTCCCTGGTCACCGCCGACGTCCCGATCACCGTCGACGCGTCGGTGCACTCCGCGATTCGCGATCTCGCGAAGGCCTCCAACGCAACGACGTTCATGGTGGTGCACGCAGCACTCGCCACCACTCTCACCCGGTTCGGGGACGCCTCGCGCACCGTCGTCGGCACACCGTCGGCCGGCCGCGGCCACGAGGCACTGGACGACATGGTGGGAATGTTCGTCGGAACCGTGCCCCTGGCGGTCGACGTCGATCCCTCGTCGACCTTCACGGAACTGCTTGCCGCCGTCCGGCACAACGACCTGGACGCATTCGCGCACACCGAACTGCCGTTCGAGCGCATCGTCGACGCCCTCGCGACGGACCGATCACTGGACCGGCACCCGATTTTCCAGGTCATGCTCGCGTTCGACAACGCACAGCACCGGTCGGTGGACGACCTCCCGATCACCGTCGTGCCGGTTCCGACGCACACCTCGGAATTCGACCTCGGATTGGTACTCACCGAGACCGCCGACGGCATCACCGGCCAGATCGAGTACGCCGCCGACCTGTACGAGCACCGGACGGTCCAGCACTTCGCGGACACCCTGCTCACCGTGCTCAGCACCGTCGCCGACACACCCGATGCGGTGGTGGGCGACATCGAACTGGGCGACATCGAACTGGGGCAGCCGGAGCAGCCCGCCGTGGATGCACCCGTGGGCACTCTGTTGGACGTGTGGACCGACGGAAATATCGCTCTCGACGGAGCCGAGACGCTGACGTACGACGAGTTGGACCGTCGCTCCAACCGCATCGCGCGCCTGCTCATCGCCGAGGGAGTCGGGCCGGAATCACTCGTCGCACTGTCGCTGGAACGCTCGGCGGACTACGTGCTGGCCCTGTGGGCCGTGGCGAAGGCCGGGGCCGCGTTCGTCCCCGTCGACCCGACCTACCCCGCAGCCCGACGCACCGCAATCCTCGACGGCATCCGAATCGGGTTCGGCGGCAACGAGACCGGAATCGACTGGGTCGACGAAGCCGCTGCCCTACTGTTCAGCGACGCACCCGTCACCGACGCCGAGCGCACCTCGACGCTGCTGCCGGCGCACCCCGCCTACGTCATCCACACCTCCGGATCCACGGGCACACCCAAACCGGTCGCCGTGACCCACGGAACCGTCCATGCCTTGGCGCAGCAGGTGGTTCCGCGCTACCGCGTCGACGCAGAATCCCGGGTACTGCACGGTTATTCGGTCAACTTCGACGCTGCGATGCTGGAGCTGATCCTGGCGTTCGGTGCGGGCGCAACCCTCGTGATCGCCCCGACCGACCTGGTCGACGGCGACGCGATGGCCCAGTTCCTCACCGAACACGCCGTCACCCACTTCCTGTCCACTCCCGCAGTCCTCGCCACGGTCCCACCCGTGGACAGCGTGACGACGGTAGCCGTCGGCGGCGACGTCCTCGGAGCCGACGTCGTGACGCAGTGGAGCCCGAACCGGCTGATGCTCAACGCCTACGGCCCCTCCGAAGCCACCGTGGTGGCGACGCTGACCGACGGCCTGACGACCGACAGTCCCGTCACCATCGGGCGCCCCCTCGCGCACATCTCGGCGCACGTGTTGGACACACGGCTGCGGCCGGTGCCGCGCGGCGGCGTCGGCGAGCTATATCTGGCGGGCGGACTGGCCCGGGGTTACGGCTCGCGGGCAGCGTTGACCGCCGAGCGCTTCGTCGCAGGTCCGGGCGGTACCCGTCTCTATCGCACCGGCGACCGGGTACGCATCGGGGAGGGCGGCGAGCTCGATTTCCGCGGACGCATCGACACCCAGGTCCAGATTCGCGGAGTGCGAGTGGAACTGGGCGATATCGAGGCAGCACTGCGCACGCATGCCGACGTCACCGCGGCCGTCGCCGACGCACGGGACGGCCGAATCGTGGCCTGGGTCGTGGGAGTGGGCGAGCAGGACGCCAAGCTGTGGCTGCTGGACAGACTGCCGCTGGCGCTGATGCCCACGGCGATCGTGCCGATCGATCGACTACCGCTGACCGCCAACGGAAAAGTCGACACTCGTGCCCTGGTGTCGCCCGACGCACTCGCGGGTGACGCGGTAGCTCGCACCCTCGCCGAAGACGTCATCCTCGGTATCTTCGCCGACACCCTCGGCGGTGCTGCCGAGAACGTGAGCGTCGACGCCAACTTCTTCGTCATGGGCGGCGACTCGCTCCGCGCGGCCCGAGCCGCCACCCGGATCGGCGCAGCCCTGGGGACCCACGTGCCCGTGCGCACGATCTTCGAATCGCCGACGGCAAAGCTTCTCGGCGCATCGGTGCAGAAGCTGTCCACCGAATACGCTCCCCGGCCTGCGCTGACCCACCGTTCGGACGCGCGATCGTTCACGCAGCCGGCCCCCGCCGAACGCCGGATCTGGCTGCAGAACCGGTACGCACCCGACTCCGCGGCCTACAACATCGCGTTCGAGCTCGCACTACCCGACGACCTCGACGTCGAGGTACTACGAGCTGCCATCACCGACGTCGTCGAGCGCCACCTGCCGTTGCGCACGGTGTACCCGTCGACGCCGGACGGCCCGACGACCACGCTGTTGGACGCGGTCACCGTCGTCTCCTCACTCGACGAACGCCACGCGGACGCATCGACAGCACCCGTCGAGGGCTTCGATCTGACGATGGAACCACCGGTACGGCTCTCGCTGCAGGAGCGGAGCCTGCAGGAGCGACCCCGGCAGGAGCGGAGCCTGCAGGAGCGACCCAGGCAGGAGCGGAGCCTGCAGGAGCGACCCGAAGACACAGTCAAGGTTCTGACGGTGGTTGCGCATCATGTTGCTGTGGACGGGCTGTCTCTCGGTCCGCTGGCGCGGGATGTCGACACTGCACTGACGGCACGCGGTGCAGGTTCGGCACCCGAGTTCGAACCGCTCGCAGTCGATTACGCCGACTACCGGCTGTGGCAGCAGGACGTCCTCGCCAGTGTCGCCGCACCACAGCTCGACTACTGGCGCACTGCGCTGTCGGGGTTGCCGGGCTACCTCGATCTGCCGACCGGGGTCTTGGACGCCGACGCTGCGTACACTCCCGGTGAATTCCGTATCGACGCAGACACTCTCGATGACCTACGTGGCCTGGCGCATCGCCTGGGGGCGACGGTGTTCGTCGTCGTTCACGCAGCCCTCGCAGCGGTGCTGGCCGAGGCCAGCGGCTCATCGGACATCGCCATCGGTACACCGGTCTCCGGCAGGTCGCACCCTGCACTGGACGAGTTGGTGGGCATGTTCGTCGGCACCGTCGTACTGCGAACGGACGTGCAGCCGTCGACGACGTTCGAAGAATTCGTGATCGACGTGCGCAATCGCGACCTCGACGCCTTCGCCAACTCCGACGTTCCGTTCGAGTGGGTGGTCGACGCCGTGGCGCCCACCCGCACACTCGACACGCACCCGCTGTTCCAGGTGTTGCTCGCGATGGGTGAACTCGGCGCGCCGACATTGGAATTCGGTTCCACCTCCGTGACTCCCCGGCGCATCGACATCGAGAGCACGCAATTCGACCTGGAAGTGGTCGTCGAGGAAACGGTCGACGGGCTGACCGGGCGGCTGGCTTACTCGCCCACTCGCTTCGGACCCTCGGTGCCCGCTGCGTTGGCGGACAGGCTCGCGGCCGTGCTCACCCTCGTCGCGCACGATCCGAGCGTCCGGTTGGGAAGCGCCGAATTCGCCGCAGCCCACTCGTCCGCGATCGTCAGCACCGACGGCTCTGCCGAGCAGTACACGCTGGCCACAGTGTTCACCGAGGCGGCGCGTCGATGGCCGGACAACACGGCCATCCTCGACGGTGACGAGGAGCTGACCTACCGCGAGCTCGACGAGCGTTCGAATGCCCTGGCCCAGAACCTCGTTCGTTGTGGCGTGGAGCCAGGATCGCTAGTTGCCGTTTCCCTGCCGCGGTCGGCCGAATCCGTGATCGCTCTCTGGGCCGTTGCGAAGTCCGGTGCCGGATACCTCCCGATCGACACGACGCTGCCGACCCACCGGATCCGCGAAATCCTGTCCGACGCCGCACCGATCACCGGCATCGCAGCGATCGATTCCGGCCTCGCCCAGCCGACATGGCTGACGGTGGGCACCGATTCGGACGAGAGCTTCACTGCCCGGACCGTTCCCATGGACAGCACCGCGTACGTCATCTACACCTCCGGTTCCACCGGAACACCCAAGGGTGTGCGCGTCACGCACCGAGGCATCGCGGACCTCGTCGAAAGCCAGCGTGAACTGTTCGACGTGACGCCCGATTCACGCGTGCTGCAGTTCGCATCGCTCGCCTTCGACGCATCCGTCTTCGAACTGCTGCTCGCGTTCGGCTCCGGCGGAACCGTCGTGGTGGGCGCGCCCGACGTGTACGCCGGACGCGCACTGGAAACCCTGATCGCGCAGCACCAGGTGACCCACGTGTGCCTGACCCCGACGGTCCTGCAGATCACCGACCCGCACGCCACTCCGTCGGTCGAGGTCGTCATCATGGCCGGTGAAGCCACCAATGCCGCTCTGTTGCAACGGTGGTCGACAGGTCGCCGCGTGTACAACGCCTACGGACCCACCGAAGGTACCGTCATGAGCACGTGCACGGACGCTGCGCCCCCGGCCGGTCCGGTCACCATCGGCCGACCTACCCGCGGATTCACCACCGCCGTCCTCGACTCCCGGCTGCGACCGGTGGGGGAGGGCATCGTCGGCGAGCTCTACCTTGCAGGCGACGGCCTCGCCGAGGGATACCTGCGTAAGCCGGGGTGGACGTCGAGCAGCTTCGTGGCCAACCCGTTCGGAACCGGACGTCTCTATCGCACAGGCGACCTGGTCCGATGGGTCGGAGGCTCACTCGAATACCTGGGCCGCGCCGATTCGCAGATCAAGATCCGTGGCCACCGAGTGGAACTCAGCGAAATCGAGTCCGCTCTCCTGCAACACCCGGGAGTGGAACAGGCGTCGGCAATCGGGCGCAGCGGATCCGACGGCAGTGAATTGAACGGCAGCGGATCGCTTGCCGCCTACATCGTCGGACCGGCGCGGCCGCGCTCGGTGCGCGAGTTCCTCGCCCGCACCCTACCCGCCTACATGGTTCCAAGCACGGTCACCCGCGTCGACACCCTCCCGACCACGCTGTCCGGCAAAGTCGACGCGGCACGCCTGCCGGAGCCGGCACCGGCGTCGGATCCGAAGCTGGCGCCGACGACACCGCTCGAACATGCAGTCCACCAAGTGTTTTCCGACGTGCTGGATCTACCGGCCGACCGATTCGGCGTCGGCGACAACTTCTTCGATCTCGGTGGGCATTCGCTGTCGGTGGTGCAAGTGGTCGACGCTCTCGGAGATCGGCTGGGGCTGACCGTCCCGGTGACGGCCATGCTGACTCACCCCACCGTCGCCGGTGTGGCCGCGCAGCTCCGGACCGGCGCCCGTGACCACGGCGGCGCGTTCGACGTGCTGCTCCCGATCCGCACCGACGGCCCCGGTGAGCCGCTGTTCTGCATCCACCCCGCCATCGGGATCGCGTGGAGTTACCTCTCGTTGCTGAGCGAGACCGACAGGCCGCTCTTCGGACTGCAGGTTCCCGGCATCGCAGGCGGGGAGGATGCGCCGTCGACCATCGAGGATTTCGCGGCGCGCTACGTCGCGGAGATCCGCGCCGTGCAACCGGACGGCCCGTACCACCTGCTCGGATGGTCGCTCGGCGGCGTGATCGCCCACGCTGCCGCCGTTCAGCTGCAGTCCATGGGCGAGGAAGTGGCGCAGCTGACGCTGGTCGACGCGACCCTGACCGCACCCACCGACAGCGCACCGTTCAGCATCGCCGACCTCGCCGATCAGCTCGGCGTGGACGGCGAATCGTTCGACGAGATCCGAGACGGATTGGTCCACGGCCGCGGCGAACTCGCCTTCCTGACCGTCGAGAACCTGCGTCGCATGTACGCACCCGTCGCCGACGCGCCGCAGTGGGTCGCCGCGTACCGGCCGCAGGTGTTCAAGGGGGACGTTCTCTACTTCGCAGCACGCGGATCGCGCGGCGCGGAGCAGTGGGACGAGTTCGTCGACGGCCCGGTCTCGGTAGTGCGGGTCGACGCCGAACACGAGAACATGCTGGGTGAAGCAGGCGCCCACGCACTCGGCCGAGAACTCGGCCTGCTTCTGCCGAAGGAAGGTGTGGCGTGATGACCACCAATCTGCAGCCCTATGTGGACAACGTCCAAGCGCACTACGATCTGTCGGACGAATTCTTCGCCCTGTTCCTCGATACGAGCATGACCTACAGCTGCGCGTACTTCGAACGCGAGGATATGACGCTCGAAGAGGCCCAGACCGCCAAGATCGACCTGGCGCTCGGCAAGTTGGATCTGCAGCCTGGAATGACGTTGCTGGACATCGGATGCGGATGGGGTGCACTCGCCAAGCGTGCCGCCGAGAAGTACGGCGTCGACGTCATCGGACTGACACTGAGCCGCAACCAATTCGACCGTGCCAGTGCCGTCGTCGCGCACCTCGACGGCGTCGAGATCCGTCTGCAGGGGTGGGAGGAATTCAGCCCACCCGCCGGTCGAACCGTCGACCGCATCGTCAGCGTCGGAGCGTTCGAGCACTTCCGGCGCCAGCGTTACTCCGCGTTCTTCGACAAGTGCCGAGCCGTGCTGCCACCCGACGGCCGAATGTTGTTGCACACCATCGTCATGCGGCCGATCGCCGAAGTGCTGGCGAGTGGCGTCGTGTTCACCCGCGAGGACGCACACTTCGTACGCTTCATCATGCGGGAGATCTTCCCCGGCGGGCAGCTCGCACAATCCGACATGGTGGTCGCCACAGCGTCCGAAGCGGGCTTACGGCTCGAACGTGAGCACGCACTCGGGCCGCACTACGCGAGAACGCTCGACGAATGGACCGATCGCTTGGTCGATCAGCGAGAAGCCGCAATTGCGTTGTCTTCGAGCGAAGTTTACGAGCGATACATCCATTACCTGACCGGATGTTCGTCCAGATTCAAGGACGGACGCATAGATGTCGTGCAGTTCACCCTGACGCCGGGCGAGTGCTGATGAACTAGCGCGCGAGAAGACCGACAAGCATGAAAACATGAACACGAGCGTTGCTGGAAAAGATGAGGGAGCCCCAAGTGGAAATCCAGGACTACCTACAGATACTGCGAACTAGATGGATGGTCATCGTGGTCACCGTGGCCGTCGCAGTGCTGGGTGCACTTGCGGTGTCGCTACTGACCACTCCGACCTACCAGTCGTCGAGCCGAGTGTTCGTCTCGACGTCGGGAGGATCGACCGTCAGCGAGACCTACCAGGGCAACCTGTTCTCGCAGCAGCGCGTCGCGTCGTACTCCGAGCTCGTCACCGGTGAGACGCTCGCTGCGCGGACGATCGACGAACTGGGCCTGAACATGACGCCGGCCCAGCTCGCGTCGAAGGTCACGGCCACGTCCACCCCGGACACCGTGCTGCTCGACATCGTCGTCGTCGATACCTCGCCCGGCCTGGCACGCGACATCGCCAACTCCCTCGCAACGCAGCTCACCACCTTGGTCCGTGAACTCGAGACGCCGGAAGACGGCGGAACCCCCGCCGCGGGAGTGCGACTGGTGGAGCAGGCACAGGAATCGTCGGCCCCTGTCAGCCCCAAGACCACCCGCAACCTCGCCCTCGGTGCCGCCGTCGGCCTACTGCTCGGCATCGCACTCGCAGTACTGCGCGACCGACTCGACAACACCATCAAGACCCGCACCAAGCTCGAAGCAGCGTCCAAGACCCCCCTCGTCGGAAGCCTGCCGTTCGACAAGAACCTCAAGGAGAACGCCGTCGTCGAATTCGGCGCGGCACACTCGCCGAGCGCCGAGTCCTACCGCGAGCTGCGCACCAACCTCCAGTTCCTCGAAGTCGACCACCCGCCGCGCGTCATCGTCGTCACCAGTGCCGTTCCGGCCGAAGGAAAGACGACCGTCGCCGTCAACCTCGCCCTGGCCCTCGCCGAGGCCGGCCACCACGTCGCACTCGTCGAAGGTGACCTGCGGCGTCCGCGGGTCTCCAAGTACCTCGGACTGATCGGATCCGTCGGTCTGTCCACCGTCCTGGCCAACCAGGCCGACCTGTCCGACGTCATGCAGCCCACCAAATACGAAGGCCTCGAAGTACTCGCCTCCGGACCGCTGCCGCCGAACCCCTCGGAGCTCCTCGGCTCCGAAGCATCCAGGCGCGTCATCGACGAACTCCGCGGCCGATTCGACTACATCATCGTCGACGGTGCCCCGCTGCTTCCGGTCACCGACTCCGCACTGCTGACCACCCACAGCGACGGCGCCTTGGTCGTCGCACGCTACGGCCACACCACCGAGAACGAGGTGGCCCGAGCCGTCGGCAACCTCGAAACCATCGGCGCGCACATCCTCGGCGCCGTGTTCACGATGATGCCCGCCGGACGCAAGGGCGGCGACAACTACTCGTACTACTACGAGACGGACTCGTCGATCCCTCGTCAGACCCCCAACCCGGTGACACCGGGATCGAGCGTCACAGCATGGGACGGCAGCCAGGCCTCCCCGCCACAGGCCGCCGCACCGCAGGCTGCGCCGCCTCAGGCGTCACCACCGGTCGCGTCGCCTCAGGTATCACCACCGGTCGCGCATCCGGCCGCACAGCCCCCGGTGACCCCGCCGCCGGTCACGCCGCCCGCATCGCCGTACGGAACGGGACAACCGCCTGCTGCGCCGACGTCGTACGAGGCCGGGCCGTCTCGCACGTCGACACCGCGTCCCCCGACGGCCACGCCGCCCGGAACCCCGCGGCCTCCGGCGACCTCCGTGCGCAAGCCGGGGGCACTCGACAACGGCGTTGCACCGTCGAGGCGATACAAGGAATGAAAGCGACGCTGCTCGGCGCAGCCGCCGTGTTCTCGTTCGTCGCGAGCATTGCAGTGGCATCGCCGGCCGTCGCTGCCCCAGCTGCCCCCGCTGCTCTCGTGGGGCCGGGCACCGGATACATCACGACCGGAGGCATCGAAGACCTCACGGCGTGCTCGTTCGCGGCCGTCGGATACGACGCGGCCGGACGACTCGTCGGACTGACCGCCGGACACTGCGTGCTGTCGCCCGGCCTGCCGGTCACGCTCGTCGACAACCTCGGCGCCGGACCGGTCGGCGTGACCGTCTCGGGCCACTGGGGTCCGGATTACGGTGTCGTCGAACTCGACCCGACCAAGGTGATACCCGTGTCCTCGCGCGGCGGAATCACCGTCACCGACATCGGACCCGCATTCCCCGGCCAGCCTGTCTGCAAGATCGGCGCTGCCACCGCCACGACATGCGGCACCGTCCTGGACGTCCGACCGGACACGGACATCGTCACAGGAACGCCCACGTTCTGGGCCGACTCGGGCGGAGCTCTGGTCAGCGGAACCACTCTCGTCGGCATCGCCAGCCACGCCGACACCGTCCCCGTCCTGAGCCCGACGGTCTACGCATCCGCAGCCGAATCTCTGGCGCGGTTGAACGCACGCGGCGGCACAGGAGCAGGATTTCGGCCGATCGGAAGCTAGACAGGTTGCCTGTGACATTGCGTGGAACAAGACGCGCGGTATGACCAAGCTCATGCATTCAACTGAAGTATTTTTTTGTTCTCGAAACCAATCCAAGAGCATGTTCCTGCACAATCGTCCTCATGCCATCACGTACGGCGCCCCCTCGCCCACCCGGTAAGAATCGTCCCCTCCATGTTGCCGCGGTCGTCGGCCTGTGGACTGCAGTGCTGATAGCTCTCGCTGCCGCAGCCATGACAGGCAAGTTGTAGCTTCATCTCGGAAATCGAGGGAACCGTTTCACTCCCCGCTGCGTCGAACAGGAATAGAAGGCGTTTGATGCGGATGGCGGCCTGAGGCACGGCCGCCGAACCGAGGGGGTACGGATGCTTCAGGTCGATCCCGACTCGTTGCGTGCGCTGTCGTCGTCACTGACGAGGACAGCCGACGCTGTGGCATCACTCGACCCGTCGCCGCCGCTCCGGGTGGGGGTCGAGGCCATGCCTCACTCGGCGTTCGGGGCTGTAGCGGGCAACTCCGCCGAGACAGTTCTCGCCGCCTACCGCACGGCCGCCGAACGCATCCGTCAGATCGCCGAGGCCGCCGGATCGAGTGCCACCAGCTACGACCGCACCGAAGCTGCGTTCCGCGAGCAACTGCACAAGTTCCTCGGCGAGCAGGCATGACCGTCACCGTCTCGCAACTGCGAGCCTGGAATCCGGCCACCCTGACCTGTGTCGGGGACGATCTGGCACAGATCAACCTCGTGTTCGACGAGTCCCTCCGCAGCGTCGCCCGCGCTGCACGCGACACCCTCGAACGGTGGGAAGGCGACGCCGCCGACACCGCCCGGGTCCTCGTCGACCAGGTCGCCGACACCCGCATCGTCGACGCCATCGACGCCTACACCGCAGTGTTCGACGCCGCCGCTCGGGAGATCGCCGCCGTCCGCCAGTCCGTTCTCGCGGTCGTCGACACCGCGCTCGCCGGTGGATTCGACGTCCACGACGACGGCAGCGTGCGCGTCGCCGACCCCGATCTGCAGCAGCGTGCGCAGGGCATCGAAACCCAACTGCAATCCATGCTCAGCAGCGCAGTGGACACCGATTACACCTACGCCACCAAACTGCAGCGCGCAGTCGACGTGGTCCTCGGCCTCCAGCCCGTCGCCGAGCCGCAGCCCTACATCCCGGAGATCCGGTCGATCCTCCCCGACGAACCCCACGACCTGGCCGAGCTGTGGAGCAGGCTCACCCCGTACGAGCGCGACGGCCTGGCGGTGTGGGACCCGACCATCGGAAACCGCGACGGACTGCCCGCCGACGACAAATCCCGATACAACACCGTCCTCCTGCACACCCTCGTGTCCGACGCGCGAGACCGTGTCGCCGAAGTCGAAGCGCGCCATGGCGATTGGCTGCAGGATCGCAACCTCCCCAGCGAGAACCACGACGACGCAGCAGCCCTGCGCGACTACGCCCGATGGCTCGACGACCGCGACGCCGCCGAGACAGCCCTCGCCGGATACGACACCGTCCAAGCCGAACTCAGCCGAGCCGGAGCGCCCACCTACCTGTTGAACATCGACGAACACGGCCGAGGCGCATTGGCATTGAACAACCCCGACACCGCCCAGAACGTCGCCACCTACGTGCCGGGAGCATCCACGGTGCTCGCCTCCATCGGACGAGACCTCTCACGCGCGGAGAACCTGCTCGACTCCGCCAACATGGTCAGCGGCGCACGCAACTCGGTCATCGCATGGCTGGGATACAACGCACCTCCCACCCTGCTCGACGCCACCTCGGACAGCTTCGCCGACGCCGGTGCCCCGCGGCTGGAACGGTTTCAGGAAGGTCTGCGTGCGGCCCACGAAGGCGACGCCGCGCACCACACCGTCCTCGGTCACGGGTACGGCAGTGTCGTCGTCGAGCGGGCTTCGTTGGGTGACGGAGACGTCGTCGTGGCCGCAGCCGACACGTCGCTTCCTGGATCGCTCGACGCCACCAGCCCGGTCGAGGGCACCGCGCGTTTCGACGGAAGCAACTACTTCGACCGCGGAAACCCTGCCCTCGACACCATCGGCCGAATCATCGCAGGCAAGGGTGCTGCATGACAACGCTATTCGGCACCGACGCACGAGACAGCGCACTGGACGCACTCGAGAAGTCTCGACGCGCACTACCGTCGGACGTGCAGTTGAACCGTAGGCACCCCGGTTTCCCGGAATCACAGCTCGCCCTCGGCAAGTTCGAGCCCGCCTACGACGACAACACCACCATCGATGGGCCACATCGCTTCTCGGCCGCGTACTGGGTACTCGGATGCACCGGGCGGGACGCGCTGTCCGTCCTCTCGCACGCCTGGGCGGACTGGGGATGGAGCGTCGACGACCGATCTGCCGACGACCTCGGATCCGTCCGTGCAACCTCACCCGACGGCTACCGACTGATCGGCAGGCTCACCGACGACGAGCGACTCAGCCTCGCAGTGTCCTCGCCACCCTTCCCGTACGAAGGACTGACGCAGGCAGGAACCTGACACCCCTTTTACCGACCCCGCACGCCTGGTCGCGTCAGAGCAGGCGTGCGGAGTCGTTCAGTAGGGGTGCTAGGTCCCGACGGCACGCTCCACCCTCGAGGCTCCGCGAACATGCTTCTCCACAGCCCCCCAGGCGCTGTTTACCGTCGTGATTTCATGGCGGCCTTGTGCCCCAGGTTCGGGTCGCGGGCCAGGCGTTCGTACTCGGCTGTACCCAGTCCATAGAGTGCGACGCGACCCTCACCGTCGTGGTGCGTGCCCCACCCGTAGCGCTTGCCGAGCGGGGAGGCACGCAGGCACGCCTGATCCTTGGCGAAGAACGCTGCCCTCGCTTCGTCCATCTCGCTCGGCGGAACGCCGGTTCTCGCGGCGTGAACGGCGAACAGCACGTCGTCCGAGCTCATCTCGTACGGCGCCCGCGAGAGCAGTTCGTACTGCAGCCTCGCGACCGTGGCATTCCCGCGCCCGGCGGGCGGCTCCTCGCCTTCGGTGGCCGGGCAGTCCGGGGCTGCCTCGATGAAGACATTGCGGTAATCGGTGCTCATGGCGACATCGTCACCCACCGGCAGCGACAGCGTATTGCACAATTGCGACATGGTTCGACACCCGGTGGATCGACCGATCGACGTGACCGAACGGTCCGGCGTGCTCGGTCCGGCCAACCTGCCCTTGTTCGACGCGCAGTGGTTCACGCCCGCGCAGTCCGTGCGCGACGTCGTCGACACGTACTGGAGCGTCGAGTGGAACCTGCCGGACGGAACGAACATCGATCAGCAGGTGCTCGAATTCCCCGCCGTGACGCTGAGCATCGAATTCGGCTCGGTCCCCGCACCTTTCATGCTGACCAACGTCCAACGCCGGGCATGGTCGAGGACGATCCGCGGCACAGGCAGGGTCTTCGGGATCCGTTTGCGCCCGGCAGGACTGGCCGTGCTGTCCGACCTCGACCCGTCGAATGTGGAGCAGGAGCAACCCGTCACCGCTGATCTGGACGCCGCCCTCACCCGGCATCTGACTACCATCGCGGCCGAAACATCCCCGTCGGACCGCGCCGAACGAGCAGACCGATTGATCGAGGATCTGCTGCAGAAGCACCTGATCACCGAGTCCCGACTACTCGCGAACGCGGTGGTAGACGACCTGGCAGAGAGCGTTCGATCGAGAACCGGACCCGCCCTCGCACACCGACTCGGCGTCAGCGAACGCGCAATACAACGTGCACTGAAGGAGACACTGGGCATGGGGCCCAAAGCAATAGCCCGACGCATCCGCCTCCAAGAAGTCGTGCGCAGACTCTCACTTCCCGACGCCGACGTCAGCGCCATCGCCGCAGCACTCGACTACACCGACCAGGCACATCTCATCCGCGACTTCAAAGGCGTCGCAGGCATCACACCGGGGCAGTACCTACGGGCAATGCCTTCTGGTGGCGAGGCCGAGGGCTAGTCGATATCTAAGGGCTGCCTCTATGGCGGCATCCTCGAGGTACTGCTCTGATGCTCGTCGGTAACGTCGGGGAGGTGCGCGAAGTAATCGATGTGGACATCGACCTGATGGCCGGGGCTCTCATCCTGGACTCGATCGGAAACAGGGATGGAGTCCCTACCGAACGCTTTCCGACACCGCCCGATCTGGTGAAGGGAGGCCGAGGTCTGGTGGTGATCCACGCAGGTGGGCGCGGCAAAGTCCACGTAACGGTGAGAATTGGACCAGCAGCACCCGCACTGACCGACGCCGAGCGTGCGCTATGGGAGGAAACCCAAGAAGTCGCGTACGCCTGCGAGGACCCGGAGGTCTTCCTCGACGGATCCACCGGAGAAGTCGTCGCACCGTTCACGCTGCCTGAAGGCGATTACCGCATCCGAGTGTTCGTTCGTGGTCGCGCGAAGTACTTCGACAGCTACACAGCCCCGGACGAGGACGCTCGAGTGCATGTCGAGATGCACATCTGGCCAGCGCACGTCGAAGTGAGCGCACCGAGCTGAGAAGAGCTGGGTGTCATCGTCGGTCTCGATTAGTCTCGCACTATGAGGAGTCGAGTACTGTTCCGCGGGACGTGGTTCGCGCTCGCCGCACTGGCGATGGCGTACGCCATCGTCTCCGGACTGTCTCCGGTTGCGACAATCTCGATGTCGTGCGGGAAGATTGGTGAACTGAGCCCGTTCTACGGGAGATCCGGATTTACTTGTACGGATTCCATTCTCGACGCAGTGGGGTTGGTGCCCGTTGCGCTCCTCGGCATCTTGCTGGCGGCTCCACCTGTAATTGCGGGTGTCGCCCTGAACCGGAACGTATCACTCTGTGCAGCAGTTGCATTGGGATTCATGGCCATCTTCGGCTTGCTCAATTGGACCGGGTTCTGGGTGCTGATGTTGATGGGAGCGTTACCTGCCGCAGTCTTCGCCGCCATCGTTGCCGCACTACAGCCACATTTCCGTAGACCAGTTGCTTCTGTGTCGGACCGAGTTAATTTCGCCGATTGAGAGCTCGGCCGAAGTGGTCGTCGCAACTCGGAATCGAATCATGACGCATCGGTCAGCGGTGTACGGCACAGGCAGCGGGCTCAGGGCATGACTGTAGGCGGCACATGTCAAGTTCTGTGCCGCTGTGGGTCTGCTACCTGCCCACGGTGGGGTGGTGTCACCCGCCACCGTGGGCTCGGGCGTCGACCTATTCTCGGGCGGCCCCTGGGTTGCCTGGTTCTGGGTCGTTGGTTTCGGGGTCGCTCGTTTCAGTATCGATGGAGTCGACGGGACCGAACAGGGGGAGTTCCGGGATGGGTCGGATGTACTCGTCGGGGTGGTGATAGTGATTGAGTAGCCCACGTCGAAGTGGGTCGAGCGTTGTCGGGGAATGCCATAGCGTGCGGCCTGGATAGGGGTGGTCGGGGCCGGCCTTGGTCGTGGCCCAGTCGGTGTCCCTCGGGCCGACCAGGGGATGATGCCGATCGCATCCGAAAGTAAGGTCCTCGATGTCGGTGTTTCCACCGGCCGCCCACTCTTCGATGTGGTGGACCTGGCTCCATGTCGCAGGGCGGGTGCAGCCGGGGAAGCTGCATCCACGATCGGCTGCTATCAACACGATTCGTTGGTCCGGTGAGGCCAATCGCTTGGCGCGCCGAAGTTGAAGCGGGCGTTCGTCGTTGTCGAAGATGACCAAGCACTGATAGGCGTGCGACGCCATCCGAATGGCATCCCGCATCCCCACCAGGGACCCGGTTGCGGTCACCGCATGGCGCGAAGCGGCTTCGAGATCCTTCACGCTCATCGTCAACACGGCTGTCACCGGAAGTCCCCTGTGCATCCCCAACTTTCCGGATGCGAGCATCTGCCGGAACACCATCTTCATCGCGTCGTGCTGCCGTCGCCCCTTACCTCGATGATCTCGACGCGCCCGCGCTGCCGCCTCTTCATCGACCGGTTCGCCCTCAGCGGGCTGGCCGTCGCCCGTGGCGTCTTTCGGAACGCTCGACTGATCAGGTCGATCGTCACAACCATCCGCGTCATCAGGTGAGTCGACGACCGGTGGGGGATCTGCTGGATTGGCCTGTCCGGGTTTCGCCCATTTGTCGAATACGGCCTCGATGTACGCACGCAGTTCGGAGTCGACGACCATCTTTCCGCGGGACAACCCGTCAGCTCCTTGTTCGTCGAACTGGACGTAGCATCGATCCGCGACCCGCGCGGGGTCTTCGTCATCACCGTCGGGGTCGATCAGGTCGTACAAGCGCGAGGCAGCTGCCTTCAGGTGGTCGGGGCTGAGCTGGCGTGCCAGTTCCGCCAGCTGAGCCTCCGCTTTCTCCCGCGTCTCGATGTCGACCTTCGATCCCAGACGCCAGAAGAACTTTCTGATGATCTGTTGATGCTCCTCGTTGATCAGCCCGTCCTCCGCGCCGCGAAGAGTGTTCGGTGACAACGGTCCCAAACGCTCACCCGTGACGGATGTGCGCTCACCGAACTCCATGGCCAAGCGGATACGTTGCCCCGCTCGCGTTCCGGAGGATCGCAACAACACGGACAGGGCTTCGGGAACCGACCCGTAGATGTCGTCCAAGCCTCGCTGGTCGACGAGATCTGCGATCCAGGTGTGGCTGTACGCGAACAACTTTTGACGAACCACTTCCATGCGCACCAGTAGAGCGCGTCGATCCGCATTGTGAAGCCCGGCTGTCTGCATGCGACCGATCTCCTCCGCGCCCCTCTCGATCATCTTGACGACCTCGCGCAGAGACGAGGGAGCGATGACAGGAACACCGTCACCGGATGCTCGCCAATGTGGCTGTGTGTCAGTGACAATCGTTGACTGAGCCATTGCTTCTGAATCTCCCCCTGAAAGCATGTGAGAAGACTATCCGGTGCCACCGACAAGCTTTCGAACATCAGTGCGAATCCGCCCGTCATTCTTGCCGGCGCGATGCGTTCTGCCGGTACAGCTTCCGACTAGTCGTCGTGTGATCGGCGCTTCCTGAGCGCGTAGACGGCGGCACCCGCTGCGAGTACGCTTGCACCCACTGCCACCGATGACACAGGTAGCGAGAACGCCAGCACGAGACAACCCACGAGGCCGATCACAGGAACGAGGCGCGCTGGGCGGCCCTCGGCGCGAGACAAGGTCGACGCCGACACATTGGTCACGGCGTAGTAGCAGAGCACTGCGAACGACGAGAAGCCGATCGCGGTACGGATGTCGACGGTGGCTGCGGTGACGGCGACGACCACCCCGACCATCAGCTCTGCCTTGTGAGGTACGCCGAACCGTGGGTGCACGGCCGCCAGAACGTGCGGAAGGTGCCGGTCACGGGCCATTGCGAAAATGGTTCGTGAGACGCCGAGTACGAGGGCGAGCAACGATCCCAGCGCTGCCACCGCAGCGGTCGCACTCACCACTGGCACCAACCAGGATCGACCGGTGACGCGGGCCGCGTCGGCGATCGGTGCGCTTGCTTGCGCGAGCCCCGACGGGCCCAGCGCCCACAGCAGCGCTGTGGCGACCGACGCGTACAGCACCAAGGTCAGGGCGAGCGCGATCGAAATCGCTCGGGGAATGGTACGAGCCGGATCGCGGACCTCCTCACCCAACGTTGCGATGCGCGCGTAACCGGCGAAGGCGAAGAACAACAGGCCCGCACCCTGCAGTACACCTATGGTGGTGACATCGGCCGCCGAGACTTCCACCGGATGCCCGGGCGAGTGGACCAGCGATGCCACCACGACCACAACGAGAACCGTGACGACCACGGCGACGATGATCCGCGCCAACCACGCGGACTTCTGCACTCCGACGTAGTTGACGGCGGTCAGCCCGAGCACCGCCGCCGCAGCCACTGCATGCGCGTGTTCGGGCCATGCGTACATACCGACCGTCAATGCCATTGCGGCACAGGACGCACTCTTGCCCACGACGAATCCCCACCCGGCGATGTAACCCCAGAACTCGCCGAGACGCTCACGCCCGTATACGTACGTTCCTCCCGACGAGGGATACAACGCGGCAAGCCGTGCCGACGACGTGGCGTTGCAATAGGCGACCACAGCGGCGACGGCCAATGCAACGAGCAAACCCGATCCCGCAGCCCGAGCGGCGGGAGCCAGCGCCGCGAAGATTCCAGCGCCGATCATGGCGCCCAATCCGACGGTCACTGCATCGACGAGCCCGAGTCGACGACGGAGTTCACCGCCAGGAACAGTCACAATGCAACCGAAAGACTCTCGGTGCTCGGCCTGACACGGCCGGCCGAGGAACGAGCAGGTGTGGTCCGACTCGACGCCGTTCTCAGCGTAGTGAGGAGCACTTCCGCAGCGATCACTTGCCTGATCCTGCCCGAAGGCGGACCGAACTGCGAGAAGGAAAAATCAGTGGCGGGGCCTGCGAGGATGAACTGGTGATCGAGAACCCGTCCATTCTGCAGTTCCGCCGCCTCGCGCAGTCGTCGCCGTGGCGGTGGACGAGCGTCGAATTCACCCGTTCGCCAGACCGATTCGACACCGGTGTCCACGCGTGGATCCGTCGGCCAGGGGCGATGCGGGTGGAAGTGAACGGCGGTCGCGTCGTGGTGCACAAGGCGAGGAGGCCGTTCGACGGTGCCATGACGCGGAGCAACAATGGCCCATTGCTGCCGGTGCAAGGACGTTGGCCGTCCACAGTGGTTCCGGTGTACGACGCCGACGGTCTCGTCGAGAGCGTGCCGCCCGAGATGCACGGCCCGTCGGTGGAGTGGGACGACCCGATGCTCGACGACTACCTCTGGGTCGCGATGCTCAACCCCGTCGAACTGGCCAGATCCGCCCACGACACGACCTCCGGCCCGACGGTCGATCTGTCGCAGTCGAGGGTGGTGACCCATCACGGCCGCACGGCGTGGGAAGCGATCGCCACCCCGACCGCCGCGTACGACCCACGATGCGACTGTTGCCCGATGCTCTCGGGAGAGTTCGTCGAAGACGAATGGATACCCGGACCACCGTCGACCGTGCGACTGGACGTCCAGACCGGGATCTGCGTTTACCTCGAAACCGAGGGATCTGCGCGGGATCTCGACATTCTGAGCGTCGACACCGCACTGCCGGATGCACTGTTCGAGAAGTAAGTCAGCGGAGGGTCCAGCCGCGCCTGATCAAGAGGCTGGACCCTCGACGCGATCATGCGCGCGGATCGAGTGTCACCTTCACCGAGACGGAAGACCCGTCCTTGCGGGTGACGGCGTGGCCGGTCCGGGTGATGCCGTCGAGGTCGATGGAGATGGGGCCGCCGTCGGGGTAGAAGTTCCGCCACCAGTTCTTCTTGTCCGGCATTGCGACGCCGATGATCACCTCGTCGCCGCGGCGACGGTAGCCCACCAGGACGCTGAACTGCTTGCCGGATCTGCGGCCCGTGTAGGTGACCTCGGTGATCGTGCCCGAGACGAATCTGCCGACGACCGGCGCGTTCAACAGCGGACGTACAAGCGCATTGAACCGAGCAGCGACGCGCTGAAATGTGTTCATACCCGTGATCCTGCCTGGGAACCGACAGCCGTGCACCCGGTACTTTCGACCAGTGAGAAGACTGGACTCGCGCCGCGCAGGCATCTGGGCCGACGCATTGACGATCGTGTCCCTCGTGGCACTCGGGGTATGCGTTGCGGCCGTCGTCGACCGGGTGTCTCCGCCGAACACGGTGCAGTCCGAGGCCGCCCCGTCGTCGTTTACCCGAGAGCCCACCCGAGAGCCCACCCCCGTGCCCGAACCAACGGACACGACCTACCTCGAACCCGAGGTCGACGCGGACGCGCCCATACCCGGTTGCGACACCGTGGAACCTCCTGCCGAGTCCGCGATCCGGGGCCAGATCTCGACCAGCGTCGACACCTACGACAACCCGCAGTACCCCTGGTACGACGGCCGGCGAGCGGTGATGATGACCGACGCCGTTGCTGCCGCCTTGCCGGACAGGGTCGAGGTCCAGTTCGGCAGCCGCCGCACTTCTCTGATCTTCCAACCGATTCCCCAGTCTCCCGCTGATCCGGGTGGACCGCGGCCTCCAGGATTCGCCTCGGCGACAGCCGACATGGCACGAGGCGACACGTCGGGACTGCTCGCGGTCTCGGTCCGGAAAGGCGACGGTTCGGTGCCGTCGTGTGTGGCAGGCCAGGTCGATGAGAGAAGTGTTTCCGCGGACGGATCGGTGGTGGACGTGAACGAATCCTGGTACCAGTACGGGCCGGACAGAACGAACTTTCGCACCGTCGAGGCCTACTATCCGGACGGAACGCAGGTGACCGCGACAGCGTCGGACGCGCCCGATTTTCCGTCGACCAGGACCGGTGATCGCGACATCGTGCTGACCGTCGCCGAGCTCGAAAAGATCGCGGAGCAACCGGAACTGCGTGTGAGTGCACCGGTCCCCGCGGACACGCCCGAGCCGACCCGTGGGTGCTCCGATTCCTTCGGTTTCGAATACGACGGGCCGACCATCGACGGCGATACAGCCGGTGAGCTGAACGACGCGCTGGGCGACCTCGACATCGGTGAGTCCTTCAGCCCCGCACTGGACAGCCTGATGCTCGTCGATTTCAGTACGTCGGCAGTGTGCACGCACGTCGATGTACAGAACACGGGTGCGGACCTGACCGTCACGATCACCGGCGGGGCCGAACTCCCCGTGGTCCCCGACGTCTACGACCCGTCCTACGCCGACCGGCCGATGAGAACCGAAACTCTGGACAGCGGAGCGGTACTCGAGGTCGACGAGAACGGCTACTCCTATTCGCCTGCGCCGGAATCGGGCCCGGCTGGGGGGTCGGCGCGCGTCGTGACCGTCACCTACCCGTCGGGTACGCAGGTGGACGTCCGGTCGCACGCCGAGAAACCCGACGAGCCGCTCACCGCAGACGCACTCATCGCCATCGCGACTGCCGACGGGTTGGATGTCCTGTGAACGCGCACCGAAGGTTGGCCGCAACAGCTGTGGTCGCGGTGGTGGCGGTCGGTGCGGCCGTGTACCTGGTCTCGACGTCCACGAACGAGTCCGATGTGCCCTCGGTGGCCACGGCAACCGCCCCTGGCGCTGTCTGGACCGTCGACGCCTCCGATGTACTCGAAAACGAGTTCGCGACGTTCGAGGACCCCGTAGGCGGTAGGTACGGTGAAGTGTTCGGCGGTGTCGTCGACGCCGGGGACGTGCTCGTTGCCGAAGCCGGCCTCACCAATCAGGACTCGAAGAAATTCGAGCGGGCAGAGTTCGTCGGAATCGACGCGGCGTCCGGCGCTGTTCGGTGGACGACGCCTGCCGACGGGACCGGACGATGCTCGACGGCACTGCTCGACGGAAAGATACTGTGCCGCAGCGACTCGGATGTCGTCACCATCGACCCGGGCGACGGTGAGCTCACGCGTTACAGGACCCGATGGAACATACACGGCGTCGGGACCGACGGCACCGACGTCTACGTCGTCGAAGGGGACCCGGACGGCTACACCGTCCGCGTCCACAATGGATCGTTGTCGGATCTCGACGAGAACTGGACGACCACCTACGACAACACCTGGGTCGACTCCACGACGTTCGGCGATATCGTGCAGTTCGCTGGCGGTGTCGGTGTCGGTGTCGCCAGGTTCACCTCGGGAACCGCGGTGTTCGACGCCGGCACCGGCGCAGCCGTGGACACCTTCGACTCTCCCGACTGCGCGCGGAGCCGTGAGCTGCGCGACGGCGACGCGTTCTTCGTGATCGGCAGACGCTGTTCGGACCTGTTCGAATTCCGTACCGATCTGGTCGACTCGGCATCGAACGTGATCGCCACTGCGAACGAGGAGGTGTGGCAGCGCCTGTCCGTCGACAACTCCCGTGCGGGAGACCCCGTCCTGTTCGACGGCAAAGCCTACGATCCCCGTACCGGTGCTCAGCTGTGGGAATTCGACGAGGAGAGCCCTGTCTCCGACCTCGCGATCATCGACGGCGTCGTCATGTGGATGTACGGCCCGGCCCGTGACCTGCGCACCGGCGCGATCTTGTGGGAACCGGACGTCGAACAACAGTCCGTACTGCCGACCGCCGCGTACGACGGATCCGCCTACACCGTCGGATGGCAGGACATTCTCGTCATCGATCCCGCCACAGGACACCGTCGGGCATCGGTGTCGCTCGACGGCCTGCTCGGTAACACCGGAGGGCGATCCGAACAAGTCGCACTCCAGGAAACCGGCGCCGGGGTGCTGGTCGTCAACGAGTCGAGGTTGAATTTGATCCGCTGAGGACTTCAGACACGATCAGGTCAAGAATTTCGTCTGATTCGACCCAGTAACGAACAGCGGGCTCCGGAAGACATAAAGTGTCGAGGGACACGAAGGCCGCATGCGTGCGGGGGACGAACTAACACGGCTCAGGACCGGCCGGGAACTGGAATCGACTTCGAGATGAAGCTTTCTTCACTACGCGCCGCTGCACTCATCGCGGCAGGCACTCTGGCAATGACCGCTCTCGGCGGCGTCGCGACGGCCGAGCCCGCGAAGGCGCCTGCAGTCTCGTCGATCGACAAGGACGGGCGGAACTGGAACCTTCAGGTCTACTCCGCCGCGATGAACAAAGACATCACCGTCGAGGTTCAGCGCCCTCTGGACGAGTCCACGCCCGCCCCCAACGCCTACCTGCTCAGCGGCCTCGACGCAGGCGAAGGATCGGCGAGCTGGCAGCAGCAGACCGACGCGCTCGAGTTCTTCTCCGACAAGCACGTCAACCTCGTGCTCCCCATCGGCGGCAAGGGCAGCTACTACGCCGACTGGAAGCAGGAAGACCCGGTCCTCGGCGTCAACAAGTGGCAGACCTTCCTCACCGAGGAACTGCCTCCCCTGCTCGACGAGACCCTGGGCTCCACCGGCAAGAACTCGATCGCCGGTGTCTCTACCTCCGGTACCTCGGTTCTGCAGCTCGCCGAAGCCAAGCCCGGCCTGTACGGCGCCGTCGCCGCGTACAGCGGATGCGCACAGATCGCCGATCCCATCGGCCGCCAGTTCGTGAAGTTCTCCGTCGAGACATGGAAGGGTGGCAACACCATCAACATGTACGGCCCGGACAACGACCCGGCGTGGGTCGAGAACGACCCGGTCGTCAACGCCGAGAAGCTCCGCGGCACCGAGCTGTACATCTCCAGCGGTAACGGCAACCCTCAGCCCGAGGACATCCGCTACTACACCGAGGGCAACGGACCTCAGGGTGTCATCAACCTCGGTCTCGGCATCGTCATCGAAGGCGCCACCAACTTCTGCTCGCACAACCTGAAGAACAAGCTGGACTCCATCGGGATCCCGGCGACGTACCAGTTCCCGCCGGTCGGCACGCACTACTGGCCGTACTGGGAGCAGGCCCTGAAGGACTCGTGGCCGGTGCTCGCCAAGGGCATGGGAATCTGATTTCCCTCGACTCGGGATTGCCCCCGACCCGTCATGGGTCGGGGGCAATTTTGTGCCTGAATGCGGCAAGGTGAAGGTGTGAAGAAGTTCGTCACCGCAGCGGTGCTGCTGACGCTCGGCGCAGCAGGGCTGTTCAACGGCATCGCCCTGGTCTCCGATCCCGACGGCGGCACCCTGGGCCTGAGCGTCGACATGCTCCCCGAATGGCACACCTGGGACTACCGCTACGCAGGCGCCTTCGTGCTCGTAGCCCTCGGAATCGCACCCCTGGTGTGTGCGGCGGGCGTGATCGTCGACATCCCCGGTGCACGTGTCTTCGCCGGCGTCGTCGGCATCGTCGCCGTCGGGTGGACGCTCTGGCAGTACCTCGTTCTCGACATCTGGGCGCCCCGTGCGTACACAGGATTGACGCTGCTCGGAATACTGCTCGCCGTCGGCGGAGTCGACGCGATGGTGCGAGGGAGGCGTCGGGCCGAGCGGTGAGACGTGTTTACGGCTACTTTCTGGTGGATATGTCCATATTGATTTGTAAGGACATTCATACCTAGAGAGGCGATCATGTCGGGAGTTTCGCGGAGAACAGCACTACTGGGTGGGCTGGCGGCCGCGGTCGGCGGATCGACAGCCTTGGCCTCCTGCGCACGGGCACAGACGAACGAGACGCAGACCGATGAAGCGAAGTCCCGTGCGGTGTTGATCCGCAACGCACGCGCGGTCCTGACGATGGACCCGAGCGTCGGTGAGTTGAACGTCGGTAAGTTGAACGTCGGTGAGTTGAACGATGTAGACATCCTGATCGAATCCGGGCGCATCGCGCAGATCGGCGCGGGGCTGCAGCAGGACGGCGCCGACGAGATCGACGCATCCGGATCGATCGTCATGCCCGGTCTGGTCGACACGCATTGGCACATGTGGAACTCCATCGCCCGAGGCTTCGGGCAGACGTCGAAGGGCGGATTCGCACCGTCCATGGCGTCGATCTCGCCGTTGTTCACTGCGTCGGACAGTGCCCTCGGAGTTCGGCTGGCACTGGCCGAAGCCGTGTCGGCGGGAATCACCACCGTCCACAACTGGGCCCACAACGTCCGAAGCCCTGAGCACGCCGGAGCCGAGGCTCAGGCCATGACCGAGTCCGGAGTGCGCGGGCGATTCGCCTACGGATACCCGCAGGATCTCGGCGCCGATCAGCCGATGGATCTGGACCATCTACGCTCCTGGTCATCCGATTTCCCGGACGGGCTCATCTCGCTCGGCATCTGCGCGCGCGGCCCTGATCGGTCCGAAGATGCTGTGTGGCAGCAGGAATGGGACGTCGCACGTTCCCTCGGACTTCCCATCACGACGCACATGGCGTCCGACGCTGCCGCCGCGGCGCTCGGCGGGATCGCCAAGCTGGACGCCAGGGGAGGGCTGGGACCCGACGTGCAGCTGGTTCACCTGACCGCCGCGACACCGGCCGACCTCGAGACCATCGCACGGACACGAACGGCGGTGTCGATCAGCCCGTGGACGGAGCTGCAGGTGGGCTACGGGCTCCCTCCCATTGCGGCGCTTCGGGATTCGGGAGTGACGCTGGGACTGTCGGTGGACAACACGGTACTGTCCGGCACCGCCGACATGTTCGAGGTGATGAAACTGACGGCCGACCTCCCCGGCGGAATGCAGACGAAACAGGGCACCGTCACCGACGCGAGCGTGCTCGACTGGGCCACGGCCACAGGCGCACGGTCCATCGGATTCGGCGACACAGCCGGTGTACTGGCCGTGGGTCGACCGGCGGACATCATCCTGGTGGACGCCGACGCACTCAACACCGCCCCGATGTACGACGCGACCAGCCTCGCAGTCCGAGCGGTCCGGCCGTCGAACGTGTCGTTCGTCATGATCGACGGGGTCGTCCACAAGCGTGACCACGAATTGGTCAGGGTCGACACCGAGGCGCTTCTGTCCGAGTCCGACCAGGCGATTCGCACCCTGCGTGACCGGGCAGGTTTTTGAGGGGGTTGTGGAACCCGGAGTGCTGATGTAGCTTGGCGGTAGTTCTCCGCCGACCGGTACGGTCCGCGTCGAGGACCTATCGGGGGAAATTGTCGTTTCCCGCTCACATCGCGTTTCGCGCGAATCTCGGAAGTAGAGACTCATGACCACAGCACACGCCACACCTGTATTGAATGCGGTGTCGGAATCGGAATTACGCCCGGTCTCCGGCATCGTCGACATCCACGGCAACACAGCCTTTCTACGGACCACCGGCTACCTGCCAGGACCCATCGACGTCCAGATACCGTCGAACATCCTGCGCCAGAACGGGTTACGTACAGGTGACCTCGTCACCGGCGCCGCACGTGCAGCAGAGAAAACACGTCAGAAGTTCGACGCACTCGTTCGCGTCGACGACATCAACGGCCGAGACGCCGGGGAGAAACGCCCGAAGTTCGAGGCTTTGACCCCGCTGTACCCCAACCAGCGCCTGCGGCTCGAAACCACTCCCGACCGCCTGTCCACCCGCATCGTCGACCTCGTGATGCCCATCGGCAAAGGTCAACGCGCGCTTGTCCAGTCACCGCCGAAAGCGGGTAAGACCACAATGGTCAAGGACATCGCCGCCGCCATCGCGCTCAACCATCCCGAGTGCCATCTCATGGTGGTCCTCGTCGACGAACGCCCGGAAGAAGTGACCGACATGATGCGGTCGGTGAAGGGCGAAGTGATCGCGTCGACGTTCGACAGGCCGCCGACGGACCACACGGCCGTCGCCGAACTGGCAATCGAGCGAGCCAAGCGTCTCGTCGAAAGCGGTGAAGACGTTGTGGTGCTCCTGGATTCCATCACCCGACTCGGGCGCGCCTACAACAACTCCTCGCCCGCGTCGGGCCGGATTCTCTCCGGAGGAATCGACTCCACAGCGCTCTATCCGCCGAAACGTTTCCTCGGTGCCGCCCGCAACATCGAGAACGGTGGATCGCTCACCATCATCGCAACAGCCCTCGTCGAAACCGGCTCCCAAGGTGACACAGTCATTTTCGAGGAATTCAAGGGCACCGGTAACGCCGACCTCAAACTCGATCGCAAGATCGCCGAACGAAGAATCTTCCCAGCCATCGACGTTAACCCGTCGGGAACCAGGAAAGACGAACTACTGATGTCGGCCGAGGAATACTCGGCCGTACAGAAAGTCCGACACCTGCTCAGCGGCCTCGACTCGCAACAGGCAATCGAACTTCTCGTCACGCAACTCGCGAAAACCCGGTCCAACCACGAATTTCTCACGCGTGCAGTCACTGCTCGCTAGATGCGGTCAGTTTTGTCCCGGAGAGTTCTTCGCTTCCAGGAACATCTGCAGAAACGATGTACCCGGCGTTGTACTCGGCTGCTCGTCGCGTTCCTCGGGTCCGGTGTCGTCGTTGCCTGTCATCGCTGCGACTCCTGCGGGTCGAGGCTGTCGACGATGAGGTGGCCGGCACCGAGGACATCGAGGATCATGCGCACGGGCCTGGTCGGCGCGAAGATTCGAACCTCGGCGGTGGATGCCGTGACCGCGTCGACGATGACGCTGGCGGCTCCGGAGTAGATGAACGTGACAGCCGACAGGTCGACGCGGACGTCCGAGTGCTCGGAGGTGAGCTCCTCGATGCTGTCCATCAGGGGCAAGCGTGCGGTCATGTCCAGCTCGCCGGTAGCCCGGAGCACCGCGAAGTCGGAGGAGTAGGACTCGGTGTCGATCGTGAACCGAGGAGCGTGCTCCTGTGGGTCGGAAGCAAGGTCGACGGACAGTGGATGTGCTGCAGTGATCATGTTCTCTGCCTTCGCGTCGTGAGTTCGTCAAGGACAACTCTCGCAGCAGAAGGTCTCGTAGCCGTAAATCGTTCCATCACGGTGCCATCACCGAGTGATAACGAAACGATAACGTCAATAGGTGGGCGCCAAGTGGGCCAGGTCGGCGGCCAATTCTCGACCCTCGTCTCGCACGTCGACGACGTCGGAGTACCCCTCGTCGGCCGGAGTCGGTAGTCCCCGCTCGGTCAGCCACGCGTCGTCGAACAGCTTGCCCAGGTAGCCCCGACCCGAGTCGATGAGCAACGAGACGACCGTGTCCGTCGCCCGCAGATCGCGCGCCAACTCGACCGTCGCAGCCGCCACCGTTCCCGAGGATATCCCGACGAGCAGCCCATGGTTGCGAGCCAGCGCCCGAGCGC
Source organism: Rhodococcus sp. 06-156-4 (assembly GCF_002259345.1). Classification (NCBI taxonomy): domain Bacteria; kingdom Bacillati; phylum Actinomycetota; class Actinomycetes; order Mycobacteriales; family Nocardiaceae; genus Rhodococcus; species Rhodococcus sp. 06-156-4. The sequence continues at coordinate 372,547 of NZ_NPGB01000003.1, read as the reverse complement.
TGCGGAAGCTGGCGGCGTCGTCGATCCGGATGATGCGGTCGACGATGTCGGTGTCGTACGTGGTCGGCCAGTCGCCGTCGGGCATCGCGCGGCCCGCACCCTCCACGTAGTACGGAGTGACCTCGCCCGAATAGGCCGATCCGACGGGATCGGCGCCGATGATCTGGACCCGGCCGTCGGATACTTCCTTCAGATAACGCCCTGTGCCACTGATGGTTCCACCGGTTCCGATGTTGGCCACGAAGTGGGTGATCCGGCCTTCTGTCTGCTCCCACAGTTCCGGCCCCGTCCCGCGGAAGTGCGCGGCGGGATTGGCAGGGTTGTCGTACTGCGCCGAGGTCCATGCATTCGGCACCTGCTCCACCAGACGCGTCACGATGGTACGGGCGTTTCGAGGATGGCCGAGCGGATACTGGGCGCTGGTCAGGACGATCTCCGCCCCGAACGCACGAAGAACCGAAATCTTCTCCGGCGACACCTTGTCCGCCACCACCAGGATGGTTCGGTACCCCTTGGCGGCCGCGATCATCGCAAGACCGGCGCCGGTGTTGCCCGACGTCGCGTCGATGATCACAGAATCGGGGGTCAACGCACCCTCGCGCTCGGCGTGTTCGATCATCGACGCCGCGATTCTGTCCTTGGCCGATCCTCCGGGATTGACGAACTCGACCTTGCCCAGAAGTGTTGCCTCGGTGCTGGATCCCAGTCTTCCCAGGTCCACCAGAGGTGTGTTTCCGATGAGGCCCAGGACGGATTCCGACGGTGCTGTCGTGATCACCTGGTCCGCTACGAGATCCGTGATGTCGTCCACCTCCATGACGTTCGAGGCCGAGCTGGTCGACGCTGCGACAACGGCCATCGCACAACGTAACCCCTTCGATCACGGAATTCACGAGTTCCACTCAGCATGATTCCAGAGCGTGTAACGCTCACCATGATTTCATCCCTTGCCTTCGGACGGTCGCGGCGAACGTGCAGGTAGGAGGCCCGAATTCGCATCGTTAAGTTGTAATTGACCATTTCGGTAGATGAACTTCGTTGGTATTCGCGGCGACGGACCCCACACTGAGTGCGTTCCCCCGGCGATGCCACGAATCATCCTGAAAGGGCCAGAAATTCCTCACATGACTCACGAATTCGATCGACGCCGCTTCCTCGGTTTCGGGGCTGCGCTGGTCGGTACCGGGTTTCTGGCTGCATGCGGCGGCGCCACCACTCCGACCGGGAGTGCTGCGGCATCGGGTTCCCCGACACCCGGCGGTACCGTCACGTACCTCAACGAGAAGTTGATCGACGGATACCAGCAGCAGAGCACCGGATCCTGGCATGTGGCGCAGGTGTGGAACCAAGTGGTGGAGAGGCTGTTCTACTACGACGCCGACGGCGTGTTCCGTCCGCACCTGGCAACAGGATTCACCGAGAACGACGACCGCACCGAGTTCGGCCTGACCATCAGGCAGGGCGTCACCTTCTCCAACGGCGAGAAGCTCGACGCCGCCGCGGTGGCGTCGAACCTGAACCTGTTGGGCACGGGAGACAAGGGGCGAGGAGTCCCGAGAGCCGCGTACTTCCCGCCCAGTTACGACGTAGCGGAGGCGACGGGTGAGTACGACGTGACGATCCGCCTGACCGAACCGTTCGGTGACTTCATCCAGAAACTCGGGGCGTGGACGACCGTCGGAATTCTTGCCCCCGCGACGATCGACGCCGGCCTCGCCGATCAGTCCGATCTGAGCAAGATCTTCGGGACCGGGCCGTTCGTCGTCGAATCATGGCTTCCGAGCAAGGAGGTGGTGCTACGCCGCCGAGAGGACTACTCCTGGCCGCGCAGTGATACCGCGCACGACGGCCCGGCCTACCTCGAGAAGATCACCGTGCAGCAGGTGATCGAACCCTCGCTGCGCGGAGGATCGCTCCAGGCAGGCCAGGTGGACATCATCCACTACGTCCAACCGACCGAGGAGCCGTTCGTCACCGACGGATTCACCCTCATCGCACCGACGTTCTTCGGCAGCGTCTGGGGTCTTCAACTCCGCCTGACCGCAGCACATCTCGACGACATCCGAGTGCGTAGAGCGCTCACCCACGGCGTCGACCGCGCCGACATCATCGCCACCAACTACCCGAGCGGGGCATGGACCGAAGCGAAGTCGACGTTCAACGAGATCGTGCCAGGGACATTGGATCTGCGCGACAGATTCGCGTACGACCCCGACCTGTCGAACCGTCTGCTCGACGAGGCGGGGTGGACGGACCGCAACAGCGACGGATACCGCGTCAAGGACGGCGAGCAGCTGAGCCTGCTGATCTACCCCTCGGTGTTCATCACCACCTCCGAGGCCGACCTGCAGTTGGTCGCCCAGCACTGGCGTCGGATCGGGGTTCGGCTCGAGATCAAGGGCACCGACTTCTCCAACTACAACACCGTGACGGCCCAGCCGGACGTGCCGCTGTACGAGAACCACTGGCTCGCAGGCAGTCAGAGCGAGATGTGGCGGTGGTGGCACAGCTCGCAAGCCAATCAGTTCAAAACCCCGGGCGAGGAACTCGACGGCCTGCTCACCACGCTGGTGCAGGCGACATCGGAGCCCGCGCGCATCGACGCGTCCAAGGCGGTGCAGGAGTACGTGATCGACAACGCCCTGTACATACCGATCCACGAGTTCCGTCAGACCTGGGGCGCCGCGAACCACCTGAAGGACCTGAGTGTCGACGGTCTCGGGCTGATCAACTTCTACGACGCCTGGATCGACGAGTCGAACCGGCGAACGACGTAAGGACTTCATTCTCTTGTCTCACACGACGCGGTACGCGCTCTCGAGAATCGGGCAGGCTCTGCTGACGGTGTTTCTCGTCTACATCGTGGTGTTCGTCATCGTCACGTTGCTGCCGGGCGATCCCGTGTCCGGCAGGCTGAGCAACCCCGAATACGGATACACCGCCGACGAAATCTCCGAGATGCTCGTCTACTTCAAACTGGACCGCCCGGCCTGGGAGCAGCTGTGGGTGGCGCTGGAACGACTGCTGCACGGTGATCTCGGCCTGTCGTATGCGTCCAACCTTCCGGTGTCGACGCTGTTGTGGTCGGGAGTTCCGTCCACCCTGCAGCTCGCGGGCACGGCGTTCGTCATCGCGATCGTGTTCGCAGCCGCCGTCGCCGTCGGCGCGTTCTTCCTGCCGACGAGATTCGGCGGCGGGGTACTTCGAGCATTCCCGTCGCTGTTCCTGTCGCTGCCCAACTTCCTGATCGGGCTTGTCGTCATCAACGTGTTCTCCTTCCAGCTCGGACTGTTCGTACTCAGCGACTTCCGCAGCGTGGACTCGCTGATCTACCCGGCCGTCACCCTCGCCATCCCGGCGTCGGCGCCGATCGCACAGGTGTTCATCAGCGCGCTGGACACCGCGCGGTCCGAGCAGTACGCCACCGTCGCCGTGTCCAAGGGAATCGGGAAATTCGAATTGCTGACCAGACACCTGTTACCCAACGCGGCGCTGCCGACCTTGACGATCACCGCGATCATCGTCGGCGATCTGTTGGGCGGGTCGATCATCACCGAAGCGATCTTCGGCCGAAACGGCGTCGGCAGCGTCGTCGAGAAGGCCGTCGGCGAGCAGGACGTGCCGGTGTTGCAGGCGGCCGTGGTACTCGCGGCGGTGCTGTTCCTCGCGATCAACCTCGTCGTCGACCTCGTGTATCCCGTCCTGGACCCGCGCCTGCGTCGGACGGTGACGGCATGAGCATCCTCGACCGCCCACGCACCGCCACCGTCACGGGAGCGGTTGCCGTGCTCGGATCCGCCACCAAGGCACGCAACGGCTACACCGTCGCCGCGCTGCTGTTCGTCCTGCTGATCGCGGCATGGGCGATCGCACCCGGCCTGTTCACCAGCCAGGACCCGTACCTCGGGATCACCGCGGACAAGTTCCTGCCGCCGTCCTGGAGCCACCTGTTCGGCACCGACCAACTGGGCCGCGACATTCTCACCCGCGTCATCCACGGCACTCGGTCGGCCGTACTCACCGCGTTGCTCGCGGTGGCCATCGGATCGGTCGCGGGCAGCATCGTCGGGCTCGTCGCCGGATTCTTCGGGCGCGGCGTCGACGCCGTCCTCGGCCGCGTGATCGACACCTTGCTCGCGATCCCCGGCTTCCTGCTGGCCGTCATCGTCGTCGTCTCACTCGGGTTCGCGAGCGTCAATGCCGCGATCGCCGTGGGTATCTCGTCGATCGCCGTGTTCGCCCGGCTCATCCGTTCCGAAACGCTCCGAGTGAAGAACTCGGCCTTCGTCGAATCCTCGAAGCTGATCGGCGGAGGCACGCTGACGGTCCTGTTCCAACACGTACTCCCGAACGTGTATCGATCGGTGCTGGCGCTGGCAGTCCTGCAGTTCGGGCTCGCCATCATCAACGTGTCCGCCCTCGCGTTTCTCGGCTACGGCAACCCGCCACCCAGTCCGGACTGGGGACTGTTGGTGGCCGAGGGGAAGGACTTCTTCTACCGGTACCCCTGGTTCGTCTACGCCCCGGGCGTCGTGATGGTGGCGTCGGTGCTCGCTCTCCAGCAACTCAGCAAGTCCATCGGAAACAAGGACAGGTGACATGACGGCAACGGCGGAACTGCGCGAGAACGCCCACTCGATCTCGGACCCGGCACCACTGCTGGCCGTCCGTGATCTCGCGGTAGCGTACGACGGCAACCTGAATCACCCGACGGTCTCGGGTGTCTCGTTCGACGTTCGAGCCGGAAGCACGGTGGCGATCGTCGGCGAATCGGGATCCGGCAAGTCGACGGTCGTCGGCGCCGTTCTGAAGCTTCTCGGCGACCGCGTCGCCGTCGGTGGGACGGCCGAGTTCGGAGAGCGGGACATCCTGCGGCTGCGGGAGCGCGACTTTCGACGAATCCGCGGACGGCGCATCGGGTTCGTGCCGCAGGATCCCACGGCGTCGCTCAATCCGGTCCGGCGGATCGATCGCCAGATCTTCGAGGCGTTCCGATCCTCCGGCCTCCCGGAATACGCACAGCCGAAGAACTTCCACGATCAGGCTGTCGCACTGCTGGATTCGGTGGGGATCCCGACGCCGGAGCGGGCGCTGCACTCGTACCCGCACCAACTGTCCGGCGGTCAACTGCAGCGCGTGCTCATCGGTATCGCGATCTCGCAGCGACCTGCGTTGATCGTCGCGGACGAACCGACGTCGGCGCTCGACGTCACCATCCAGAAGACGATCCTGGACCTGATCGATCGGTTGAAAACCGAGCGGGACCTGTCGGTTCTGCTCATCACCCACGATCTGTCGCTCGCCGCCGAGCGCGCGGACACCGTCGTGGTGCTGAACCGAGGCAGAGTCGAAGAGTCCGGAACGTCGGCGGAGGTCCTGGCCGATCCGAAGTCCGCGTACGCACGGAACCTGATCGGCGACATTCCCAGCATCGACCCCGATCGATTCGCAGCGGCGAAGGCCGAACGCGCCCAGCCTGATACCGAACCCGCCCTGTCGGTCGTCGACATCCACAAGGCCTTCGACGTCGGTCGGCACCGCATTCAAGCTCTCGACGGTGTGTCCTTCGAGATCCCGGCAGGCCGGACGCACGCACTCGTCGGCGAATCGGGTTCCGGCAAGTCGACCCTGGCCAGGCTCGTCCTGCGACTGGAGGAACCGGACGCCGGACAGATAGTCGTGGCCGGACAGGACATCTCCCACCTCGGTACACGTGGACTGCGTGATGCCCGCAGGCACCTACAGCTGGTGTACCAGAACCCTTTCCACTCGCTCGACCCGACGTATTCCGTGGAGCAACTCGTGGCGGAACCGCTCGTGCGGTACAAGATCGGTTCACGAACCGAGCGGAGGGAACGCGCGGTCGAAGTTCTCGATCTCGTCGGACTGGACCAGACGTTCCTGCGCCGAAGAATACGCGCGCTGTCCGGAGGCCAACGACAACGAGTCGCCATCGCCCGGGCACTGAGCCTGAGCCCGAAAGTACTGGTGCTCGACGAACCGACGTCCGCGCTCGACGTCACCGTGCAGGCACAGATCCTGCAGGTGTTGATCGAGCTACAGGTCAGGCTCGGCGTCAGCTACCTGTTCATCTCGCACGACCTGTCCGTCGTACGCCAGCTGTCGGACACGGTCACCGTCCTGCGCCGCGGAGTCGTCCAGGAAGCAGGCCGCACCGAGGACGTGTTCTCGGCGCCCACCAGCGAGTACACCCGAAAGCTCGTCCGATCGATCCCCACCTGGGAGCCCAACGAAAAAGGAGACACAGCATGACCGCTTCACCGGACACAGCCGTAGGCCTGGACGTCGTTCCCGTCGCCGGTTACATCGGCGCGCAGATCACCGGCGTCGACCTCCGTGACGACCTCGACGACGCCACCGTCGCCGAGATCCAGGGCGCCTTGAACCAGTACAAGGTCGTGTTCTTCCGCGACCAGCAGATCGGGCACGCCGAGCAGGTCGCGTTCGCCCGCAAGTTCGGCAAGGTCACCCCGGCTCATCCGCACGAGGAGAACCCGCCGGAAGGATTCCCGGAGATCCTGCCGATCGACAGCAGGCGCTACGACAAGAACCTCGGCCGCAAACGCACGTCCTACGACCACAGCTGGCACACCGACGTCACCGCCCTGATCAACCCGCCGGCAGCGTCGATCCTGCGGGCGGACATCCTCCCGCCCTACGGCGGTGACACCGCCTGGGCCAACCTCGTCGCCGCGTACGAGAACCTACCGAAGGAACTGCGGAACTTCGTCGACACACTCGACATCAAGCACCAGTTCCAGGCACGAGCAGCCGCCGGCAGCCAGCGCGACCGAAAGATCAAGGAAGCCAACCTCGTCGCCTACCACCCGGCTGTTCGAGTCCACCCACTGACCGGCGAGCGTGCGCTGTTCGTCAGCCCCGGATTCACTCGCGGCGCACGCGAAATCCGCGGATTCACCCCGGACCAGAGCGAGCGGCTGCTCGAGTTGCTGTGGGCCGAGGCGTCGAAGACCGAGTACACGGTCCGATTCCAGTGGAAGCCCGGCAGTGTCGCGTTCTGGGACAACCGCGCAACCGCTCACCTCGCGATCGCCGACGCCGGGCACCTCGGTCACGACCGAGTGCTCTACCGCGTCACGCTCGAAGGGGACGTACCGGTGGGTGTCGACGGACGACAGTCCGAGGCAGTCTCGGGAGAGCCGTTCCACGGCGCATGAGCCGGTACCTGCGCTTCACCACCAACCTCATCCCGGGCGCTCTGCAAGGGCCGGGCGCGACGCATCCGTTCGTCGACATCGACGACTTCGTCCGCTCGGCTCGACTCGCCGAGCAGGCGAGGCTCGACGCGGTGTTCTTCGCCGACTCGCAGGGCATTCCTCCCGGCGGGCGCGGCTTCGCGTACCTGGATCCGCTGACAGTGCTGCCGGCGCTCGCCCGGGAGACCGAGCACGTCGGTCTCGTCGCGACGGCGTCGACGACCTACTCGACGCCGTACGCGCTGGCTCGGTCGATTCTGTCGCTCGACCACATCTCCCACGGCCGAGCCGGCTGGAACATCATCACCACGATGGACCCGACCGTCGCGGGGAACTTCGGCGGCGGCGAACCACCGCCGCGGGAGGAACGGTACCGTCGGGCCGACGAATTCACCGAGGTGGTTCTGGCGCTGTGGGATTCGTGGCGCGACGACGTCACCGAGAACTGGGACCTGGAGAATCTCCGACGAGAGCCCATCGACCACGTCGGCGAATTCTTCTCCGTCGCAGGCCCGTTGCAACTACCGCGTTCCCGGCAGGGCAGACCGGTGCTGTTCCAGGCGGGTGGGTCCGATCGAGGAATCGAGACCGCAGCCAGATTCGCCGACGCGGTGTTCTCGGTGGGCCTCACGGAAGACGCGTCCCGGGACTACCGCGAGCGACTGAACAAGGAGACCCGTAACACCCGCGGTGGATCCGAGGGCGTCCTCGTTCTGCCCGGCATCTTCTTCTCCGTCGGAAGTACCACGAACGAGGTGGATCGCCTGCTGCACGACGCCGAGAACGCACTCGACGGAACGGATGCGCTGCACCGCTTCGCATCCAGATTCGACCTCGACCCGGACGAGATCGACCTCGACGGACCGGTACCACCCCAGGTGGCGGTCACCGACAACACACGATCGATCGGCTTCGCCCAGGGCGGAGCCGATTTCGCCCGCAGCAACCGCGACCTCACGCTCCGCCGATTCATCGTCCTCGGCGGAGGCGGTCATCGCCGGGTCTTCGGCACCCCGGAGTCCATCACCGACGACCTGATCGGGTGGACGGAGCGCGGAGCGGCCGACGGGTTCACGGTATTCGTGGAGTCGTTGCCGCAGTTCGCCGACCACATCGTTCCGTTGCTGTGGGAACGCGGAGTGCACCGCCGCGAATACTCCGGAACCACGCTGCGAGACAACTTCGCACAACACACAGGCTGACATCGCGACCGACCGATCGACAACAAACAAGGAGAAGACATGACGGACACATCGACACGACAGCTCGGCACCGACGGACCAGTGGTCTCGCCGACAGGCGTCGGCTTCATGAGCTTCCGCACCGGCTCCGGCCACGAGGACCTACGTGCCGCCACCGACGTCGTGGATGCGGCACTGGACTCCGGCATCACGTTCTTCGACACCGCCGACGTGTACGGACCCGAACACAGCGAGATCCTGCTCGGCAAAGCGCTGAAGGGTCGACGCGACAAGGTGGTCCTCGCAACAAAGTTCGGCAACCCACTCGACCGGGAGACCAATCCGAACGCGAAAATCGACGGCAGCCCCGAGTACGTCCGGACCGCCATCGACGCGTCGCTGCGACGTCTGGAAGTCGACCACGTCGACCTCTACTACCTCCACCGCGTGGATCCGACGGTCCCCATCGAGGACACCGTCGGCGCGCTGAAGGAACTCGTCGGCGCCGGCAAGATCCGCCACATCGGACTGTCCGAGGCAGGACCGAACACCATCCGCCGCGCTCACGCCGTACACCCGATCGCAGCGATTCAGAGCGAGTGGTCACTGTTCAGCCGGGACATCGAGACATCCACCGTGCCCGTCGCGCGAGAACTGGGCATCGCGCTGGTGCCCTTCTCCCCGCTGGGACGCGCGTGGTTGACCGGCGCAGTGCACACCAAAGAGGACATCAAGGGCAGGTTGGTGGACCATCCCCGCTTCGCCGACGAGAACTTCCAGACCAACAAAGCCCTCGCCGACGAGGTGGTCGCGGTCGCAGCCGATCTCGGTGTGAAACCGTCGCAGGTGGCGTTGGCGTGGATTCTCGGACGCGGCGACGACGTCGTGCCCATTCCTGGAACGCGGCACGCCGAGTACGTCCGCGAGAACGCGGGTGCGCTGGCGGTCACGTTGACGGCGGATCAGGAAGCCAGGCTCGCGAAGCTGGCCGATCAGGTGGCGGGGCATCGCTCGATTCAGCCGGAGAACCTGGGCACCGAAGCGCCCCTCCCTTCCTGACACCCACGCGCACGACGAAACGGAGAACCTTCACGTGAGCCGCGAATTCCTCTGGTACATCCCCAACACGACCTCACCAGGCCACCGAGGCGACGACACCGTCGACGGCTGGGGGACGCTCGAATTCTCCGTCGAGCAGGCTCTCCTCGCCGAAAAGCACGGCTGGGGAGGAGCATTGATCGGAACGGGATGGGGGAGGCCGGACACCTTCACCGTCGCCACGGCTCTCGCGGCGCGGACCGAGAACTTCACCCCGCTCATCGCGATCCGGCCCGGGTACTGGCAGCCCGCTCACTTCGCGAGCGCAGCAGCGACGCTCTACTCGCTGACCCGAGGTCGGGTGTTCGTCAACATCGTCAGTGGCACCGACGATCTGGGAGCCTACGGCGACGGAGAATTCGACAAGTCACGACGGTACGACCGCACGCGGGAATTCCTGAAGATCGTGCGCACGTTGTGGGCCGAGGAGAACGTCAGCATCGACGGCGAATTCTGGCAGGTGGAGAACTCGACCGTCGTTCCCCGGCTGCCCGACGGTGGCCGACCCCGGCTGTACTTCGGTGGCGCGTCCGCTGCCGCGGAGGAAGTCTCGGCCGCCGAGGCCGACGTTCAACTCTTCTGGGGTGAGCCGCTCGACGGCGTCGCCGAACGCATCGACCGCCTGAAGGTGTTGAGCGACAAAGTGGGACGAGAACACGAACCACTGCAGTTCGGTCTTCGCGTCACCACTCTGATCCGTGACACCGCCGAGGAAGCGTGGCGGGACGCCGAAGCCAAGGTGGCGCAGATGGCGGGCCAGAAAGATCCGCTGCGCCCGGCCAATCCTCGGGACGCCACCGGACAGCAGCGGCTTCTGGACCTCGCGGAACGAGGCGATGTTCTCGACACCAACCTCTACACCGCGCCGGGGAGGCACGGCGGAGGCGGAGCCGGAACCACCTGGCTCGTCGGAACGGCAGCAGAAGTCGCGGCGGCCCTGGAGCGCTACGCGGACCTTGGCGTCAGCCACTTCGTGCTGTCCGACACCCCCTACGCCCGAGAGGTCGCGCGCATCGGCGACCAGCTGCTGCCACTACTCACAAGGGGCTAGCGGGTGTAACGCTGGAAATGAGCCGCCCGGACGGCCGGGGCGAGCCCGCGTACTTGGAGGAACTGAGCTGCGCGGGCTCGTACTTGCGCGATGTCGTCCTCGAGCAGCCCGACGCCACCGCGTGCCACAACACCCGCGGTCGTGGCACGAACTGCGATCTCGTCGAGGACCACGCGCCAGTGCGGATCCGGTAGCGGAGTTGCGTACGCGAGCTCCAGTTCGTCGGAGATGGCGGCCAACGATCGGTCGTCGGGGAACAGTGCCGCCGCGTCGTCGAGTGCAGCCCTGGCCAGACCGTAGGGACCCACCGGCGGATACGTCGTCACGGTGGCGGGGTCGACCGTCGGATCGAGCTGAAGCGCCCGTCGCGCGTCCAGGCCGAGCACTCCGTCGCGCGCTTTCCACTCCGCGACCGGAACTACCTCGGACACGAACTCGTCCGGCAGAAATACATCCTCGAACGTCAGTGTGGCAGTCCGCGAGCCGAACACGGCCGTCAGTCTCGACACTCGGCCGGAGACGCCGGGCTGGTCGAGCGGCGCGATACCGAACACGTAGTCCTCGCGGGCCTCGTCGACAGCGCCGAGCCAGACCACGTCGGTGAGTCCCCAGCCGGAGTGCCAGCCGATCACCCCATCGATGCGATATCCGCCGGGCACCTTGCGGGCTATCGTTCCTCGGCGCTGCGGCCAGGATCGGACGTGACCCATCCCGGCTCCACCGATCAGCGCTCCGGTCGCCAATTGCGGTAGCAGGGCGAGTGTCTCGGGCGTCCCGGCCTTGATGGCCGGTACGACGGGTGCACCGTGTTGGGTGACGATGGTGGCCGTCGACGGGTCCGCGCCGAAGAGAAGTTCCTCCGCTGCGTTCTGCACCTCCCGTGGAACATCGAGACCTCCGTATTCGGCCGGAACGAACCACCGGTGGTACCCGACCTCCCGCAACGCCTCGATGTGCGATCTCGGCACCTCGGTGCGGTCGACCTCCACCGCACGAGGCGCGATGACCTCCTCGACGACGCGGGCGAACTCACGATATACCGGATGGGTTCTCGGGTCTGTTGTTACTTCGGTGGCGGTGGTCATCGACAACCTTTCGAATCGAATGCGTACTACAGCCAAAGTAATTCAGTCGAAGGTTCCGAATGACAATTCGAATCTTCGAGATTTCAGAAAACCGTACAGAATTACTTCATCCGAATTTCGACCTGCAATCACGATGAATCTATTCATGGTGGTCGGGATGCACAGTTGTCTATGGTTCCTCCAATCCGACATACGTGCACGAGAGGAAATGTCTTGAGCAGCTCCACAACACATCGGCGGACATCGGCATGAGAATCCGTTCGATCCAGAAATTGGTGCCGATCATCGCCGCACTCGTCGCCGCGCCACTATTGGCCGGATGCACCAGCTCCGCCGACGACGGAGCCGTCACCTTCCGGTTCGCCAACTCACCCACTGCGCTGTCCCTCGTTCGCATCGCCGACGAACTCGGCTACTGGGACGACGCCGGAGTCAAGCCCGAATACGTCGGCCCCGCAACGGCCGTCCCTGCCGTGCAACTCCTCGACCAGGGCGCCATCGACATCGCCACCGGCATGTTCAACAACGACATCGACGGCAAGGTCAAAGGATTCGAGTTCACGGCCATCGCGTCGAGCATGCTCGATCTGCCCGAAGAACCGCACATGTCGTACTTCACCCAGGCGGGCTCCGACATCACGCGAGACAACCTGAAAGCGATCGAGGGCAAAACCGTCGGGCTCTCGGGTTTCAACAGCTGCACCGACCTCGTCCTCAAGCGGTACCTGCTGAAGAACGGTGTGGACCTGGACAAGGTCAACTTCCTCGAACTCAAGAACGAGTTGATCGCACCGGCCATCGAGCGCGGAGAAGTGGACCTCGGTGTCTTCCACCCACCGCTCATCGGAGTTCTGCTCAGCCAGCCGGACAAGTTCACCCAGGCGTTCACCTCCTACGAGGACTGGGGTCCGCTCGGTGGCCAAGCCCCGTACGTGGCCAGCAACAAATGGTTGAAGGAAAACCCCGACGCTGCACGCGCATTCGTCGGTGTCATCGCCCGCACGGCGAACTGGGCCAACGCACACCCCAAGGAGTCCGCCGAGATCGCAGGCAAGACCACCGGCTACCCCGTCGAGCAGACCACCAACTGGCATTACGCACCGAATGCATTGCTCGACAAAGCAAGCCTGCAACTGTGGTGGGACCTGGTCGAAGAAGTCGGAACACCGCTGCCGGGCTCGGAGCACCTGAAGCCCGAGGACATCGCCACCAACGCGTTCAACCCGTACGCCACGTCGGCCGACCTGATCGAGTCCCAGGACTTCAACACCGAAATCGTCACCGAGGAACAGAACGACGGAATCTTCAAGACCCACTTGGTCGACATCGAGGGACTCGAAGAATGACCACCACGGATCGGAACAGGTGAACTGCCATGAGTCAACAACTGCTCGACGGCGCACGCAGCGCGACGAACAACACGACACACGCCAAGATCGAAGCCAAGCGGGTGGTCAAGCTGTACCCCACGCCGGGGACACGGCGTGGGACCACGACCGTGCTCGACGGTTTCGACCTACGGATCGAGAGCGGCGAATTCGTGTCCCTGCTCGGACCGAGTGGATGCGGAAAGTCGACGTACCTCAACATCCTTGCCGGCCTGGAGTCCTACAACGGTGGCGCCGTCCTGATCGACGGCAAGCGCGTCGACGGCGTCGACAAGAACGTGGGCGTCGTCTTCCAGGGATACGCTCTGTTCCCGTGGCTGACCGCGCAGAAGAACGTCGAGGTCGGCCTGAAGATCCGCGGTGTGCCCAAGGCCGAGAGAAGGGCGCGTGCCGCGGAAGTACTGAAGACCGTCGGGCTCGAATCCGCCGCCGACCGGCTGCCCCACCAGCTGTCCGGAGGTATGCGTCAGCGCGTCGCGATCGCCCGCGTGCTCGCGTACGAACCGGAGATACTCGTGTTCGACGAACCGTTCGCGGCCCTCGACGCGCAAACCCGGGAATTCCTGCAGGGCGAGCTACTGCGCATCTGGGAGTCGGGCGAGAAGAAGAAGACGGTCCTGTTCGTGACCCACTCGATCGACGAGGCGGTCTTCCTGTCCGACCGCATCGCCGTCATGACCAAATCTCCCGGCCGGGTGAAGGACATCATCGACGTCGATCTGCCACGCCACCGCGACAATGCGATCCGCAGCTCCGAGGAGTTCGTGCACGTTCGCTCCCGCGTCGCCCGAGTCCTGGAAGACGAGGTGAACAATGTCCTCGGCGCTCGATGAGCAGGAGGAGGTGACGACGCCTCCCAAAGGAAGAAATCCCTTCCTCGACAAGTACGACCGGTTCGTCTACGGCGCGATCGGACTGGTCGGATTTCTCGTCGTCTGGTGGGCTGTCGTCGATTTCGGTTACGTCTCCGACCTTTACCTGTCCAAGCCGCTCGACGTGTTCTCGGCGTTCGTCGACGGCCTGGTCGACGGCACCCTGACGTCGGAGATCTGGCCGAGCGTGCAGCGCGCACTCGTCGGGTTCGCGTTCGCGTTGGTAGGGGGTATCGCGCTCGGCATCCTCGTCGGCTCGGTGAAGATCTTCCAGAAGCTCACCGAGCCGGTGCTGCTGTTCTTCCGCAACCTGTCGCTGCTGGCGTTGCTGCCGGTGTTCGTCGTCTTCCTCGGCATCGGTGAGGAATCGAAGATCGCCATCGTCTTCTGGGCGTGCTTCTGGCCGATCTTCATCACCGCCGTCGGCGCAGTGTCGAGCGTCGAACGGATCCTGCTGAATGCAGCACGCACGCTCGGTGCAGGACGGGTGTACATCTTCACCCAGGTCGTGCTGCCCGCCGCCATTCCCGGCATCTTCCCCGGCATCAGGTTGGCCGCTGCCAACGCGTTCACGGCGCTCGTCGCGGCCGAACTCGTCGGCGGTGCACAAGGCATCGGCATCTACATCAACAACGCGGCACTTCGCTACCAAACTCCGCAGATGTACGCAGGCATCCTCACTCTCGGCCTGATCGGCATTCTGGTCAACGCCGTCATGACCGGCGTCGAGTGGAAGGTGACCGGATGGCAACGAGGACTCACGAGTAGATGAGATACCGAACAACACTGGTAGCACTCGTCATTCCGCTGCTGGTCGCGTGCGGTTCGAACATTCGGATCGACGACGGTTCGGCCGGCACCGACACACTGACGGTGTACGTCGGTGCCGGTGACGACCGCGAGATCCTGCAGTACGCGGCCGACACTCTGCTACCCGACCTTCGGCTCGAACTGATCGATGCCGACGAGCACTCCAATTCCAAGGTGGCGGCCGGGGAGGGAGATCTGTCGTACTACCAGCACATTCCGGCGTTCGAGGCGGACCAGCAGGAGAACGGCCTGGACGCGCTGAGCATCGTGTCCAAGGTCAATGTCGTTCCCTACGGGCTGTACTCGTCGACATGGAAGGACCTCGCCGACACTGCCGACTGGCTGAACGTCGACCTCGTCGAGGACCAGGTCACCGGTAGTAGCCTGCCGCACGGCTCCAAGGTGGTCCTGCCGAACACCGCGACCGGCTTCGCCCGCGGACTCTACTTGCTGCAGAGCGCCGGCCTGACGCAGCTGGACCGACCCTTCGGCGGCACCACCGTGCAGGACCTGACCGTCACGGAAGCGAACGTGGTGGACTCGCTGCGGCACCTGTCCCTGCTACCGCTCGAGTACGGCGAATTCGTCGACGGGTTGTACGACAACTACGACGCCGTCGTCCTGACCCCGAAGCAGGCAGAGTCCATCGGACTCGACCCGGCGACCGACGCACTCGCCGTCGAACCAGGACCCGAGAATCCGTACGCACACGTCGTCGTCGCCCCGTCACGTCTCGCAGGCGACGAGCGGGTGCTCGAACTGACGCACGCGCTCGAAAGCCCCGAAACCGCACAGTTCCTCGAATCGAAATACCACGGCGCGAACATCCCTGTGACTGCCGCACACACCAACTGACGAGAGAGAAGACGATGACCCATTCCTTGCGCCGGGCAGGTGCCGTCACGACGACGGCAGCGGTGGCACTCCTCGCGTTCGCGGCACCCGCGGCAGCACACGTACGGACGGACGGCGATCCGGTCCCCCAGGGCGGCTACGGCATCGTCCGACTGATCGTGCCGGGAGAATCGGCCACGGCGTCGACCGTCCGGCTGACAGTGACGCTGCCGGACGGCGTCGACCTGACGTCGGCGCGCACCCTTCCCGTCCCCGGGTGGACGGCGACCGTGGAGCGTGAAGGTGGCGACACCGGCCGCGTCGCCAGGATCAGCTGGACGGTCGCCGACCCCGCAGGCGGATACGGCGTCGACGAATTCCGTGACTTCTCGTTCTCCGGCGGACCGTGGCCGGACGACGTCGACTCCATCGCACTGCCGTCGGACCAGTCCTACTCGGACGGCTCGGTCGTGTCCTGGAACGAGGTCGCCGTCGACGACGCCAGCGAACCCGAGCACCCCGCACCCGAGGTCGCGTTGGTGGCGGCGTCGGACGCGCACAGCCACGGCGACGGACACGGGGACACCGCGTCGGCCCGGCACGAGGACACCGAAACCGATGGCACCACCTGGGTGTGGCCGACCGTCTCGGTGGTGAGCCTGGTGCTCGCCGTAGCCGCGATCGCCGGGTTGGGACTGGTGGTGCGGCGGGGTCGTGGCGCGGGTTCGTGACCTCGGCATCGTGCTCGTGGTGCTCGCCGCCGGGCTACTGCTCGGCAGCGGGACCGCGTCCGCACACGCAAGTCTGATCTCGACGACTCCGACCACCGGAACGCACGTCGACGACGCCCCGAGCGAGCTGACTCTGCAGCTGAACGAACCCGTCACCCTCATCGAGGGGTCGGCGCAGCTGATCGACGGGGACGGAAAGACATTCGACTTCTCCGACGTACGCGTGGACGACGGTCGACGCCGGATCGTCCTCGTCCCCGCCGTCACCGTCCAGGACGGTGCGTACCTGGCCACGGCTCGCGTCGTCTCGGCCGACACACACGTGGTGTCGTTGTCGATCCAGTTCACCGTCGGATCGGTGACTCAGCAGGGAAAATTCGACGCAGGGGAGTCCGGCGGTGGCGTCGAACAATACCTGAACTACCCGGCCAAAACCCTTGCCTATTTGGGCTTGGTGGCCACTGCGGGTGTTCTGCTGTCCTCGTTGCTCGTGTGGAGATCAGCGGTGGGTACGACCCGTTTTCGGGTGGTGTACCGAATCGGTGCTCTCGCAGTGGCTCTCGGACTGACAGGCAGACTGTTCGTACTCGTCGCGCAACAATCCGGGGGAGCACGAGAGATCTCGACCGCCGGACTCGGTACTGTGCTCGTCACGCCGCACGGTTCGGCCTTGCTTGTGGCAGTGGGATTGTCGATGGTTGCGGCCGGAATCGGGCGCACCCCGATCGTGTTCGGTCTCGTGTACGCCGGCGCGGCGATTCTCGCCGTGACTCTCAGCGGCCACGGCGGCTCTGCCGGAGGATGGCCGTGGGCGTTCCTGGCGACGCTCCTGCACGTCTACGGCATGACGGTGTGGCTGGGCGGCCTCGCGGTGATGCTGCTCGTACTGCGTGCGGCACCCCGACTGCAGCGTTGGCACCGCATCGCGACGGTGCACGTCGGACTCGTGGTCGTTGCGGGCCTCGGTCTGTCGCTGCTGCAGGTCCAGCCGCTGCCGGCGCTGTGGAGGACGTCGTACGGAGCAGTGTTGCTGGCCAAAGTTCTCGCAGTCGCGTTCGTCGTCGGCCTCGGACATCTGGCGTACCGACGATTCCGACGCCGGACCCTTCTCGTGGAAACCGCAGTGGCCGTAGCGGTTCTGGCCCTGACCTCGATCCTGTCCTCGCACACGCCGGCCAAGGACGTGTACACGACGAACATCGCCACCACCCTCGACTTCGGTTCCTCGGATGTCCTCGACATCGGAATCGACTCGATCAGGCGAGGACCCCAGCAGCTCACCGTCACGTACGAAGGTGCGGGGGCTTCCGACGTCGGCGTCAGCGCCGACCTGTCCTCGGTGGACGCCAACGTCGCCCGATTGCCCGTCGAACTCACCGAACCTGTGCACGACGGTGACCGAACCATCTGGCGCAGCGAGCACCTGGTCGTCCCAGCGCCGGGGGAGTGGAAGGTTTCCATCCGATTCTCAGGCCTGGACGGCCCAAAAGTCGCATCGTTCTTCTACGACGCGATGTAACCCGAGTTTGTCAATATATTCGTTCAGTCTGATTCCGACGTGAGCCGATGTCCGAAATGAGATGGTTCGGCCGGTGGGTCGTTTGCGCAGGTCACGACGGGTCCACCTCGTCCGTGGTTACTGGATAGTGGCAATAGTCATAGGTATGTAAATTAAACAACTCATCAGTAAGTCGCTATCTTCGAACTCGGTTCAGAGATCCACCGTATGGCTCGGCTGGTGGACAGCAACCCTCGTTCAGCGGCGGGGTGCTTCCGAGCAAAACCTGGCTCGCTTCAAACCGAAGCGAGCAAGCGTTGAGAAGCGAAGGATGCAGCCAGTGTCGGAAAGTGCAGTACCCGAGTCGAATTCCATCGTCGACATCGCCGGGTTGGTCGTCGAGTTCGGATCGGGCAAGAACAAGCACGTCGCCGTCGACGGCGTGGACCTGCAGATCGGACCGAGCGAAGTGGTCGCTGTGGTCGGAGAATCGGGGTCCGGCAAGTCCACTCTCGTATCGGCCATCCTCGGGCTGCTCCCCAGTTCCGCGTCCGTCACCTCCGGCACCATTCGTGTGGACGGTTCGGACACCACGAGCTGGAAAGAGAACGACTGGCGAACGATCAGAGGACGCCGCATCGGCCTCGTGCCCCAGGACCCGATGTCCAACCTGGATCCGGTGCTACGAATTGGACACCAGGTCGACGAGGCCGTGCGGGCGCACAGGCGCCTGCCGCGCGCAGAGGTGCACGACGAGACTGCGTCGGCCTTCACTCGTGCAGGCCTTCCCGGTGCCGAGCGCCGGAAGTATCCGCACCAATTCTCGGGCGGTATGCGTCAGCGCGCGTTGATCGCCATGGCGTCGGTGAATTCGCCCGCACTGTTGATTGCCGACGAGCCCACTTCAGCGCTCGACGTCACCGTGCAACGGCGCATCCTCGACAACCTGGCCGAGGTCGTCGCCGGTTCCGGTGCCGCGATTCTTCTCGTCACGCACGACCTTGCGCTCGCCGCCGAACGCGCCGATCGAATCGTCGTGATGCGTCACGGCCGTGTCGTCGAATCCGGCACTGCAGCTGCGGTATTCGGCCAACCCGAACACGACTACACCCGGGCGCTACTGGCATCCGTCCCCTCGGCGCGGCCGGTTCGAGAAGCCGCGACCCCGGCTGAGGCGTCGATCGTGCTCGAAGTGAGAAACCTGTCCAAGAGCTTCGGCGGAGTACCCGCGGTGGACGACGTGTCCTTCGTTCTCGAGCGAGGCAAGACGCTGGCACTCGTCGGGGAATCCGGCTCGGGAAAGAGCACGACAGCGTGGTCGTGCCTCGGTCTGAACACCCCGAGTGCGGGCCGCGTATTCTTCGAAGGCACCGATGTCGCGTCGTTGAAGGGGCGCGAACTTCGTGCGTTTCGCAGGCGCGTCCAGCCGATCTTTCAGGACCCGTACGCCTCGCTCGACCCCACGTACACCGTCGACCGAATCTTGAGAGAGCCCCTGTCTGCGTTCGGTATCGGTGATCGATCCTCCCGCAAGGCCCGTGCAGCCGAGCTGCTCGACCTTGTGGGACTTGCGGCGGCCACGTTGCGCAGGCGACCGAGTGAACTCTCCGGTGGGCAACGCCAACGCGTCGCCATCGCCCGTGCTCTCGCCGCCGAACCCGAGCTGATCGTCTGCGACGAACCGGTTTCCGCGCTCGACGTCCTGGTCCAGGCGCAGGTGCTCGACCTGCTGCAGACACTGCAGACAGATCTGGGGTTGACGTACCTGTTCATCTCGCACGACCTCGGCGTCGTGCGCCGGATCGCCGACGACGTGGCCGTGATGACCAAAGGGAAGATCGTCGAATACGGCTCGACAACAACGGTGTTCGACAACCCGCAACACGATTACACCCGAGAACTGCTCGGTGCCGTTCCGGGTCTTCGCGTGCCGATCGAAGTCTGAAACACAACGGTGCACAACCGAACCTGACCAGGTTCGGGCAAGTCGAATGGAAAGAACAGATGAAACGCACACCCCTGATCGGCAGTGCTCTGCTCGCTGTCGCAGCAGTAGTACTGACCGCCTGCGGCGGAGGTTCGTCCAGTGAGGCGTCCGGCGAGCCGTCGGACAACATCCTCCGCGTCGCGACGCAGAAACCGACATCCATCGTGCCCGGGAACTCAGGCGGGTACTTCGCACTGTCGGTCTCCGAGACCTTGTTCTCCGGACTCGTGAAGTACGACAGCGACACCGGGGAACCGGTCAACCTCGTTGCCGACTCGATCGAGACCGACGACCAGAAGGTCTGGGACATCACGCTGAAGGACGGATGGACCTTCCAGAACGGCGAGGTCGTCGACGCCGAGTCCTTCGCGCGAGGATGGAACACCACAGCAGACCCAGCCAACGCCTGGGTCGGCAGCTCGCAGCTCGCAGGCATCGAAGGCTACGACGCGCTCAACCCCGACGAAGGCGCACCGACCGCCGACTCCCTGTCCGGCGTCGAGGTCACCGGGCCGCTGAGCCTCACCGTCACGTTGACCAAACCACAGAGCCAGTTCCTGTACCAGATCGGCCAACCGGCGTTCTATCCTCTGCCGGCAGCAGCGCTGGATGATCTCGAAGCCTTCGCGACGAAGCCGATCGGCAACGGCCCCTACGAGATCAGCGAGCCGTGGACAGGTGGACCGGAGATCAAAACCGTCCGCTACGACGAGTATGGCGGTGAGAAAGCCGAGAACGGCGGCGTCACCTTCAAGATCTACACCGGATACGACGTCGCCTACCGCGATTTCCAGGCCGGTGCAGTCGACGTGACCGCACTGCTGCAGCAGGACGTGGAAAGCGCAAAGGCAACCCTCGGCGACAAGTTCGTCCAGTCAGCCAGCTCCAACTTCACCTACCTCGGGGTGCCGACCTGGAGCCCGGCCTACGCGGATCCGCGAATCCGCCGAGCACTGTCGCTGGCGATCGACCGTCAGGGCATCATCGACGCGCTCCTCGACTCGTCGACCCAGCCATTGACCGATTTCAGTGCGCCGTCCGGGAACGGCTACCGTGCCGACACCGACTCGACCAACCTCGACTACGACCCTGAACGCGCGAAGCAGCTGTGGGACGAAGCAGGCGGTATCGACGGCCAGGTGAAGATCACGGTCGTGACCGGCACCGGACGCGACGAGTGGAGTGAGGCCGTCCTCAACCAGTGGGCGACGGTGCTGGGTCTGACCGATGTGACACTGGAATTCATTCCGTCGGAGAACACCCATGCTGCACTTCGGGGCAGGCAAGTCCCCAACCCGGTGTCGCTCAACACCCCTGTTGCCTACCCGTCGCCGTTCGCGTTGCTGGGCAATGCATACCGGACCGGAGGCGGCACCAACTACAACGGCTATTCGAACCCCGAATTCGACGCATTGCTGGATCAGGCGGCGGCGGCGACCAACGAGGAATCGACCCAGTTCTACGACCAGGCCAAGGACATCCTGCTCGACGAGCTTCCGAACATTCCGCTGTGGAGTGCCGGGCGGGCGGTCGCAGTCGCGGACAACGTAGAGGGCTACACCGAGGATCCGTTCAACAAGAGCCCGTTCACCACGGTGACCGTTGCCTGAGCAGGCACTCGCGGTGGCGGACCGAGAACAGCCTCGGTCCGCCTCCACCGCGGGCGCCACGAAGACACGAACTGCACGACGGATTGCGGCGCGGCTAGGCCAGGCCCTGCTGATTCTGATCGGCACGTCACTCATAGTGTTCGTCGCGGTGTTCGCCCTCCCTGGTGATCCGGTGCAAGCACTGATCGGCGACGCAGTACTGACCGACGCCGTCGAGTCGGCCATCCGCGCCAAATACCATCTCGACGATCCACTGCTGGTGCAGTACTGGAGCTATGTCTCGGGTATCGCTCGCGGAGACTTCGGTACCACTGTCGGCGGTGAGGACGTCGGAACCATTCTCGCGCGTGCGTGGCCGGTAGCGATCAAACTTGCTCTGACAGCGTGGGTCCTGGAACTGATCGTCGGTGTCACCGCGGGCACGCTCGCCGCGCTGCGACCTGGCGGTCTGCTGGACAAAGCGGTACTGGCGGCGACGGTACTGACGCTCGCGGTTCCCACGTTCGTGTTGGCCTTCTTCGTACAGTCGATCGTCGGGGTGTCCTGGGGCATCCTCCCGGTGGCCGGAATTTCCGAGGGCTGGCCGACGTCGTACCTGCTGCCTGCAATCTGCCTGGCCACACTGGGATTCGGGCCGGTTGCGCGTCTGACTCGGTCGAGTGTGTTGTCGACGCGGTCGGCGGATTTCGTCAGAACTGCTCGTGCCAAGGGCATCTCGACCAGACGACTGACGGTGCGGCACATCCTGCGTAATGCCCTCGTGCCCGTAGTGACCTACCTGGGTCTCGATCTCGGTGGCCTACTGGGCGGATCGGTGGTGGTCGAGGGGATCTTCAATCTTCCCGGTGTCGGCGGCGAACTGTTCACCGGAATCAGCTCACAACAGGGAACCGTGGTGGTCGGGATCGTGTCGGCATTGGTGCTGGTCGCAGTCGCGGTCAACATCGTCGTCGAGATCGCGCATCACCTGCTCGACCCACGTATTCGACAGGACAAGTAGATGATCCAACTTCCACCCGGGGAAGACATCGAGACCGGACGAGTCTGGACGAGCCTGAAACGCAGCCCCGGCTTCTGGATCGGCGCTCCGATCGTTGCCTTCTTCCTCCTCATCGCAGTACTCCCCGGCCCGATCGCCGGACTCTTCGGTCACGGGGACCCGCGTGTGTGCGAACTGTCACTGAGCAGGGGCGCTCCCGACTGGTCCACCGGACATCCGTTCGGGTTCACCGTGCAGGGGTGCGACCTGTTCGCCAGTGTCGTGCACGGCGCTCGTGCATCGATCGTCGTCGGAGTGACGGTGACCCTGCTGACGTCCGTCGTTGCTGTGGTCCTGGGGATTGCGGCCGGTTACTTCGGCGGGCTCGTCGACGCCTTCGTCTCGCGACTGTCCGAGATCGTCTTCGCGCTACCACTGTTGCTCGGCGCGATTGTGGTACTCAATTCCATTCAAGGGCGCAGTGTCTGGTTGTTGAGCGTCGTTCTCGCGGTGTTCGCCTGGCCCACCGCCATGCGCGTGACCCGCGGGGAAGCGTTGTCGATCAGAAACCGCCACTTCATCGTCGCTGCACGATCGTCCGGTCTCGGGACGTTACGCATACTGGTCAGCCACGTGGTGCCCAACACCGTCGGCCCGGTCATAGTCCTGGCGACACTGCAGATCGGCGCAGTCATCTCCGCCGAGGCGACGCTGACCTATCTCGGAATCGGCCTGCAACCTCCGGCGCAGTCGTGGGGTCTGCAATTGTCGGCAGCACAGAACTACTTCCAGGCGGCACCGCACCTGCTGGTGTACCCCGCTGGAGTGCTGACTCTCGCGGTGGCCGGATTCGTCGTGCTGGGTGAGTCCATCAGACAGGCGACAACCTCGGATCGAGGGGCGGCATGACGCTGACATTCGTCGCGCGGCACTGGGACCACCTGCTGCCACTCGCGCTGGGAGACGTCACGGCCGAAGGAGTCGACCTGCACTTCGAACGTCGGGACAGCACCCCGAACATCTACGCCGAACCACGGATCGACGTTGCCGAGACCTCGTTCAGCCAGTACGTCCAACACCGAGCCCGCGGGGACCACTCGGTGACCGCACTACCGGTGTTCGTCATGCAAGGGTTTCGACATCGATGCATCATCACTCGCAGCGACTCGCCGTTGCACTCGCTCACACAGTTGCGCGGGGCCACCGTGGGCCTGACCGGATGGCCGGACAGTGGTAACACCTGGACCCGCGCATTGGTACGGGACGAAGGCGTAGCTCTGGAGGACATCGACTGGCGCGTAGGCCCTTTGACCCCAGCCCACCCAGCCCACGACAGGATCGGGCCCACACGCCCCGGCCCGCACGTGCAGCACCTCGACCACGGTGACACGCTGGTCGGCGGCTTGTCGGACAAGAGCCTGGACGCTGTGATGACCCCGTTCATGCCGCCGGGTTTCGATGCTGCGGACTCGCTGCTGCGCCCGCTGCTCCCGGATGTCCGAGCGGCCGAAACCGCGTACTACCTGCGGGTCGGGTACGTGCCCGGCATTCACGTTCTGGCCGCGCGGACGGCGCTGCTCGACGAATCGCCGGACACCGTCCTGGCCGTCGTACGCGCCATCGAGGACTCGAAGCGTCTCAGCATCCTGCGTCACAACAAACTCGCCGACGTCACCCCGTGGTTGGTCGACGAACTCCGCACCACCGAGCGGGTGTTCGGCCGCGATTGGATGCCCTACGGATTGGAGCAGAACAGAACCATGATCTCCGACTTTCTCACCGAGCACTACGAGCAGGGCCTGCTGGACACGCCCGCTGACGTCGACGCACTGTTTCCGACCGATATCGACGCGGTGGTGGCGTCGTGAGCGAGACAGTCGAACTGCTGCAGGCGCTGATTCGCAGTGCCTGCGTCAACGACGGCACCGTGGAGTCGGGTCAGGAGACCCGCAACGTCGCGGTGCTGCAGCAGTTCTTCGGGGACATCGGCGTCGACTTCGAGGTGGTCGAACCTGCGCCAGGTCGTGCGAGCCTGATCGGCAGGCTACGAGGAACCGATCCTCGAGCTCCGTCGGTGGCGCTGGTCGGCCACCTCGACGTGGTTCCGGCCGACCCGTCGGGGTGGACCCACGATCCCTTCGGCGGTGAGTTGATCGACGGGACCGTCTGGGGCAGAGGCGCAATCGACATGCTCGGACTCGTCGCCTCGATGGCGGTGGTGTTCAAATCGTTCGCGCAGAGCAAGATTCGGCTACGCGGCGATCTGGTCTTCGCGGCGACGGCCGACGAGGAAGCCGGCGGTACGTGGGGAGCCGGTTGGATCACCAAGAACCGGCCCGAACTCATCGCGGCGACGTACTCGCTCACCGAGAACGGCGGAATCGTGTTGAGTGAGCAGGATTCGCCCGGCGTCACGCTGACAGTAGGAGAGAAAGGCGGAGCGCCGCGTCGGTTGGAGATCCACGGGAGACCCGGCCACGGATCGACGCCATGGGGAGCGCGCAACGCGGCGGGTATTGCCGCGGAGGCCGTCACCAGATTACTGAACGAACCGGGCCAAGCTGTGGTTCTCGAGCACTGGCAGTCCTTCGTCGAGGCCTCCGACTTCTCTCCGCAACTGCGCGCACGACTGCTCGATCCGACGACTCTGAACGACGCGCTGAGCGAACTCGGGGATCTGAAGGGCTACGGCCACGCGATGACGCATATGACCGTTTCGCCGAACATCGTCGATGCTGGGGACAAGCGCAACGTCATACCAGGTCGCGCCACCGTCGGACTCGACATCCGCCTGTTGCCAGGCCAGGACGAGAACGACGTCGAACGTCACCTGAAAACTGTTCTGGACGAACTCTTGTCGTCCATCGACGTGATCGAGGAGTTCACCGGTGCCGCGAGCAGCTCGCCCCCTCGAACGGAGTTCTACTCCGTCATCGAGGACGCAATGAGGCAGTTCTACCCAGGCGCGCATCTTGTTCCGATGATCATGCCCGGTGGTACCGACGGACGCCACCTACGGGCCGCCGGCTCGATCGTCTACGGATTCGGTCTGTACTCCCGGGAGGTCGACATGGCGTCGTTCCGTAGCCGATTCCACGGTGACGACGAACGCGTCGACGTCGAATCGATCCGACTCACCACCGCAGCCCTCGAACAGTCGCTGAAGAAGTTTCTAGTGGTGGAATCAACTGAAGGAGAGAGGGAATGAGCACCCAGACACGACGACCGGAGATCGACGAGACAACCTTCCGGCACCTCACGACGGTGGGAACATCCACCCTCGGGCATCACCGTGACCACGGGTTCGTCACCGAGCTCCATCCCATCTCGCGTCCGATCAGGCTCACGGGTGTCGCGCTGACGGTCCAGATCGGCGAATACGACGCCTCGGCCCTGAAGGAGGCGCTCGATCAGCTCACCCCGGGTACCGTTCTCGTCGTCTCGCAACCGGGTTCGGGAAGTCGTGCTTCGATCGGCGGCATCGTCGCGCACCGCATCGCCGTGTCGGGAGCGAACGGCATCGTCATCAACGGCGCGATCACCGACTTCGACGAGATCGCAGCGTCGGGACTGCCGGTCTACTACCGGTCGGTCAGTCCGCGCACCACGCGCCGAATCGGCGGCGAAGGATCGGTCGGACAGCCCGTCGACGCGGGCGGCGCAGTGATCGCCACCGGCGACATCGTCTTCGGTGACAGTGACGGTATCGCCGTCCTGACCCAGGACGAGGCACCTGCCGTCGTCGCCGATCTCGCCGAGCGCGAAGCACGTGAGCCCGCTGTCAAAGCACGTATCACCGAGGAGTTCACGGCGGTGGTCCGATGACGCAGATCGAGGTGACCTTGCTCGACACACGGCCGGTCGAAGCCCTGGCGAAAATCGACGGATTGCCTGCCGAGTTCGTGGCCGAGGCCGAGATCTACGGCGGTGTTCAGGAAGCGCACACCGTCACCGCGATCGCCGACGGCGCACTTCAGGGTTTGTTGCTCGTCGTCAACCGTCCGCACGCAGCGTACGTGAAGGTGGTGGGCGCCTGGCTGGGTGAGCCGGTGCTCGCCGAACTGGTGGCAGCCTTGGAGGAGTACGCATTCGCGCGTACTGCGGTAGCTGTCAAATGGCAACTACCACAGGAAAGTCCGCTGGTCGCGCAGGTGAAGGCGCTCGGCTACGAGTCCTTGCGGGAGCCGATCAACCCGGTACGGCCCGTCGTCGACGAACTCGCCGATGACATAACAGATTACGGTGCCGTTCCGGTCGGATTGGTGAAGTGGCGTGTCGCCTTGGCCGATCCCGTCGAGCCGCCGTACTACCGTCAGACCACAGGATTCACCTGTGGGCCTGTGTCGTTGATGGTGACGTTCGACTTGCTCGGTGCGGGGGAGGGCCTCGATCGCACCCGTGAGCTGGGCCTGTGGCGCGAAGGGACCGCGAGCGGCGGCACCATGCCCTACGGGCTTGCGGTTGCTGCGGCGAGGCGAGGGTACGTCCCGACGCTGTACCTGACCGACGAAGACCCCGAGCGGACCGACACCTCTCGCTCGAAGGAGGACCGCGAGCTGCGACGTTTCGTCTCCGGTCAGTTCGCCGACGAAGCAGCCGAGCTCGGAGTCGAGACCGTCGTGCAGGACATCTCTGCGGACTTCATCCGTGAGCTGGCCGAGTCGGGCAAGATTCTGATACCGCTGATCGACTCCCACTACCAGCGCGGCAGGCATGGACCGCACTGGATCGTCGTCCACGGCTTCCACGACGGGGTTTTCCTGGTGCAGGATTCCTCGACCGCCGTCGAGGTCGGCGAAACCTGGGTGGACCTGCACAACCACCCGGTTCCGGTCGAGACACTCGACGAGCTCGCGTGGTGGGGATCGCCTCGTTACCGCGCCATCCTCGCCTTCGATCGGTAACCCCGTCGACAGGGTGGAGATGCACAGCCCATGCATCTCCACCCTGTCGAGCGATCAGAAGAAACCGACCGACGGTAGTGCGGCGTCGTTGACCACGAAGTCCCCGACGGTCCGTGCCTTGTAGACGGTTGGGTTGTGCGAGAACAAGGTACGGAGATTGCGCCAGTGCCGATCCAGGTGCGCGCTCTGCCTGGTCGCGGACGCGCCACCGACGCCGAACAGCTCGGTTGCGGCGTTCAATGCCAGACCCTCGACGGAAATCTTGGCTTTCGCTGCGGCGAGGGCTGCGTCGTGCTCGAGCTTCTCGTCCGGTTCTCCGGACGCCAGGAACGCCGCCGACGCGATGTCCTGTGCATCCGACGCCGTCAACACGATCGCCTCCGCGGCATACGCTGCGGCCGACAGTGATCCGATGATCTGCAACAGTTGCGGGTCGTGGCGCGGCTCCTCCGCTGCCGCGAAGGTGTAGGAGCGAGCGCGTCCGCGCACCAGTTCCGACGCGTCGGACACCACGGAGCGCAGAATTCCCGCACCGACGGCATGCAGCAGCAACTGAGGGAACGCCTGCCGCGGACGCACCGAGTGCTCGGACCACTGGAACGGCAACAACTCCGACTTCTCGACTCTCACGTTGACGAACCGCGTCGTGCCGCTACCGGTGTGGCGCTGACCGATTCCGTCCCAGTCGTTCACGTGCTCGATGCCCTCGCGGTGGGCAGGGACCACAGCCGAAACCTGTTTTCCTTCCGAATCGTTCGCGGACACACGCAGGTAGTCGGAGAAGAGGCTTCCGGTGCTGTAGAACTTGGTGCCGTCCAGGCGATAACCGTCTCCGTCCGGCGTCAGCGTGGTGTCGTAGGTGTAGACACCGACTGCGCGAGAGGTCAGTTCACTGTTCGCGCCGCCGATGAGCAGTCCGTCACGCACCTTGTCGAGCCAGAACTCCCCGGACACACGATCGGGTGTGCGTCGACGTTCCTCGACGAAACCGAGATGAATACGGATGATGTGCGGAACATCGGGGTCGGCCTCCGCCAGACGAATCAACAGTGTGAACAGTTCTCGGAGCGTGTATCCGGCTCCACCCTCCTCCACCGGAAGGCGCACCGCACCCAATCGGTGCTCACGGATCAGGTCGATGGCCACGAACGGCGGTCCGTCCTCGCCGTCGCGTCGACGTTTCGCGTCGGCTGCGATTTCCTCGATGATGGAACGCAACTCGTCGGAATCGAGAGCGGGTGGAGCGCTACGTGTGATTACCGTCGTCATGACCGCTATGGTGGCGCACCACAGCCGGATCGACCACGTATTGGATCAGTGTGAACGAAAGCCGTGAACGGTCAGATGGGCCGATAATTCAACGCCCGGAACCACAGTGCGTACAGCGGCCGACGACGAGCTCCGAGCACCGTACGAGGCTTCGAGCGAGCAGTCGCCGACTTACCGATCACCGACGGACTCGGGGCCCACGACCATCCGCGCCCCGTCGGTGCCAACTGCTCGGCAAGGTTCTCGATCACGGTCTCCGCAGACGAGTAATCCGGCAACGGACCGGTGAACGCGCCGAACGCCGCCGACATCGAATTGCACAACTGAATGGAGATGTTCGACGGTGGAGGAAGGATGAAATGCAGATGCGCACGCGCATGGGTGCGGCACAGTGCCTCGAGCACCTCCCCGGACCACCCGTCGGACTCCCCGCCGGCGGACAACAGGACGGCCGTGATCGACTGCGCGCTCTCCACATCAGGGAGAGTCGACATGCCGTGGTCCGAGTTCATGGCGTCAATAGTGGACCATCGAGACGATTCGGGTGAGCTATTCGCTCGACGCGATTCTTACGCGCAGACCGGCGGCATCGGCCACCTGATCTGCCATGATCCTGGCCGAATCGGCCGTCGGATGGATTCCGTCGAACGTCGCGCCCGGTCGTGTCAGCGTCGACGCGAAATCGACGAGGGGGATCCCACGCTCAGCCGCAAGGATTCTGATCGCAGTGTCGAGACGATCGTCCGTCGCAGATCTCGACCGCGGCACCGTCGTCAGTACAACCGTCTCGATATCGCGCGCCTTGTCCAGGATGAAACGAAGATTGTCCATGGTCTGCTCGAGCGGCACCCCGCGGGCCTGATCGTTCGTGCCACCGCCCACGACCAGTACCTGGGGTTCCGCGTCCAGGACTTCGTCGATACGGGCCCGGATCTGAGCCGTCGTCTGCCCTCGTCGACCTGCATTGATTGCATCGGCGCCGCGTGCGTCCGCCCCGCACACCAGATGGGAATACCACGAGGTGTCACCGTGGATTCCCCACCCGACGGCCGAGTTTCCCTCCGCGATGGAATCGCCGAGAGCGGCGATACGAACTCCACTGTCGGAGGTACTCCAGCCGAAGCACTCGGCATTCCATACGTACAGCGCAGGCTTCCTGAGTGGGCCGAGGAGCAACCCCGCGACGATCACCAGCAGAACTCCGCCCGCGAGGAGAATGCGATACCGCCGCGTCTTCAGCACGCCCGAATTGTGCCGTACGCACTCAGCGAGGTGACGTCGGAGTCCCGCCCGAGCTGCCCGTCGACGGCAGCTGATCCGGAACGATCGGCAGTCCCGGAGGCGGACAGTACGTGTGATCACACAGGTCGAAGCCCCGGTCGCTCAAATTGGGGACCGCTTCGGGATTGACGAAGATCAGACCGTCGGGAGAGGTGCAGGACACCGGCCCACACGTCGTGCCCAGCGGGAATCCTCGCGAGTCGATCGGGTTCGGAGGCGGCGTCACGGGCTCGGGCGGATCGAAAGAGGCGACCGGCGGCGGATCGTAGGTGACGTCCTGCGGTTGCGTCGCCGGGTCGTACGACGGTGGCTCGTACGACGGTGGCTCGTACGGCGGCGGCTCGGACGCCGAGGCAATGACACTCGGTGGCACCAACAGGGGCGTCGTCGCCTCGGCGGCAGGTGCAGGCGGCGGCACCGAACTGGTGGACGTGCTGTCCGCGGCCGCGGTCGTGGTGGGTGCCGCGGAACTCACCGGCGTCGGAGCCTCGGCGTCGGCGGTACATCCGGCGAGCAGCAGGGCCGCAGCCCCCACCGAGACAGCCGCGCTCACCAGGGCAGCAGCGTGCCTGGGTGCTCGGCTGCGGTTCGGCATGTCCCTCCTGGCTCGGAATGTGTCTGGTTCATCGGGAGTAGGCGACAATTCATTACCGAACTTCCCGGTCCGATAACGGTACCCGAGGCATCGCCCCAGCGTGGGGCCCCTGTCGACCGCGCGTGTCCGCAAACCGTCGGCCCGCCCGCGAGCCGCGCTCGATCCCGTCGAGTCGCTCATTTTCTTCGATGAACCCGACCGCTCGACGGTCCGGCGGCCACGGGAGTGGGCAATTCTGCTCGAGCTGATTTTAAGTGCGACCAGCGTTCCGCGAAGCGTCCCCGAGGTCGGAATCCCTGCAGGTGAACGGGCCACGATCCCGTTCTCGCGACGCATCGACCCTACACCCGCCGGAGGGGTAAAACCCCGCGAAGGCGGGGAAATGCCGGTAACGTCCCCGAACTGAAACCGGCAGCACTGTGTTCGGTGAAATACGCGGCTGCAAAAGGGAGATACGCGTGGATTTGTGGAACTATCTTCAGGGGCGGGGGCAGTTCCTCTCCTTTCTGACGTATCAGCATGCGTCACTGGCATTTCAAACTGTTCTCGTCGGCAGTCTCGTCGCGATTGTCGTCGCGGTCGCAGTACACCGACTCCCGTTGTTCTCGGCACTTACATTGACGAGCAGTCGAGTGGCACTGACCATCCCGTCGCTCGCGTTGCTGGCACTGCTCATCGTCCCGTTCGGGCTCGGCGTGGTGCCGTCGTTCATCATGCTCGCGTTCTTCGCCGCGATGCCCGTGATCGGAAACGCCATCGTCGGACTGCGATCGGTACCCGACGCGACCATCGAATCCGCCCGCGGAATCGGACTGTCCCGCTGGCGAATTCTCGTCTCCGTATCGCTGCCGATCGCGTGGCCCGTGATTCTCACCGGCATCCGCGTGTCCACCCAGATGGTCGTCGGCGTCGCCGCGATCGTCGCCTACGTCCTCGGACCCGGCCTCGGATCGCTCATCTTCAACGGACTGTCCAGGCTCGGCGGAACCAACTCCGTCGAAATGGCAGTCACCGGAACCGTTCTCATCGTCGTCATCGCATTGGTGTTCGACGCCCTGCTCGTCCTTCTCGGGCGCCTCACCATCTCGAAGGGATTGTCATGACCGACACCGACCGCACCGTCTCGGGTGCTTCGATTCGGCTCGACGGCGTCGTCAAGCAGTATCGTGGCCAGACCAAGCCCGCCGTCCAGAAGATCGACCTCGAGATCGAAGCCGGACACATCGTCGCCTTCGTCGGGCCGTCCGGCTGCGGCAAGACGACGACCCTCAAGATGATCAACCGGCTGATCGAGCCCACCGAGGGCAGGCTCTTCATCGGCGACCGCGACGTCACCGGCGAGGATCCCGACAAGCTGCGTCAGTCCATCGGATACGTCATCCAGGCAGGCGGACTCTTCCCCCACTGGTCGGTGCAGAAGAACATCGGCGCCATCCCCCGAGTGCTGGGCTGGGACAAGAAACGCATCGCCGAGCGCACCGAATACCTCCTCGACCTCGTCGGCCTCGACGCGGACACCTTCCGAGACCGACTCCCCAAGGACATGTCCGGCGGACAGCAACAGCGCGTCGGCGTCGCACGTGCACTCGCGGCGGACCCACCGGTTCTGCTGATGGACGAGCCCTTCAGTGCCGTCGACCCCATCACCCGAGTCCGCCTGCAGGACAGCCTCATCGCGATCCAGCACGAAGTCGCCAAGACCATCGTGATCGTCACCCACGACTTCGAGGAAGCCACCAAACTCGGTGACAAGGTGCTCATCCTCTCCGAAGGCGGAAAGATCGAGCAGTACGCCACCCCCGAGGAAATTCTCGCCAAGCCCGCCAACGCCTTCGTCGAAGAGTTCATCGGCTCCGGCGCGACGCTTGCCCACCTGACGCTCTCGAGGGTCAAGGACGTCGAACACGAGCCCGTCGTCACCGCACGCGTCGGCGACTCCTCGCAGGAAGTCATCGGCCGCGCACGCGCCGCAGGCGTGACCTGGATCGTCGTCGTCGACGAGCACGGCAAACCACGGTCCTGGCCATCGCTCGACGAAGTCGCCACCAAGGACACGGTCTCCGACTACATCGACCCGCGCCTACCCGTCGTCGCACCGTCGTCGACGCTCAACGACGCACTCGACGTCATGCTCGCCGCCAGCCAGGGCGGAGTCGTCGTCACCGACGGCCGCGGCGTCGTCACAGGGTCGCTGACCATCAAGACCGTCATGTCGGTCGTCCGTGGACAACTCGACGAAGCCCGCGAGGGCGACGGGCACGTCTCCTACACCCAGCACGCGGAGGGGTCGGCCACATGAATCGACTGCGCCGCACACCGATAGACGTGTGGTTCGAGCCGCTGCTCATCATCGTTCTGGGCGTCGGCTACTTCCTCTGGTACCGATCGACGACGCTCACTCCGACCGAAGAAGCATCGCTCGGCTGGTCGACCCTGAAGACCACGATCCTCGACCACATCCAATTGACCTTGACGGCAACCGTGTTCGTCGTCGTCATCGCGATCCCGCTCGGCATCCTGCTGACCCGCGAGAAGGTCAAGCCGTTCAAACCGTTCGCGATCAACTTCGCCAACATCGGCCAGGCCGCACCCGCCGTCGGACTGATCGTGTTGCTGACGATGTGGCTCGGCACCGGCTTCCGGACGGCCGTCGTCGGCCTGGTCGTGTACGCCATCCTGCCGATCCTCCAGAACACCATCGTCGGCATCGACCAGGTGGACAAGCGAACCATCGAAGCCGCCCGAGGCATCGGGTACTCCGGTATCCGCACACTCGTCCAGGTGGAGCTGCCGTTGGCCGTTCCCGTCATTCTCAACGGAGTGCGGACCGCGCTGGTCATCCTGGTCGGCACCGCGACGCTGAGCACGTTCATCGGCGCCACCAGCCTCGGCACCCTCATCACGACCGGCGTGACGCTGTTCCTCCCGAAGCTGCTCATCTCCGGCGCCATCCTCGTCGCGCTGCTGGCGCTGACGATCGACTGGCTGGGACGCCTCGTCGAACTGTTCGCAACCCCACGAGGAGTGGCATGATTCGGCATTCTCTACGGGTCGGAGCCCTCGCGCTCATCGCGAGCGTCGCCGCCGGCTGCGGACTCGTCAGCTCGTCCGGCACCTTCCAGTCCACAAGCCTGACCGACGGCGAAAAACCCTTGGACGGCGCATCTCTCGTCGTCACCTCGAAGAGCTTCACCGAGGGCGTACTGCTCGGCAAGATCACCGCGACGTACCTCGCGGCAGCCGGCGCCAACGTCAGCGACCTCACCGGGGCACCAGGATCAGCGTCGTCACGCCAGGCCCAGCTGAACGGAGACGCGGACATCCTCTGGGAGTACACGGGCACCGGCTGGGTCAACTACCACGGTGAAACCGAGACGATCGCCGATCCCGACGAGCTGTGGCAGCGAGTACACGACCTCGAGCTCAGCTCCAACAATCTGGAATGGTTGCCGCCGGCGAACTTCAACGACACCTACGCCTTCGCGGCCTCCTCGGCCACCGCGGAGCGGCTCGGCGTGAAAACCCTGTCCGACGTCGCCGCGCTGCCCCCGAACGAACGCACTTTTTGCGTCGACGACGAATTCTTCTCCCGCGCAGATGGATTCGGTCCGATGCTCGACACCTACGACATTCCCCTCGACGGACCGAACGGCGTAGAGGGCAAGAACGTCACCCGTATGGACGCGGGCGTCGTGTACACCTCCACCGCGCAGAGCTCGCCCTGCAACTTCGGCATGGTCTACACCACCGACGGTCGCATCAAGAACCTCGACCTGACCGTGCTCGAAGACGATCGAAAGTTCTTCCTGCCCTACAGCGGCACCGCCGTAGTCCGCGCACCTGTCCTCGAAGCGCACCCGGAAATCGCCGACCTCGTCGGGGTGATCTCCGAGCGCCTCACCGACGACCTGATGCAGGAACTCAACGGCAAGGTCGACATCGAAGGCGAAGACCCAGCCGACGTCGCCTACGAATGGCTGCGGAGCGAGGGCCTCGTCACGTGAGCCGGAGTTGGGCCAAGCGTTCGCTGACCGACGGAACTTCGGAGAAGCTGGCCGCTGCTCGGCGTGCCGAGGAACGGTAGGTGGGATCGGTCAGGACATCGTGGATCGCGCGACGCAACCGCGGAGCATCCTCGACGGTCAGACCGGCGGCGGGCGAGCTGGGCGGGACGGTGATCCCCGCGCCCAGGCTCTCGACCATCGCTGCGTTGGTCGGCTGATCCGCGATCATCGGAACGGTCACCAACGGAACACCCGCAGCCAGCGTTGCCAGCGTCGTGCCCGAACCCCCGTGACATACGACGACACTTGCACGAGACAGAATGTCCTGCAGCTCGACCCAGTCGACGACCTCCATGCGATCGGTGCCGCGCACAGTCGATCCACCGCGGCCGGTGCTGGCCAGGACGCGCACATCGAGGTCGGCCAACGCGGTCACCGCAGCATCCCACGTGCCGCGAATGTTCTCGAGCTGCGTGTTGACCGTGCCCATCGTCAGCCACACCAACGGCGGGTTCTGTTCGGTACGTGCATCGAGATCGATCGTGAATCCGTAACGGCGCGTATCCGGATACCCCGTCGGATCGTCGCCCGGAAAACGCGTCAGATACGGCGCGGCCTCCAGTGTCGTCGTGACACCCGGTGCGTAATCCTCGATGACTCGGCTCGCCATTCGCAAGCCGGAAATATCGGCAAGTCCAGGCGAAATGCCCACCGTGGCCACAGGTACTGCGCTCCGCACCGCGGCGATGGCACTCGCGTAATCGCAGGGTTCCCGCAGAATCAACTCAGGCTCGACATCAGCGACCGCAGCGACGGTCTTCTCCAGTGCCGCCGCAGTGTTGATGCGGCCGAACAACTCGACCTCGGCAGCACGTACCCGCACCTCCCGGTCGCTCGACGCCAACGCCCGCCGCACCCGGGCCACCTCGTCGGCAGGCGGTGCATCGACGACGCGTACATCGGCACCCGTCGACCGCGCAGTGGCCACCTGCCCCGGCGGCACGACGAGGGTGACGTCGTCACCGGCCTCGGCCGCAGCGTCGACGAAGGGAAGCAGCGGACCGAGATGGCCTTCACCGCCACTGGCAGCAACAAGAATTCGCATCGGTCGGACGCTACCGCCTCGGCAAGCACATCGGTTGTAGGTGTCGTGGTCTGTCGGTATTGTCCAGATCACCCGCATACCAGGAGGCCAGATGACGCTCGACAGTGTGGTTGCAATTCTTCCGGTGGAGAACTTCGCCGAAGCGCGTGCCTGGTACACCACCCTCTTCGGCCGCGAGCCGGACGTCGAACCCATGGAAGACACCGCCGAATGGCAGATCGCCGAGAACGCCTGGGTTCAGGTCTGCATCGACACCGCCTCGGCGGGCAAGACCTCGGTCGTCATCGGTGTGGGCGACATCGACGCCCACGCGACGGCGCTGACGGCCGCGGGCATCACCGTCGGCGAAATTCAGGAATACCCCGGCGTCGTCAAAACCGTCGCAGCCCCGGACCCAGCAGGCAACACCGTCACTTTCGTACAGGAACTGACGCAGGGCTAGGCGGTCGGGACTCGCAATGGCCTATCGTTGCCTCTCGTAACGAACCTGTCGGTACGAACGACAATGCCGTCGTACTGACATCGAGTAGGCGGCGAGCATCATGAGCGAAAGATCGGCCAGAGCACGGTGGACCGACGGTCTCGTCGTCGTCAGTATCGTCGCGGTCGGAATCGTCGTGGCCGGAGCCCTGCAGGCCCCTGCCGAGCCCGAATTGACAACGGCAGCAACATCTCCCACCGTCGAACCCGAGCCGACCGCACCCGAAGAATACGTGCGGGTGAGTGAGCCGGTCGATACCTCCGCGCCCATCCCCGGATGCGACACCGTCGTCGAAGCGGACGAGGAGAGATTCAGCATGAGCGTCGTCGGGGAGCGGTCCTACGACAACCCCAGGTTCCCATGGTTCAACGGACCCAAAGCAACCGCCATGTCCGACGCAGTCGCCTCGGCGCTTCCCGACGACGTCGAACTCGCCTTCGCCGCGCCGCAACAATCGCTGCTGTTCGGCCCGATCTTCGACTTCGGCGACGGCGACGAACCCCCCTACAGCGGATCGACCGACGCCTGGGGTGCCGTAAACCGCGGCGACGCGTCGGGCTCGGTCCAGGTCAGTGTGCAACAAGGGCCACACACGGTGCCGGGCTGCGTCGCAGGTTTGCTCGACGAACGCAAGACCTTGCCCGACGGCACGGTCGTCGATCTGCTCGACACCTGGGCCGAGATCAACGGCGTCCGCACCATCAGTCGCAGCGTGCAGGCGTACACAACCGACGGAACCTGGATTCACGTGAGCGCCGACGACAGAACCAATACACCGGAGCCGGCGAACAGCGGAGAAATCCCGTT
The DNA here is from genome assembly GCF_002259345.1 of Rhodococcus sp. 06-156-4. Lineage (NCBI taxonomy): Bacteria > Bacillati > Actinomycetota > Actinomycetes > Mycobacteriales > Nocardiaceae > Rhodococcus > Rhodococcus sp. 06-156-4. The sequence goes on along the minus strand of NZ_NPGB01000003.1, from coordinate 335,739 downwards.
GGCGCTCCCCGAATTGGAACTGATCGCAACAAAACCCGCACTACGAGTGAGCACGCCGGTTCCGCCCGGCACACCCCCGCCGAGCGAAGGATGCAGCGGCTACACCGAGAACGGGGGACCCGATCTCACACGTGAAGACCAGCAACGACTGAACTCCGCACTCGCATCGGTCGACCTGGGAGCGGTGGCCCTCGATCGAAAGCTCGACACGCTCCAACCGTCGGACATGGGTTTGGACACGCTGTGCATGGCGTCGAACGTCGTCGGCGCCGACGAGACACTGCAGCTGAGCATCGCCGGGGGCCAGGCCGTACCCGTCGAGGACGAGATCCGGCCGGACCCGTACTCGGGCACACAGGACACGTTCCGTTCCCTCGCCGACGGGACCGTCGTGCAGACGTCGGCCGGTTACTACGGTGTCACGGGCGAAGGCGACGGTGACTACCAGCAGCGCTCCTCCAACACTGTCACCGTGACGCGGCCGGGCGGAACCCGCGTGCAGATCTCGGCCAGTTCTGCAGGATCTCAATCGCTTTCGATCGAACTCCTGGAATCGATCGCCCTGACGCCGGGCCTGGAGGTCTCCTGATGGCCGACCGAGGTTGGTGACACTCTTGTCTCCGCAGCCTGGGTGAACAGGAACAGTCATACATGGAGCACCCCGTCGACGGCGAGGGAGGGATCCGGGTAGGCCTGGGTGTCTGCCTGTTCCATCAATTCGACGGGGGCATAACGGGTCACGTCGTCGAGTCGCTTGCCTTCCTCGTCGTAGAGATTCAGAGTGGACACAAGGGTGATGCCCTCGTAGTTGTCATGAGTGAAGCTGACCTGCAGCTTGCCGTCAGGCCACTCGCCGACGAAGCGGACGTCGACATCTCGCATGCGCGAGGAGAACTGCCTGCCGTGAAGCCGACGAATGCAGTATGCGACGTAGGACTCATGATCCGGTGGACACGGTGCGACAGGACGGCAGTGCTCGGAAATGTCGAGTTCTTCAGTGCTGGTTATCGTTCGGGTCTCGGAATGCGTAGAGAAGTGTAGGAGGCTCCGCTGAGAGGTGATCAGATACAGGTCCTCCCCGATGGCCGCGCCTTCGACCCCTCGCGTGCCGGCGAAAGTCCGGCGATGCACCACTCGGTCGCCGCGAACAGCTTGAACAATCATCGTCTTCCACGACGTGTCCTGACCCCAATGCCATCTGATTCCGTTACCGACGGCTCGCTTGCGTCGATGGGACTCGTTGTAGGTGACGTCGGCGTACTCACCGGTGTGCCAGTCTCCGTCGAGGGGGCGACGCGGGTAGTCGGTCGGATCGATGCTCGTGGCCACAGTGTCGAGAGGAAGCTCGACCCAGGATTGCGTCCAGGCCACCGCGTATCCGTCGGGCCCGGAGTGGGTGCGTGACCACGGTTCGTGCTCGACGCCTAGATGAAGTGACTTCTCATCGAAGTCGGCCGTGATCAGATGGCCGCGGAGGGTGACAACCGCCGTGCCGCCGTCCGGTTTCGCCAGCAGCAGCTGCGGGCCTGCGTACGAACGCCGCAGCGGCGGAGTATCCGGATTCCGCGCGACGTCCCGCCGGGTCCGCCCCGGTCGATAACACCATGCTCCGATGCTGCCCGAAGTGAGAAGTGCTGCTCCTCCGATGTATTCGGCATGACGGAGACCGTCGGGAGTGACGCGGGCCAAGGCGTCGGCGCCTCGGTAGTGGAGCCAAAGACCGCCTTCGTCGCTCGAGATGTCAAGGGTTCTGGAAGTCGCGGGAAGTTCCGGCCACGAGACAAAGCGCTCGAGAGTGCCGGTCGCGGGATCCAAGAGGGCTGCTACGGGCTGGGTTTCATCGATGACCCATACGTACCCGGCAGCGACATGAATGTGGCGGGGCCGCAACAACCTACGGCGAGTTTGCCCGTCCAGCGAATGCGGGGCGCTCATGCGCCTTTCTGCTGTGTCATGACGGCAAGGGTACTCGTACGTGAGTGGAAATGTAGGCCCTGGCCTACATTTTCCACTCACGTAGGGGTTAGCCGCCGGGCTGAGCGGGGACTTCCTCGAGCTGAGGCTGCTGCGGTTGTTGCTGCTGCTCTTGCATCTGCTTCGCGAACTCGCAGTTGGACTGCGCGTAGGTATCGATACGAGCGCTCGCATCGCGGGCCGCGGTGAAGCTGTCCACGTCGATGGTCGCTTCGGTCTTCTGCTGGTACTCCTCGAACGTCGATGCCTCGGTGACCAGATTCGTCACCTGGGCGCTCGCGTCCCGGACCGTCGTCAGATCGGCCGCGATGTCCGGATCGGCAGCGGCGATGGCCGGGTCGTAGTGCTCCGACAGTCCGTCGCCGTACTCCTGGAGTACCGCCTGCATACCCGGCCAGTCGGCCGGATCGATCTGCGCCGAAGTCTGTGAGTTCATCTCGAACGTCGAGATGTCCTCGAGGTGCGTGCAGAGGTCGCCGCCCGACGCCTCGGCGCCGTTGTCGGTCCCTTCGTCGGAGCTGCAACCGGCGAGGCCCAAGCTCAGGGTGGCTGCGAGGACTGCGATCGAGCGACACGAGGCCTTCATGCGGGTACTTCTCCAAACTTCTCGGCGGATTCTGCGTCCTCCACAGTCACAGTTCCGCGCTGCGATGTCGAATCTCGCAATACGGGCCGTTGTGACGAACGACAACAGGCTGGGTCACAGCGGACGCCTGCCTGCAGTCGAGGCGAAACCCAGCCAGGTGTGCCTGTTGCCCGCCCAGCACCACCCGACCTTGGGGGCGTTGCGGTTGTCCACCCCGTCGCGGCCGGTGCCGTTGCTGATCCACACCGCGGGCGTACGGGTGTCCAGAGCGCCGTCGGGCTTACGCAGCCGCGAGCCGATCGTCATGAAGCAGTGCCCCCGTTCCAGTACCTCGGGTACCTGCAGTAGCCAGTGAATACCCTCGAGAAGGGTAAGAGGGCTGCGGCCGGCCGCCGTGATCGACGGCAGCGCCTCGTCCGGGCTCCAGTTCTTCATCTCGTCCCCACGCTCGGGGCTGTCGACGACATAGGCCGGTCCCGGCGGCATGGACAGCGACTCGATCGGTTCGAAACGGTCGACGTCGACCATGTCGGTCACCACGAACCCGGCCCGGCCGCTGCGCCGCAGCAGGGGAGCGAGTTGCGACGGCTGCGCACGGCTCAGGACCAGGAGGGCGTCGTCGGTGTTGTCCGCGACGGCGTTGGCAACATCGTTCTCGGTCAAACCTGCGAAGGTGTGGACACCGAGTTCGATCAGCGTGGCTGCCTGCTGCTCCAGCGGCGGGAGAGTGAAGATCATGGCGCGCCCTTTCCTCGCCGTACAGTGTACGTCAACGCTGGATTGAGTCGATCTTGCTTCGAACATATGATCGAACGATGCGAGTGAACGGTTCCAGCGGCGGAGTGGATCCGCATCGTCGGCCGTTCAAGGTTCTGACGCCTGCAGTCAAGGTCCTGATCGACCTGTCCGTCCTGTACCCGCAACCTCCGCACCACAGTGGAACCTTCACCGCCGACGGCTTCGACGTCCGACGAGTCGTGCCGGGGGACCTGACCGAGTGGTCGATGACCGTCGACGGTGACTGGATCGGCCGCGTCACCTACCAACTCATGTCCAAGGATCGATGCGAGACGGTGACGCACTGGGTGCCCAGCCGAGTGCTCAAACCGTTGACGAGGGGAACTAACCGAGGAGAGTGACGATCAGTGCCGGTGGATCGGATTCGGTGGTGACGGTGAAATCCGGACGCTCGGACCCCGTCCCGACGAAGGCCTGGGTGACCCCGGGCGTCGCGCTCGACGTCAGCAGCGACCGAATGCCGCCGTCGGCCGCTACCTCGACGTCGTTCCGCGGATCCGCCGACGGCGACGAGATCAGTTCGACCTGCAGAATCGACGTCCCCGGCACATCGAGGTCGCCTCCCGCGTAGGTGGTGGCAGAGTCGACGTACCGGCCCACGTAATTGATCACGCCCTCGCCGGTGAACGTGAACACCGCCCGGGCATCGTCGACCTGCACGTCCGCGATCCCGAAATCTCCGTACTCGTCACCGGGAGCGGTGGGAGTCGAGTCCGACGGCACCCCGTGGAACGGCGGGGGAGTTTCCAGAACAGGGCTGCCGACGGTGAAGGAACCCGACACCAACCGCAGATCCACGGCAGTCGCTTCCGTGGTCGACTCGGTCTCGGACTGCACTTCGTTACTGCTGCACGAGGCAAGAAACAGGCTCGCCGCCGCCAGCAGCGCCACCCCAGCTCGCATGGAGATGACACTATACGGCCGAGCAGTGAGAGGATGCATCGGTGAAAACCGGTGAACAGATCGTCCAGGAACTTCCGTGGAAGTGGGGCGTGCAAGGCCGCATCTTCGTCATCGGTGGTCTCGGCTTCATGTTCGACGCTTGGGACGTGGCCCTCAACGGCTTCCTGACGCCACTCCTCGGGTCCTACTGGGACCTGTCGCAGGCCGAGCGAGGCCTGGTCGCCACCGGCAACCTCATCGGAATGGCCGTCGGCGCCGTCGTGTGGGGCACCATTGCGGACCGTCTCGGACGCAAGAAGGCCTTCGCGCTCACCCTGCTGATCTTCGCGTTGTTCTCGGTGCTCGGGGCGCTGTCGCCCAACTTCGAGACCTTCGTACTGCTGCGGTTCCTCGCGGGCTTCGGCCTCGGCGGCTGCATCCCCGTCGACTACGCACTCGTCAGTGAATTCTCGCCGCGGCGGATTCGCGGAAAAGTACTGTCCGCCATGGACGGTTGGTGGCCCATCGGAGCCACCATCTGCGGCGTCGTCGCCACCCTGCTGGTGCCGATCGACGGAGACGTGCGCTGGCGAATCATGCTGCTGTTCATGATTCTTCCTGCACTGCTTCTGTTCTGGGTCAGGCGCGGGATCCCCGAATCTCCGATCTACCTCGCCAAGGTGGGCCGTGAGGCAGAAGCGCGAGCGATCATCGACGACATGGTCACCCGTACAGGCGCTGCGTCGCAAGATTATTCGATCGTCGCCCAGGCCTCGCCGAAACGAGGCCTCGCCGCAGTCTGGCGCTACAGCCCACGGATCACCTCGGCGTCGTGGCTGCTGTTCGTGTCGATCATGCTGCTCTACTACGCCGCACTCAGCTGGATGCCGTCGATCCTGCGCCGAGAGGGCTACGACGATTTCGCGGCCTTCGCCGGAACGACGCTGATGACCGCCGTCGGCATCGTCGGCGTCGCCGTGTCCGCGTACCTCGTCGAGGTCGTCGGCAGGAAATGGGTCATCGGAATCTCCGGGCCACTGGCAGGCGCCGCGCTGGTGCTGTTCGCGGTGATGCTCGACGTCGGATCCGGCGTGCTGGTGTGTCTCGCAGTGTTCGGGTTCGTGATCCAGATCGCCATCCCGGTCCTGTACTGCTACGTCTCCGAGCTCTACCCGACGGAGCTCCGTGCGTCGGGATTCGGGTACGCCTCCTCGGTCAGCCGTATCGCGACCGGCTTCGCGCCCCTGCTGTTCGGGTCGGTGATGTGGCCGATCCTCGGACTGCCACTGACCTTCGCCATCGTCACCGCGTTCGTCGTGTTCGCGGTGCTGTGGATGGCCTACGCCGCGCCGGAAACCAAGGGGAAGGAGCTCGACACGTTGACAGTGACGCCCGGTCACAGTCAACTCTCAGGCTCACCGTGATCGCAACTGGTGACACCGAGCCCTCGATATTGAAAGTTTGATCGGTCGGACTGCACACGATCGAAAGGGCTTTTGCATGACATCCACAGTCGAGTCCGTCGGGGTCGTCGAGCCGGGCTCGCCCCGATACCGAGAACTGCTCGCCTCCATCGCCGAAGGCGCGAGCGCCCGCGACCTCGCCGACGAGAACCCACACCAGCAGATCGACGCCCTCCGACGCGCCGGATTCGGTGCCCTGCGGCTGCCCAAGGAGATCGGCGGGGCAGGACTGACCGTCCGCGAAACATTCGGCGTCATCATCGATCTCGCCGAAGCGGACCCCATCGTCGCGCACATCCTCCGCACGCACTACTGGTTCGTCGAAGAGCGACTGCGCGAAGCAACCGCCGTCGACTACGCCGGGTACGACAGTGACCGATGGATCCAACTGATCCTGCAGGGCAAGATCTTCGGCAACGCCAGCAGCGAACGAGGCGCGCAGGCCGTCGGAAACTTCAAGTACGGAACCCACCTCACCCCACACACGGATGGATACCTCCTCGACGGCGAGAAGTTCTACTCCACCGGCACACTGTTCTCCGATTACGTCAGCATCTGGGCCGACGTCGACGGTGTCGCCGTGGCCTCCGTCATCGTCCCCACCGACCGCGACGGCGTCACGATCGTCGACGACTGGGACGGTATCGGCCAGCGCCGCACCGGAACCGGAACGACACGATTCCAGAAGGTGCACGTCACCGACGACGACATCGTCTCGCGCATCCCACTCGACGCAGCACCGGACCCGTCGTACCAATTCGCCTTCCTGCAGCTCTACCTGCACGGCCTGGTCAGCGGAATTCTCCGTAACGTCGTCAGCGACGCCAAGACCCTGATCCAGAGCCGTACCCGCGGATTCGCACACGGACCCACCGAAGAACTCCACCGAGACCCACTCCTGCTGAACGCATTGGGAACCCTCGCCAGCACGGCATTCGCCGCCGAAGCCACCACCCTCGCCGCGGCCGACGCCATCGACACCGCCCACGCCTCACTGAACAACGGGGTGCCCGACGCGGCCCTCGCGGCGAACGCCTCCCTTCGCGCCTCCGAAGCCAAAGTCCACATCGACGAGATCGCCACCCGCGCAGCAACAGTGCTCTTCGAAGTCGGTGGCGCATCCGCCGCATCACGCGCCAAGAACCTCGACCGACACTGGCGAAACATTCGCACCATCACACTGCACAACCCAGCCGCCTACAAAGCGTCGGCGATCGGGAACTACGTACTCAACGGCGAACCGTTGCCGTTCAACGGTTACTTCTGAGAAGGGCTTTCACATGTCTCGTGAACTTCACCTCGCTGGATTTCTCATCGCATCCCACGTCACCCACTCGCACGCCGCCTGGCGGCACCCGGCGTCGGAAACCGATTACCTCGGCCCCGACTACTACGAGCGAGTCGCGAAGATCCTCGAACGCGGCAAGTTCGACTTCCTGTTCTTCGCCGACCTCCTGGCGACACCCGTGCGCTACGGCAACGACATCAAAGTGCCGCTCAGCAGCGGAACCCAGGCGTCGGCGACGATCGATCCCTCCCTCGTCGCCGCAACACTCGCCGGCGTCACCGAGAAGATCGGTCTGGCAATCACGAAGTCCACCACGTACTTCCACCCGTACGAGGTCGCACGCATCTTCAGCACGCTCGATCACCTCAGCCGTGGCCGCTCGGGCTGGAACGTGGTCACCTCCCTCAACCAAGCCGAGGCCCAGAACTTCGGGATCGACAACCACCTGCCGCACGACGAGCGATACGACCGCGCCCACGAATTCCTCGAGGTCGCCTACGACCTGTGGGGCAGCTGGGATCGCGACGCTCTGGTGCAGGACAAGGTCTCCGGAGTGTTCGCCGACCCGGACAAGGTACGCACCATCGACCACGACGGGACCTACTTCAAATCCCGCGGACCGCTGACCGCACCGCACTCGCCGCAGAGCCGACCCGTCATCTTCCAAGCAGGCTCGTCGCCGACCGGTCGCGATTTCGCCGCCCGCTGGGCCGACGCGATCTTCGAGATCGACCCCACGAAAGAAGGTCGCAAGGCCTACTACGACGACGTGAAGTCGAGGGCGTCGAACTTCGGCCGCAACCCCGACGACATCAAGATCTTCCCCTCGTTCGTCCCGTTCGTCGGCGAGACGGAAGCCATCGCACGCGAGAAGCAGGCATTCCACAACGAACTGGCCGACCCGATCTCCGGGCTGATCACACTGTCGGTCCACACCGACCACGACTTCTCGCAGTACGACCTGGACTCACCCATCACCGAAGTCGCCGTTCCTGGCAGTCAAGGCCTGTTCGACCTGGCCCGACGGCTCAGCGACAAGGACGCACTGACCCTGCGCGACATCGGCAAGCTCTACGCCCAGGGCGTTCTGCTGCCACAGTTCGTCGGCACCGCCACTCAGATCGCCGACCAGATAGAAGAAGGCTTCCACGGCGGGGAGGCCGACGGTTACATCCTGTCCGCAGCCCAGGCGCCGGGCACCTTCGTCGACTTCGTCGAATACGTGGTGCCCGAGCTGCAGCGACGCGGACTGTTCCGCACCGACTACACCGGCACGACACTGCGCGATCACCTCGGCCTGGCCGACGCCTCACTCACCCCGGCTCCGAGAGCGCAGGCGGTACGGGCCTGACGGTGATACCTCGGGTGATGGACCTGGCACCCTTTGTGCGGACCTGGCACGCCTGCGTTGACGTGACAAGGCGTGTCGACTCTGCACAAAGGGTGGCAGGTTCCGGCCCGTGACCGTGTAGTCGACGGTTAGCATGCCGGAATTCGGGTACTCGCCCGATTCGCGGTAGCCGAGACACGGCTACGGGTAGGGGAAAATCATGCGCTTCGTCACTCTGATCGTCGTAGTCTGGCTCGTCATCGGCGCCTTCGCCGTTTTCCAACGTGGGTACTTCGACAGTGCACCCGAGAACTGCGCAGGCGTAGGAACCATCGCACTGACCGTGGTCGCAGGCCCACTCAACTACGCAGGCGTGAACCCCAAGGTCACCGACTGCAACCTCCCCGAGCCGAGTCAGTAGACCGGGCTCACCGAACCAACGGCGCGGGTCAGCCTGCGCCGTTGTTCGGGTTGGTGCAGATCGCGCACACACACCGGCGAGAACGTGATGTCCATCGCCGACCGGGCGCGCTGGGGATCACCCTGCATACCCTTGACGAGTGAATCGTCGGAATCTCTTCGTGGTGCTGGCCGTGGTGCTGCCGGTACTCGTGGTGTCCGTCGTCGGTGTCGGTGGCTATCTGGCGTTCACCAAAGCCCGGATAGACCCGATCACGAAAGCCGACGCCATCGTCGTTCTCGGTGGCGAGCACGACGGCCGTGAGGCGTACGGAGTGTCGCTGGCGGAGCAAGGGGTGGCGGACACCGTCGTACTCTCCGACCCCTACGGGCCGTCGGACCCCTACATGAAGAAGTACTGCGGCGTGACGACCGAGAAGTACTCCGTTCTGTGCGAAGAGCCGATCCCCAGCACGACTCGGGGCGAGGCGATCTTCACGCAGCGCCTGGCGGAGGAACGTGGGTGGGACCACGTCATCGTGGTCAGCTGGCGCTATCACCTGCCCAGGGCCAAGCACATCTTCGGACAGTGCTTCGACGGCGACGTCACCATGCAGGCCGTCCCGCGGACGTACAACTTCTCCCTCGTCTACTGGGAGTACACGTACCTCTACCAGCTGGCAGGGTTCGCGAAGGCCGCCGTGCAGGGCGACTGTCAGAACTTGCGGTAGAGCGTCAGCCCCGAGCTGTACAGCAGGAACCCCAACATCGCGCACGCGATACCGCCGATCACCGTCGCGGCGAGCACCACGACCGCGCGCCTGTACCGCCGCGCCCTGACCTGCGTGACGAAGACCAGCGCCACGGAACTCATCGGCGCGAGTGCAGCAAGAAATCCGAAACTCGCGACGCCGACCAGCCGATCGGGCGGTGCAGCGGCCGTGAAGAACCCCAGAACCCCGCAGGTGATCAGCGTGAGCATCACGACGCGTTCCGGATCGGACACAGCAGCAGTGACGTGATAGTGCACCAGGGCACCCAACGCCCCACCCACCGCGATGAGCAGCAACAGAGTCATCGCGGCGCAGGCCTTGTCACGAGAGCTCCAGCAGCAAGAGCCAGCACCGCGGCGACCGGCGTCGCGACTATGTACAGAACCGACCTCCACGCTCCGTCGTGAGTGATGCCCTGCAGCGCGTAGAAACTGAACGTCGTGAATCCGCAGGCAAGGCCCGTGGCCGCAGCACGCGCCAGCGGCGCATTCCGTCCCGACAGGTAGCCCAACGTCGCGCCGAGCAACAGACACCCGACCACGTTGATGCCGAAAGTATTGATCAACAGCCACTTCGGCGAATCCCGCCAGTGCCAGATCTCGTACCGAACCACCGCACCGACCGCTCCGCCGAATGCCACCGTCGCGCTCACTGCGGGGCGGGTGGGGATCACACAACGAGACCTTATCGGCCACCGAGTCGGTCGGCACTGTCCGCGGAGGGAGATCACAGGACGGACTCGGGTATGTTGGCGGCTGTGACGCTAGACGAGGCAGGGCCAGGCCCCCAGCATTTCGATGTGGCTGTGGAGTGGCGCGACGGCGCCGTGATCGTGACCGTGTCGGGGGAACTCGACCTGGTGACTTCCCCACAATTGTCCGAGTCGGTGGAGTTGGTCCTGGAGAAGGGCCCTTCGTCGGTGGTGATCGATCTTTCCGACGTGTCGTTCCTTGCGTCGGCAGGCATGTCCCTCCTGGCATCCACCCACCAGAAGTTGGGTGGTGCGGCGGGCTTCGCCGTCGTCGCCGACGGTCCCTCCACCGGTCGTCCACTGACCCTGGTCGGTCTGCACGAGGTGTTCGGTATCTACGCGACCGTCGACGAAGCGCTGGCTGCGCTACAGACGGGTAATTCCTGAACTTCTGGGTATGACGGGATCATGATGGCAATTGCATTCGGTGGAGAAGACGCCGTGGCCGCTGCTACCAAGCCGCCTTCCGCACAAGTTCCAGGGGACGTCATGCGCCTTGAATTCGACGGAGAGTCGGCGGTCGCGGAGCGCGCGTCCGCGCTGCGCATTGCGCTCGGTGAGTGGCTGACGGGCTTGCAGATCGCGCCGGAACGCGTGTACGACGTGGTTCTGGCGACGTACGAGGCGTTGGCCAACTCGGTGGAGCACGCGTATTCAGGCAGTTCGGGCACGCTCGATTTGTACGCTCTGTGGACGCCCGACTCCGGGCGTATCGAAGTGACGGTGCGCGATCACGGTGCCTGGGCGGTACACGCCCCCGACGCCACCCGTGGACGTGGAGTGCCGTTGATGCACGCCTTGGCCGACTCGACGGCCGTCACCTCCGATCACGACGGGACAACCGTTCATATGGTCTGGGATCCCGCCACATAATTTCGCGTGGTCAAAGCGCGGACAGCGCTGTTTGTGACGGAGCACAATAACCGTCGAGAGCGGCTCGTCCATTCCGGCGTCGGCCCGAGAGTGGAGCCTGGGGGACGACCCGGGCAGGAGCGCCGCACACGGAGGCGCTCATGGTTCCGTCACCCGTTCCCGGGGAAGTAATAGCGCGACGCTATCGGCTGCTGGCCAGGCAGGATTCCGCACCGTGGCTGACGCGTTGGACGGCCGACGACCTGTCGACCGGCAGGCACACCACCCTGACGCTGGTTCATGTCGACTCGATCCACGCGAGGGATCCCTCACCTGATGCGGTCCGCAGGTTCTGTGAATCGGCACGAACGAGCAGTGTCGGACGAGTCCGCGTGGTCGACCCATCGACCACGGTGCCCTACGTCGCCGTGGTCGGTGACTACGCGGCCCCGTCGACGCACCGCGCCGAAACAGGCCGGGAAAAGCCAAGCGCAGCAAAGGTATTGGGTCTCACAGCCGTGGCTGCGGCGTTCCTGGCCGTCCTCGGCGGCGGAGGATGGCTGGTGTCGACGAGCATCGCAGGCGGAGACTACGGCGACGTGCGCGGCGCCGTAGCCGTGCCCACGCTGCCCACCGCGCAGGTCCAACCAGTGGCCGCAGCACCCGTCGACACTCCGATCCTGCCGTCCGGTGCCGAAATATGGTCGGCCGTCCGAGCGCCCGACAACGCAGCCGACGCCACCCGCGCCGTCGACGCCGACCCGTCGACCTCGTGGTCCACCGACCTCTATCGCGCACCCTTCGGAGACACCGACAACGGGATAGGAGTCGTCGTGGCGTTTGCCGACGCTGTCGACCTGACGACAGTATGGGTCGCGACGCCGCAGCCCGGAGCCGTCGTGGAAATCCGAACCCCACCGGAACCGGACGGAACCCTCGCGTCGACGCAACTCCTCGGGGCCGGGACCCTCGGCGCAGGTGCCACCGACATCACCGTCGACGCACCCACCGGGTTACGTGCGGTTCTGATCTGGGTGGCCGAGCTGGCACCGTCGGGCACGCAGTTCGTGGCCGATCTGGCCGAGATCGGGTTCACCGGACGGTGACGACGCCGGCGGATCACTGGACCGATTGCTTGACCCGCGAGAACGCCGGACCGGCGAGAAACCAGATGCCCAGGATCAATCCGAGCGGACGAATGCTGGACAACAACGTCGCCGCCTGCTCGTCCGATGCAACCGTGTACGCCAGGCCCACCAGAACTGCCGCCGCGATCGCACAGGCCTTGACCGCGCGGAACCAGTCCTCCCACAGGTAACGGCGGTACGCCTCCGAATCCTTGTCCAACTTCACCGGCGGCGGGCCACCGGCAAAGCGATGAGCGACGCGCACATCCAGCCACGCGATCATCGCAGGCCCGAACCCGACGCTGAACCCCAGATAGTAGGCAGCAAGGTGGTGCACCGAACCGACCGGCGTGCCGCGACCGAGGTCGAACGCGACCGCGACGATCAAGACGACATCCAGCACCGGAACCGACGCAAGTAACCACGTCGCGATTCGACGCTTCCCCAGCACGTAACGGACCAGAAGGCCGCTCAGAATCAACGCCCAGAACCCGATCTCGCAGACGACGATGACGGCGGCGATCATCGTTCGAAGCCCATGAATGTCATGAAGACAGCGTCGCGCAGAACAGCACGTCGCCGCGTCGGCTGTCGGAGCGAGATTCACGTCCTCCGAAAGTACGACCTACCGCGTCGTCGTGGTGTCTTCCGAATCCGACTCGGTCTCGGTCGTGGTCGTACCACGATTACGCGGAGACCTGCTCGTCGTCTCGGACCCCGGAGTTCGCGACGGCGCGGTCGTCGTCGGCGCGGTCGTTGTCGGCTTCGGTGTCGTGGGAACAGCGACCTGCCATGTCGGCGACGGCGGGACCGTGATCACCGACGAAGTCGTCGCGCTGACCACCGTGCTCAGATCCGAACGAAGTGCAGGCGGTTGGACCCTGTCGCTGGTGTCGTCGAACGCCCCACCCAGTGCACCGATCGACAGACCGACGACGACGGCAACTCCGGCGATCGCCACCGCCGAGATCGCGATGACTTTGTCGCGCATGTTCGATAAGCCTTGTCCGCTCGGACCGCCACATCGACCTGTGGCGGTGCTGCGAGAACGCTACCGCAGGGCATCGCAGGTGCGCTCGGCGTAGGAATTCGCGCGCGGTCAGAGCAGGCGCAGGACCGCAGGCAGAACATCGGCGATCTGCTGACCGACCGACTCGTACACCTCGTGTTCACGGCGATACGGATCGTCGATGTCCGTGGCGTCCACCCGGTGCCGCGCCCGTGCCTCGGCGATACCGTCGATCGTCTGCGCCCCCGACGCCTCCGCCAGCGCAGCCGCTTCGAGAAGTGTGAACGTCCTCCGAAGCTTCCGCGGAGCAATCGCCAACACCTCGTCCCGATGCCGCGTCGTCATCGTCAGGATCACATCCGCCTCGTCCGCGATCCGTGGTGAAATCCGACGAGCCACGAAGCCCTCCGACTCACCGCCCAGCTGACGCAACACCGTCGCCGCCGTCTCGTCCATCGCATGCCCCGACAGTCCGTGCGTCCCCGCACTCGACGTCGTCAACTCCTGGCCACTCTCCTGCGCATACGCCGCAGCCAGCCTCTCCGCCGTAGGAGATCGACAGATATTGCCGGTACAAACGAAAAGGACATGCACGTCGGTCACCTTAGACCCCGGCCGTTCCGCAGGCTCCCCAGTAATCGCAATCCTGAAGGTCTCGCGCTACAGTGATGGCCGAGCGGGGGTTCGAGACTGGATCGTTACAAATCTTGTCGGCGAGTCCCCTGCAGTCCAAGTGAGGCAGGTCATGACTGAGGTTCTCGGTGTGTCGGTGGGGGCTAGTGCTGTTCGCATGGCCCGGCCCGACCTTCGCCTGCGTGGCTCCGGTGCCCGCGAACTCGACTTCCGGAACGACACGGTCGACGCCCACTGGGACAGAGCCGAGGAAGTCGCTGCCGAAACCATCGGAGTGATGCTCGCGCAGAACCACGGTGACCGCTACGTCGAAGCAACGGGCGTCGCCTACCGCGACCAGCAGCAGTTCGGCGACATCCAGCAGGCAATGTCGGACCAGCAGCTCTACAACTATCGGCTCGTACCCGAGGCCCGCGCCGCGCTGGCCTACCTGGAAGCCTCCGGCGAGATCGGCGACTTCGGCACCATCGCGCTGTACGACCTGGGCAGTTCCGGCCTGACCATCAGCGTCGTCGATCGTGCCTCCGGCGAGGTGCTTCTCGCCGAGCGCACCACCGACATCAGCGGTTCGGACTTCGACCGACTCATCTGCGACAACCAGCTCGCCAAGCAAGGCGTCGACCTGAACGACTCGGTCGGTCTCGACGAGTTCATCACGCGATGCCGCATCGCCAAAGAGCAACTCTCCACCTCCGGCGCCGTGTGCCTGCCGGGAGAGAGCGGCGTGATCCTCATTTCCCGCGAATCGTTCGAGGCGCTCGTGACCGTCCCGATCGAATACTCCGCGCGACTGGTGCGTGACGTCATCTCGCGATCCCCCCAACACGTCGACGCACTGTTCCTCGTCGGCGGCGGTGCACGGATCCCGTTGGTCGAGGCAATCCTCCGGTCCTGGACCGGACTCCACGTCGTCACGCCTGTCGAACCGGAATCGGTTGCCGCCAAAGGTGCGGCACTGCTCGCCACTCCCGTCGGAGCTGCCCCCGCCGGCGGTGCGTCCCCGATGCCTCCCCACGACTCGGCACCCGCCGCGTACAGCGGCCAGACCGATGCCGGCAACCAGCACGGCACGGGACCGCAGCACGGCACGGGAACGCAGCACGGTGCCACGGAGCTGAGCGGCGCGCCGGATTGGCTCAGTCCCGATCCGGCGGATCGGTCCGCGACCTCCAAGCGCAAGATTCGCGGAGCAGCCCTCGTGGCAGGTGGCCTCGCCGTCGTCGCAGCCCTGGGCCTGACACTCGGTTACGGCGGCTCCGAGGACTCCACCAGCGCACCTGCCGACAACGAGAAGCCGCTGACCTCGGCTCCGTCGTCGGCTCCGAGCACCACCGCCGCGCCCACGACGACGACAATCCCACCGACGACCACCGTCGAAGCGCCACCCCCCGCACCGGCGCCGGTCGAGACGTACCAGGAGCCCGAATACCAGGCGCCCGCACCGGCTCCAGCGCCCCCGCCGCCTCCGCCGCTGATCCCCGGACTCCCGGAGTTCCAGCTACCGCAGATTCAGCTTCCGCCGCCGCCGGTCATCGAACTGCCTCGATTCTGATCCGCGCTCGTCGGCGATAGATCCTCCGCTGCGGGCAGTCGTAGATGGGCCACCACACCGAGATGGTCCGAATCGGGGATGTTCACCGGGTTCACCTCGAGCGCGTCGACGCCGTCGCTGGTGACGACGTGGTCCAACCGCGCGAGCGGCCGCGACGCAGGGAAGGTGCGGAACAGGCCGGCCCCGGCCGCGTCCGCCGCATCCTGGAAGCCGTCCGAGGCCAGCGTGCGGAACTGGCGGTGGTCCCCGGTGGCGTTGAAGTCGCCCGCCACGACGACTACACCCGGGTAGCTGTTCATGAGGTCGCGCATGCGAGCGAGATCTCGGTCCCACTGTTCGGTGTGGCGGGGAGTCGCGGGCGACATCGCGTGGAACGACACGAGCGTGAGTCCGACGCCGTCGACGACGGTGCGAGCGCGAACGGGCACGAACCCGAAGTCCGCCAATTCCTCCCCGTCGGTGAGCGGCGTCCTGCTCCACAGGCCGGTTCCGTCGGCCACGGGTCGGGGGGCGGTGACACTGTAGGGAAGGACCTCTTCGAGACCGGCCGCCACGAGATCGTTCACTTCCTCGTCGGTCAGCTCCTGCACGGCGAGGACGTCAGCGCCCGACGACCGGACCTGGGCGACGATGGCCGCTGCGTCCGCTTCGCCGTGGGCCACGTTGATCGTGAGAACGGTCAATTCGGTGCCGTCGGCAACGTGGTCGGCGGTGACGAAACTCGGCACCTGGATCGCTACGAATACAGCGGCCGCGGTCAACGACACTGCGACGCCCACCCTCGACTTGGCCAGTGCGAACAGGCCGCCGGAGACCGCTGCCGGAATGGCCGCGAATGGCATACCGACCAGAAACGCAACCAGTGTGATTTGAGTCACACCTACTTCGCGCGCGACCAGCATCCCCGTGGAAAAGGCAAGTATTCCGCTGGCGACGACGACGGCTGATGTGCGTAGGACGCGGCGCATCCGCACGCCTCCATTTCTTCCAGGCCGCAAGCGGCAATCGGTCGATCCTACGGTGACTAGACTCCGTATGTGCCCAGCTCAGACCCCGTATGCAAGTGTGGCCATGCGCGTACCGCGCATCAGCATTACAGGCGCGGAAGCGACTGTTCCCTCTGTGAATGCGACCGTTTCAGGCGGCCGATTCTCGCATTCCTCACCGGAACGGTAAATCGTTAGCTCGGCACCGTATTTCCGATCATACGGACCAAAAAGAAGCGTCAAACAAACCGATTGGTTAGAATGAGCGTTTGAATCAGGCAATACGGGCATTTCGGCGTGGGGACCGTGAGCTTGTGATCCGGCAGGAGGCACCAGGCATGTCGAACTACACACTTCCGACCAGCGTATCCATCGACGCGGACGATGTTCTGTCCGCCGAAGCGGTCCCCACGACGGCGCACCGAGTGCTGCACCTTCGGCCGCAGTCCTATCTCACTCACTCGATCCACGCACACGACCGCGTCTGGACGGAAACGAACTGCTACGTGGACTTGTGGATCGAACTTCTCCACTCGCTCGGTGCAGATCCAGTTCCCGCGTTGGCGTTCGTGCTGAGTGCCGATTGCGACGGTCGCCAGTGGGATTTCGTCAAGATGCAGTCGGAAGATCTGCGCACCCTCTACGGCCTCGAGGTCGGCGAGATGAACGTGTGGCGATCCGTCGTCGAGCACGTCCGCGAAGGACTGGAGGACGGCGTTCTGCTCACCGTGGAGGTCGACGGCTTCTACCTCCCGGACACTGCCGGAACGAGTTACCGCAATCAGCACACCAAGACCACGATCGTTCCGAACATGCTGGACGAGACGGAGAAGGTGCTCGGTTACTTCCACAATCGCGGATACTTCGAGCTGTCCGGCGCGGACTTCGACGGCGTCTTCAATCTGGCTCCCGCGCCGCACCCCGAGGTCCTTCTGCCCTACGTGGAGCAGGTTCGTCTGCGGAAGAACACGATCGCCGACGGAGTCGGTGACCGCGACCTCGCTGTGGCACGCGCGCACCTGGCTCGGCGCGCCGACGGCAATCCGGTCGAACGTCTCGCCGAAAGAATCACCGCCGACATCCCACTCGTGCAGACGGCAGGCCCGGATGCGTTCCATCTGTGGTCCTTCGGGCTGCTTCGTCAATGTGGAGCCACCGCGGAACTGGCAGCCGACCTCGTCGGTTACCTCGACGGCCGTGGCGTCGCCGGAATCGCCGACGCCGTCCCGCACTTCCTCCAGGTCGCCCAGGGCGCAAAAGCGGTGCAATTCCGGATGGCGCGGGCGTCACGCGGTCGTGCCGTGACACTCGGTGAGCCCCTCGCCGAGATGGCGTCGAACTGGTCGGCGGCGATGGACATCGTCTCGGCTGTACTCTGACCCAGCCGACAAGGAAGTATTCATCGCCTGTGAGACCCAATCGCGTGTCCGACGCGCATGCCGTTGAACTGCAGTGGAGCGTCACGTCGGTATCGCCGGGCTCGGTGGATCATCCCGACGAGCTCGACGACGATGTCGTGTGGACCCCTGCTCTGGTGCCCGGCGGTGTGGCGGCGTCGACGGTGGCATCGCCACCCGATTCCGTCGACTGGTGGTTCACCACGACCGTCCCCGCATCCGGTGACAGCGCGTTCGTCCTGACGTTCGACGGTATCGCGACCCACGCCACCGTCTGGGTCGACGGGATCGAATCGGCAACGACGACGTCGATGTTCGTCCCGGTGTCCGTCGACATCCCTACCGGGCACGGGCGCGTGCAGGTCACTGTCCGCGTCGACTCGATGGACGCTCGCCTGAAGAAGCGCACGCCGCGCGGACGCTGGCGGTCGTCTCTGATCGATCGGCAAGGTCTACGACACGAACGCACGAGTCTCCTCGGGCGGGCGCCGGTGTACGGGCAGGTGCCCCCTGTGGTCGGTCTGTGGCGATCCGTCCGTCTCCGTGAACGGGGTGTCGCCGAGGACATTCGGGTGCACGCGACGCTGTCCGGTGACGACGGTACCGTCCGGGTCCGCGCACGTTTGACGTCGCCGGCGGACTCGGTGTCCCTGCGCGTCGGTGAACACGACTTCGACCTTCCCGGCGGCGAGGGCGACCTGGACGTCACCGTGACCGTCGCCGACGTGGCACCCTGGTGGCCCCACACGCACGGCCGGCCGGCCCTGTATCCATGGGAGCTCGACGTCGACGGCCGTGTCGAGGGACGGGGTAGTCTGGGATTTCGGCAGGTGGAGCTGGAGCAGTCCGGTGCGTCGGTGACATTCTCGGTCAACGGAACTCGCGTGTTTGCCCGTGGTGGGTGTTGGGTACCGCTCGATCCGGTGCGGATGTGGGTCGATTCCGACACTCTCCGAGCGGAATTGACCGATGTCCGCGATGCAGGATTCAACATGGTTCGAGTAGTCGGCACCATGGTGTACGAGCAACCTGAATTCTGGTCACTGTGTGCAGAACTCGGGATCCTGGTGTGGCAGGACGTGATGTTCGCAACCACCGACCCGCCCGCCGATCCGGAGTTCCTCGATGCAGTCCGCCGCGAGCTCGACGCATTCTTCGCGATCGTCGGCGGCAATCCCGCCTTGGCCGTCGTCAGTGGCGGTAGCGAAACCCAGCAGCAGCCGACCATGCTCGGTGTTCCATCGGACAACCAGCGGATGGAGCTGTTGGAGAACGTCATTCCCGATCATCTCGAACGTCGACTTCCTGGAACGCCGTACGTGACATCCAGCCCGTCGTCCACCTCCGGTGAGCTCCACACTCACGTCGGCGACGGTATCGCTCACTACTTCGGTGTCGGCGGCTATCTGCGGCCGTTGTCCGACGTCCGTACTGCGCGCGTTCGATTCGCTGCCGAGTGCCTTGCCTTCGCCGTCCCGCCGGAGCGCCGAGCCGTCGACGCGATGTTCGGAAGCGCGAATGTTTCAGGCCACCACCCCGATTGGAAGTCGGCGATACCGAGGGACCGGGGATCGTCGTGGGACTTCGAGGATGTCCGCGATCACTACGTGCGAGACATATTCGGCGTCGATCCACACCTGATACGCCGCGACGACTCCGAGTTGTATCTGGACTACGGGCGAGCGGCCGTGTGCGAGGCAGTACAGTCCGCGTATTCGCACTGGCGTCGGGCGGATTCCGAGTGTGCAGGCGCACTGGTGTTGACACTGCGCGACCTCGTGCCCGGTGCGGGCTGGGGCATGCGAGACTCCACGGGCACATCGAAAGCCCCGTGGTACAGCCTGGCTCGACTCAGTAGCCCGATCTGCGTCTTCGTCGTGGACGACGGTCTGGACGGATTGACGATCCAGGTCGCCAACGACACGGGTGAATCGGTGTCGGGAGATCTCAGAGCTGTGCTCTACGGGACGACGGGCCCGGTGGGGGAGCCCGCCGAGGTGCACATCGACCTCGGACCGCACACGACCGACAGTGTGTCGCTGGACCGCGTTCTGGGATCGTTCACCGACGCCAACCATGCCTACAGGTTCGGGGCGCAGAAGTACTCCGCCGTGGTCGTCGAACTCGTCGGCGCAGACGGAGCGGTTCTCGATCAGGCAACTCACCTGATCGGCGAGCGGCACCCTCGTCAGAACGACGTCGGTCTGAGCGCCTCGGCACACAACGTCGGCCCCGGTGAGTGGTCACTGACCGTGTCGAGTCGATGGGCGGCGCACTACGTCTGCGTCGACACCGACGGCATGGAGGTCAGTGACTCGTGGTTCCACCTTGCACCGGGGGCGGAGCGGGTGCTGACCCTGACCGGATCGAAGGCGAAGGTGTCCGGCCACGTGCGCGCGCTCAATTCGATCAAGCGCGCGCAGATCAGCTAGCCGCGATACGGCTGAGTCGGCCTCGGACGTAACCGAATCCGGCAGCGCCGACACTGGCAACCACAGCCATGGCTCCCCAGGCACGAACAGGGTTTCCACGGGCCGCGGCAGAGGCTTCACGCCCGACGGCACGTGGCAGGATCTTCGCGGTATATGCGCGCTCGGACGACAACGCGTCCTCCGATCCGATCAGCCGCGCGATCGCTGCCTTGGACACGCCCTCGGCGTAGCTGCGGGACAGTAAGTATCTCGGGCGGGTCCTGTCCGCGCTGACCGTGTGATCCACGACGATGGACGGGTCGAAGACGATCTCCGCGTCCGGATGTGTCTGTCGGAGCCGGATGCACAGCTCGGTTTCCTCGCAGCCGAGAGGAATTCGACCGATACGGCCGATTCCGGACACGAACCCACCGAGAGCCACGACGGGCTCACGTCGGAAGGACATGTTGGCGCCCATCAGATTGCGCACTGCCGAAGTGGTCGTGGGCTGCCCCCTGTACGTACAGCCCACGATCCAATCCAGCTCGCCCGGTTGACCCGCTACAGCGGTGGGGAGAAAAGGGGGACGCGACGTCGGCCACACGGGATAGGCAGATCCGCCGACCGCGTACACCGACGGATCGGAGTAGTGGCCCAGAATCGACGCCAACCACTCCGTCGACCGCGGCGTCGCATCGTCGTCGAGGAATACGACGACATCACCGGTAGCGATGTCCAACGACGTGTTTCGAGCTCCGGACAATCCACGGGGATGCGTGTTCGGGGTGACGACGACGGTTTCCCCGCGGGGAAGGAACTGCTCACGCGCGCGAGACAACAGACGATCGTTGTGGTCGATGACGACCAGAAGCTCGGACGCGGGGTTCGACTGGCCGAGCACAGCATCGACCGCTGCGCTCAGATCGTCCCAGCGATCGAGCGTGTACGCGCAGATGACTACCGAGCACGTGGGCCTCGCCAGCTGAGATGCCCTGGATTCGCCTGCTGTGTCAGTCCCCGACGACCTGTCGATCACGCCGACTTTTCTTGGTACGGAAGCTCGTCGAACACCTCGAAGGCCTCGAACTCCAAGTCCATGTCCGTCCGTGCAACGTTGGTACGACGGTCGGGACGCGGGATGGAGTTCTTCGCCAGTTTGCGTGCGCGCAGACGCTCGGTGAAAAGAGTGCGCAGGACGCGGAAGCCGTCGGAGAACGTGCGAAGGTTGCTCTGCCCGTAGATACGAGCCAGCTCGACGCTCGGTACTTCCTGGATCCGGACGTCCGCCTCGGCGAACCGGCAATTGATGATGGTCTCGATCTCGAAGCCGTCGCCCCAGAGCATCTCGCCCGGCGCCACGTCCTCCTGATCGACCACGGGAAGGTCGAGAACCGGCACCAGGTCGCGCCAGAAAGCGTTGTAGCCGTAGCACAGGTCCGAGAACTTGGTTCCGAACAGTGTGTTGGCGACGAGGTGGAGCCCGCCGTTGCCTGCGCGGCGAAGCGGAGTGATGTCGTGGCTGCCGCCGCCCGCGGTGAAGCGGCTGCCCTTGGCGAAGTCCGCGCCCGAGAGCAGGGCGTCGACGAAGCGCGGGATCTCGTCCGCATCGGCCGAGCCGTCCGCGTCGAACATCACGATGATGTCGCCGGTAGCAGCTTCGAATCCGCACGCGAGAGCGTTGCCCTTGCCCTTGCGGGTCTGCTTGATGATGCGGATGTCTCCGCGTATTTCACGCGCAGCGTCGATGGTGCCGTCGACACTGCCGCCGTCGACCAAGACCAGTTCGTAGTCGTGGGACAGCAACGGCAGTACGTGGCGCAGGTTGGCGGCCTCGTTGAGGGTTGGGATGACAACGCTGATGCGAGGGTTCTGGGAGTTCGACATATCCTTTTTCCAGACGGGTTGAGTGCAGTGTTTCCGACTGATCTCAGAAGATCTGTGACGCGACCCCCGGCGGATCCACAGAGACGTTACCTGCGCCCCGCTAAGGGTCAGGATCTCGTTTTCATCGACTGTGTACAACCTTAAAAGAAGCTACGAGTTTGTCAAGCTACGAATAAACAAACCGTATGGCGGTTTCGAGAGACATTGCTCATACCTGCGGGTGGTTTAGCTGTTCCGTCTCTCGAACACGATCGTGTCGGCGTCCTGGTAGTGCAACGACCACGCAGGATTGGACCGCAACCAGCGCTCGAAGGCCTCCGGAGCACCGTTCTTCATGAAACCGTAGTAGTTCATGGCTTCGAGCGATTGCCGCGTGAGAATGACGTAGGACGGCGCCCCCTGCTGTGACGCTTCCCATTCGAACGCCTCGAGCTGATCCGGAGTCGGGAACTCCAACATGTACTCGGGACCGTAGTAGTTCAGCGGCGCGTCGAACATCTCGTTGGCTTCCGCCTGCTCCACGTACTTGGCCGTGGACCGAATCGGATAGCCGGCCGGATACAGCATCGTGAACTTCGATCCCGCAGGCGAATTCGCCACCAACGCCTGTGTGTTGTCGACCTGGGACTTGTTCTCCACGACCAACGGCCACAGGCCGAAGTACCCCTGAAGTCCGAACGTCGCCGCGCCGACGGTTCCGGCGAACGCGCAGGCGACCGCCACTCGCGTCGACACCATCCGTACCGTGCTGCGTGCACCCGCGACATCCGCGTCGAGTGCAGCGATCAGCATCGGCGCGATGAGCAGGACACATCCGGGAATCGCGTACAGATAGACACGGAAGATGGCCTCGCCGCCGTAGCTCTGGCCCGCGAGAAGCCCGATGGAACCGAATGCCATCACCATCGGAGCCCAGAACGGCTTCTTCGTCCGCCAGGCATAGACGATCGAGATCATGGCCAAGCCGAACACGCCCGCGGAGAGAGCCCGGCAGATGAGCGAGGTCACCTGTTTGCCCAGGATGCCGGGCGTCTGCACGTTGCTCGCCGCGTTCTCGACCGGATCGAACCCGGACAACAGGCCGTACGGGGCGACGATGTCCAGCCGTGGAATCAGGTACCCGATCAGGATCAAGGCCAGCGGGAACATCAGCCACCACGGCTTCGCGCGGCGAGTGACCAGCAGGACCCCGGCCACAGCGAACAGCCAGTACGGCGTCAACTGGTGGGTCGGTACCAACGCCGCGAAAGGAACGAGCGCAAGAAATCCCGCGACACGAAGCTGCGTCGAGGCCATCAGCAGAACGAGGAAACCGATGGCGAGAACGAAGCCGAGCGACTGCGGCGCGTAATAGTCCTGCCCCACCCAGTTGACCAGTTCCGCGAGCATCGCGGCGGTCACGGCTGTTCGAGGCTTCAGCTTCAACACGCGCGCCAAGGCGTAGACGAAGAATGCGATCAACACGTGCACCAGCGGCGCGAACACATGCGCCAACGACATGATGCCGTACCCGGTCACGTCGCTGAACCATGCAGTGACCACGAAGAAACTGGGCCACTGAGCGTAGATGTCTATGCCGTTCGGCGGCAGCGAGCCGAACGACAGGATGTACTCGGTGACAGCGACGTGCTTGTACGTCCACTCGTAGACGGGAGCATCGGTGACGAGTGTGACCGTCAGACGCTGCACGATGATGGCCACGGCTACAGCGGCGACCGCCGAACGAAACTGATGACGCTTGACCGCCAACAGAAATGCCCCGACGACCAACGCCATGCACACCACCAGCACCGGCCCGGTACCGGCAGTCAGCAACCCGAACTGGGAGTAACCGGCCTTCTCCAGGCCGGGCAACGACGGGAGCCACAGTACGAGGGCGAGCGCGAGCATCAGCCCGGCGACGTTGCGGCGCAAGTACTCTCGATCCCATACCCTGCCGACGAGCGTCGTCGCGTGTTCACCGAGTTGGCGTCGATCGACCAGCCGTCGCAGCCACGTCGACCACCCCGAGGCATCGGGCCACGCCCTGTACTTGCGATACCACAACAGCGACGAGCCGATCTGCAGGAGAGCCACGAGCGCGGTGATCCACCGGGGGTTCCACTGATAACCCCACATGGCACCGGTCGTCACCAGAGTCATCAGTGCCAAGCTCAGCACCGGAACCGCTGCGAAACGGGCACGAGGAGGAACGTAGACCCACGTCAGAATCGTCGCGCCGGGTCCGACGAAGATCAGCACCGCGAGGAAAACCGCGCGCACGACACCGGGAAGAGGGAGCATCGCCGCCGCGGCGCACACCGACGCGACGACGGCTACGTCGGCGAATCGAATTTCGGGCCGAGGTGCAGGCAGAGGCGTCACCGCGATCGACGGTTGCCGATCGAGCGAGAACCGACGATCAACCGAGGACCGGGGCACGGTTCACCTCCAACAACGGCTGACGCTTGCGGCCTTCCTTGCGGCTGCGACGCAGCGCACCCGGGCCCTTCGCGATGGACAGTAGTTCCATTCTGCCGATGCCCTCGGGAAGATCGTCCGCGAGATCCTCGGGAGGAGAGGCAACCTTGGACATCCGTGCGGACAACACGACCGTGCTGCCGAGCCGGCGGAACGCAACTCGCGCCGCGAGCAATGCCGAACGCCTGTTCGTCGCCACCGTCGTCAGCCACGCACCCAAGCCCAGTCCGTAGCCTCTGGCCTGCACGGCCAAGGCGTCGGAATCCGCACGGTGCCGGTGCCACACGATCGCGGCAGGCTCGTACACCAACTTGTCTCCGGCCATCAGGACGCGGAAGAACATGTCCAGATCCTCACCACCGTTCGTGGGAGAACCGACACCGAGAGCCTCGTCGAAACCACCGAGGTCGAACATTCGGTCGCGGCGCACCGCGAAGTTGGCGCCCGTCCCGTAGATGCCGACCTGGAACGGAAACAGCGGAACGTCGGCGGGAGGCTCGGCGAGCGAGAAGATACGAGGCGTCACCGAGCTCGCCCACCCGACACGCCGGTCGAAGTAGGCCTGGGCCTGAGTGCGGATCTCGCCGCTGGGGACGATCCCCGAGACACACGCGACGCGGGCATCCCGGGCGAAGCCGCGAGCGATCGAGGACAACCACCGCGCGTCGACCGCGACGTCGTCGTCGGTGAACGCGACGATGGAATGCCGCGCAGCACGCAGGCCCGTGTTGCGCGCGCGAGACAGTCCGGCAACCGGTTCCGACACGACGCGCACGCGAGGATCACCGAGTTCGGTGACGTAGCGGGTGGTCGCGTCCGTCGCGGAAGCGTTGTCCACGACGACGACCTCGAAGCTCGGGTAATCCACCTCCAACACCGAGGCCAGCGCACCGCGCAGGTGATCGATCCGGTCCCTGGTGCAGATCACGACCGTGATGTCCGGCTCCGCGCCGTCACCCTCCGGAAGTGATTCGGCGCCGTGAACGTCGAGCTTGCGAACGGCCTCGACGAGCTCATGGGTGTCGATGCCCTCCGAGACGATCGGGAGATCGACGAATCCGAGCGGGTCGGCGGAACGTCGGACGAGGAGCCGCGCGCGCGAATATCCCTCAGCCCCGTCGAGGGCGAGACGATCGGGCAACGCGGCTTCGATGTCGACGTCTCCGATCCACACCGCGCCGGACCACTCGGGCGGCTGCGCGCTGACGAGTGCAGGCTGGAGAACGGATGATGTCGACACGGGGTGGATCCTTTCGATACTGCACGGGGAAATACGTGTTCTGGAGCAGGCTGAGTCAGTCGGTTCGGTATCGGACCCAGTCGACCGACATCGTCGCCGGGAATTCGGTGTCGGCGTCGGTAGGACCTGGCCAATCGCCGGCGACCGCGACGTTGAACAGCAGGTAGAACGGCTTGTCGAACACCCAGTATTCGTCGGCGCCGTCGAGTTGCGCCGGGGTGACCGTCTGCAGCACCTGATCGTCCATGCCGATCACGATCTTCCGGGGCGCTTTCTCGACCCAATAGACGTGATACTCGTCGGCCAGGTTGTTGGCCGGGTACCCGGCGAGCTGAACCTTCTGGCTGTTCAGACTGTCCGCCTGTGGAGCGTGCACACCGATGTGGAAGTTGTCCGCCTCGTTCAACGTCTCGATCGCATCGATCTCACCGGAAATCGGCCAGCCGACGTCGTCGATGTCGGTCCCGAGCATCCAGAAAGCAGGATGCAACCCAGCGCCGGCAGGCATCTTGATACGCGCTTCCACGCGGCCGTAGGTGAACTCGAACTTGTCCTTCGTCGTCACCCGCGCGGAGGTGTAGCCGTCCGGCGTGCGCAACGCGGAGATGGACATGTTGCCGGACCCGTCCTGGTACGCATTGTCGACCGAATCGGTGTAGTTCTGTTTCTCGTTGTTACCCCACCCGGTCCGGCCGGTGTCGTAACTCCAGTTGCTGGAGTCGATCCTGGATCCGGACGGTCCGTCGAACTGGTCGTACACCGTGAAACCGTTCACCGCTTCGGCGTCCGCTGCCTGTGAACCCGTCGCATCGGACTGCGGCCACAACTCGCGGTACGCAACGACACCCACCCCGACAGCCAGAAGCAGAACCACAGCAAGGACTGCGAACGACGGCCACCGTCGTGTCCGCCGATGCGGAAGACGCGGCGGAGTCCCGGAGGACGGAAGTCGTGATACCTCGACCGTCGGCGGATCATAGCGATGGGTCATCGATCGTTCGTGCCGATCGGTCCACGGTGCCGGTCGGCGTTCGTGCTGCCGTAGACCGGACGCTCGTCGGGGCTGTACGTATCGGCGGACTCGTCCGCCTCACTGCCCGCTGCGGTGTCCAGAATTCTCAGCCGGCGCGCAGTCCTGCGATGCGCGACGGCGAGCACCACCGTCGCGACCAGAATCGCGTACACGACGACGCGCTCGATGGTGCCGATTCCCAACCCGAAGTTGTGTCCACCGATGAAGCACAGCGACGCGGCCAGTCCGATCCACCCGAGCGTCGTGACCGTGATCCGGACCGAGCCGTGCAGCGAGCGATGCCCACCCGCCACGATGAGCCCGAGCGATCCGACGACGAACATCAGCGTCGCGCCGAACGAGTGCACGCTGTAGTTCAGACCCTGGTTGATCGACCCGGCGACGACGGCACCCAGCCCGGCGACAGCAAGGAGGACACCGCCGCGGACGTCGAGTACACCCGTGACCATCCACGCCACAGCCGCGACCACGAGGGCAACGCCGACGAGCGCGATCGACACGTCGGCCAACACGTAGAGCTTGCTGCACGGCCACGAACCGGTCGGGCCGCAGAACGGAACGCCCAGTTCGCTGATGAAGTTGGTCCGGTAGCTGTACAGACCCCGCCACGTCGCCGCGACGACGAACTCGAACACGAACAGTTGCACCACCGACAGACCTGCCCAGTAGCCGATGCGTGCCCACAGGGACGCGTCCGGTCCGGTGGTCGGGTTGCCGCGCAGCGCCCGGCGGGCCTGCTGCATGTGAATGCTCATCGGGACACTTCCTGCGCACTGAGTAGAGCAACGGGATCGGACATCGCCAGGTTCAACGCGGACTGTACTGCGTCACGGTCGAAGAAATTGTCGTGGAACGACGCGGTCACATGGAACACGTCGCGAATGTGCATGGAGGTGACGACGATGGACTCCGGCACACTCGGTTCGCTGAGCGGCACGAAGACGCTCTGTTCCGGGTCCGCAGTCCACGCGATGCCGTCGAATTGCGGAATACGCCCGACGTCGGAGAACGTGAGCCGCGCATCGGCCGTCGCGGGAGCCGTCGCCGTCGAGATGGCCGGGCGAGCGGAACGGGTGCGCAGGTACGTCATCGTGCTGAGCGCCCCGGCAGCGAGCGGGCGGCCCTTGTCGATGGCGTGCGCAACGGACTCGTGCAACGCGGTCGCGTTCGTCGGGTCGACCCCCTCGAAGTCGATCCCGACGGCGAAGTTGCCGAGTGCGACGCCGTCGGTACGTAGGTAACGCCTGCAATCGAACAGGAATCCGGCCGAATACGACGTCGAGATGCCGCGCGTGGACAGCGCCGTCGCGATGGCAGCGCACAGAATGGACGTGACGGACACCTCGGGGAGATTGTCCCGTCGCCACGCACGGATCGCCGCGGGTGCACCGGCAGCCGACGTCGCTGCTGCCACCGCAGGCGAGCGGCCCCACGGCACCCGTGCCTGCTCCATCGGCGCGAGCGCGGGAGTCACGAGTTCGGCCGGGGGCTGTCCGAACTTGCCGTAGAGAACGTCGACGACTTTGCCGGGGTTGCGCGCCATCCAGCCCGCCAGTGCACGGGGGAGCGGGTTGCGAAGCGTACGTGCCTCGGCCCACCCCGGAAGAGCAGGAACGGCAACAGGATCCGCGAGAAACGCAAACAATTCGATCGGCAGAACCGCATCGCTGAACCCGTGCGACAGATCCAGCAGCAAGTATTCACCGGCGAGTACCACCCGGATCGGAACATCGATCGACACCGAATCGGACAGCTGCTCCAACTGCTCGACCACGTCGGCGCGACCGATCGGAGCAGAAGTCGTGACGTGGTCACAGACCGACTCCGGACGGTAGGACCACTTCCTCGAGTTCGGATCCACCCGCAAACCGAGGCGCGTCTCGCGGCCGGACGACGCGAGCCGGAGAAGTCGTTCCTTGACCCTGTCGATGCCGCCGAAGTCCGCCGGTCCGAGAGCGCAGACGATGCGGCCCTCGGAGCGCAGCATGTCCATCGCGCTGGCTTTGTAGTGTGCTCGGCTCACGGTGCGCTTCTTCCAGGTGCAGGTTTTCGATAGGGGGCGCGTAACGGGTCCGTGGTTTCGAGGTGCGCGGTTCGGAGGTGATGCGCACCTGCCGAACTGAACTCGCGATCCTGGGTGCGGTGCGTCGATGGACCGAATTCACGAGACGAGTTGTCGCGTGCAGGTGGTGGTGGGTACGGGCCGCTGGGCGGGAACGGATCATCGGGCGGCTCTTCGCCACGTGAGGACAATTCGCGGATCCACTTGATCAACGGAACTATCAACACGAGCGCGCCGAACGCTTCCGCGGCGAGGTACGCCCACCCGACAGCGGCGATTCCGAGCCTGGACGACAGGGTCAGAGAACCGACGATGATGATCGTGGTGGCAACGACCTGAACGACGACGGCGAGCCGCATCCGGCGCTGCACACGGGCCAAACCGTCGTACAACGAGCCGATGACCGACAGCGGAATGGTCACCGCCGCCAACTGCACGATGATGGTGCCGTTCTCGCGGTACTGCTCGCCGACGATCCCCAGACCGAACGGCGCGATGACGGCGAGGAAGAAGGAACCGCCGACGGCCACGATGCACACCATCGTCATGAAGCGTTTGGTGAGACGGTTGAACTGCTCGGGGTTGGCCGCCACTTCGGCGACGAACGGGCCGACGAGCACGCTGATGAGAATGTACAGTGCGCTGACGATCGACCAGGTCAACGAGAAGTACGCGTTGTCCTCGGCGCCCAGGGTGGCGACCACGATCATCGGAACGAGCAACGGAGCGAGCGAGCCCAGCGCCGTGATGCCGTAGGCGGATCCGAAGTAGGACCACAGCTCGCGCCTCGGAGGAAGATCCGGTTCCGACTTGTAGCGCGGCTCGTTCCTGAGGTTCTTCAACATTGCTCGGAAGACGACGACCGACGCGATGATCGCGGGGACTGCCCACGCCGCGATGATCGAGGTGCTGCGCGCGGTCGAGAACAGAGCAAGCAGGAGAACGAATTTCACGACAGCGTGAAAGACGTTCTTTCCGGCCGCCCACCGCGCGACTCCCAGCCCGGAGGACGTCTGGTCCTGCAGAGCGAACACCGCGAGAACAGCGACGAAGGGTGGGAACGAGACGATCTCGGCGGTGGAGGTGAACATCTTGTCCACCGGTGCGACGAGGAGAAATCCGCAGCCCAACACGAACGCGAACGCGGTGACCGTGATGTACCCCCGCACGACGAACGACTTGGCGAGCCTGCCGGAGACAGGTAGAAAGCGTTCGTACATCGACCCGAGGCTCAGATTGGACAGCGTCGAGAGCATCACCGCGGACGTGATCACGGCCGATGCGCTGCCGACCTCCGCAACCGGATAGAGGCGTCCGGCCGCGGCCCAGAACAGCAGACCGAGACCGCCGGTCACGACGGTGGATAGCATCATGGCCAGCGAGTTCAGCGCAAGATTGCGGTCGGAGCTCTTGGTGTCGGTGCCCGACGCGTTCTGTTCGGACGTGTCCAGGTTCGTGGATTGCAGCAGCGGGGTGCCGTGAAGGTGAGGCTCGGGTGCCTGCACTTTCTGGATCGGCATGGTGTGAGCCATGAGGCCCATGTCCCAGCGAACCGGTTCGAGCGGATACCACTCGAGCCGTTGCAGATTGTCGTGCCGGGGTGGAGCAATTTTCGGAGCGCGGTGCTTCACAGTCGATTCCACCCGACCGGTACAGGCGGCGACGGCGCGACGATGTCGACGTCGAACGACTCGGCCGCGGCCTGGAGCAACTCGGCGCGCACGGTCTCTCGCAGGTCTCGACCGTACAGCGAGTGATCACCACTGTCGAAGGACTTCACGACGGCCGGCCGCACCGACCCGCCGTGTCGACGCCTCGCCGCACGCTTGCCGCGCAGTCGCTCCATCCCTTCGGGACCGCGGTTGTCGACGAACCACTCGGTGTCGGTGGGTGACAGAAGCACGGTGGTACGTACGTTTCCGGCCTCGAGCAGACGCAGGGAGATCTCCGGCACCTGAATCAGGCCGCGGTTGCCGAGCCAGAACCACAGGGGGTACGGCATGGCCGACTGGGCGCGGTTCTTCACCGTGACCCCGATGTCGTGGAGTGCGTCGAGAGCTTTGCCGACGAGGCCGGTGTCCTCGGTGCGCATCGAGGATCGTTTGACGAATTCCAGGCGCTTCGTCGTCCAGTCGAGTGTGTTGAGCAGAACCGCCGAGCCGACGCCCAACTCGCGGGCGGCGTAGCTGGAGTACCACGAGCCGGAGCACATTCCCGCCACCATGACGTTCCGCGGCGCAGTTCCCGCTGCTCGGACGGCAGCGAGCGCGTCCTCGTTCCCCGCGTCGCTGTAGAGGCGAGTGATCTCGTCGTCGAGGACCTCACCGCTTTCGCCGGTGCCCCGCCGATCGAAACGCAATGTCGATACGCCGTGAGCAGCAAGCACTCTCGACAGTTCGACCCAGCTGCGGACGGGACCGACGCGGTGCTCGTTCGCTGTCGGATAGAACACGACAGCCGGGCCTCCGGGTATGCACTCCGACGAGTACGTGCGAATACCGAACAGCGCATCGGGACCGACGGATTCGATCTCCTCGCGGACCGCGCCGAGGTTCGAGACGGTGCGCAGCGGCACGGACACCTCGGAGGTGACGTCGCCGAACTTGTCCGCCACCCACTCTGCGATGTGCGCGATGTCCGACGTCGGAAGCTCGACCTCGAAATCGCTCGGTTCGAGAAACGCGTCGTGGCGGGACAGGGTGTGCTCGTCGGCGTTCTGGTTCGCGACGACGGTGCGAATCGGCTTGGAATCGCCCCGCTCGGAACGGGTCGCGACCAACACGGGAGCCATGAGCGACGGCACGGCGGTGGTGTCCAGTCGACCGAGAGCTTTCGCGGCGTCCGGGTGCAGTACAGCACCGATGATCGAGACCCTGGGGTCGACGTCCGAGTCCTGGGTCACGCTGACCGAGTACAGGGCCTTCTGCTCGTGGACATAAGACCGGCCGCGCACCACCGGATCCCACAGAGTGACCGCGGCGAGAGGTCCGACCTCCGAAGCGACGGACGCGGCGAGCAGTGCACCCGCCCGCAGTCCCACCAAGGCGACGTCGGTGACGCCACATCCGCGTACGTAGTCGACGGCCGTCGCGATGCTGTTCTGCCACAGTGCGACATTGTCCGCCGCATCCTGCGCTCCGTACGAGTCACCGGTACCTGCGTAGTCGAATCGAAGAACGAGAAGCCCGCGCGCGCACAGTTTCTGCGCGAGAAGCGTCAGGCCGCGGTAGGAATCGACCTGTTCCTTGCCGAGCGGCGGGCAGAGGACGACTGCGCCTCGCGCGAGACCACCGGCGGGAACGTGCACCGTTCCGAAGAGTCCGGCGTCCTCGGGCCCGAACCACGTCGAAAACTTCCCCTCGGCGGTCGGATCGGCCGCGCTGGGCACGTCGGCATTGTGCAGTGCAGTACTTCGACTGTTCACTTCGGCGTCCTTCCAATCAGGTCGAGAGACGGGTCGAGGGGGGAGACGTGCTGAGAGATGCCTGCCGTGAGGGTCAGGACAGGGCGGCGGGCCACTTGCTGCGGTCGAGACCATGGGTGCGCAACATCGCCAACGCGATACGCTCCATGCCGAATCCGACACACGCACTGTGAGCGGGCTCGCCGTCGACGGTGTGAATCCCGAAGGTGTGCCCGAAGTGGTCACGGTGGCAGTTGCACGAGACGACCGCGGTGCCTTCGTCGAGGTCTCCGTAGAGCTTCACGACGAGTTCGGTCTTGAGGTTCTCGTTTCTCTGGTTCGCGGCCAGCATTCGGCCGGCGCGTCCGAAGAACGGATCGTTGGCGATGACTGCTTCTGCCTCCAACCCGAGATCCGCGAGGACCTCCAGTCCCCGGGCGACCCAACGCTCGCGGTGCGCGATGGCGTCGTCGGGCGTACCGACACGAACGTATTCGTGCATCCGGAAGGCCTGCATCCGTGCGGGATCGACAGCAGGTTCGTGGCGGAAGCAGTAGCCGTAGATGTCGAGCAGACGACCGTCCTCCGGCAACGTTCCGGTCATCATCGAGTACGAGGGATGGCATGCGGCCGACACCAGCATGGTGCCGGCGGACTCCAGGTGGTGATCCCAGTCCTTGCCTTCCGAACGGTCGGCGAGGAGTGCGGCGTGCGCCTTGTTGTCGCCGTCGAACGTGTTGATCGCGCCGGTGAGATTGGGGAACGATGCGATGTAGTCGGTGCGCTCGAAGGCCTCCCGTGGGAAGACCGGAGGGAAACGGAATCTCGGTGCGGCGTAACCGTGCTCGGATGCACCCGCAGCCTTCACTCGCTCGTCGATGGTCTCGATGATGTCCTCGAACTCGCCGGATCGGCCGTACAGGCCTTCGACGGAGCTGGGGACCAGCAGGCCGGCCTCGACGAGTTCGTTGCGGAATTGTGCGCGCGCGGTGTCCAGTTCGGTTGCTTCGTGGGTGACTGTCATCTATTTCCCCTTGTACACGAGTGCGAGCTGCGAATTGTGGCCGAGGATGCGCTCGTTGCTGACCATGATGGCCGAGCCGTGCGCATCGCGAAGGTGGCGACCGATGCTGAGCTCGCCGTCCTGCCGGTAACCGGAGATGCCGCAGATCTGCATCGCTTTCCCGACGATGTCGATGACGAGAGTCGACGCAGTGACCTTGACGTTGTTGATCCTGACGGCGAACCCGATCGCTCCCAGTTCTGCGGGTGAATCGGAGATCGCTTCGAACTTCCCCGCGGCTCCGAACACCGTGTCCACCAACTGCTCGTGCACCACGTAGAGCTCGGCGAGGCGCAGTGCCGCGGGCGGTGTCACACCGGGCGTACGACTGGCCGCTTTGCGAACCGACTTGCGTGCCTTGGTAACTGCCGCATCCGCAATGCCGAGCCATGCCGCACCCCACAGAACGTGGGCCGCGGGAAGCATCGTCTGCGCCGAGATGTCTCCGTAGTTGTCACCCAGAATGTTCGACGACGTCGTCGACGCCTCCAGCTGGAATCCTGGGCTGCACGTTCCACGGAATCCCAACGTGTTCCACTCGCCCGTCCTGGTGAGGACCACGTCCGGCTTCTCGCAGACGACCAGCACCTGATCGCTCGGAGGGCTGTCCAGAGAACGGCGTGCGGTGGCGAGAACGAACTGCGCGTACTCGCCGTAGGAGATGACCGGGGCTGTCTTGGAGAGTGTGATGTGCTCCCCGTTGTACTCCACCGCGCAGCCACTGGTTCGGACGTCACCACCGATGTTGATCTCGGTGGTGGCCGATGCGACCAAGGGTTGCTCGGCAGCGAGACGCTGCAACAGCGCGATCATGGCGTCGGACTTGCCGTGGCGAACGATGGACAGCACCTGCGACTGGTGCATCACGAAGATCATCGCCGAGGACGCGCACTCCGCTCCCAGGGAACGGGCGATGTGCGCGAGGTCGGTCAGGGACTTCCCACCGCCGCCGAACTCCGTGGGAATGCCCGCAGCGAGCAGCCCAGCTCCGCGCATGGCCTCGACGGATTCCGTCGGGAAGCGTGCGTCGCGGTCGACCGAGTCCGCGTGCTCACGCAACACCGCAAGGACGTCGGACAGCGTCGGGGCGTCGGTTTGGTAGACGGTGGACATCGGCGATCAGTCCGTCAGCTGCGCGAGCGCGGTAGCGATGGCATCGATGCTGCCGAACGTGGACTTCTGCAGCATGGTGTCCGGGAACTCCACGTCGAACTCGTCCTCGAGCGCGATCATCACGTTGACGCTCGCATGGGAGGTCAGGCCGTTGTCGTACAAATCTGCGTCGGTGTCGATATCCGCCGCGGACACGGGCATCTTTCCGAACTTGTCCAGAACGTCCCGAACACGAGCAACGTCACCAGAATTGAGCGTTTCCACCCGAGTACCTCCACCGAATCTCGTTTGATGTCCGAGACCGGACGGCCTCGACTCACGACCGTGGGTAGGAAGTTGCACTGCTGTTCCAACCCAGAAGTCTCCCCAGACCCACCCAAACAATATCTTAGATTGTTTTGAAGCGTTACCGAGTCGGGGTAGTTTGCTCCAAGAACCTTTTGTCGGTTCCGTGCCACCAGCCGGGAACCCGCCCGTGCTGTGGTGTATGTCGCATCTGCCGGAGTTCGATCGACGGCTGCGACCGCGTGCGCAAAGTACAGTGGTCATGGGGTCGGGACCACAGAAATTCGAAGGAAACACGTACCGATGGGTGGAGTCTGCGGCGTGGCCGTGGAGTCCGATGCCGTCCGCATCTCTTATTTCCGAGACGGACAACGCATCGAGGACTCGATAGATGCCGAGGGAGCCAAGTGGCTCCTGAACGGCAAACTGGCCGACTGCGGACCATTCGACGACGTCGTTCTCACCGGTCGTGACTCGGATGCAGTCGAAACGCTGTTGGCCTCCATCGACGCGGGGAACACCTCGACGATCCGGATGGTCGACGAGTCCGCAGCCCTGCTCGCCTACGCACGGTCCGTCGATCAGCTCGCGAACGCACGTGCGCTCCTGGTTCTCGATCTGGGTCGGTACGGCACCTCGGCGTTCACGCTCGACGTCGCCGCAGGTCGAGTCACTCGGACTTCGCGACGTGCCGCGTTCTCCGGCGAGGTACTCGACGACGTCGTCGAACGTCTCGTCATGGCCAAGGGCATCCTGCCGCCTGCCCACGGAGCGGACGCCGAACAGGAATACCGCGCGTTCTTCCGTGAGCTCAAGGAACTGATCACCGCGTCGGCCGGTGTGCGCGCGCCCGGGAACGGCCCCATGCTCCTCACCCGCGAGGAGTTCGAGGAAGCAATCACGTCCTCGCTTCTCCAGACTCTCGCGTGGGCGTCGCCCGAAGATCCCGACGCGATCCTGCTCGTCGGCGGCCAGGCGCAGATTCCTCTGGTCGGAGCCCTCGTCGAGCAAGAGTGGGATTGCCCGCTCGTCGTCCCGGCGTCGCCCGCATCGGTGTTCGTCGAGGGAGCTGCGCTCGAAGCTCTCCCGATCGCGCCGGAAGTGGGTCTCGACGACGTTCTCGAAGAGCAGTACCCCGGGCTGTTCGAGGAATCCGACAGTGACCGGAACGACGACGACCGGAACGACGACGACCGGAACGACGCCGACCGGAACGACGACGGCACGGATGTACTGGAAGTCCGGACACTCGACGACACGGAAGCAGCCACGACGCCTCTTCGTATCGTCGCGCCCGGCCCGGCAGCGCCTGTCCGCGAGCGAGAAGACGCCTCTCGCCCTGGACACGGCACGACGGCCGACACCGACGAATCCTCGACGCAGGCCGCCGCCCCGAAACCCCGTCGGCGTCTGCGGTGGTCCGTTCGAGACGCGGCCGGGATGGCGGCCGTCGCGGCGGTCGTGGTGCTGGTGTGGGCAGTCGTCTTCGTTCGTGGAGACACGCCCCCGCCGCCGGGAATCGGAATCGATCCCGTCGACAGCCCGACGAGCCAGGTCTCCGTCGCCGAAGGAATTCCGACCGTGGTTGCTCCCGATCCTGAGTTGCCCGAACCCGTGGTGCCCGATCCCGAACTGCTCGGCGCTCTCCCGGGCGACACGGGGATCGTCGACCAGAACGAAACCGTCGACCCGGAGTCGGGGCAGGAGCAGTATGCCGAAGTCGGTTTCGGCTCCGGTACCGGACTCGACGTCGGAAACTGACCGCTCGGCTCCTCGGGCCAGAGCCGCATCGGCTCCATGCACCCGGTAGCGTGGCGCTTCGAGGACGATCCCTTCTCGTCCGACCGTGCATTTCGAAACGAGGCAGTCGATGACCGTGTTGTTGGGGGTGTCCATGGGCGCCCATGCCGTCCGTATGGCCCTGCCACGGAACGGCACAGCTCTCCTGCCGCCCCGCGTTCTCGAAGCTCCGCAGCAACTCTTCTTCCGTAACCAGGTGATCGACACCGTCGACGACGACGTCGAATACCTCGCCGCCGAGTCCATCAGCGCTGTCGCAGCCGAGTCCGAGCCGTCGATGTCCACCGGCGTCGCCTACCGCGACGAGCACCAGGCCGACACGCTGGTGCGGGCTCTCGACAACCAGCACCTGCACAACTACCGCCTGGTGCACGAGGTGGAAGCCGTCGTCGAGTATCTGGTCGCCAGCGGTGAGGCGGCCGGGTACTCCACCGTCGCGCTCTACGACCTCGGAAGCTCGGGATTGAACGTCAGCGTCGTCGATCTCGACGCTCGCCGTGTCATCACGACCCGTCGCACCACCGAGTTCAGCGGCGACCGCTTCGACGAGATCCTGCGCGACAATCAACTGCAGCGGCTCCACAAGCCCCTCGACGCACCGGACATCGATCTGTTCACCCGACGCTGCCGCGTCGCCAAGGAACGACTGTCCGGCAACGACGCCGTGTGCCTTCCGGACGAGAGCGGAATGATCCTGCTCTCCCGGGACAGTTACGAGACCTTGATCACCGACGAGGTCGACCGGTCCATCGAGTTCGCACGCGACGTGCTCATCGCCGCGCACGTACCCATCGACGCCGTGGTTCTCGTCGGCGGCGGCTCGCGCATCCCGCTCGTCCGGAAGAGGGTAGGGCCGTCGCTCGACCTTCCGGCGTTGACCCCCAACGAGCCGGAATCGGTCGCCGCCCGCGGCGCGGCGCTCTCGGCCAGGCCTGCGGAGGGTCAGGCTGCGGTGGCTCGGGGTGCAGTGGCTCAGAGTGCAGTGGCTCAGAGTGCAGTGGCGCAGGGAGCGGCCCCGGCACCCTCCGGCGCCCCGAACGGTCGCCCGGTGCCCGCGCGTCCTGCAGCGTTCGCGGCACCCGTCGCGCCGCGCCCGACCGATGCGACACCGACGATCTCGATCTCACGTGACGACCTTCCCGCCGACCTGCCGCCTCTGGTGAGCGCATCGGCTCTGTCCGCTGCCGCGGCTCCCAGTCGTGCGACGCCTCCGCTGTCCACGCCTCCGCTGTCCACGCCTCCGCTGTCCACGCCTCCGCCGTTCACGCCGCCCCCGGTAGCTCCTGCCGAACCGGCATCGCCTACGGGATCGGAACCGGACGAGTCGTCGCGTCCGGGGTCCGAGTCGCCGGGGTCCGAGAAGCCGGTGTCCCATTTCGCGTTGAAGAACGTCTACTGGCTCGATGCCGCTTACGAGGACGACGACGGTGAGGACGAGTCCGAGCGGACTCGTCGCCGAGTCCGCTCCTGGTCCGTCGTCGGGGTCGCCGCGGCAGCGGTGATCGCGGTATCCGGGTTTCTGCTGACCCGGCCGAGCAGCGAGCCGGCAGTGGTCGACACTGCAGTGACCCCGGCGCCTGCGCCCAGTGTTGCTGCGACTACACCACCCTCGACGGTTCCGAGCACGCCCGTCGCGCCGGTCGCCCCACCGCCGCCGGTCACGACCACCACGGAAGCGCCCGCGCCGACCGAGGCCACCGTCGCTCCGCAGCCGCAGAGCGTGGAAACTCAGGTGACGGAAACTCAGCAAGCGCCACCGCCTGCACCGACGCAGGAGGTTCCCGAACCTGCGCCCGCGCCGCCGCCGCTGATTCCAGGTTTGCCGGACTTCACCTTGCCGACGATTCCGCCGCTGTTCCCGCCTGCGCCCTAGCTCAACGGGACGGGCTGTTTCGCGGTCTGACGTGCTCGAAGATCAGAATCGTCTCCGTCGCGGCGACGGCCGGGTGTGCGCTGAGATTGTCGACGACGAAGTCGCGTAGCGCAGCGGTGTCCACGGTGGCGATCTGAACGAGGAAGTCGTCGGCGCCTGCGATGAAGTAGATGTTGAGCACCTCTTCCAACGCCGCGATCTGGCTTCCGAACTCGCTGATTCGCTTGCGCGCATCGGCCTGGAGGCGCACCGAGATCATCGCCTGGATGCCCTGCCCCAGTGCCTCGGGGTCGATCTCGGCGTGAAACCCGCGGATGACCCCGCGTTCGACGAGTGACCTGACTCGGCTGAGTGCTGTCGACGGGGCGATTCCTGCGGCCGCAGCCAGAGCGTTGTTGGGGATACGCGCGTCGCGGCGAAGTTCGTCGATCAGGATGTGGTCGATGTCGTCG
The DNA here is from genome assembly GCF_002259345.1 of Rhodococcus sp. 06-156-4. NCBI lineage: Bacteria > Bacillati > Actinomycetota > Actinomycetes > Mycobacteriales > Nocardiaceae > Rhodococcus > Rhodococcus sp. 06-156-4. The sequence continues at coordinate 296,860 of NZ_NPGB01000003.1, read as the reverse complement.
AGCCGAACGTGCCGAACATCGTTCGACGGGCGACCCTTCGAGGGGCGTCCCGATGAATTTTCCGAAGACATGATGCGACTGTACAGAATTATGTTCACATCAGTTGTGGCTTGACCGCTGATAATTCAGAGTTGGCGTAACAGCTCAATCGATTCGGCTTAGGAGCACGTCATGAAAATCGGAATTCCACGCGAGATCAAGAACCACGAGTACCGGGTTGCCATCACCCCGGCCGGTGTTCACGAATTGGTCTCGCGCGGACACGAAGTCATCATCGAAACCGAAGCAGGTACCGGATCGTCGTTCAGCGACACCGACTTCAAAGCGGCGGGCGCTCAGATCTTCACCTCCGCGGATGCGGTCTGGGAAGCTGCGGATCTACTCCTGAAGGTCAAGGAGCCGATTGCCGAGGAGTATCACCGACTGCGCTCGGGCCAGGTGCTGTTCACGTACCTTCACCTCGCGGCATCGAAAGAGTGCACGGATGCACTGCTGGCGTCGGGAACCACGTCGATCGCCTACGAGACGGTCACCGCTCCGGACGGCACGCTGCCCTTGCTCGCGCCGATGAGCGAGGTCGCCGGTCGACTCGCGCCGCAGGCCGGGGCCTACCACATGATGGCCAGCGGAGGTGGGCGCGGAGTTCTGATGGGCGGTGTCCCCGGAGTGCGCCCCGCCAACGTTGTCGTGATCGGAGCCGGTGTGTCCGGCCGTAACGCGGTGGCCATCGCTCACGGCATGCACGCCGACGTCACTGTGCTGGACCTGAACGTCAAGGCGCTCAGGGCAATCGACGACCAGTACAAGGGCGCCGTCAAGACGGTGGTGTCCAACGCGCTCGAGCTCGAACACGCAGTTCTCGATGCGGACATGGTGATCGGCGCAGTGCTGGTTCCCGGCGCGAAGGCTCCGAAGCTCGTCTCCAACAGTCTGGTTCAGCGCATGAAGCCGGGCTCGGTTCTCGTCGACATCGCAATCGATCAGGGCGGCTGCTTCGCGGACTCGCGTCCCACGACGCATGCCGATCCGACGTACCGCGTTCACGAATCGGTGTTCTACTGCGTCGCGAACATGCCGGGCGCCGTGCCGCGCACCTCCACCTACGCGTTGACGAACGCGACTCTGCCGTACGTGATCTCACTGGCGGACAGGGGATGGGAAGCCGCAGTCGCCCAGGACTCCGGATTGAAGGCCGGGCTGAGCACGCACGCAGGCGAACTGCTGTCCGAGACCGTCGCCGCGGCGTTCGTCTGACACTCAGCGTGAATGGCGACCGGACTTCTTCGGTGCCGCCCGCTTCGGTCCGGCAACTCCGCCCGGTCGAGCGAGCAGTGCGGCGATGCCCGTCGTCAACGGAACGGACAGAGCAAGGGCTACGCCTCCGACCGACGATCGCACGATCTCGATCGCCACGGCGTCACCCGTCAGCACGTCCTGGATGGACCTGCCCGCCACGCTGAACAACAACAGCAACGGCAGCGCTCCACCCGCGTACGCGAGCACGAGGGTGTACACCGTGCTCGCGATGTGGTCGCGGCCGACGCGCATCGCCGACGAGAAGATCTGCCGTCGGGTGGCGGTGGCGTCGGCGGACGCGATCTCGAACGCCGCCGAGGCCTGCGTGATGGTGACGTCGTTCAGCACACCGAGCGATCCGATGATGAAGCCGGCGAGCAGCAGCCCGGTGATGCTCACCTGCTGGATGTAGGCCTGGACGTCGGTGTTCTGTTCTTCCGACAGACCCGTCAGATGAGTCATTCGGATCGCGACGTAGGACAACACCGCAGCGAGCGCCATCGAGGTCAATGTCCCGAGCAAGGCGGAGCTCGTGCGTAGGTTCACTCCGTGCGCCAGATACAGCACCGCGTACAGGATGATCGACCCCGCCACCAACGCAACGGGTATCGCCGGGGCGCCGTCGAGCAACGCAGGCAACATGAAGCCGACGAGAACGGCGAAGGCGATGATCAAACCGATCAACGCACGGAAGCCGCGCCACCTGGCCACGACGCAGATGACGACCGCGAAGACGGCGACGATGATCGACAGCGGCAATCCGCGAGCGAAATCGTTGAACGAATACTGCGTCGTTCCGTTCGGATCGGTCTGCCGGACCAGTCGCACGCTCTCACCGGTACGGATGTCGGGTTGGCCTGGACCGGGCACGATCTCGATGAGAGTTCGTGTCCCCGCGTTCGGCCCGGAATCGATCGTCACGATGCTGCGCTGGCATTCGTATCCGGCGCCGATCGGTGGCGTCGGATTACCGGTGAAGACGCGTCCGGCGGAACCGCTGCCACAGGCGCCGATGTCCTGGGACACGACCGTCCCGGCTTCGGTGTTCACGGCCCCGCCGCCCGAGGTCTGGAACGGAAGCGGGATCTCGACGCTCTGTTTGCTCGGCCAGAGCAGCACGGCTCCGGCAACGACAGCGAGACCGATGGCCAGTAGTAGGCCGATCACGATCCGGGCGGCGACGGGTCCGAGTGGAGCCGGCTCGTTGCTGTGACCGTGACCGTGTCCATGCCCGTGTGAATCCACGGTGCAAGGCTAGTGGGTGACGACGCGTCGGACCCAGCGCGACGCGGGGGTCGGGAGGTTTGGGAGCTCGGTGGCGGGGAACGCCCCCCCTGCTCCCCGCCACCTTCCTGATCGCCCCGGGGGGGTGGGGTACGACCAGTGCTCGGGCACACAAGGTGCCGACCGCCAATCTACAGAAACTTGGGTCCGTGTGTAGGGCAGCGGGGATGTTTTTTGTGTCACTTTTCAATCACTTTCCCTACTTTCCCGTCAGTTGACGCGGCGGTTCGAAGGGAAAAGCGAAACAACCGACCTACTGCTTGTACGACGCCAGGAAGTTTCCGAACCTCTCGATGGCAACGGACAAGTCGCGAGCCCACGGCAGCGTCACGATGCGGAGGTGGTCGTGCCCCGGCCAGTTGAAGCCGGTGCCCTGGACGACGAGGATCTTCTCCTGCAGCAACAGATCCTGTACGAGCTTCTCGTCGTCGTGGATCTCGTGCACCTCGGGGTCGAGACGCGGGAACGCATACAGTGCGCCGCGGGGCTTCACACACGAGACGCCGTCGATGGCGTTGAGTTTCTCCCACGCGACATCGCGCTGCTCGAGGAGGCGGCCACCGGGCAGGATCAGATCCTCGATGCTCTGATGGCCACCCAGTGCCACCTGAATCGCGTGCTGTGCAGGCACATTCGGGCACAGGCGAGTCGACGCCAGCAGGTCGATGCCCTCGATGAAGCCGGCTGCGTGTTCCTTCGGCCCGGTGATCGCGAGCCAACCGGAGCGGTAGCCCGCGACGCGATACGCCTTCGACAAGCCGTTGTAGGTCAGGCAGAGCAGGTCGGGAGCGAGGCTCGCCAACGAGATGTGCTCGGCATCGTCGTACAGGATCCGGTCGTAGATCTCGTCGGCCAGCAGCAGCAGCTGGTACTTACGGGCGAGGTCGACGATGCCCTGCAGAACTTCTCGCGAGTAGACCGCGCCCGTCGGGTTGTTGGGGTTGATCACCAGCAGTGCGACGGTCTTCGGGGTGATCTTCGATTCGATGTCCGCGAGGTCGGGGTTCCACCCGTTCTCCTCGTCGCACAGATAGTGCACGGCCTTGCCGCCCGACAGCGTGGTCATCGCCGTCCACAGTGGGTAGTCCGGCGCCGGAATCAGCACCTCGTCGCCGTCGTCGAGCAAAGCCTGCATCGTCATGGTGATGAGCTCGGAGACGCCGTTGCCCAGATAGATGTCGTCGACGTCGACCTCGGGGAAGCCCGGCTCGAGCTCGTACCGGGTGACGATGGCACGGCGAGCGGACAGGATGCCCTTCGATTCCGAGTAACCCTGGGCGTAGGGGAGAGCGGCGATCATGTCGCGAACGATCACGTCGGGCGCCTCGAAACCGAACGGCGCGGGGTTGCCGATGTTCAGCTTGAGGATGCGGTGCCCCTCCGCTTCCAGCCGCGCCGCGTGGGCGTGTACCGGCCCACGGATCTCGTACAGCACGTTCTGCAGCTTCGTGGACTGTTGCAGTGTGCGATGGCGCGTCTGGTGGATCGTCTGCGGATTGCTCACGCCCTTATCGTGCCAGGTGAAGTTCTCTCACCGCGAGCGGATTACTTGTCGGTAATCGGTGCGACAATCGACGGCATGTGTGGACGCTATGCCAGCACCCAGAGCGACAGTGATCTCCGCGCGGTGTTCGACATCGCAGAATCGGTGGGGGACGAGCTTCCCCCGTCCTACAACATCGCGCCGACGCAGACCGTTCGTACGGTGCTGGAACGCACCCCCAAGGACGAGCCGGAGTCCGACGCCGTGCGTCAGCTCCGGTCGGTGAGGTGGGGCCTGATTCCGTCGTGGTCCAAGGACGCCAAGATCGGCAGCCGGATGATCAACGCGCGATCGGAGACCATCACCGAGAAGCCGTCGTTCAAGAAGGCTGCGTCGAAGCGTCGGTGCATCGTCCCCGCCGACGGTTACTACGAGTGGGAGAAGCGCGACGGGGCGAAGGTTCCGTACTTCCTGCACGCAGAAGGTGTCCTGGCCATGGCGGGGCTGTACGAGCTGTGGCGTGATCCCACGAAGTCCGACGACGACGAGGATCGCTGGGTCTGGTCCGTCACCGTGCTGACGGCGCCTGCAGCCGATGCGCTAGGGCACATCCACGACCGTTCGCCGGTGGTCATCCCGGACGGCCTTCGCGACGACTGGCTCAGCCCGTCCATCACGAAACTGGAATCGGTGCAGGAGATGCTGGCCACCGTTCCCGAGCCTCGCCTGCTTCCCTACGAGGTGGGGACCGCCGTCAACAGTGTGCGCAACAACAGCCCCGAACTGCTGGATCCGGTCGCTTAACGAAGCCGCCGCGCGCAGACGGCCCGCATGCTCTCGCGGGTCTCGTCGTCGAGGGTCTTGCCTGCCGGTCCGTCGAGCAGGGCGCTGAGACGGGTGAAGTAGGACCGCGCGGGCAGGCCGAAGTGGACGTAGATGTCCTCGTCGCTGCCTCCGCCGTATCCGTACCAGGATCGGCCGAATGCCAGGATTGCGTCGTCGACGCTGTTCGATGTCGTGTTGCGCACGGTTCCCCCTTGGGTCGAGACTCCATTTTGTCCAGCACATTTGTCCGGGGGATGAACGGCGCGTAACGACCGCAGCTCGTACCTGGCTTGTCCGGTTGCCTACGCTGGTCCGCATGACTGCGACCTCGTTGCCCTTCGGTTCCTGGCCGTCCCCGATTTCCGCTGCGGATCTGTCCGCGAGCGGCCATCCGGTGGAGGGTGGGCGATTCGTCGGCGACGAGATCCGGTGGGCCGAGATGCGGCCGACGGAGGGCGGCAGGACGACGGTGTGCCGGCATCGGGACGGGCACGTCGAGACCGTGATACCGGAGCCGTACAACGCCCGCACACGTGTTCACGAATACGGGGGCGGAGCCTGGACCACCGTGTCCGACGGGCGAATCGTGTTCTCCGAGTTCTCCGATCAGCGCGTCTACGTCACCAGGCCCGGCGATACTCCGGTTCCGCTGACGCCGGAGCCGGAGACTCCGTCGTCGGTGCGTTTCGGCGAATTGACGGTCGTCGGCGACGAGGTCGTCGCGGTCCGTGAGGTGCACGACGGTACGGCGGTCGCTCGCGACATCTGTGCGATTCGGCTCGACGGAACAGGTGTCCGATCGCTGGTGTCCGGATCTCACTTCCTCGCGTTCCCTCGCTTGTCTCCCGACCGCAGCAAACTGGCCTGGATCGCGTGGGATCACCCTCGGATGCCCTGGGACGGAACGGAACTACGAGTCGCGGATCTGTCCACCGGTGAGATCACCGTGGTTCTCGGCGGCGACGAGGAATCCGTTCTGCAGCCCGAGTGGATCGACGAGGACACGCTCTACGTCATCAGCGACCGGACCGGGTGGTGGAACATCTACCGAACCGATCTGTCCGGCAACGTAACCGCACTGCACGAGGCCGAAGCCGATTTCGGAGCGCCGCTGTGGCAGCTCGGGGCGCGGTGGTACTCGGTGCTGGACGACGGAAAGCTGCTGACCGTCCGCACGTTCGGGACCGACACCCTCGCCGTGCTGGACCCGGAGACGGGCACCTTGCAGGACATCGATCTGCCGGGACTCACATCGGTGACACTCGGGGCGCGCAACGGAACATCGGTCCTGCTCAAAGCCGGTGGTGCCCAGAGTCCGAGCGGATTGCGACTGCTGGACCTCGAATCCGGCGACACCACGCTGGTGCGTTCCGGACTCGAAACCGTGCCCGACGCCGACTACCTCCCGCACGGTGAGCCCGTCACGTTCCAGGGGCCCGAACGCGAAGTCCACGCTATCGCCTACGCACCTCGCAATCCGGAGTACACCGGGCTGGACGGCGAACTGCCGCCGTACGTGGCATTCGTTCACGGTGGCCCGACAGCGCACGTGGCACCTGCACTGAACCCGGTGTTCGCGTACTTCACCAGCCGGGGCATCGGCGTCGTCGACGTCAACTACGGCGGTTCGAGCGGATACGGCCGTGCATACCGGAACAGGCTGCGGGGCCAGTGGGGAATCGTCGACGTCGAGGACACCGTCGCCGCTGTCCGAGGCCTCGCCGACGCGGGCCTGGCCGATCCGGCGCGTCTGGCCATCGAGGGTGGCTCGGCCGGCGGCTGGACCGTGCTCGCTGCGCTGACGTCGTCGGATGTCTTCGCCTGTGGTGCATCGTATTACGGCGTCGCCGAGCTGGAGATGTTCGTCGCCGAGACTCACGATTTCGAGTCCCGCTACATCGACGGGCTGATCGGACCGCTCCCGGAGGCGCTGGACCTGTACCGCACGCGCGCACCGGTCAACAACGTCGACGGCTTGTCGTGCCCGGTTCTGTTGCTGCAGGGCCTGGCGGATCCGATCGTTCCACCGTCGCAAGCCGAACGATTCCGGGATGCTTTGGTGAATAAGGGAATTCCCCACGCCTACCTGGCGTACGAGGGCGAATCGCACGGATTCCGCAAACTCGAGACACAGGTGAACGCACGAGAGTCCGAACTGTCCTTCTACGGTCAGGTGCTCGGCTTCACGCCTCCCGGCATTCCTGAACTGGAGCTGTGGCGACCGTGAGCGGTGCTGGTCGGTTCGGGAGCCAGCACCCTTTTTGTGGGGTCCGCACACGTGCTCGGACCTGATTCGGCGTGTCAGGTCAGCAAAAAAGGTGCTAGCTCAGGCGAACAGCAGAGTGGGGCGCGGGGAATTTCCGGCACGTTCGGCAGCCGCACGGATCAACCGGTCGATGTGCTCCGGCCGGTCGAGATCGGCCCAGGTCAGCCGGACCACCTGCGCTCCGCCTGAACGGATCCGATCCTCGCGGACCTTCTCCTTCCATGCGACGTCGGCCGGTGTTTCGCCCGTGGGGACCAGCCGACCGTACTTGACGAACCCGTCGAACTCGATCACGGTGAAAATGCCGTCCAGGTAGAAGTCGACGCGGGCGAAGACACCGTTGCCGTCGGACACTCGAACCTGAAGCCTCGGGGTGTAGCCGAGCTGGTGCAGCACCACCCGGCAACGAGATTCGCCGACGCTCTCGGACTTCCCGGTCATGAACTCGGCCACCCGACGAGCCTGTCTATTGTTCGGATGGTGGGCGCACGCGTCGAGCGCCGCAACAACCTGCTCGGGAGTCAGATTCTTCGTTCGTGCAGCGAGATCGGCGATACAGACGGCGTCCGCGAACGTCAGCGATCGCGCCACATCGGCAACGGTCCGAGGTAGTGCGGTCACCCGAACCCCGTCGACGACGGCCACGTCCGAAGTGGAGTACGGCGCCCCGTGCACGATGCGATAACCGTTGCGCCGGCCACCGCCGGTCCGGTTCCGCGTGATGTGCACGTACCGTAGATCCGACGCGTTCACATCGAGACCGTGGAAGACCGCAGCCGTCGTGTGGCTCAGTATCGCGTCGCCTGCAGTAGCGGCGTCGAGTACCGCCTCGGCGACGACGCGGTGCTTCTCGGCGGGGGTGAGCGCATCGAAGTCGCTTCTGCTGACGAACCTTCCAGGCCGAAGTCGTCGCCAGGCCTTCGTGCGGCAGAAGCGCTGCAACTCAGCGTCGGACACTCCGCGAGTCAGGGCATCGGATCTGGAAACGATTCTCGTCATGACCGAATCGTGGCAACCGCTCCGGCGCGGAACAAGAGCGGTTTCGGAAATGTGGACAACGCCTGGGGCTGTGGATAACTGGGGCGTTCGCGTGCACATTCGCGGAGTGTCGAGGGCGGAGCGTGCTATAGGGACCTGGCACCCCTACTGACGACTCCGCACGCCTGCTCTGAAGTGAACAGGCGTGCGGAGTCGGTAAAAAGGGTGTCAGGTTACTTCTTTCGTCCCGGAACCTTGGTGCCCGGACGGAACCCGAGTCCACCCGGCTTGGCCGGAGGCGGAGTCCTGGTCTCCCCGTTGGATTCCGCTGCGCCGTTGGAATCTGCTGCGCCGTTGGAATCTGCTGCACCGTTGGACTGCGTGTCGCTGGTCGACGTCTCGGCAGGTTCCTGAGGTTCGGTGTCCTCGGGTTCTGCCGGGGCCTCTGCAGGCGATTCGGCTGGTGCAGGAGTCGCGGCCTTGCCCGGTGTCCGTGCGCCTGGCTTCTTGAAGCCGGACTTCACGGCCAGACCCTTGGGTGCGACCGTCGGCTTGGACTCCTCGACCGGTGCGGAACTGTCGACGTCCGTGCCCTGAGGCTCCGGTGCCGACGTCTCCGACGCAGGTGCTTGCGGTTCCGCAGGCGTTTCGGTCGCGGTGTCCGGGGCTGCAGCAGCCTTGCCCGGCGTTTTCGCGCCTGGCTTCTTGAAGCCCGATTTCACGGCCAGACCCTTGGGTTTGACCGTCGGCAACGACTCCGACGACGCAGCAGGTGCCGTCGACTCGGATGCAGCCGATTCGGTAGCTTCCGCTGCCGGCTCGGACGGTGCTGCCGGCTCGGACGGTGCTGCCTGCTCGGACGGTGTAGCAGGCTTGCCGGGTGCCTTGGCGCCTGGCTTCTTGAACCCCGACTTCACGGCGAGACCCTTGGGCTGGACGGTCGGCTTGGACTCCGCTGTTTCCGTTGCGGCTTCGGCCGTCGTGTCCGAAGCTTCTGGCTCCGCTGCGCTTTGGGGCTCCGCTGCGCTTTGGGGCTCTGCTGCCTCGGCGGGCTTGCCCGGTGCCTTTGCGCCCGGCTTCTTGAAGCCGGACTTGACCGCGAGACCCTTGGGCTTGACCGTCGGCGTCGACTCGGATGCTTCGGCAGGTGCCGCTGCATTGTCGTCCGTGTCTGCCGGTGCCGGTGCTGCTGCCTTCGATCCCGGTGCTTTGCCCTTGATCGCGAGGCCCTTGCCGCCCGGCTTTGCGCCTCCGGCAATACCGAGCCCCTTGGGCTTGGCCGGAGCATCGGCGCTCGCCTGAGCTGCCTCGGTGGCGTCGGGCTTCGCGTTTCCTGGTGCTTTCGCTCCCGGAGCCTTCGCGAGACCCTTCATCTTCAAGCCGCCGGCCTTGGGAGCCGGAGCAGCAGGGGCGGACTTGGCCTCTGCAGGCTCTTCGACGGGTTCGATCCGCTCGGCTTCCTCGACCTCGGCGGCTTCCTCGGACTCCAGCTTCTCCTCTGGAGTGAGCTCACGCGGGATCACCTTGATGTTCTCGCTGAGAACGGACGACTCGACGCGAGTGATCGACTCGAGCATCAGCTGCGCGACGTCGACGACCTCGACACCCTCGTGAGCGCCGCCCTCCTGACGTGCGGTGACACCGTCGGTAAGCATGACGCGGCAGAACGGGCAACCCGTGGCGATCTTTTTGGGGTTGGTCTCCAGCGCTTCGTCGACCCGGTCGATGTTGATGCGCTTGCCGATGTTCTCTTCCATCCACATGCGAGCACCACCGGCACCACAGCACATGGACCGCTCACCGTGACGCGGCATTTCCTTCAGGTTGGAGCCCGACGCGGCCATGAGCTCGCGGGGAGCGTCGTAGACCTTGTTGTGGCGACCCAGGTAGCACGGGTCGTGGTACGTGATGTCCTGGCTGACGGACGCCACCGGGATGAGCTTCTTCTGCCGCACGAGACGGTTGAGGAGCTGGGTGTGGTGCACCACCTCGTAGTCACCGCCGACCTGCGGGTACTCGTTGCCGAGCGCGTTGAAGCAGTGCGCACAGGTGACGACGATCTTGCGCTTCTTCTGCTCGACGCCCTCGAAGACGCTGTTGAGCGTCTCGATGTTCTGCATCGCGAGCTGCTGGAACAGGAACTCGTTGCCTGCGCGACGAGCGGAGTCGCCGGTGCAGGTCTCGTCCGCTCCGAGCACCATGAACTTCACGCCCGCCGTCGCCAGCAGTTCCGCTACGGCCTTGGTGGTCTTCTTCGCGCGGTCCTCGTAGGCACCTGCGCAGCCGACCCAGAAGAGGTACTCGTAGTCACGGAAGGAATCTGCATCCTGGCCGAACACCGGGATGTCGAAGTCCATCTCGTTGATCCAGTTGAGACGGTCCTTGGAGTTCTGGCCCCAAGGGTTGCCCTTGTTCTCGAGGTTCTTGAACAGGCCTGCCAGCTCGGACGGGAACTCCGATTCGATCAGCACCTGGTAGCGACGCATGTCGATGATGTGGTCGACGTGCTCGATGTCCACGGGGCACTGTTCGACGCAGGCACCACAGGTGGTGCAGCTCCACAGAACCTCGGGATCGATGATGCCGCCCTCGACGGCGTCGGCGACGAGCTTGCGATCCGCCTCGTCGCGGGCAGACTGGGGGATCTTGTCCAACTTCGCCTGATCGGGGTTGCCGTCGGCGTCGACGAGACCGACCTCGTCACCGGCCATGTCCTTCTTGCCGCCGGCGAGGAGGTAGGGAGCCTTCTCGTTTCCGTGATCGCGGAGCGACATGATGAGCAGTTTCGGCGACAACGGCTTGCCGGTGTTCCAGGCGGGGCACTGCGACTGGCAGCGGCCGCACTCGGTGCACGTGGTGAAGTCGAGCCAGCCCTTCCACGTGAAGTCCTCGATCTTGCCCGCACCGAATGCGTCGACGTCGGGGTCGGCGTCCTCCATCACGAGGACCTTGCCGCCGGACATCATGGGCTTGGCGGCACCGAGTGCGACGCCGCCGTCGGCCTCACGCTTGAAGTAGATGTTGGGGAATGCGGTGAAGCGGTGCCACGCGACGCCCCAGTTGATGTTGCGGCCGACGATCAGGAGCCAGATCATGCCGGTCATCAACTTGACGAAGGCGAACACGGAGACCATCTCGGGACTTGCGGGCAGCAGCTTGGCGACCTGCATCGTGAAGAAGTCCGAGTAGGCGTTGGCGTGACCGTAGGTGGCGATCTTGCCGGCCTTGACGAGGATCATGCCGAGACCCTCGAGCAGAACGATGCCCTCGATGACGTACGCGACCTTCATGCGCGAGCCGCTGAAGCGTGACTGACGCTCGGGCTTGCGCGGATGGTTGAGCTGACGGATCACGATGAGGGTGACGATGCCGACGACGGTTCCGATGCCGAGCAGTTCGTCCCACAGATGCCAGGCGAACGTGTTGCCGAAGAGGGGCCAGTGGAACTCGGGGTTGAACGTCTGGCCGTACGCCTCGAACCAGAGCAGGAAGCCACCGAGGAAGCCGACCATGACGAGCCAGTGAGCCCATCCGACCGTTCTGAACTTCGTCATGCGCGTATGCGCGATGAACTCGATCATCATCTGCTTGAAGCGCGGGATGAACGGGCGCAAGCGGGTTTTGTCCGGCTGGCCTTGTGCGATGGCGGCAACCATCTTCCAGATCCCTCGGAAGAAGTAGGCCCAACAGACAAGGCTGAGGAGGAAACCGACCGTGCCCAACGTGATCGTCAGGGCGTTCATGAAGCGGCCTTTCGTTCAGTGGTAGCGGGGCTGTGCTACCTCGGGTCAGCCCGATCAGCCTAAGAGTAGCGGCGCTACCCGTCGGTAACAAGTTTGTTGTTACCGGCTGGTAACTTAGGGGCGGCTTAGATGCGGCTGCTGGTGACCGCGGGTTTTCCCCTACCGGCCGACGGGCTGAACCGGTCAGTAGGGTGTGTTCTGTAGGTCACGTTATGCCTAGCGAAGCAAGGGTCCGCAGAGAAGGCAGCCCTAAGTGCCCCGTCGAGGTGCCCCGAAAATTGGGGGCACGAAGATTCGAATTGGCTGAATTGCCCTGTTTTCACTGGTCTCACCGATTTCGGGTCGACATCTTGTGACGGGTGATAACCAATGGGACTCACATAGGCGCCAAGAGGATAACGTTCGGTCGGAGTTGTGAGATATGCTGCAGCGCGCACCGACTTACTCGCGGATTCAGTCTGGGGTGTATCTGCGTCTGACGGGCTACCTCTGTTCGGTACTGCCAGGCTCGATTGCATAGAAACGGAACAATCTCCACATGAAACTCAGCAAACTGGTCGTTACGGCAGCGTTCGTCGCTTCCGCAATGGGTCTTGCCAGCGGCACTGCCTATGCACAGCCGGCAACCGATGCCCCCGCACCCTCGGAAGAGGGCACCGCAGGCGAGAACATCGGCTTCGAATCCAACCTCGAGGACCGCACGATCGTCACGACGATCGACGCCGGAGTCTTCAAGGTCGCCGACGACGGCAAGACCGTCGACGTTCTCGACTCGACCGACAAGGTCGTCGTCACCCTGCCGCTGTCGTTCAACCTCGGCGGTCTGAACTTCCCGTACGAGCAGAACGTCGACAACGACGGCAAGACCCTGCGTCTCGTCCCGCAGCTGGACCTGACCAAGGCGTCGGCCAACTCCCGCAGCATCGGTGCAACGCCTGTTGCTTCGCCTGACGAGAACCTCAAGGCTCAGCAGACCTTCGCGTCGCAGCTCGGCCTCGCTACTGCAATCGGTGGCTTCACCGGTACGGCAATCGGCTTCGGAATCGGTGCAATCGGCTTCCTCGCGGGACCGGTCGGACTCGGCACGGTTCCGACGTTCGCCACCATCGGCGGCATCATCGGCACCATCGTTGCCGGTGGACCCACCCTTGTTGTTGCGGGCATCGACCTGATCAACACGCTGAACGCGCCTCCGGGAACCACCAAGTTCGCCAACTGAGCTTCCGCTCGAACGTAAAGAGCCCGTCACCTGTAATCAGGTGGCGGGCTCTTTCGTATGGACGAGCAATCAGACGAAGACTCCGGGCGAAGTCAGTTTGATCGCTTCGGCTGCGATGGTGAATGCGTAACCGAGGAGATCCAGGCCGACGCCGAGAATGCCGAGCATGAGGGGGCCTTTCGTTGAAGGGGCGAACGTCTATCGGTACTGGTGTACCGAATTTCCGGGTCGATCATACGATGCGAAGTCCCTCCGCGAGAGGTGCCGACGGCCGCGTCGGAGGCACCGATCCGTGTCATGCGAACGGATGTAGTTTGTAGCTCTCTTTACGAACTCTTGGTACTTTGGAGCGGTGGAAACGGGCATCGCGACGGTTACGGTAGAAGTCTTGTCGAGTGCCGAGTCGATTCTCGACGACTGGGAGGATCTGGCGTCCCGGGCTGGCACAGTGTTCTCGTCCCGACCGAGTTTCGTGCTCAACGTCGCCGGCGCGCTGCGGCTGAACGTCAGGTTCGTCGTCGTGCGTCGCGGTTGCCGCGTGGTTGCTCTGGCTCCCCTCGACACGGTCAGGCGTGGACCGTTCGTCCTGGCGAAGGTCGTCGGCAGCACGTTGGGGGTTCCCCTCGAATTTCTGAGTGACGACGAGGAAGCCTCGGACGTCCTCCTCGGTGCCGTCGCCGACCAGGGGTGGATGCTCACGGGTGACTCGATGATCGCGAACGACCCGACGGTGGTGCGACTGGGGCGGCACGGCGCATGGGACGCGGACGCACTCGTGCGCGAGAGGGTCCCGGTCGTCGTGCTGCGGCCCGGCGACACGGCGTCGAGTATCCGCAGTGCCAAGTCGTTGAAGCGGCTCCGTCAGTATCGATCAAAGATCGAGCGGCAATCCGAGTATCGGGTCGAGCAGATCAGAGATGTCGCCCATCTCGACGCGCGCTGGAACGACATCGTCTCGCTCGCCGCCGATTCCGTCGAAGGGACCGACAAGGTCAACTACCTCGTGGCGCCGCACGGGGAGTTCGCGCGTGACTTTCTTCGGAGCGAAGCTCGGGCCGGCCGGCTGTGCATTGCCGGGCTGGTCGTCGACGGGCGATGGGTGGCGCACGAGATCGGCGTTCGCACGCATCGTCGGATGGAGGGGTGGCTCACCCACTACGACCCGTCGATCGGCAAGCTCCAACCCGGACATCAGTTGATCGAGTGGTTTGCCGACACCCACGACAGGCTCGGCGTCGTGGAACTGGATCAGGGCGTCGGCGTCAACAAGATCAAGAGCGTGTGGGCCGACGCGGGGTACGACGTACTACGGGTGACGGCGGTTCCGAGGGCCTGGTGGCTTTCTGGGTGCATGAAGTCGGCGTTACGCAACCTTCCTTCGATCTTGGCCCGAACCCGCTCGGCGCTGCACAGAGCGGCCGAGCGGGCCCAAGATCGATGATCAGCGCGGCGGCGCCGGCAGGAAATCGATGGCGGTTTGCCACAGCGTCACGAGATACTGCGCGAGATCCAGCCAAATTCCGTTGAATGCAGACACTTTCCGCTCCCCCTGCTACGTAGACGTTGACCGAGAAAGCATACCTTCGGTTCGAAGAAAAGCCCCCGGATAGAACCTGGAGTTTGTTCTGCGGACAAAAATGTCGCCGCACCTCGTAGGAGATGCGGCGACAGGTGTGCAGAGACTACGTGACCGGCGAGGTGCGCACGGTTGTTCCGGTTTCCGAGGCGACCTGGTCGATGGGGATGCCGAGGCTTGCTGTGCCGCCGTACTGCGCGAGAGCCAGGTTGGCTTCGGTGCAGTCCGGTGCGCCACCGCTGTTGGAGCCGCTGGTGATACCGAGTGCAAGGGTGCCGGTGACGATGGCGCCGCCGCTGTCGCCCGCGAGAGTGCATGCCGTGCTGGCGAATCCGCGGACAGCTCGGCTGCTGCCGTCTTCCATGTACAGCAGAGTCTCGACACGATCCGCCGCCACGATGCCGCAGGTGAACGACGACGACTGCCCCGACTTGCACACCGGTGCGCCCACCACGGGAGAAGCAGTGCCGGTGATGGTGACGGTGCTGCCGTTGGCGCCGCGGACGGTGGGGCGATCCAGCCCGGAGGCGACGCCCTTGTCGTTCAGGTCGATGACGGACCAGTCGAGACCGCTGGCCGATCCGAGGCTGGAACGGTCGAAGCTACCGATTTGGGTGCTGTCGTTGACGTTCGCCGGGTTCGGCAGATAGACCGGCGCACCCCCGGCCCCGGTGTCAGCGTTGGGATTGCAGTGTCCGGCACTGAGATTGACCGGATTGCCCGAGCCGTCGGTGGCGTTGAAGCCGAACGAGCAGACGCTGATGTCCGTCGGCGACGTGCTCTTGATGTCGGACGTGGTGGTGATGTACGTGTCGCCGCCCATCGGCGACGGGTCGACGGGCTTCGGAGCGCCGGGGGACAGAATGACCTTCAGATTGGCAAGCAGCGTCGGCAGATTGAGCGCATTGCCGATCGGGCTGTTGACCACGTCGATGACGATCTGGTTGTCGAGAATGTCGATCGACGTTCCGTTGACCTGGCTGGCGACCTCACGAGGCAGCGACCCGATCCACGCATTCAAGTCGGACAACGACTTCTCGAGGCCGTCCGCGGACACCGGAGCCTTCGCAGTGTCGTACCCGTCCTTCGCCACGGCCTGAGCGGCGGCGTCGGATGTCACGGCGACGACGGCATTGCCGTCGGGACCGATCCAGGCACCCGCGAAATCGGACGGACGAGACGCACGGAAGTCGGACGCATACGTCGACAACTCCTGCGCGCGCGCCGCGCGGTCCAGGTACTCCTGCGGAGAGATCTTCAGGTCACGCACCACAGCGTCGGCCAGTTCGCGAGGAAGCTGATCGGCGGGGCTCTGCACCACGGAGTTGGCGTCACTCACTGGATCCGCCGAAGCGGGAGCCGCGAAGAGACCTATGGACAGAAACGCCGTCGAACAAAGCACTGCGGCGCGCAGTGCCCCCGTGTTACGCATGAAGTCCCTTCATCGGGTGCTGAGCATCAGCGACCCACCATAGGGCATGACGCCGACTATCACGGGAACCTGCAGGTCGGACGCCCGCCGACGCTGGTTTGAATCAGTTCTGTGGTGCCTCACGTAAGGGGGCACTCCCAGCATCGGAGGGATCCTCTTCCGGGTCGGCGTTGTCTCCCGCATCGGGGACCCCCGGGTCGGGCTCGTCTCCATCCGGGTCCTCGATACCGGGGTCCGCGCCCGGCTCCGGCCCGTTCGAAGGTTCTTCCGTCGGAGACTCTTCGGTACTGGTGGGAGGAGGGGTTTCGGCGACCGGGACGGTGCGTGGAAGTTCCGGGGTGGTGGTCTCGCTCGTCGGAGCGGGCTCGGTGGGGATGTATTCGACGCTCGGTGCGGGGATCTCCGGTACGTCGGACGCGATGGGTACGACTGTCGGGAAGGGCACTGTGGCGCGCGGCGCGGGTGTGGTCGACGGCGATGCAGCGACCGGTGCGCTTTCGATCTCCGGCAGGGCCGGGGCCGACGAATCTTGCAGCACCAGTGCGGTGACGGCTCCGCCGAGGGTCAGGACGCCGGCGAGCGCGACTGCGGCGAGCACCGGTGTTCGGGTCCAGAGGGGTCGAGCAGTACGCGCGACGACGATCCGTTCCGTCACTGCATCGACCGGATACTCCGACGCGATCGCTGCTGCGCCGCGTGCTGCGGCGACGCCCGAGTCCGAGCCGGCCCAGGTGGACTGACTCGACTCCGCCCAGGCCGTCAATGCTTCGGATTCTGCGACGAGTGCAACGTGGGCGAGGTCGTACCGGTTCATCGCCATGCGGACGGCCGAGACGCGCTCGGCTGTCCAGGTGGCAGGGAAGGTCGCGGCGGCGGCAACCGACGCCATGTCCGCACCGATGGACTGGGACACCTCGGCGAGGAGGCAGCGGAGAGTCATTGCGACGAGGTCGCCTGCCTCGTATCCGGAAGGAACCTCGTCTGCGACGTAGTCGGTGAACACGGCCGCATCGGGGTCGTCGGTTCCGCCGAGCGATGCGGATCCGTCGGCGTGGATGTAGAGGACAGTGTTGTGCAGGGACGCGATGTGCAGCGACGGGCTCGCGCTGTAGGGGTGCGAGACGGCAGCGATCGAGCGCTGATCGTCGATGTACAGCCCGACGTCCGGAATCCCACCGTCCACCGGGTTGTCACCGTCTGCCACGTGCCGGTTCACCATCGCCTGCGCTTTCCTGGTCTGCTCCGAGCAGGCGCACGACGCACCGGCTCACTGACCTGGATGTCGCATTCGGGGGTCCCGAAGTTACAGATCGGCCGATCCGGCGCCGTACCCGAGCGCACGCAGCATGGACAGCAACTCGGACCGGGATCCGGCGCCCAGCCGACGCCGGATACGTGCCACGTGATGCTCGACGGTTTTCGCCGATATGTAGAGGCGTGCACCTGCCTCGCGGTAGGTGACGCCCAGGACCAGGAGTTCGGCCACTTCGGCTTCCCGCGCGCTGAGCGAACCTTTGGGCTCCGCGGTCTCGTCCGTCGTGGGTGCTGCGGTGGGCAACCTGAGGGAGCGAGCAGTCTGGAGCAGCGACGTCGCGACGCGGGTGTCCGCCACGCGCAACGCTGCCTCGCTGGCGAGTCGGGCACCGTCCCACGACAGTCCGAACCGGGTCAGCGACTGCGCGGAGGCTTCCACGTCGGCGACGTTCGGGTTTCCCTGTAGTACCCCGAGCCACGCGCGTCCGGCCCCGGCCAGCGCAGCGGCGTACCGGTTGGACTCGGCGGCCTGGGCGAGTGCGCGGGCGTGCGGGACGAGATCGGCGGGATGCTCGGCCAGGATCGCGGCTTGGACGCCGTACCAGTGCAGCGACGACGACCAGGCGTGGGGCTCGTGCAGGTCGGCGATCACCGCGTCGGCCTGCGCGGTGAGATGCGCGACGCGTTCCGGCTGTCCCACGCGGACGGCCGCCAGAAGGAGCTCCCCGACGGGGAGGAACGACAGTAGATCCACCGAGTACGACGCGACGACGTCCAAGGCCTCGTCCCATGCGGTCAGCAGCGCTCCGGTGTCACCGGATCGCCTGGCCAGGCCGACGCGAAGACCTGCTTCGAAGAGTCGGTTTCGGTTATGAGACAGCGGGATTCGAACCGAGTCGAGGTGCGCCTGCGCGTCGGCGGTGTCGCCCGCGAGCATCGACGTCCACGCGCGCAGCAGAACGAGTCTCGCTCGGTGTGGATGCGCCGCAGGATAGGCGTCGATCGCCCGGCGGGCGGTGGCGTCGGCGCGTGCGAGATCACCGGTGTGCAGCGCGAAGAGTACGGCGACGGCCGCTGCGGAATCGGGACTCGCGCGACGAGTCGTGCCCGAAAACATGGCGGTCGCCTGCAGGAGTGTGCTTGTCGCGAGCGATACTTCGGGCGTCGACGTCGCTCGGATGGACTGCCGGATGCCTTCGGCGAGGAGCGTCGCCCGAGCCCCGGCCGCAGTCGGTGGACCGGCGGCGTCGGACGCTGCGAGCGACTCGGCGGCCGCTGAATTACCGGCGACGAGGGCAGCTGCGATCGCCAGATCCGCGTCGACGCCCGTCCTCTGCGGCCCGAGCCAGGTGTAGAGCTGGGCAGCGCGGGTCAGCATTCCGCGCTCGGCCGCGACGGCCGCCGACACCCGCACGGCGACACGGAGGGCTGCGACGTCGATCGAATCGTGTTGCCCGAGTGCCGCGTCGGCCAGCTCCTCGGCCGTGTCCAGATCGCCGAGCAGGAAGCAGTTCTCGGCCTGCGCCGGTGCGACGCTCACAGGATCTGCTCCCGCGGTCACGGCACGCTCGTACAGACGCACCGCGTGTTCCGGAGTGGCCGCCGAGGCGGCAGCTGTCAGGTACGTCGCGAGCTCGGGGTGTCGGATCCCACTGTGTGACAGAGTCACTGCGGTATCGAGATCGAGAGTGTCGGTTTTGCAGCGGTATTCGAGCAATTCGGTCGCCGTCGACTGCATCCGTCGCGTCCCGACGACGGTCTGCAGCGCGCGATCCACCTCCGGCAGCGATTCCAGCGTCGACGACAGTAAGCCAGCGGCGACGGCGTCCTCCGTCGCCGACCCGACATCGGCTCCGGTGCCGACCAGCTCGGTCACGACCTCCGGATCCGAGCCACCGCCGAAGTGCGCCAACAGAACAACCGTCTGCGCGGACTCCGACAGGGAGCGCAGGGCCTCGACCCGGTCCTCGAACACGGCGTCGGACACTGCCCGGGTGACCGCAACATCGGCCTCGGCCCGGGTGGCGGCGTCGAGTGCCACGTCGACCGACCTCGGGCAACCGCCGGTGAGCGTCGTGATCGCGGCGGCCAGCACCGCGGACACCGGACGGCCCCTCGACGCGGCCAGCGCCGCGACGTCCGACTTCGTCAGCGCAGTGTGCACGGAATCAGTTTTGTCCGGTCAGGCCACCGAGAACGCCGCCGAGACCGTCGACGGTCCCACCGACTACGCCGCCGACACCGTTGCCGAGGTCGCTGACAGCCCCGCCGACTCCGTTGCCCACGTCACCGAGAGTGGGGCCGTTGTAGGTGGGGCGCGACGGGAGTTGCGGGCTCGGGACATTCACGCTCGGCGCGGTCACGTCGGGAACCGTCACGACCGGTGCGGTGGGTGCTGTGCCGGCCGGAGGGACGGTACCCCCGGCGACGGGTGCGGCGGGGTTCTGCGCGGCGTTCGGGTCGGCGACGACGGTGCCGTCGGGTGCGATGATCATGCCCGGTGCGGGAACGAGGGTTCCGTCGGCTGCGACGGTCGGTGCGGGAAGGCCGTTCTGGGTGGTTGCGGCCGGGTCGGTGCCCTGGCCGGTGTCGGCGACGACGGCGGCCGTCGTGCCGGGCGCAGTCGTGCTCGTCGTTCCCGCGGTGTTCTCCGAGACGGTCTCGGCCGGCTTGTCGTCGGACGTCAATGCCGTGCCGACGGACAGGCCGCCGCCGGCGATGACGACGAGAGCGGCGACAGCGGCGACGACGATGCCTGCCTTCTTCCGGCCGGACATCCCGGCGGGCTCCGCCGAGGCCGATGCCGGAGCCGACGTCGGGGCCGGGCGTGGGGCGGGGCGGGTGGCGTCGGCGAGCATCGATGCAGGGTGCGCGGGCGGTGCGTCGGCGACGACGGCTGCGGAGATCTCGGCCGCGATGATCGCGCCGCCGATGGCGGGGATGCGGCCGGGGTGCGGACCGGTGACGACCGGGACGCGCAGTTCCGACGAGATCAGCTCGGCGACAAGGGGAATGCTGGAGCTTCCGCCGGTCAGGAGGACCTGGGTGACGTCGCCGACGTCGAGGCCGGTGGTGTGCAGGGTCTCGCGGATCAGCTCGACGGAATCGAGGATGGGTCGTCGGATCAGATCTTCGAGTTCGTCTCGGACAAGCCGTGTTTCGCTGCGCAGGCCGGGGAGGTCGACGGTCAGCGTGGTCGCGGTCTCGTACGACAGTCGCTCTTTCGCTTCGCTGCAGCGTGCGCGCAGTTCGACGAGAGCCCCGACGGTGTCCGGATCGAACGCGTCGAACTCGAAATCGCGACTACTGGAGACGGTGTCGAGGACGTACTGGGTGACGATGTGGTCGAACTGCGAGCCACCGAAGTCCTGCGAGTGGACGCCGGTCCCGATGACACCTGCGTCGAGCCCGGTACGCATGAGCGTGATACCGAGCGAGGTGGCGCCGAGGTCGTAGATGACGGTCAGGCCCTCGCCCTGCTGCCCGCGTGAGCCTTCGAGCCAGCGCATCGCGGCGAAGGACTCGGGGACAAGGGTGGTGTCGGGGAGGCCGACGCGATCGAGCGCTTCACGCAGCACGTCCGAGGTGTAGCCGGTCCACCGGTCCGGGTGGGCGACGACGATCGTCGCATCGGAACCACCCGCGTGAGCAAGCTCGGAGACGAGTACGTGGGTGGCCGTCGCGAACAGGTCCTCGGCGGCGTAGGAATTGCCCTCTTCGTCGATCAGGGGGACGGGGTCTCCCACCCGGTCAGCGAACCCGGTGACGAGGTGTCGCTGCTGTCGGTCGGTGAGGGCGGCCAGATCGGGGGAGGAGTCGGGACGAAGATCGAGGGCGGTCCGACGCTCGACGGTCGGCATGGCCTCGTCGGTGGCGAAATCACGCGGTGCGTACGGGTCGTGAGACGCGTCGAGGGTGGCCACCGAGGTGACCGTTCCGATCCGAATACCGATCCCTGCGCTCATCATCATCTCCGACTTCGTAATGGGCAGCGACACCCGTCGACGCTGCTGGTGATGTCGACAGCATGGCATCTTTCGTTACGTCTCACAGCTGGTGACGGGCCGATCGCGGGCAAATCCCCTAATGGCCCGGGATCCCCTAATGCCGGAACCCTGGGTGGCGCCGATGGAGTAGGGGGTTCGTCCCCGTTGGGCGAACCGCCCCCGGGCCATAGCTTTGTGATCAACCACGAACGACCCCCCGGAACCCCGCTTCCGAACATCCAAGGAGCCTCAGATGGCCACCAACGCAGTACTCGACTTCATCCTCAGCCTGCTTCGCGACGACGAAGCCGCAGCCGCGTACTGCGCCAACCCCGAAGCAGCCCTCGCGGCCGCCGGCCTCGGCGACGTCTGCCACGCGGACATCGTCGCCGTCGCCCCGCTCGTCGCCGAGTCCGGCTTGTTCGCCGGAGCAGGTTCGCAGCTCTCCGCGATCCTCGGCGCAGGCGCCGGTGCGGCAGGCAGCCTCGACGGTTCCCTCGCCGGTGGCGCTGCCATCGGAGGCGGGCTGTCGACCGGACTCGGCCTCACTGCCGGAGCCGTCGTGGGCGGCGGACTCGCCGGCGGCGGTGTCATCGGTGGTGGACTGGGCGGTGGACTCGGCGGCGACATCGACTTCGCCGGCGACATCGCAGCCCAGATCGGCGCCGCCCTCACCGCAGCACTGGCGGCAGGCGGGCAGATCGGTGTCGAGCTGGGAGCAGCGTTCGGCGCGGCACTCGAAGCCTTCCTCGGCGCAGGCGCAGCGATCGGCGGTGGCCTCGATCTGGACGGCGGCCTCGGTCTCGGTGGCGGCCTCGACCTCGGCGGCGCTCTGACCGGTCTCATCGGCGGCGGCCTCGGCTTGGGCGCCGGGATCGGCGCGGAGCTCGGTGCAGGCGTCACGGCAGGCCTGGACACGGCCCTCGACGCAGCGCTCGGCGCCGTCGGCGGAATCGACCTGGGCGCCATCGCCGGCGTCGAAGGGGCCCTCAGCGGAGCACTCGGTGCCGCATTCGGCATCGGCGGAGAGATCGGCGCCAACCTCGGCGCAGCACTCGGAAACGTCGTCGGCGCCGTCGTCGACGCGGGCCAGATCGACCTCGTGGGCGGCCTGGCAGGTGGCCTCGGAACCGCACTGACCGCAGGCCTCGGCCTCGGCGGAGGTGTCGCAGCCGGACTCGGGTCGGCCCTCGACGCAGCTATCGGCGCAGGCGCGGGCCTCGGCGGCGGATTGGGTGCAGGGCTGGAAGGCGTGTTCGCCGTACAGAGTGGTCTCGCCGCGGCTCTCGGATCCTCCCTCGGCGCGGTGCTCGACGCCGGAGCGCTGGCAGACCTCGATCTCGGTGGCCTCGCCGGACTGGACCTCGGCGGCATCGTGGCAGGCACCCTCGGAACCGCACTGGACCTCGACGCAGGCGTCGTCGGAGATCTGACCACGTCCCTCGGAACCGCCATCGACGGCGCGCTGGGAGCGGGCCTGGGCGGTGCCGCCAACCTCGAAGGCATCCTCGGCGCGGCATTCGGAATCGGCGGAGAAGCAGGCGCAGGCCTCGGCGCCGCACTCGAAGGCATTGCGGGACTCGAAGGCATTGCAGGACTCGGCGCTGGACTGGATCTGGGTGCGGCTCTCGGTGCAGGCGGAGCTCTCAGCGGCGCCCTCGACGGAGCGTTGGACGCAGTCGCCGGAGCAGCAGGCGGCCTGGACCTCGCTACCGGTCTGGAAGGACTCTTCGAGGCCGACGGCGGCCTGGCGTCGACCATCGGATCCTCTCTCGGCGCCGTGCTCGACGCCGGTGCACTCGCGGACCTCGACCTGGCGGGCGTCGCAACCGGCGACCTGGGCGCACTCGTCGGCGGAGCCGTCGGAACCGCGCTCGATCTCGACACCAGCGCAATCGGCAGCCTGACGGCCGCCCTCGGATCCGCGATCGACGCGTCCGCCGGGGTCGACCTCGACGCAGCAACGAACCTCGAAGGTGTTCTCGGAGCAGCCTTCGGCGTGGGTGGACAGGCAGGAGCCGACCTCGGCGCCGCACTGGACACGGTCCTCGACACCAGCGGAGCACTCGATCTCGGCGCAGCGCTCGGCGGCGGCGCAGAACTGGGCGGAGCGTTGACCGGAGCAGTCGACGCAGCCCTCGGCGCTGCAGGCGGTGCCACGGGCGGTCTGACCGGCGGCGCAGCCGGTGACCTCGGCGCAGGCGCAGTCGGCGGTGTGACCGCAGGACTCGGCGGCGGACTCGCCGCCGTCGGAAACGCGGGTGCAGGCCTGGCCGGCGGACTCGGTGGCGGACTGTCCGGCCTCGGCTCCCTCGGCGGTGGGTTGGCAGGCGGATTGGGCGGCGGCCTGACCGGTGCAGTCGGCGGCGCGGTGGACGGTGCTGCTCAGGCAGGTGCCGGTCTCGGTGGCGGACTGGCAGGAACGGTCGACGGCGCGGCCCAAGGTGCAGCCGGACTCGGCGGCTCGGTCGCAGGCGGCGTCGACGGAACCGTCGGCGCGGGCGTGGACGCTGCTGCACAGGCAGGCGCCGGACTGGGTGCGGGTCTCGGTGCAGGCCTCGGGGCCGGACTCGACGCGGGTGCGTCGGCAGGTGCAGGGATTGCAGGCGGATTGGCGAGCGGCGCAGCAGCCGGAACCGACATCGCAGGTGACGTTGCCGGCGGCCTCGCCGGCGGTGCGTCGGCTGGAGCCGACGTCGCAGGTGACGTGGCCGGCGGACTGCAGGGCGGAGTGGCCACGGGAGCAGACGTTCTCGGCGGCGCGGCAGGCGGACTGTCCGGCGGCTTCGACAGCGTCACCGACGCCGCGGGCAGCGCATCCGGCTCGTTCGACTCGCAGTACGACTCGCAGTTCGACTCCAGCAGCTGGTCTTCGGTGGACTCGAACGTGTTCGGTTCGGCGCAGTCCTCGCTGGACTCCTCGCTCCACTCGGAGGGCAGCCTGCACGGCGCCGCCGACAGCACCGCGGACTCGGTGGCCGACATCGCGTCGGTCGATCACCACACGGACCTGATCAACCCGTAACGTTCCACGAGGGAGAAGCACGGCCCCGGGCGGTTCTTCCGCCCGGGGCCTTTTCTCTCGTTAGAGTCAGGTCGGACGAATGCACGAGCACCGAAAGAAGGCCATGGACGGGCACGCGAAACAGCTGGCCGAGTTGCTCGATCGAACTGCGGCAGTGGCGCAGACGGTCGGTCGCTCCGATCTGGTGTCGAGGATGGAACTCGCGAAGGAACGGGTACTCGACCCCAGGAGACGCATCGTCGTCGTCGGGCCGTTGAAACAGGGAAAAAGCCAATTCGTCAACTCGCTGCTGAACCTGAACGTCTGTTCCGTCGGCGACGACGAGACGACGGCCATTCCGACCGTCGTGCAGAACTCCGAGCGTTCCTATGCCGAACTGGTGCTTGCCGATCCCGGTAACGACGCCGTGCGCGTCGAGGTTCCGCTGGACGAGCTGCAGAACATCACCCCGGCCAGCCCGCGAGCCGAGGGACGCGAAGTGCTCAGGCTCGAAGTGAACGTTCCGAGTCCGCTGCTCGCCGACGGACTGGTGCTGGTGGACACCCCCGGCGTCGGCGGTCACGGAAACCCGCATGCAGCAGGAACTCTCGGCCTCGTACCGTCCGCGGACGCAGTGCTCGTCGTGTCCGATGCCAGCCGCGAGTTCACCGAACCCGAAATTGCCTTCCTCCGTCAGGTTCTCGGCCTGTGCCCGTCGGTCGCAGTGCTGATCACCAAGACCGACCTGTACCCCCACTGGCGTTCGATCGTGGACGCCAACCGCGCACACCTGCAGCGCGAAGGCCTGGACGTGCCGATGATCTCGCTGTCCTCGCTGCTCCGCTCGCACGCACTACGACTCAGCGACGAGGAACTGAACGTCGAATCCGGTTTCCCCGACCTCTACGCGTTCCTGCGGGACAACGTGGTCGCGCGCGCCGACGCCACCACCCGAACGGCGGTATCGCTCGACATCCGTTCCGTCGCAGAACACCTGACACTCGCCATGGGAAGCGAACTCGCCGCTCTTCGTGACCCGGAACGAGCCGCTGCAGCAGTGGCCGGTCTGCAACGAGCCAAAGCCGCCGCCGAGGAACTGCACAAGAAGACCTCCCAATGGCAACAGACCCTCGCCGACGGCATCGCCGACCTGGCGTCGGACATCGATCATGATCTTCGGGATCGGCTGCGCAGGGTGACCCGCGAAGCGGAGGAGACCGTGGACGAGGGCGATCCCGGCTCCGACTGGGCCGAGCTGGGGGATTGGCTGGAGGAGCAGATCGCGGCGTCGGTCGGCGACAATTTCGTGTGGGCGCACGAGCGCGCGCTGTGGTTGGCCGAGCTCGTTGCCGAGCACTTCGCTGCCGCAGGGGCGGTGGCGCTCCCCGATCTCGATCTCGGCGATCTCGACGACGTGCTCGATCCCGTTGCGTCGCTGGCAGATCTGGAGACGGGCAAGATCGGCATCACGCAGAAGGTGCTCGTCGGGATGCGCGGTTCCTACGGCGGTGTGCTGATGTTCGGCCTGATCACCACCTTCGTCGGCCTGAGTCTGCTCAACCCCATCTCGATCGGCGCGGGTGTCCTCCTCGGAACCAAGGCGTACAAGGAGGACAAGGAGAACCGCGTTCGGACCAGGCGCTCCGAGGCCAAGATGGCGATCAGGCGATTCACCGACGACGTGAGCTTCCAGGTGGGCAAGGAATCGAAGGATCGCCTCCGGCAGATCCAACGGGTTCTGCGCGATCACTTCACGTCGATAGCTGAGCAGACGCTGCGGTCACTGAACGATTCGTTGCGGGCAGCGCAGGAAGCCGCCAACGTCGAACAGGCAGAACGCGGCACGCGCACAGCGCAGTTGGATCGTGAGATGAAAGTGGTCGCCGAGTTGAGCGAGCGGGCGGCTGCGTTGGTTCCGAGCGAGAAGTCACTGTGACGACGCTGTCCGATGCTCGTGCTCTGATCACCGCGGCTCGAAGCGCGTACTCCATCGACACCTACGGTGCGGCGACGTTGACCGCGTGCTTGGAGCGGTTGGATCAGCCGCTGCGGGTGGCGCTGGCGGGGTCGCTGAAGGCGGGTAAATCCACTCTGCTCAATTCGCTTGTCGGCCAGGACATCGCGCCGACCGATGCGACCGAGTGCACCAAGGTCGTGACGTGGTACCGCAGCGGTGCGACCCCGAGCGTCACGGCCTGGTACGACGGCGACCGATCCGCTCACGTTCCGGTACAGCGTCGCAGTGGGCGTCTGACGTTCGATCTGGGTGACCTGACGGCGACTCAGGTCGACCGACTCGACGTCGAATGGCCCGCGCGGGCGTTGACGCACACCACCATCATCGACACCCCCGGTACCTCGTCGTTGTCTCGGGACGTCTCGGCGCGGACGCTGTCGATGCTGACGCCGGAGAACGCGTCGTCGGGGGCGGATGCCGTCGTGTATCTGCTGCGGACGCTCAACGCGACGGATGTGTCGTTTCTCGGTCAGATCGGCGCGCACGTCGGCGGCGAATCGGGGCCTCTCGGCGTCGTCGGCGTCGTGTCCCGCGCCGACGAGGTCGGCGCGGGCCGGATGGACGCGATGATGTCGGCCAAGGAAGTGGCGGCCAGGTTCGCCTCGGAACTGGAGGCGACCGGACTGTGCCAGGCCGTCGTGCCCGTCGCCGGCTTGCTCGCGTTGGCCGCGGAAACGTTGCGACAGGCGGAGTTCGCCGCCTTCGAGGTCCTCGCCCAGGTGCCCGACGAGGACCTGCAGTTGGCGATGTTGTCCGCCGACAGGTTCTCACGGCCCGGGCTGTTGCCGGTCGACGCGGACCTGCGTGCATCGATCGTCGACCGGTTCGGCCTCTTCGGAATCCGCATGGCCGTCACGCTCGTCAAGCTCGGTGTGCGGGATTCGCCCACGCTGGCAGCGGAACTCGTCGAACGCAGTGGGCTCGACGAGCTCAGATCCGTCATCGACGTCCAGTTCGGCCAGCGCGCGGATCAGCTGAAACTGCATTCGGCGTTGGTGACGTTGCAGCGGACGCTGGAGGCTCGGCCCATTGCCGAGTCTGCACAGTTCCGTGCCGAAGCCGGGCGGATGCTCGCCGACGTCCACGGTTTCCAGGAGCTGCGGTTGCTGGGCAAGATGCGCGGAACGACGCCCACGCTCCCGGAGGCCGAACTCGCCGAATTGCAGAGGCTCATCGGCGGATTCGGCATCGACTCCTGGGTGCGGCTCGGCCTCGATCCGGATTCCGGGCAGGCGGAACGCTACGACCGTGCGCGCGCCGCCGCCCAGAAGTGGCGCAGACTGGCCGACCATCCGCTTCTCGACCAGTTCACCGCGCGGGCGTGCGGGGTCGCCGCTCGTAGTGCGGAGGGTATCGCGGCTACGACGTAGGCGTGTACAGCTGCTCGGCCAGATCGAGACTCCACAGCGCGGTGATCGGCCCGCCGTCGTTGGTGAACTTGTCGGTCCGCACGACTCGGTTCGACTGCACCGCAGGCAGGCCAGTCCACAGCGGATTGGCGTTCAGTGCACGCAACTCCTCCTCCGAGGTGATCGCAGCGACGAGCGCCTGCGCGTCGGAGATCTCCGACAGGTTCTCCGGTCCGAGATCCAGCTCGGGCGTCGCCCGGTCCCACGCGCTGCTGAAGTTGGCGCCGACGTCGATCAGGGCGGCGGCCGACACGCGCTCACGACCGATCGAGATTCCGCTGCCGTCGGATGTGGTGATCGGCAGAACCTCGGTGTTCGCGATGGCGTCGGCGTGGTCGGTCTTGATCTGCTCGACGCGGGCGTCGTACTCGTCGACGATCTCGGCCGCGCGGTCCTGCATGTTCAAGGCGTCGCCGATGGCGTCGACGTCCTGCTGCCAGGTGATGCCGGTGCCGTTCGAGCCGACGGGCAGCACCGGCGCGACGGCGCTGAGCTGGTCGTAGATCTCCTCGATCACTTCGTTGCGGCCGATGATCAGGTCGGGGTCGACGCGAGCGATCGACTCGACGTCGATGACGTTGCGTGGGAACAGCTCGGGCACCCCGGCGTCGCGCAGGCTCTTCATCGGTTCGGTGAGCGGGCCGGGGATTTCCGGCGGAGCTTCGGTCTCGACAGGCATACCGATCACCGGCAGATCGAACGCGATGGCGATGTCCAGGTCGCGCCTGCCGTCGATGACGACGACGGACTCGATCGTGTCCGGAACGGCGACGGTGCCGAATTCGGTGACGACGTCATGGGTGCCGGACGCGGACGGCGTCGACTCGTCGGTGGAGCTACACGAGGCGGCCAGCACGATCAGCGCGAGTGCGGCGGAAGCGCGGAGGAGTGGTGTTTTCACCTGGCAAGTAAAGCAAGCCTAAGCATGTATACAACAGTCGGGCGGCGAAGATCACTTCCCGGAGAGGCCGCTCCCCGCCGCCACCGCGGCGATGCCCGCACACCCCGCCCCGACAAGAGGAGCCCACTGAAGCGCGCCCGCCGCCACCGACCCGGCGTCGGACATGAAGGACCAGAACAGCACGAACGCGCCCGTCGCAGCCAACCCTGCCACGAGCAGTACGACGCCTGACAGGGAGCGGAGCCCGCTCAGTGCCCCATGGGATCGCGACCTTCCGGATGCCGCGAGGCTCAAACCGAGTGCCGCGACGATCAGCAGCACGGCGCCCACCCCAGCGCTCCCGAGCAACGTCACGGTCACCGTGTCCGAGATCTCCGACGCGGTGGCGCCGGAACCGTCGTCCGACACCGAGGTTTCGAGCGCAGAGCGCACCGCGTCGTACTTCAGAGCAACGACGGCTGCCAGTGCCAGCGCGACGACGGTCACGGCGGCCCAAGCACCGAGGGCCATCCGGAAGGCAACGCTCGATCCCCTCGAGTCCTGGCGCGGCCGGAGCGGCTCGACGGCGAACTCGGGGCGCTCCGGCTGCGGGCGAAGTTCTCGGCGGGTGTTCTCCGGTTCGGTCACGGGTGAAGATCCTATCCGTCGACGTACCGGAGCTTCTGCACTAGCGCAGGATCACCGGGATTCCTTGGTACGGGCCCAGTGTCAACGGGAAACTGTTCAACTCGTCGACGACGCCGATGTCCGAATCGTCGAACATGTCGTACACCCCGGCACCCACGGTGAGATGCTTCGACTGAATTGTCGCGGCCACCTCGTCGGACGTGAAGTTGATGACGGTTGCCTGGATGGTGCCCTGACCCAGTTCGTGGACCAACACCAGCAGGCCCTTGTGCGACACCGTCGGCACGTCCAGCTGCTGGGCGGTGGCGATTCCGTACCTGTTGCGCAACTCGATGATTCGCGCGAGCCTGCGGGCGAAGGACGACGGGTCCTTCAGCTGCTCGGGCAGCGAACCGTAGAGGCTGCGGCCTCGGGGAATACCGGACTCGGAGCGCACCGCATCCGGGTAGCTGTCCATCAGGTCGTGCGCGCCACGGTTGATCCACCGCGTGTCGCCCTCACGGATGAGGTCGGCCACGTCGTCGGCGTCGATGGGCAGGATGCCCAGCAGATCCCAGCCGGACAGCGCGAACACGCCCGGCTGCAGCGCGTTGTACATCGCGAGCATCAAATGCGCCGTCTTCACCGTCTCGATGTCGGACTCGTCCATGCGATCGAGATCACGGATGCCGAGCGAGGCAGTGATGACACTGGCTGTGGTGCAGGCGATTCCGTTGGTGGTGAACGTGCGGTTGTACGGCGCCCAGCGGCCGGTCAGGCGATCGGTCAGTTCCGCGCGAATCTGATCACCGAGGTCGGACCCCTTCACCACTTCACCGCAGTACTCGAACTCGTCCTCGGCATGCAGTGTGGCGAAGTGGATGAGCTCGAAGGTCAGCTCGTCGTGATTCTGCAGTGCGTGCACCAGCGATGCCGGGTCGACGCCGTGATCGCGCGCCAACGTCATTGTCAGGCGCAGGAACTCGGTGTTTCCCATGACCAGAGCGTGGTGGTAGGCGGGCCGGTTGATGAAGTCGTACGACAGATCGGCGCCGTTGGTGCCCATGGCTTTGATGTCGTCGATCGTCAGATTCAGCTCCTGGAAGGTGAACCCTCCCATCTTGCGCACCACGCTGGCGATCAGGTGATTCGCGGCCTCGGACAGGGGATGCCCCTCGGACCAGCCTGGACCCTCGGCGCGGCGTTCGACGCCCAGGAATCCGTTGGCGTCCAACCGAAGTGCACCCGCACCGAGATCGGCGATCGAATGGCACGCATCGCCGATCACCAGGCGCATCCCCGCGAACGAGGGGTCCAGCCAGTTGATCGACGGTTGTCCCGCCTTGAAGTAGTGCAGATACACCCAGCGTCGCTCGACGCCGTCGACACCGACGACGGGAGCCGTTGCGCTCCAGTTGGTTTCCTTGACGCCCAACTCGTAGAAGATCACCCGCTGCAACTGGCCGATGATGTAGCCGGCGCGCGCGAGATTGGCCTCTGCCTCGGCATCGATGTTCTGCGAATCCGCCCCTGCGCGTACGCGGGGGAGCAGGTGCCAGTCCTGCGGCTCGATCTCGACCATGTGGTAGATGCCCGGATAGTCCGCGACCGCCATTTCAGCGAGCCGGAAATCCGCGCCCTTGCCGGTGTGGCCGGGCACGATGTCGTCGATGACGATCCCGTCGTACGCGGCCGCGACGACGCACAGGCGTCGGAACTCGTCCTCGGAGCCGAACGCCGGGTCGATCTGCATGCCGATGCGGTCGAAGTGGCCGTCGACCGACGGTGTCGGTCGCCATCCGTGAATACCACCCGCGACCTTGACCGGTCCGGTGTGGACCGCGGTGATCCCGATGTCCGAGAACGCCTGCCACAGGGCCTCGTCGCCGAGGGTGTTGAGAAAGCTGGTGCGCGGAGCGTTGATCACGGAGATCGGGTACGCGGTGAACCAGACGGGTGCGCGCTCGACGGCACCACGCGGATTGGGGTCCGCATACGGGTTTTGCCACATGCTGCCCTTGCCGGAGAGCTGCTCGGCGATGAGCTTGGCGTCGCGCAGCATCGACTGCTCGGTGAGCCACTCGACGTATTCGGCATTGTCGGCCGAGGGCTCGCCGTCCTGCGGCGTGGAACCGTTTCGGTTCGCTCGACGTACGGAGGGGCGCAGCGGCTTGGGTCTGGCCGGATAGAACTTCTCGTCGTAGGTGATCTCGCTCGGTTCGTGCTGCACTTCGGGATCCATGTGCCTCCGTAGCCTCGCTTTCTTCCAAACCCTACGTACCCGGCGCTGCTTCTGCAGAGTTCCCCGCATGCCCTGAAAATTGGGGGTCGAAACCGAATTACAGGCGTGTAAGCCGAGACAACCGGTGTATCGGACCGTGTCCGTATCGAGACTGCCTGGTATGGAAAGTCTGCTTGTAATAGGTAATAGTTGAACGCAACAACAGCCACTTCAGTCACAGGAGTCACACATGCGTCGCTTTGCCCGCACCACAGTCTTGGCCTCGACGGCCGTGTTCGCCGCCGCCGTCGGTGCGGTCGCCCTGGCGCCCATCGCGTCGGCCGAGCCCGAGCCGACGGCCCCGGAATTCGGATCCTCGGTCGCGGAATCGACCGACCTGGTCGTAACGCTCGGAACCACGTGCGTCGACAAGACCGCCGACAAGCCCGAGGACGGCAAGGTCGTCGCACTCGAGGTGACAGTGAAGAACGTCGGCGAGAGCGACGCCGCGAACGTCTCGGTGAACTACGGAGCGATCCCGGCCCCCGCCGGTGCCGTCACCGAGGACAAGATCGTCAAGGGCGAAGACGCCACCATCACCGTTCCCAGTGGGGACGCGGCGTGGGTCTCCCGTCCCGCCGGGGCCGTGGCCTTCTCTCCTCAGCTCGACGCCAACTACGTGGACAACGTCAAGGTCGAGTTCCTGACCCTGGATTGCTCCCCGGCCGAACCCATCGAGGGCGACGAGTAAGAGACTTCTCCCAGCCCGCACACCGCAGGGCGCACCGACTACGCACGACGAACTACGCCGCGACGAGCATCTGCCGTCGCGGCGTAGTGCTGTCCCACTCACATAAGGGCGCGGAGCGCCGGCCGGGAACAAATCTGCAACCGCCTCCGTTGGAGCTTTCGTAGCCTTGAGTGGATGGGGCTCAAGTCCGGTTTGACAGAAGTCGAAAACGTCTTGCAGACTTGAGTGCAGTTCGCTCAGCTAGGAACCAATCAAGCAACAAACAGGAGGAAACACTATGGCTCGTGCGGTCGGTATCGACCTCGGGACCACCAACTCGGTCGTGTCCGTCCTCGAGGGCGGCGAGCCGGTTGTGGTCGCCAACTCCGAGGGATCACGCACCACCCCGTCGATCGTCGCTTTCGCCAAGAACGGTGAAGTGCTCGTCGGCCAGCCCGCGAAGAACCAGGCGGTTACCAACGTCGACCGCACGATTCGTTCCGTCAAGCGCCACATCGGCACGGACTGGACCGTCTCGATCGACGACAAGAAGTACACCTCGCAGGAGATCTCCGCGCGCACGCTGCAGAAGCTGAAGCGCGACGCCGAGGCCTACCTGGGCGAGGAAATCACCGACGCGGTCATCACCGTTCCGGCGTACTTCGAGGACGCGCAGCGCCAGGCAACCAAGGAAGCCGGCCAGATCGCAGGCCTCAACGTTCTGCGCATCGTCAACGAGCCCACCGCGGCTGCGCTGGCATACGGCCTGGACAAGGGCGACAGCGAGCAGACCATTCTGGTCTTCGACCTCGGTGGCGGCACCTTCGACGTCTCCCTGCTGGAAATCGGCGACGGCGTCGTCGAGGTCCGTGCAACGTCCGGTGACAACCACCTCGGTGGTGACGACTGGGACGAGCGGATCGTGACCTGGCTCGTGGACAAGTTCAAGGCTCAGAACGGCATCGACCTGACCAAGGACAAGATGGCCCTGCAGCGCCTGCGTGAGGCTGCGGAGAAGGCGAAGATCGAACTGTCCTCCGGACAGAGCACCTCGATCAACCTCCCGTACATCACGGTCGACGGCGACAAGAACCCGCTGTTCCTCGACGAGCAGCTCAGCCGCTCCGAGTTCCAGAAAATCACCTCCGACCTGCTCGACCGCACCCGTGCGCCGTTCCAGGCAGTGGTCAAGGACTCCGGCATCGCCGTCAAGGACATCGACCACGTCGTGCTCGTCGGTGGTTCGACGCGTATGCCTGCCGTCTCCGAGCTGGTCAAGGAGCTCTCCGGTGGACGCGAGCCCAACAAGGGCGTCAACCCGGACGAGGTCGTGGCCGTCGGTGCTGCACTGCAGGCCGGTGTGCTCAAGGGTGAGGTCAAGGACGTTCTGCTCCTCGACGTCACGCCGCTGTCCCTCGGCATCGAGACCAAGGGTGGCGTGATGACCAAGCTCATCGAGCGCAACACCACCATCCCGACGAAGCGGTCCGAGACCTTCACCACGGCTGACGACAATCAGCCTTCGGTGCAGATCCAGGTCTTCCAGGGTGAGCGCGAGATCGCCTCGCACAACAAGCTCCTCGGCTCCTTCGAGCTGACCGAGCTGCCCCCGGCTCCTCGCGGCGTCCCGCAGATCGAGGTCACCTTCGACATCGACGCCAACGGCATCGTGCACGTCACGGCCAAGGACAAGGGCACCGGCAAGGAAAACACGATCAAGATCCAGGACGGCTCCGGTCTGTCCAAGGAAGAGATCGACCGCATGGTCGCCGACGCGGAAGCTCACGCCGACGAGGACAAGGCTCGTCGCGAAGAGGCCGAGGTCCGCAACCAGGCCGAGTCGCTCGTCCACCAGACGGAGAAGTTCGTCAAGGACAACGAGGACAAGGTCGACGCCGAGCTCAAGGGACGCGTCGAGACAGCCATCGAAGAGGCCAAGTCGGCTCTCGCAGGCAGCGACATCTCGGCAGTGAAGACCGCCGTGGAGAAGCTGTCGACCGAGTCGCAGGCTCTCGGCACCGCCATCTACGAGGCTCAGGCCAAGGAACAGGGCGGCGCAGAAGGGGGAGCTCAAGCTGCTGACGACGGTGTCGTCGACGCAGAAGTTGTCGACGAGCCGGCCGACGACGCGGAGAAGAAGTGAGCCCCCGCGACAGCGATCACGATCTGCAGCACACCGAGCAGGAACCGGTCACTTTCGTGGACAAGCGAAAGATCGATCCCCAGACCGGTGAGCCTCGGGAAGGTGACGCAGTACCGGAGCCCCTCGCGGGCACCGGCACTGCGCCCCAACCCGACTCGGTGGACGACGAGGGCATCGAAGCAGAGGTGGTCGTCGACCCGCGTGACACGCAGGTCTCCGAACTCACTGCGGATCTGCAGCGAGTGTCGGCGGAGTACGCCAACTATCGGCGTCGAACCGATCGGGAGAAGCAGACGGGAGCGGAGAACGCCAAGGCGTCCGTCGTGTCCCAGCTTCTTCCCGTCCTCGACGATCTCGAGCGTGCGCGTCAGCACGGCGATCTCGAGACCGGGCCGCTGAAGTCGGTGGCGGACAAGTTGGCGGGAGTGTTCGCCAACATCGGTCTGACCACGTTCGGCGCCGAGGGTGACGCGTTCGACCCGGCGGTCCACGAGGCCGTCTCGCACGAGGGCGACGGAAGCAATCCCGTCGTCGGGACCCTGATGCGTCCGGGCTACAAGCTCGGCGAGCGGGTTCTGCGGACAGCAATGGTCGGCGTCGTCGACGATGCTGGACAGCACTCGGATGCGCCTGCATCCGACGAGCAGTAAAAAGAGATAGCGCGGAAGGAGGAAACGCCCGGTGAGCCAGCGGGAGTGGATCGAGAAGGACTTCTACAAGGAGCTGGGCGTTTCCTCCAGCGCATCTGCAGAAGAGATCAAGAAGGCGTACCGCAAGTTGGCGCGGGACAATCACCCCGACGCCAACCCCGGCAACGCCAAGGCCGAGGAGAAGTTCAAGGCCGTCAGCGAGGCCAATGCGGTCCTGACGGACCCGGCGAAACGCAAGGAGTACGACGAGGCCAGGCGGCTGTTCGCGTCGGGCGGCTTCGGTCGCCAGGGCGGCGGTGGATTCAGTCCTGGCGCAGGCGGATTCGGCGGCGGCGGGCAGACGTTCGACGTCGGCGACATCTTCGGTCAAGGTGGCGGCGACGGCGGTATCGGCGACCTGTTCGGTGGCCTGTTCAACCGCGGCGGCACTCAGCAGCGCACCGCGAGCAGTCGTCCGCGACGCGGAAGCGACGTCGAGACCGAGACCACTCTCGGTTTCCGTGAAGCCACGCAGGGTGTGACGGTTCCGCTGCGTCTGACCAGTCCGTCGTCCTGCACCACGTGCCACGGCAGCGGTGCCAAGCCCGGGACCAGTCCGCGGGTGTGCCCCAAGTGCAACGGCGCGGGCGTGATCAACCGCAACCAGGGAGCGTTCGGGTTCAGCGAGCCGTGCGACGACTGCCGCGGGACCGGTTCGATCATCGACGACCCGTGCGCCGACTGCCGCGGAACGGGCGTGCAGAACCGCACCCGCACGATCACCGTGCGCGTGCCCCCGGGCGTGTCCGACGGTCAGAAGATCCGTCTCGCCGGCCAAGGTGAAGCAGGACTCCGCGGAGCTCCGTCGGGTGACCTGTTCGTCACGGTGCGCGTGCGAGCGGACAAGGTGTTCGGACGCGACGGCGACAATCTGACGGTCACCGTCCCGGTCAGCTACGGCGAGTTGGTACTCGGAACCACGCTGTCGGTTCCCACGCTCGACGGCCGCGTCGGCGTGAAGGTGCCGCCGGGAACTGTCGACGGTCGGGTGCTGCGCGTCCGCGGACGAGGTGTCCCGAAGAAGACAGGTACCCCCGGTGACCTCATGGTCACGGTCAAGGTCGCTGTACCGCAGAAGCTCGACGACCCGGCCACCGAAGCATTGAACGCTTATCTGGAAGCCGAGAAGGCCAGCGGATTCGACCCGCGGGCCGGGTGGGCAGGTGCGTAATGACTGTTCCTACTGGCGGGGGTTCGGGCCAAGGTAATTCTGGTCATTCCGCAGGCTCCGCTCCCGGTGACCCCGACGCTCAGGTCTTCGTCATCTCCGTAGCTGCACAGCTCGCGGGAATGCACGCCCAGACGCTGCGCACCTACGACCGCCTGGGTCTGGTCACCCCGCACCGGACCACCGGCGGTGGGCGTCGGTATTCGCCCCGCGACGTCGCGTTGCTCCGCGAGGTGCAGCGGTTGTCGCAGGACGAAGGCGTCAACCTCGCCGGCATCAAGCGCATCATCGAGCTGACCAACCAAGTCGAAGCTCTACAGGCGCGAGTGTCCGAGCTCGCCCAGGAACTCGCGAACGTCCACGCGAGCTACCGCCGCGACCTCGTACCGGTTCAGCGCAACGCCCTCGTCGTCTGGAAACCGCGCAACCAGCGCTGACGCCCCACCCACGCTCGCCGACGCCTGTGCGTCGGCGAGCTTTTTCGTGTCCGGGCCCCGGCTGCATCTGCACTCGGCCCCGGCTGCGCGGGTTTCAGTGGGCGCGCGTGCTGCACCAGGTGCTTGGGCTGGAACCCACGCGTTCACCCTCGGTTGGTGACCGACTGAGTCGTTCGGTCACTCGGCCTGGCATCACCCGAACGGGCAACCCGACGCCCCGCGGGAGACGAAGTTGGGTCGGATGTCCATGTCGGGTGGATCGTAGAGCCGGTGGAAGGTCGGGGTGATGCCGGACGACATGGGCGGGTTGATCCACGACCAGTCCGTCGGGCAGGCGCGGCCGGCTCGGGCTTCGCGGTCGACGTGGTCGACGAACTGCTTGGCGACGGTGTGGTGATCCACCATGTAAGCGCCGGTTTCGCGGAAACTGTGGATGACGGCTCGGTTGAGTTCCACCAGTGCACGGTCTCGCCACAGTGTCCGTTCCGAGCTCATGTCGAGGCGCAGTTTCTTGGCGATGGTGGGGAGCATGTCGTAGCGGTCGGTGTCGCTGAAGTTGCGTGCGCCGACTTCGGTGTTGACGTACCAGCCGTTGAACGGTGCGCAGGGGTAGCGGACGCCGCCGATCTCGAGGTCCATGTTGGAGACGGCGGGTACGGCGTGCCATTTGAGCCCGAGCCCTGCGAACCAGCGGTAGTTGGGGTGGACGAGGTCGACTTCGAGTACGAGGTCGCGGGGGACGTCGAACCAGCGGATCGGCTCGTCGGGCGTGGAGATCATCAGTGGCAGTACGTCGAATGCGGTGCCCTCGCCGCGCCATCCGAGCCGCTGGGCCAGGGCGGTGAGTTCGAGGTGCGCGGGGTCGCCGGTGATCGTGCCGTCGTCGGCGCGGTAGCCGGCGTAGCGGATGAGTTGGGGGCTGATGATCCGGTATTCGCGGCCGTCGGGCAGGGGCGGCGGGCCGACGGTGACGATGGATTGCAGTGCGCCGCCGTTGGTGGCCACGCGGAGGTGCTCGAAGCAGGCGTCGGCGATGCCCTGTGCCGTGGTGGCGTGCCGTGCGTCGATCAGCTTCAGGGTGCGCCAGTGTTTCCGTCCGACGCACCGTGCGTGGTTTCGCCACGCCAGTTTGGCGCCGACGAGGATCTCCTCGGCGGATTGGACGTAGGTGCCCGTGGCGCGGAGCTCGGCGAGCGCCTGCGTCGCCCGAGACGCGGGTAGGTGTTGCAGTTCCGGTTGGTCGAAGAACTCGCGGCACTCGGTGAGGCGCGCGCTCAGGCCGGGATCGTCGATACGTGGCCCGACTTTTCGGCCGTTCGCTGGTTCCTTCACGTCCGCCCCGACAGCGACAGTCACGTTTTGCCTACCCCGTTTCGATCGGTCCCGCTGAATGTTCTCGATTCGACGCAACCGAATCCTAGGTCCTCGAACTGTCGGTGAAAAGGCCTGGAAATCGATGCGACTCAAGCGATTTCGACCTCTGGGTTGGTTATTGCCGAACGTGGCAAGCTATTTCCCGGTTAACGCAGTCAAATCAGGTCGAGTGAATCCGCTCGGTGGGTCATGTCCGAGTCACTGGGTTAGACTGCCTGGAAATCACGGCGGTCGAGAAACTAGTGCCGGCTGCCTTGGCGCACGTCCGGGTAGACGTCGGACGCCGACTTCTACGCGGTGAGGGGGCCTTCGAGAGATGGATGCTCGGGCGATTTCGCTTGTGAGAACCACGTTCAAAGCGGTCGCGGCCGTCGACGGTGGTCCGGAGAAGCTGACGCGTTCGTTCTATGCCATTCTGTTCGCTCGCAATCCCGAGGTGCGGGATTTCTTCCCCGCGTCGATGGAGTCCCAGCGGGACAAGTTGGTGACGGCAATCGCCTATGCCATCGATCAGCTCGAAGACCTCGACCGCCTGCTGCCGTTCCTGGCTCAGCTCGGCCGCGATCACCGCAAGTACGGGATCGTCGACGCGCACTACGCGGCCGTCGGAGATGCTCTGATCACGGCCCTGGAGCAGTTCGCGGGCAACGAGATCTGGACCGACGAGGTCGACGCCGCCTGGCGCGAGGTCATCGCGGTGATGGCGGGCACGATGATGGAAGCGGCGGAGGCCGACGACGGACCGCCGGTGTGGCAGGGCACCGTCGTCGAGCATCTGCGTGTTCTCGACGACGTGTCGATCGTGCGGCTCATGCTCGACGAGCCTCTGGATTACAGTGCCGGACAGTACGTCAGTGTGTCGATTCCGAGCCGTCCGCGCATGTGGCGGTACCTGTCGCCGGCGATTCCCGCGAACGCAGCGGGCGAGATCGAATTCCACATCCGGCGCGTCACGGGCGGGTGGGTCAGCCCGGCGCTCGTGGGGAGCACCTCCGTCGGGGACCGATGGACCATCGGAGCGCCGCTCGGCAGCATGACGAGGCACACCGCGCCCGGTCGTGATCGTCTCCTCATCGCATCGGGCACGGGAATCGCGCCGTTGCGCGCGCAGCTCATGGAGATGGCCACCAAGGCCGACAACCCGTCCGTCCACGTCTTCTACAGCGGCCACTACCCGTGCGACCTCTACGATCTGCAGACTCTCCAGCAGATCGCAGCGATCAATCCGTGGCTGTCCGTCGTCGGGATCGTCGAGGAAGAGACCGATCCGTGGTGGTACGACGGACCGCAGTACCGGAACCAACTCGGCGGCTCGTCGCCGATCGTCGGGCAGGTCGGGAAGGTCGTCGCGGAGTTCGGATCATGGGACGGCCGTGACATTCAGATCGTCGGCTCACCCTCGATGATCAACACCACCAAATTCCGCTTGCAGGGCGCAGGAGTCGATCTCTCCCTCGTCCGCCACGACCCTTGGTGACTGGTCTTTGTTGCAGCATCGACTGGGTCATTCCGCAGGCTCCACTCCCGCCCCCGACTGGGTCGTTCCGCAGGCTCCACTCCCGGGCCCGCCGCATATTCTGGACGCATGCAGACGTGGAATGCCGAGGTGGTGCAGTACCACCGGTTGCGCAATGACCTGGCCGTGGTTCGACTCGAAGGTGACGCGATACCTTTCGAGGCAGGTCAGTCGCTCGACGTCACTGTTCCGCAGAATGCGCGGCTGAGTCGTCGGTACTCGTCGGCGTTGCCGCCGTCGCTCGATGGAAAGTTGGAATTCCATGTCCGGGCCGTGCCGGCTGGGTGGGTCAGTGGATCGATCGTCAACGAGACGAGGCCGGGTGACGTGTGGACGTTCGGCAATCCCGCGGGCAGTCTGAAGGTCGACCACTCCGGACGCGACGTCGTGATGATTGCAGGGGGCACCGGGCTCGCACCGCTGCGTGCGCTGATTCTGGATCTGACCCGGCGGGAGACACCGCCGAACGTGACGCTGTACGTCGGTGGACGCTCACCACGTGACCTCTACGCGGCCGACCTG
This sequence comes from Rhodococcus sp. 06-156-4, assembly GCF_002259345.1. Lineage (NCBI taxonomy): Bacteria > Bacillati > Actinomycetota > Actinomycetes > Mycobacteriales > Nocardiaceae > Rhodococcus > Rhodococcus sp. 06-156-4. Next base: position 256,781 of record NZ_NPGB01000003.1, on the reverse strand, counting down.
CTGTGGATACTGGCGTCCGAATTACCGTGGCTGACCGTCGTTCCCGTCGTGGACCAGTTGACGGATCCGTGGGCTCCCGACCGCTGGCACGACGCCATCGGAGCCGAGATCGCGGGTGTCGCAGAGATGTTCGGCCCCGAGCACTGCTGGGAGGGCAGTCTGGCCGACGTCATGAGTGTGCAGCAGCCGTTCCTCGACTCCCAGGTGCTGGTCTGCGGTTCACCCGGGATGGAAGCGGCCACGATTGCTGCGTTGATCGACAACGGAACCCCGGAGACCGCCATCGTGCGGTGACGCCGTACGTCAGCCGACGTGCGGCGCGGTGTTCGTGCCGACCGGCAACACCCGCGGCGGCGCGGGCGAGAACAAGCGACGCACGGAGTACCGACCCTTGGCCGGGTCGTACGGCCGATACACGGCGAACACGAGAATGTGCCACCACCAGTGCAACCGGAGTGCCTTGCGTCGCTCGGGAGTCATGACCCCGTGCCGCTCGAACGTCCTGATACCGCATTCGATGTACTCACCGAATTTCGACGGCGGAGTGAGGGCGCGGCGGGGCGACACGTCGACATTCATGTCGGACAGCTGAGCCAGCTTGACGTCCACGGCGGTCAGGCACAGGGCCAGATCGAGATCTTCGTGAAGTTCGGCGTCGGTGCTGACCAGTGGCTCGACGCGGTGCCACGCGGACTTGCGGATTGCCATGTTGGCGCCGTGCAGGTTGGTGACCAGGCGACCGCCTCCGATCGCGCCCTTCCTCAGGTGCCGACCGAACCACCACGCTTTGAGGCCGCGTACCGGCGAATCGTACGGCTGATTGAGCCCGGTGACACCGCCGACGTGTGCTCCGTCCGCAGACAGGTAGTTCAGAACGGCCCGGGCCCATCCCGGTGTGACGCGGGTGTCGGCGTCGACGCGGCCCAGGACGTCGCCGCGGGCCGCGCGAAATCCGGCATTGCGTGCGTGCGCGACGCCGGGTGCGCGCTCCGGCAGGAGCGTGATCTTGGGGTGGGCGTCGGCGTAGGCCTCGACGACAGCGGCGGTGCGGTCGGTGGAGTTGTTGTCCACGACGATGATCTCGTGGATGTCGTCACCCTGCGCGACCAATGCGTCGAGGCAGGGGCCGATGTAGGCCTCTTCGTTGTGGGCCGGGATCACGACCGACAAGGTTTCGGCAGGGAGCGTGGGAGTCGACACACTGGGAGATTATCGGTGACGAGGTGTGGAGTCGAATCGAAAAGTATTGCGTATCAGAGTATTCGGGTGAATTCGCTGATACATGGGTGTTTTGTCGAGGTCGAGTCCGTTTTGTCCGCCGAGGGCGGTCGACCGGTCGGATCGACGGGATTGGACGGGGTGAAGTCATGCTCGATGACACGCTCATCGGCCCGGCAGCTAGGCTGGGCCGGACGTCGGTCCGACAGTCATGTGACTACCAGAGGAGACGAGCAGTGGCTTCCGAGATCGCAGTGGGCGACCTGGTTCAGGCGACCGGGCACGCCGGACCGTGGAAGGTGCTGGAAATCCGTCAGGGTCTGGCACTTCTCGAGCATCATGCCGGTCATCGACTGTCGGTCCGCACAACCACGCTGTCCGTGGTTCGCAAAGCGTCACCCTCGGAGGCTGCGAAGCCCGTCGTGGACGAGCCGGACTCGCCGACCCTCTTCGACTGAAGGTCGGCGAAACAAGAGAGACGCGTCCCCGACGGCCGCGTCCTCGTGGCTTACCCGCTCAGGTCACTGGCGGGAAGTGGGTCGTTCTACAGTCCGCCGAGCAGCAGGTGAAGAGTATCTCCGACGACTGCGATCAGGCCGGCTACGAGTCCCATGTGATTCCTCTTTTCTGTGATTCGCCTTGCGGCGCTGCTCTTTTGAGCTGACAAGAATCTATGGGCGGCGTATTGCCCGCGAGTTAACTGCGAGTAATGGCCTCGGCGGATGCGCGAAACATTACCTTTGCTCATCAATATGGTGGATTGAACGAGGGGCGTGATGAATGCGTCATCGGCCACGTGACTTGTACATGCGCCGCTGGAGCTTGGCGAGCTGTTTGGCCTCGGCGAGTCTCTGCCCATTGGCGCGGGCGTCGTGTCGCGTTGTGGCCCAGTGATTCTCGCGTTGCAGGCGGTGGTAGTTGGCGATCCGCCGGGGGTCGATACCCTCCTGTACTGCGCATCCGGGTTCGCTGCGATGAGTGCAATCGCGAAATCTGCATCGCGCCGACGCGTCCTCGATGTCCGAGAAGGTCTGCTGCAGGCCCTCTTCCGACGCGACGAGGCCGACGGAGCGAAGTCCGGGAGTGTCGATCACCGTCATTCCGACGGTGGGAAGCGGCACGAGTTCGCGTCGAACCGTCACGTGACGCCCTTTGCCGTCGGCTTCGCGTACATCGCCTGTGCTCAGGACATGCTGGCCGACGAGCGTGTTCGCCAACGTCGACTTTCCCGATCCGGACGGTCCGATCAAGGCGATGGTTCCACCGAGATGCTCGGTGAGGCACTCTATTCCATCACCGGTGCGGGAGCTGATCGCGAGTACGGTCACGCCGGGTGACGACGCCTTCAGGTCGGTGACTCGGTTGGAATCGCCGGTGTCGCACTTGGTTAGTACGACCAGTGGTGTTGCGCCGCTGTCCCATGCGAGGGCGACGTATCGTTCGACGCGGCCGAGGTCGAGTTCGGTGTCGGCGGCGACGGTCACGACGACGGTGTCGACGTTGGCGGCGAGGGTCTGAGTGTGGGACGTCGTGCCTGCCGATGCTCGGACGATGGCTGTGCGGCGGGGTAGGACTGTCGTGAGTACGGCCCCGCCCGTCGGCTGGGTGTCGATGCGTACCCAGTCGCCGGTGCACACGTCGAGGTGTCCGGTGTGGGCGCGCAGCGTTCCGTGTTCGGTGGCGATGTCGCTGGACCCGCGGTAGACCGCGGTGACGCGCCCGGGTTCTCCGGGTGAGCTGTTCTCGTGGAATCGATGGTGCCAGTAGGTGTCGAAACCCAAGTGGGACAGTGTGGTCGGTGAGGACACGGGTGAGCCTTTCGAAGGGCCGACCCGGTGCCCGGGTCAGCCGATGATGGGGGAGGAGGAGGCCGTGGGCACGGCCGTACGCCGAATGACCATGGTTTCTCCTCCTCTCGTCTCGCCTCGAATGCTCGGGTGGATGGAAAGTATCAGGGCAGAACTGGGCTACGCCATCGATTTAACGGTGCTCACTGCGGAGACGGGTCGGCCAGCACGCGAGCGGCGAACGCGACGGCGAGATCGAGGAGGACGCGTGCCTCGGGCAGGGCGCCCGCCATCACCGGGAACGCATGAACCTGGCCCTTCCAGACGTGCGTCTCGACGGTTCTGCCTGCTGCCGCGAGCGAGGCCGTCATCGCTTCGACGTCGGGACGCATCAACTCGTACTGCGCGGTGGACAGGAACACCGGCGGGAAGATCGCCGGGTCGACGTCGATCGGCGACGGTGAGCCGGCGATGGCGTCGGGCCCGTTCAGCCACCGATCCTCCAACGCGATGACCTGCTTCATCGGAAGGTAGGCGTCCTTCTTCATGAACTCCTTCGGATGGCTCTTCAGGTCGAGGTTCAGCAGTGGAGAGAACCCGAGGACCGCCGCGGGCGGGGTGAGACCGTCGAGTACGGCCAGTTCGGCGACTTTCATCGCCAGGTATCCACCCGCCGAGTCGCCGGCGACGATGATCTTGCTGGGATCGGCGACGGTTTCCAGCGCGGCGCGGTAGGACGCCATGGCGTCGGCGATCGATGTTCCGATGCCGCCGTAGGGGATCTGTCGGTACTCGACGGAGTAGACGGGGACCCCTGCGCGAGCTGCAATCGTCGCGCACGCACTTCGGTGCGTGGCGAGGCCGCAGAACACGAATCCGCCGCCGTGGAAGTAGAGCACGGACGCGCCGTCGAGTGATCCGGTCGCGGTCTTGGGGTGCGTCGTCTTCTCGCACGGGACGCCGCCCAATCGAACCTGTTCGATGGTCACACGCTTGGGTTTGGGCAATCTGTCGACGGCACGGTCGAGCTGACCGATGGCCTTGATGCCACCGTCGGTCAACGGCCACAGCGAGAACGTCGGCTTCAACGTCAGGCGCATCGCGCAGGACAGAACGCGGGCTTGGCGGCTGATGTCGTCGTGCCAGGTGAGCGTATGGGTCATGGATACGCACGCTAGCACCGGTTGGAACGTGTTCTCGTTGATTCGGCCATGAACCGAGGTCAGGCGTGCTCCCGCCGGTCACGGGAAACAGAAACGTGTTCTACTGCGACCGGGTGGGGAGCGTGCCCTCCTGCTGCGGGTTCGACAGTGCGTTGAGGAAGGCCCGCGCCCAGCGGTCGACGTCGTGCGCGAGGACCTGGCGCCGCATCGCCCGCATGTGGCGTCGACCTTCTTCCGCCGGCTGTTCCAGCGCGGAGACGATGGCGTCCTTGACGCTGTCCAGGTCGTGCGGGTTGCACAGGTACGCCTGACGCAGTTCGGCTGCGGCACCGGTGAATTCGCTGAGAACCAGGGCGCCACCCAGATCGCTGCGGCTGGCGACGTACTCCTTGGCGACGAGGTTCATGCCGTCGCGCAGCGGAGTGACGAGCATGACGTCCGCGGCCACGAAGTACGCGATGAGATCGTCGCGGGGGATCGGACGGTGCAGGTAGTGCAGTACCGGGTGGCCCACCTGGCCGTATTCGCCGTTGATACGGCCGACCTGTTGTTCGATTTCACCGCGCATCGCCTTGTAGCTCTCGACGCGTTCACGGCTCGGGGTGGCGAGCTGAATGATGACGTTGTCCACCGGGTCGATGCGGTGCTCTTCGAGCAGTTCACGGAATGCGTTCAGCCGGACGTCGATGCCTTTGGTGTAGTCGAGGCGGTCGACGCCGAGCATGATGCGCTTCGGGTTGCCCAGCTCCTTGCGGATCTGCTTCGCGCGATCACGGACAGCCTTCGAGCGGGACTTCTCGTCGAGGTCGCCGGAGTCGATCGAGATCGGGAACGCGCCGACGCGGACGGTACGGAACCCGACCTGCACCGAACCGAGCCGTGACCGGACGCCGACGGTGCCACGTGAGGTGACCTGGCCGGCGAGGCGTCGGGCGAGGTAGAGGAAGTTCTGGGCGCCGCCCGCGAGGTGGAATCCGATGAGGTCGGCCCCGAGGAGGCCTTCGACGATCTCCGTGCGCCACGGCATTTGCATGAACAACTCGACCGGAGGGAACGGGATGTGCAGAAAGAAGCCGATCGTGAGGTCCGGCCGCAGCATCCGCAGCATCTTCGGGACGAGCTGGAGTTGGTAGTCCTGAATCCAGACGGTCGCGCCCTGCGCAGCCGCCGCGGACGTGGTCTCGGCGAAGCGGCGATTGATCTCGACGTACGCGTTCCACCAGGAGCGGTCGTACACCGGCTTGACGATGACATCGTGGTAGAGCGGCCACAAGGTGGCGTTGGAGAAGCCTTCGTAGTAGTCGGCGACTTCCTGCTCGGTCAAGGCGACCGGGCACAGTTCGAGCTCGTCCTCGACGAACGGCTCGACGTCGACGTCGGGGACCCCAGGCCATCCGACCCATGCGCCCTTGTTGGCGCGCAGGATCGGTTCGAGAGCCGTGACGAGTCCGCCGGGGCTGCGCTTCCATCGCGTGCTGCCGTCGGGGAGTTTCTCCAGGTCGACGGGCAGCCTGTTGGCTACGACCACAAAATCCGAGCCCTGCGAGGCGTCAGCCACTACTGTCCAATCTTCTCGAAACCGGGGTAGGTCAGTCGACCTTCGCTGTGGGATCGATACCCAACATCGACAAAAGCATGCGGCACTCGTCGGCGTCCGTCGCATAGGCGGCGACGACGCGTTGCGCCTGGCTGGCGGTCTCGTCGGCCAACGGCTCCAGGTCCTCGTCGGCGATGTCGGTGTCGGTGGTGGTCTTGGCGGCCATGGTGTTCTCCATCTTCTGTGGCTGCTCGAATATGGTGCGCCCCGACTCTATGAGAATGCGGTGCTCTCTCGCCACTTTGCGCCGCGAGCGAGCGTCCCGACGGACCCCCGGAATGAAATAGCATCAGGCAATGCGTTTTTCTCCCGCAGGCTCCACTCCTGGCCCCCTGGGTCGTTCCGCGGGCTCCACTCCTGTGACAGGCAGTGCGATTCTTCGGCGAACCGTCGTACGTCAACGGGCCCGGATGATCATTTCGTCACTGTTCTTCTGCGTGCATCAGTTCTGCGAGACCATGGTGCCCGTCGCGATCGGTTTGATCGTCGGCCGCGCGATCGACACCGGTGACGGCCGGGCGATGATCGTCTCGCTGTTCGGCCTGGCCGGGTTGTTCGTGGTGCTGTCGTTCGCGTACCGCTTCGGGGCGCGGATCATCGTCGTCGCGATCGAACGTGAGGCGCACATGATGCGCGTCGAGGTCGCCGGTCGGGTACTCGATCCGCGTGGTGTTCGCACCGATCTGGTGTCCGGTGAACTGCTGACGGTGTCCACATCCGACGCGGAGAAGACGTCCTGGATTCTCGACGTCATCGCGCGGACGGTGGCTGCCATCGCCGCGACGGTCGTGTGCGCGGTGGCGTTGCTGATCGTGGACATTCCGTTGGGAATCGCCGTGCTGGTGGGCACTCCCGTCATCATGTATCTGCTTCAGCGCGCAGCGCCGCTGCTCACGCGGACCGCGACGACGCAGCAGGCCGAGGTCGCTCGTGTCTCCGGGATGGCCACCGATCTGGTCAGTGGCGTTCGGCCGCTGCGCGGCATCGGCGCCGAGAACGCTGCTGCGGCGCGGTTCCACGCGTCGAGCCGTACGGCACTGGGTGCGACGATGAAGATGGCGAAGGCCAACAGCGTCTACCTCGGATTTTCGACGACGGTCACCGCGCTTCTGTCGGTCGGCATCGCCGGTACCGCCGGATTCTTCGCGCTGCAGGGCCGAATCTCGGTGGGCGAGTTGATCACCGTCGTCGGGTTGTCGCAGTTTCTGATCGAGCCGTTGACGACGATGTCGCGGCTGCCGGGCGTCGCGGCGATGGTGCGTGGTTCCGCGGACCGGCTCGCCCTCGTTCTCGGCGCCGACCACGTACTTCCCGAGGGTGGCTCGGACGCACCGTCGTCGACGAATCTGGGTGTCCACGGCGTCGGATATCGGTCGTTGGACGGTCTGGAGATGTCGGTCGCTCCGGGTGAGCTGCTGGGAGTCGTCGCTCTGCGCGCGCAGGACGGGGAGGCGCTGGCTGCCGTGCTGTCCGGTCAGGTCGCGTCCGACGACTACGTCGGCGACGTCACCATCGGCGGTGCCGCTGTCGACACGCTCGGTCTGACGGAGGTTCGCCGCACGGTGCTGGTGGAGCCGCACAACACCGACCTGTTCGCCGGGACGGTGCGGTCCAACATCACCGCCGGAGCCGCACGCGCCGACGACGAGCTGGCGCCGGTCCTGGCGGCCTCGGCTGTCGAGGACGTGGTGGCGCTGCACGAGACCGGACTCGATCATGCCGTGACCGACCGGGGTGCCTCGTTGTCCGGTGGTCAGCGGCAGCGCGTCGCGCTGGCCCGCGCACTGTCGGTGTCCGCTCCGGTGCTGGTGTTGCACGACCCGACGACCGCCGTCGACGCAGTCACCGAACATGCCATCGCCGCCGGCATCAAGGAACTGCGCCACGACGGTGACCAGGCCCAGACCACGGTGCTGATCACGACGAGTCCCGCGCTGCTCGCGGTCACCCACCGGGTGATCGTCGTCGACGACGGGCGGGTCGTCGCCGAGGGAACGCACCACGAACTCGCCGCCCACGACGACCGCTACAAGGACACGGTGCTGCGATGACCACGACACCCGAACTGCTGCCCATCGCGACGGGCCGACGATCGTGGGCGTTCCTGCGCGGCGAACTGAACGGGCGCCGCGGACTCGGGGCTGTCACGTTGCTGATCTCCGCTGTCGCAGCGGCGATGTCGCTCGTGCCGGTCTACGTGTTCGGCGTGCTGGTCGACCGGGTCACCGACGGTGCACCGACGTCGACCATCGTCTCGGTCGTCGCGATCATCACCGTCGCAGCCGTGGTCGGTGGCGTGTTCACCGCGTGGAGTTCGTACCTGATCAGCAAGCTCGGCGAGGGCATCCTGGCGTCGCTGCGGGAACGCGTGCTCGGACGCGCACTGCACCTTCCCGTCGGAACTCTGGAGCGAGTCGGCAAGGGAGATCTGCTCTCTCGTGTCGGCGACGACGTGGCGGTCATGGCGAAGTCCATCGGCGAAGTGATCCCCAACATCGTGTCCGCTCTGCTGCTGGTGACCCTCAGTGTCGTGGCCATGCTCAGCCTCGACTGGCGACTCGGACTCGCAGGAATGGTCGCCATTCCGATGTACGTGCTCGCGCTGCGCTGGTACCTACCCCGGTCCGCGCCGCTGTACGCCGCCGAACGCGTCGCCATGGGCGAACGGTCGCAGGCCTTGATCTCCAGCATGCAGGGCGCCCGCACCGTTCGGGCCTACGGACTCGAGGAATCGCACCTGGGCGAGATCGACAAGGCGTCGGGCAAGGCACGGGACATCGGCATCACGGTGTTTCGCCTCTTCACGCGATTCGGTTCGCGCAGCAATCGCGCCGAATGCGTCGGCCTCTCGGTCATCCTCGCGGCGGGCTTCCTGTTCGTCCAGGACGGCCACGTCACCGTCGGTCAGGTCACCGCCGCGGCGTTGCTGTTCCATCGGCTGTTCAATCCCATCGGCATGCTGATGTTCTCGTTCGACGACGTGCAGTCGGCGGGAGCGTCTCTCGCCCGACTCGTCGGCGTCATGGACATCCCGGATCAGCGGTCACGCGGCACCGGCGTGGTGCCCGCCGACGCCACCCTCGAGGTCACCGGGCTGCGTCACTCGTACGACGGTGGGAACGAGGTGCTGCACGGCATCGACCTCACGGTCCGTGCCGGGGAAACCGTTGCGCTGGTGGGTTCCACGGGTGCAGGCAAGTCGACCATCGCAGCCATCGCGGCCGGGTCCATCGACGCGACGGACGGGCAGGTGCGCATCGGCGGTGCGAGCCTGGACGACCTCGGCGCCGACGGTCTGCGTCGCCACATCGCGATCGTCAGCCAGGAGGTGCACGTCTTCTCCGGCACTCTTGCCGAGGATCTGCAGTTGGCTGCTCCCGATGCCACCCGCGACGAGATCCACGCGGCGCTGACGACCGTCGGCGCAGGCGCGTGGGTCGACGCGCTCGCCGACGGCGTCGACACTCAGGTCGGAGAGGGCGGCCACGAGCTGACGGCGGCGCAGTCGCAGCAACTTGCGTTGGCGAGGCTCGTGTTGGCCGATCCTGCCGTCGCAGTCCTGGACGAGGCGACCGCCGAGGCAGGCAGCTCCGGTGCGCGCGATCTCGAGGCCGCTGCGCAGGCAGCGACCCGTGGCCGCAGCACGCTCGTCGTCGCGCACCGCCTGACGCAGGCCGCCGCCGCCGATCGTGTGGTCGTGCTGGAACACGGGCGGATCCTCGAGGAGGGCGGCCACGACGAACTCGTCGCCGCCGGCGGCCGTTACGCAGAGCTCTGGGCGGCGTGGGAGGGCACCACGCCGGTGAGCGGCAGGTAGCAGGTCCTTTCGGAATTCGGTGCAGCTCAGCGGGTGTGAACTCGCAGGCCCGATTCGCTGGGGGCATGGGTGTCGTCCAGGACGAAGTTCGCGTCGTACTCACCGCCGTTCTGGGTGCGGTACGGGATCGGCCGGTCGGAGAACAGTGTGGCCAGCCGGGCCTGCAGGTGCGTCTCGGCCGCGGCGTAACCGTCGTCGGTCATTCGGTCGGCGCTGGGAATCAGCACCGGTGGTAGCACGGACATGCCTGTGTACCAGAAGAATCCGTGCTGAATGGGGAACAGCAGTTCGTCCAGTGAGCCGTTGATACCGCGCGGCGACACCGTGTGTTCACTGCCGCCCATACTGGTGACGATCAGTGCTCGGGTGCCCGCCAACAGACCGTCGCCGTAGCGGCGAGTTCCACCTTCCGCCTTGCGAATTCCGTATCCGAAGCCCTCGACGAACACGCGGTCCACCCAGCCTTTCATGATGGCGGGCATCGAGAACCACCACAGCGGAAACTGCAGTACGACGGCATCGGCTCGGCGTACCTTGTCCTGTTCGGCGGCGATGTCGGCGGCTATCGTCCCGTCTGCGAGAGCGGTCGACGACGCAGTGGCCACGTGCAGTCGGTGTGCCGGATCGTGTGCGTAGTCCTCCGCGGTCACCACCGGATTCCATCCCATGCGGTACAGGTCGGACTCCATGGCGGTGTGACCCGCCCCGGCGAGCCATTTCAGCGCCGAGTCACGCAACGATCCGTTGAGCGAGCGAGGGTCGGGATGCGCGGAAACCCAAAGAATGTTCATGTCCTGAGCCTGTCACCAGCCGATCGGCCGAACCAGTGGCCTACCGGACAACATGTGAAAGAATTCGGCCATGCGTACACGTCGAGATCGTGACACCACCCGAGGTCCGCATCGGGTGGTCGTCGTCGTTCGTGACGGACTGTTGGGGATGGAATTCGGCTCGGTCCATCGATTGTTCGGCCAGGCGAGGTCCGAGGACGGTGAGCCGCTGTACTCGGTGGTGACGTGTACCGCGACGCCCGGTCCGGTGCGCACGGATTCGGACGTGAGCATCGTGGTGGAGCGCGGGTTGGAGGCTGTTGCCGATGCCGACACGGTGATCGTTCCTGCGTCGGATCTGGACTACGGCGACGATCCCGTCTCGGACACCGCACTGTTCCAGCGGATTCGGCCCGGGACTCGGATCGCGTCGATCTGTACAGGTGCGTTCGTTCTGGCCGCTGCGGGTCTGCTCGACGGCCGACGCGCAACGACGCACTGGGCGTCGGCGGAGCAGTTCCGGGCGTTGTATCCCCAGGTTCGTCTCGAACCGAATGTCCTGTACACCCACGACGGCGACGTACTGACGGCGGCGGGGGAGGCGTCGGGTATCGATCTGTGCCTGTACATGATTCGGTGCGATTTCGGCTCGGCTGTCGCGAACCGGGTTGCGCGGGGAACGGTGGTTCCGCCGCATCGGAGCGGTGGTCAGGCTCAGTACGTCGCGCCGCCCGTTCGCCGCTCCACGGCCAGTTCGATTGCTGCGGCCCAGGAGTGGGCGCTGGAGAGGCTGCACGAGCCGCTGTCAAACGAGGCGTTTGCGTCGTCGGTGTCCATGAGCGTCCGCACGTTCACGCGTCGATTCACCGCGGAAGTGGGTGTATCTCCGGCGAAATGGATTGCACAGCAACGTGTGCAGCGCGCCAAGGAACTGCTCGAGAACACCGATCACACCATCGACCGTGTCGCGGCCGAGGCCGGTTTCGGTACCGCCACGTCCCTGCGGCAGCAGCTGATGGCCGACATCGGAGTCTCACCCAGGGCCTACCGCGCGACGTGGGCCGGCGTCACCAGCTCGCGATGACTCGTCGGGTGGGCCGTTCGTTGCTGTCCGAGAACAGGTGTGGACTTGCTTCCTTGATCCGCTCGACGTCGTCGAACACTGCGCGCAGGTGATCACGCATCGCGCGCTCCGCGGCTGCGAAATCTGCCTGCTCGACAGCGTCGGCGATGGCGGTGTGCTGGGCGATGAGCTCAGGAATGGGGCGGGTGTCCCGTAGGCCGAGGCGCCGGGCACGGTCGAGGTGCGCTTTCGCGGACTCGACGGACCTCCATGCTGCCGAGTGCCCACCGGCGGCCAGAAGCGCCAGGTGGAATTTCTCGTCGAGTTCGAAGAAGTCGTCCATGCTCAGGCCTGGTTCGCTCTGCTGAGCCAGGTTGTCACGCAGGGCGGCGATGTCCGCGTCGGATCGTCCGGCGACCGCGTCCTTCAACGACGCGATCTCGATGGCCTCCCGGACGAACTGCGCGTCGGCGACCTTCTCGGTGTCCACCCGCGACACGAACGTACCGAGTTGAGGAAAGACCTGCACCAGGCCTTCCTCGGCGAGGAGAATCAGTGATTCGCGCACGGGAGTACGGCTCACCGACAGGTGTTCGGCCAGCTCGTTCTCCGACAGGGGGCTGCCCGGAGGCAGCTTCAACGACACGATTCGGTGCCGCAGCTCCTTGTAGGCGGCTTCGCGCGCGGTGACTTTTCGGGTGCTCACCGCGTCAACAGTAATGGCCGGTCGGATACGTGAGCTATGCGCGGCACGGACAGGAAAGTTGACGCACGTCACTTACGCACTAGTATGGCAGTGCTGGTATTCAAGACTGACGAACTGCGAGGCACCGATGAACACCCAGGGCCGAGATCGTGCTGCGATCCTGCACGCACGCCGCGATCTGAGAATCGAAGACGTCGACCGCGCCGAGGTCGGCCCAGGTCAGGTGCGCGTCGAGATCGCCGGTGTCAGTCTGTGCGGATCCGACCTCCACTACTACGCCGATGGCAAGAACGGCACCAACGTCCTCACCCGACCCACGGTGCTCGGGCACGAAGGCTTCGGCCGCATCGTCGAGGTCGGAGACGGGGTCCCGTCCCATCGCCTCGGTCAGCGCGTCGCGATCGAGCCTGCCGTGCCGGGACCGCACGCCCAGCACGCACTGCGTGGCCGTTACAACGTCGATCCCAGCGTCGTCTGCTTCGGCTCCCCGCCGAACAACGGATTGCTCCGCGGGTCGGTCGTGATGCCGGACGCCTTCGCGCACACACTCCCGGACACCGTCACCGACGACGTCGCGGCACTGATCGAACCGTTGGCCGTGGCCGCGTGGGCGGCAGCCCGGGCCGGATCGGTGCTGGGCAAGACCGTCGTGATCACCGGCGCAGGGCCTATCGGGCTCCTGGTGCTGCAGACCGTGATTGCGCTCGGTGCCCAGCACGTCACGATCACCGACGTCTCGCAGGCGCGCTTGGACGTCGCGCTCCGGCTCGGCGCCGACGTCGCGTTGCTCTCCGGAGAAACGTCGTTGGACACAGGTTTCGCCGACGTCGCCTTCGACTGTTCCGGCCACCCCGCCGCGATCGCCGACGCCGCCAGATCCCTCGGCCCAGCCGGCGTTCTCGCCCTGGTCGGCGTTCCAGGACGCGGCGACGCCGAATTCCCGATCGGCCTGGTGCAACGGTGGGAGCTCGACATCCGGGGTTGCTTCCGCTACGGACCCGACGCGTTCGCCCACGCGATTTCCCTTGCCGCTCAGGGCCGCGTGAACCTGAACGTTCTGGTCACGTCCAGATTCCCGCTCGAAGAGTCGGCCGCAGCGCTCGACGCTGCACTGTCCGACCCCACTCAACTCAAGATCGTCATCGACACCGCTTCACAGAACTCCGAGGACAACCGATGAAGATCATCGACGCAACCGTCATCGTCACTGCGCCCGGGCGCAACTACGTCACGCTGAAGATCACCACCGACGAGGGCATCGTCGGATGGGGTGACGCCACCCTCAACGGCCGGGAACTCGCCGTGGCGTCGTACCTGCGTGATCATCTGTGCCCCTTGCTGATCGGTCGCGATGCCCAGCGCATCGAGGACACCTGGCAGTACCTGTACAAGGGCGCGTACTGGCGACGCGGCCCGGTGACGATGACGGCCATCGCGGCGGTCGACGTCGCGCTGTGGGACATCAAGGGCAAAGCCGCCGACATGCCGGTCTATCAGCTCCTCGGCGGCGCCGCACGCGACGGCGTCATGGTCTACGGGCACGCCAGCGGCACCAGCGTCGACGAGATGCTCGACGACGTCGCACGGCATCTCGACGAGGGATACAAGGCCGTCCGTGCGCAGTCGGCCATCCCCGGTCTGGACAAGACCTACGGCATCCCGAAGAACGGCTTCTACGAGCCGGCGTCCGACGCTGCGCCGCAGGAGGATTCGTGGGACACCGCGCCGTACCTGAAGTTCGCCCCGGAGATGCTCGGTGCCGTCCGTGAGCGTCACGGTTTCGGGTTCCACCTGCTGCACGACGTCCATCACCGCCTGACGCCCATCGAAGCGGGTCGTCTCGGCCGCGACCTCGAGGACATGCGGATGTTCTGGATCGAGGATCCGACGCCTGCCGAGGATCAGAGCGCGTTCGCGACGATCCGTCAGCACACCACCACTCCGATCGCCGTCGGCGAGATCTTCAATTCCATCTGGGACTGCCAGGACCTCATCACCAACCGGTGGATCGACTACATCCGCACGTCGGTGTCGCACGCAGGCGGAATCACGCACCTGCGTCGCATCTTCTCGCTCGCCGATCTGTACGGAGTCAAGTCCGGTTCGCATGGCGCAGGCGATCTTTCACCGGTGTCGCTCGCCGCGGCCCTGCACGTGGACCTGTCCATTCCGAACTTCGGCGTCCAGGAGTACATGGGCCACGTCGATCCGACGTCCGACGTCTTTCAGACCGACTACACGTTCGAGAACGGCTTCATGCATCCGGGCAACAAGCCGGGCATCGGCGTCGACGTCGACGAGGCCGCCGCCGCGAAGTACCCGTACAACCCCCGCTATCTTCCCGTCAACCGCCGCCTCGACGGCAGCATGCACGATTGGTGAGACGAACAATGAACAGCAACACAGCTTTCGACGTCGTCCTCCTCGGCGAGCCACTCGTCGAGATATCGACGACGCAGCCGTTCGCGCACGGTACGTCGAGTGTTCTCGGTGTCTCCGGCGACGTGGTGAACGCAGGCGCAGCAGCGGCGGCCGCAGGCGCGTCCGTCGCCCTGGTCGCCCGGGTATCCAACGACGAACTGGGCGACGCGGTGTGTGCGCGGATCCGGTCCCTCGGCATCGACGACACCTATGTCAGGCGTGTCGACGGCCAACAGGGCGCGTACTTCCTGCATATCGATCCGTTGGGGCAGCGTCAGTTCTCCTATGCACGCACCGGTTCCGTGGGGTCGGGACTGGACGTCTCCGACGTCCCGGCCGACGTCCTCGCCGCGGCAGGGGCGGTGCTGGGCAGCGGAATCACGGCGGCACTGTCCGATTCCGCACGTCGCGCACTGGCGTTCGCCGCGAAGAACGCGTCGACGTTCGTCTACGACCCCAACTTCCGGCCCCGGCTCACCACGGCCGCCGAGTCCGTGAACTTCCTCCGCGAGATCGCGCCGCACTGCTCCGTCGTCGTGCCGTCGGCTCCCGGTGAGATCGACGACCTTCTGGGCATCACCGACCCGCAGGCCGCAGCCACGAGGTTGATGGAGTGGGGCGCGAAAGCTGTCGCCGTGACGCAGGGGTCCGAGGGCATCACCGTGGTGACCGGCGACGACGTCCGCTTTCAGCCGTCCATTCCGGCACCGGCCGTCGTCGATCAGACCGGGGCGGGCGACGTGTTCGCCGGCACCCTCACGGCGCGGATAGCGTTGGGGGACAGCCTGCTCGACGCCACAGCGCTCGCTGCGAGTGCGGCGTCGCTCAGTGTCGGAGGCCGAGGCGGCACCGGCCTGATCGCGTCCCTCGACGAGGTCCGTGCGCACCGCGATCGGCTCGCCGTATGAGCAGGCTCTCGTCGGCGACGGCTCCCGAGGTACCGAGGCCCGTGACGCGTGGAATCGTCCACCTCGGGCTCGGGGCGTTTCACCGTGCCCACCAGGCGGCGTTCACCCATGAGGCAGCTCTGCTCACCGGCGATTCGTCGTGGGGCATCACCGGGGTGACGCAGCGAAGCGCTGCCGTCGCCGAGCAGCTGCGCCCTCAGGACGGGCTGTTCACGCTGGTGGAGAAGGGGCCGGGAATCGACCGCGCCTCCGTCGTCGGGTCGATCACCGAGGTGATCAGCGCCGTGCACGACGCGGATGCTGTCGTCGACGCCATTGCCGACCCGCGCGTGCGAATCGTGTCCCTGACGGTGACGGAGAAGGGCTACCGGCTCGACCCGGCGACCGGACGGCTCCGGCCGGACGACCCGGAGATCGTGGCCGACCTGACCGGTCGATCGCCTGGGACGGTGGTGGGTCAGCTGGTCGCCGGGCTTGCGTTGCGAGCGAAGCTCGATGCGCCCGTGACGGTCCTGAGCTGCGACAACCTACCGCACAACGGGGCCCTTCTGGCGGGGATCGTCCGGGATTACGTTGCGCAGAGGGATGATTCGACCGCACTACAGGGCTGGATCGACTCCGCCGTCGCATTTCCGAACTCGATGGTGGACCGCATCGTTCCGGCCACGACGGACGAAGACAGGCGTCGGCTCGAGGACGAGACGGGCCTACGCGACGATGCCGTCGTCGTGTGCGAGCCGTTCCGGCAGTGGGTGATCGAGGACCGCTTCGCCGCCGAGCGGCCGGCGTGGGATCTCGTCGGAGTGCAGTTCGTGACCGACGTCGAGCCGTGGGAGACGATGAAGCTCCGCGTGCTCAACGCGTCGCACTCGCTCCTCGCGTACCTCGGGGTGCGGGCGGGCCACTCGACCATCGCCGACGCCGTGGCGGACCCGGTCCTGAAGTCGTTGGCGCACAGAATGATCGTGTCCGACGTCGCTCCGACGTTGCATCCGGACATGAACTCGGACGCGTACGCGAACGAGGTGCTCACGCGCTTCGCCAACCCGACGTTGCCGCACACCACCCGTCAGGTCGCGATGGACGGCTCCCAGAAACTCGGTCCGAGGCTGCTGGGCACCGTGCGCGACGCCCAGGAACGTGGATCGTCGACGACCTGGCTCGCTGTGGCGGTGGCGTCCTGGGTCGCGTACGTGATCGACGAGTTACGCGCCGGACGCGCCCTCGACGACCCGATGGCGGACGTCCTGTCCCGGGCCGCCTCACAGGACGACGCGGTAGCGGCGCTACTGAGCGTCGAGCAGATCTTCGGTGCCGACCTCGGCCCGGATTCTCCGTTCGGTCGCCGGGTTGCAGCAGCCGCCGATCTGCTCGTCGGCTCTGCCGCAGTCACCACCGAATCCGTAGCGACCATCGAAAGAGAACTGTCATGAACACACGTGAGGTCATGGGCATCAGCCCGGTCATTCCCGTCGTCGTCGTCGACGATGCGTCCGACGCAGTTCCGTTGGCGCGTGCCCTGCACGAGGGTGGCGTCGACGTGATCGAGTTGACGTTGCGCTCCGAGGCGGCGCTCGCTGCGATCGAAGCGATCGCGACCGAGGTGCCCGAGATCGTCATCGGCGCCGGGACGGTGCTCACTCGCCGGGACGCGGAGAAATCGATCGACGCCGGGGCGCGGTTCCTGGTGTCACCAGGCGCTCCGACGGACCTGCTCGACGCTGCGCACGGGTGGTCGATTCCGTGGCTGCCGGGGGTGTCCACGGCAACCGAGGCGATGAACGTCTCGAACGCGGGTCACACCGAACTGAAGTTCTTCCCGGCGTCGACCTCCGGGGGTGCAGCCGCCCTCGGTGCCCTCTCCGGGCCGCTTCCGCATCTGACGTTCTGCCCGACGGGCGGAATCTCGTCGAGCAACGCCACCGAGTACCTCCGGTTGCCGAACGTCGCGTGTGTCGGCGGAAGTTGGTTGACGCCTCGAAACCTCCTGCAGGCCAAGGAGTGGGCTGCAGTGAGCGAATTGGCGCGTGCGGCGGCAGGTCTGCGCAGCTCAGTCCGACAGCACTGTTGACTCATTGGTATAACAGTGCTTGTATATCAGTGTGGCACGGGCCACTCACCATCTCTTGCAGGTCGTAGGTCTCAGTAGGGGCGTAGGTGCAACGGATTCCGTTGACACCGCGATGGACGACCGGACAGCCTTGAACAAACGGAGCACAAGATGTCTCACGACACGAACGAAGCGCCGAGCCCAGCCGTGGCCGACGAGAAGCCGAAGCGGTCGACCCGCGACCTGACCAAGGCCGCGGTGTCCGGTTGGCTGGGAACAGCAATGGAGTTCATGGACTTCCAGCTGTACTCGCTGGCCGCCGCCATCGTCTTCAACCGGGTCTTCTTCCCCGACGTCAGCCCGGCGATCGGCCTGATCGCAGCCATGGCCACCTACGGCGTCGGCTACGTCGCCCGCCTCGTCGGTGCCATCTACTTCGGTCGGATGGGCGACCGGATCGGTCGTAAGAAGGTCCTCTTCATCACGATCGCGATGATGGGAGCGTCCACGACGCTGATCGGCGCGCTGCCGACGTACCAGACCATCGGCATCCTCGCGCCGATCCTGCTCGTCGCACTACGCCTGATCCAGGGATTCGGCGCCGGAGCGGAGATCGCGGGCGCCACGGTCATGCTCGTGGAGTACGCGCCGGACAAGCGTCGCGGTCTCATCGGTTCGTTGGTCTCGCTGGGGACCAACTCGGGAACGCTTGCGGCGTCGGGAATCTGGGCGATCCTGCTCGTCGTACTGACCGACGACCAACTGGTCAGCTGGGGCTGGCGTATCCCGTTCCTCGCGAGCTTCTTCCTGATGCTCTTCGCGGTGTGGTTGCGCTCCAACCTCAAGGAAAGCCCGGTGTTCGAGGATCGCGCCGACGTGGTCGACGGTGTCGCCCTCTCGCGTGCGGAGATCGAGCAGGTCGACGCCGAAACCAAGGAAAGCGTTCTCGAGTCCGGACTGCGTCAGCGCAAGGGCCGTGCGTTCTTCGTCGCACTCGGGCTTCGCTTCGGGCAGGCCGGCAACTCGGGTCTGATCCAGACGTTCCTGGTGGGCTACATCGCGTCGACTCTGCTGCTGGAGAAGTCCATCGCCACCACGGCGATCGTCTACGGTTCGCTGCTCGGATTCATCACCATTCCGGTCATCGGCATCCTGGGTGACAAGTTCGGTCGCCGCCCGATGTACATGATTCTCAGCGCCGCGACCATGGTGTTGGCGTTCCCGTTGATCTACCTGGTGACCAGCGGCAACAACGCAACCCTGATCATCTCGGTCGTTCTCGCACTCAACATCGGTGTGCTCGGCCTGTTCTCGCTCGAGAGCGTCACGATGGCCGAACTGTTCGGTGCCAGAACACGATTCACCCAGCTTGCACTTGCCAAGGAGATCGGCGGCATCCTGGCCACGGCCATCGGACCGCTGATGGCAGCAACGCTGACGGCAGTGACCGGAAGCTGGTGGCCGATCGCCGCAATGCTGGTGGTCTACTCGGCAATCACGCTGGTGTCCGCGTACCTCGCGCCCGAAACTCGCGGACGCGACCTGGTCCGGCTCGACGACGCCATCTAGCGTCCGTCTCACGTAATTCGGAAGCCGCCATTGCTGTACAGCACCTGCCCGTTGATCCAGGAACCGGCGTCGGAGAACAGAAAACGCACGAGGTTGCTCGTGTCCTCCGCGGTTCCGAGTCGGCCGGCAGGTGTTGCAGCAATGGCGGCTTCTCGTATGTTCTCGGTCATCCAGCCGGTGTCGACGGGGCCCGGGTTCACCACGTTCGCACGAACGTTCAGATCCGCCAGTTCCACAGCGGCCGCCGTGACGATGCGATCCAGCGCCCCCTTGCTCGCGCCGTAGGGCAGATTGTGCGCGGTGTGATCGCTCGTCAACGCCGCGATTCTGCCTCCGGATCCGTCGAGCTGCTCCGCGAATGCCTTGATCAGAAGCCAGGTGGCCCTGGCGTTCACAGCGAAGTGACGGTCCCAACTGTCCACGTCGGTGGTGAGGACGGAGCTGTCCTCCGATTCACAGTGCGACATCACCAAGCCCGTCACCGGACGTGCAGCGGCGTCGAACAACCGAGCGGGCACCGACGGGTCGCTCAGATCACCCGGTGCCAGAGACACGGAGACCCCGAGCGCGCGGCAGGTGTCTGCCACGCGCTCGGGGTCGTCGGCGTCACGGACGTATCCAAGCCGGTCGTCGTACGGAGTCCAGTAGTTCAGGATCAGATCCCACCCGTCCCCGGCGAGTCCGACAGCGAGGGCGGAGCCGATCGACCGGATCCGCCCGACACCGGTCACCACCGCAACACGAGGTCCCATGCCCTGACCGTAGGACGATCGAGCCGGCCGAGCGAGCGATTTATCGTGCCCGGGTGATCAGTCCGATTCCTTCTCAGCGAGGAACAGCTTCTCGATCCGCGCTGCCTCTTCCTTCTTGTCCTCGGCCTCTTCCTGACGCTCCGCCGCGTCGGCGAGCTCGGACTCCGCAGGCGCTGACGCGGCCTTCTCGACCTTGTCGATCTGTTCCTTCTGCTTGCGCTCCGCGTCCTCGGCGGCCTTCACCCGCGCCGCCGCTGCGTCGTCGGCCTGCTTCTTGCGGGCCGCAGCCTTCCGGTCGGCCTCTTCTTCGGCCTCGGCCTTGCGCTGCTCGGCTTCTGCCCGTGCGTTGTCGGCCGCCTCGCGTGCAGATTTCGCTGCGGCGTCACGTTCCTGCTCGGCAGTGCGACGAGCTGTCTCGAGCTTGGTCTTGGCCTCGGTCTCCGCGGCGTCGGCTTGCGCGTCGAGCTTCTTCGCGAGACCGATGTGGTCCGCGTGATCGACCTTGTCCTGACCGCGCGACTGGACGTCGGCGTCGCCGAGGATCTTGCCGACCTTGTGATCGAGGGTTCCGACGGCCCGCTCGTACGCGAGCCGCGCAGGGGCTTCGGTACTCCACGTCTGCACGACGTTGCTCTCGAACAGGTCGAGCGGGATGCGAACGATCCGGTACTGGAAACGCAGTATCGAACGCGGTATGTCGAGCACACTCATTGTCGGTTCTCCTGATGCTTGATGTCGGCTGGTCTACGCATTGCGACGAATGCGATCGGCGGCGTCCCGGGCTGCGTCCGCGGCGGCGGCTTCCTGCCGGTACCGGGCAACGGCTTCCAACTCGTCCTGGTCGGCGTCCGCAACCTCCGACCGGGCGTCGGCTGCGGCTTCGATCTGCTCGGCCCGAGCGTCGACCTCCGCGTCGGCGCTTTCGGCGGCCACGGCGCGGTCCTTGTCCTTCTCGGCAGCGATTCTCTGAGCCTGCTGAGCGCGACGAGCCTCGTCCTCGGACGCCTGAGCACTGGCCTCGACGGAATCTCGCTGGGCGTCCGCACTATTCTTGACCTCGGCCAGACCCTCGCCGGCCTCGGCTGCCTGTGATTCCGCCGCCAGTTCGGTGGCCTTGGCTTCCTTCTTCTCACGGGCCTGTGCGGCCTGGAGCTGCCCCTCGGTGGTCAGCGAGTCATTGCCCGTCACGGCGCCTACGACCTCCTTGGCCTTGCCTTTGACGGCGTCGAGCAGGCCTTTTCGTGCCTCGTGCGATGCACTGTCGTCGGTCATGGTGCCTCCTGTGCAGTCGTGTCGATAGGGCGGGAGAGAACTACCCGAACGCCGATGCTGGAAACCCGTCGTTCGACGCATGTCCACGGTCGGCCGTAAACTCTGCGCGAGCACAAGGCAACAGACGAGGAGTTTCATGCCCACCGCGACGGTGAACGGGATAACGCTGAACTACCAGGTCAAGGGTTCCGGGCCGCTGGTCGTGCTGATCATGGGCACCGGCAGCCCCGGTCGTGTGTGGGATCTGCATCAGGTTCCGGCGCTGGTCAAGGCGGGATACCGGGTGTGCTTCTTCGACAATCGCGGCATCGCGCCCTCGTTCGAGTCCGTGCAGGGCATCACCATCGACGACCTGGTCGCAGACACCGCCGCGCTGATCGAGCTGGTGCGCGAGGGCGACGAGAAGGCGTTCGTCGTCGGTACGTCCATGGGTGCTCGGGTCGCCCAGGAGCTTGCTCTCCGACGCCCGGAGCTCCTCCGGAAAGCTGTGTTCCTCGCCGGTCATGCTCGCCTCGACGAGTTCCAGCGCACTCTGGGCGAGGGTGAGGTCGCGTTGGCCGACGCCAAGACGCAGCTGCCACCCAAGTACGCGGCAGCCATCACTGCTGCGCTGAACCTCTCTCCGACCACGCTGGCGGATTCGAGGACGGCTCGGGACTGGCTGGATCTGCTGGAATTCTCCGTCGCACCCGTCACTCCCGGGGTACGCGCCCAGATCGGCATGGACGATTCCTTCGACCGCACCTCGGCGTACGGCAAGATCGATCTGCCCTGCCTGTCGGTCGGGTTCGAGCACGACCGGATGATTCCCGCGTTCCTCGGAGCCGAGCTCGCGAAAGCCATTCCCGACGCGCAGTACATCGAGATCCCCGACGTCGGTCACTACGGCTACCTGGAGCGTCCCGACGCCGTCAACGACGTCATTCTCGAGTTCTTGAAGAGCTGACTGCCCGCTGCGCTAGTGTGCGTTGCTAGGGTCAGGGGGCACTTCACCCATGAAGACTGCCTATTTACGTATGCGACGAGTGAGGCGAGATGAGTACCAATCCATTCGATGACGAAGACGGACGCTTCTTCGTGCTGGTGAACGACGAAGACCAGCACTCGCTGTGGCCGACCTTCTCCGATGTCCCGCAGGGATGGCGCGTCGTCTTCGGCGAGGACAGCCGCGCAGCGTGCTTGGAGTACGTGGAGAAGAACTGGACGGACATGCGCCCCCGCAGCCTGCGTGAGGCCATGGAGGCCGACGCTGCAGCACGTCAGTCCGCCGAGGGCACTCCCGAGGCCTAGGCCTTCTTCTTTTTCTTCAGCTCGACAGGACCGCGTCGCCGACGAACAGTCGGACGGCGCGGTTCTTCTTTGCGGCGAAGAGTCGGGCGAAGCAGCTCTTCGGTGCGCGCGAGGATGCGCGGACGGCGGAGCGTACGAGCGCCCCACTCACCGAGTGTGACCCCTGCGGCGATTCCGCAGCCGATGCCGAACGCGGCGAACAGCGAACTGATGCCGAGCAGCAGCTGGTCGTTGAGTATCGCGTACAGGCCTCGGTACAGCGCCAGACCGGGCAGCAGCGGCGTGATGCCCGCGACCGCGACGATCAGTGGTGGAATCAGCGCGCGACGTGCCATCAGACCACCGGCGAAGCCGACGACCGTGGCAGCGAACGCCGAGGCGATGATCGGACCCGTGTCGACGGTCTGCACCAGCAGCGACACCAACGCCCCGGCGAAACCGCCAAGGAACGCAGCCGTCAGTGCACGCTTCTCCGCGTAGCACGCCAGGGCGTAGAACAGCGCTGCCGCAGCACCGGCCAACACCTTCGTCGGGACCTCGAGGATGTCCGGCGGGGCGGTGTTGCTGATGAGCGGCAGATCGCTGCCGATGATTGCCGCCAGCTTCAACGACGTGGCGACGCCGGCAATGATGCCGCCCGTCATCATCAAGACCTCGAAGAACCTGGCCGACGCTGTGATGGGCGCCCCCGTGATGGCGTCCTGAACCGAGCCCACCAACGACAGGCCCGACAGCAACACCGTCACACCGGCCGCGATGACGAGCGACGGCGACACCGTGACGCCCAGCTGATCCTGGAAGTTGAACAGCGTGATCGCCGGTGTCGCCGCGACGAAGCCGCCGACGACCTGCTGGAAGAAGAACGGAAGACCGACCCGGTTGAGGACGCGGCCGATTCGGTCGATCACCATCGTCGTCAGGAAGCTCACGACGGCCACCAGTACACCGCCGCCGAGCAACACACCGATGGACGCGGCCATGCCCGCCCACGCGAACGTCGCCGTCCAACGGTTGTACGGGTGCGGGGCAGTGGTGATCGCGTCCAACGTGTCGAGTGCCTGCGACGGCGGAATCAGCTTCAACCGAATGCTGCGGATCAACCGGTCGACAGCCGCGAGCCGCGTGAAATCCATCGAACGGTAATGAACGATGCGCATCGTCGTCGACGGTGGACGCGTCGGACCACGATGGGCGCTGATGGTGATGGAGTTGTACGTGACATCGACATCACAGCGCGCAAGACCATAGGTGGCCGCGACATTCTGGACCTGGGTCGTCGTATCCATCGCAGCGGTGCCCGACGCCAACAGAACCTCACCCACCCGAACCGCCAGATCGAGCACCTCCGCCACCACTGCGTCGTCGGTGAGGTCGATCGGCTGCAGCGGTGACGGCGCTGCAGTGGGTGTATCGATAGTGGCGCGACGCTCGCCGGTCAGACGACTCAGCGAGGTCGTCAAGTCTTGCAGAAAGCTCATGTCCGTTTTCTGTAGCTGGGGTGATCCACCGACAAGGTACCTGTTTGGACTGTGCGTTCGATGAACGGATATGCTGTCCCCGCACAACGCCTCCTTAGCTCAGCGGTAGAGCACTCGCCTTGTAAGCGAGCGGTCAACGGTTCAATCCCGTTAGGGGGCTCCACGCAAAAACCGCTGCTGAGCAGCGGTTTTTGTTCTTCCTCCGATAATGACAATTGTTGTCGACAAGAGGTTCAGTGTCCCAGACAATCACAGGTCATCGAAAACTCGCTTGTCTTGCAGATCCCCGAATGTCGGCCTACACGCTTGGACGACCTTGGATTTGTGCAGCCAGGTAACAACAATCCCGGCTACTGGGCGTGATGCGTCTGGTCTCCTACATTGCGGCATCACTGCACACCAGCAACACCTTCACAGCGCCGGCTAGGCCGGGGTGAGGCCTTTGCATCGAACGGTCTAGAAGTTGAGTTGGTGATTCACATTTTGGCTGTGGAGCCCGAGATCCAGCTCGCCGTCGCGAAGCGAATCCCGAGCGCTGTAGAGTCCTCCCGCTGTAAGGAACGCGTAAGACCTACGCCGCCGCGTGGAGACGCTTAACGGACTGGTGCACGGCGAACGGTCACGTGGCGCTCCCGTCGTACCCGGTCACCGTCGCCGCTTACCTGTCCGACGCCGTACATGGCTATGACGGCGGCGGCGATCAGCGAGTTCTTGCCTGCTGATGTCGGCTTGATGGGCGAGTCTACAGCTCGGCCTTTCGTTGCATGCACGGGCGGCCGAAAGCCAGCGATCGTGATCTTGGGTCGGTGTAGATGCCGCACACGCTCTGTCGGCAGTAAATCAGTACGCGGTTCGATCAGGCTGGACCGGCTACCCGATGTACAGGTGGTGGTACCCAGTCTGCTGTTTTGGGTCCGTAGAGTCGCAGCATGAGCCGGAAGTCGCCGGGCGGACAGGGGAGCCAATTGGTTTCGATGCCGGCGGGTGGTCTTTCCGTTTGTATGTGAATGGTCAGCGATCCGTCGCTGCCCCAACATAGTGCGCGTGTCCGGTCGGTGATTGCGTACCGGTTGATTTCGTTGCCGTACAGCAGCCCGCGGGCGTGGTACATCGTCATTGACCAAAAGTATTGCGCTGGTGGTAGTTCGCGTTGCGAGAAGGTAATTTTGTACCGCGCTGTGCCACTGAGCAAGACGCCGTCGGAGTCTTGCTCGCAGACGGGATACAAGGCTTCTTCGGCGGGGTTGATGTAGATCTGGGCGTACGCGACGGCCGCCCGCAGGAGATCGTCTTCTCCGAAGTCCGAGCCCGTGTGATTGATGGCCCAACCGTTGACCATCGTTCCAATCGAACGGACGTGCTCACGAATACGGTCGAGACCTGCCTGCAAGCCGTCCTTGAATTGCTGTTGTACAAAACTGTAGTTGTGATCGGGCGAATTCAGGGCCAGGAGTAACCGGGCGTGGGCCACGGTTACCCAATTCGGTATGTCCTCGCAACTGAGCGCTGCGAGCGCGTATTCGGTGGAAGCCAGGAATGCAGACGGAAGCAGCATCTCCTGAGTCCGGTCGCGCGTGAGAAGATGAGCCTCGCCATCGTGAAGAGATTGTTCGGACGTGGGGCCGGTCAGGGTAATCCGGTCCTGTAGGTCGTGGACGTGCGCCAAGTCTGCTGTACTTGACGGGTCGACCAGAATTCGGACGGCGACCATGACGTATCGCGAGAGGCAGTCGACGAATTCGACGGAAGTGTCAGCACGCCCCGTATGGTGACGAAACCTGCGCAGTACTTTCGGTGGGCTCTGTGATCCGTGCGTGCGACTACCGAAAACCGTGTTTGTGGTCGAGTCGGCCTCGCCGATCTGCACGCAATAATAGCGGTCCGCGAAATCGGGGAGTTCGAGCTTGAAAGTACCGGCATCGAGGTCGACAAATGCGAGCGAGTACAGAGTGTCGACGTTCGGCGCTACCCCGGCCGTCAGGGTGTGGTCCGACAAGCGACGTTGATGCCCCATACTGTTCAGGGCGGCACCGGCCGAAGTCGGCGGTCTCCGAGCGTGCGGGTTCAGAGGAGACGTGAAGCGCAGCCTCAAACGCTGGGCGAACACAATGGGATACGCCCAGACCTGCAGTCGCAGTGCATCGTCGTATATCGAAGACGTTTCCGCCGGTGACCCGTTCGCCATAACCGTCCTCAAATCTATTGAAGTGAATTCATGTCAAGAGTAGCGTCGGTGTCGGTGCATCGTCTTCTGCATCGCAAAAATCGACGCATTGTGAGGTTGTTGGAGAATGGGCGGTAAGGATGGCAGCGTTGGTCGAAAGAGGTTTCCTCGGTGGGTCTTTGCTGCAGGAGAGGAACCCGACCCTCGCTTCAGTCTTGCGAACGAGCGAACCTATCTGGCATGGATCCGCACATCCCTGGCGATGATGGCTGCGGGTGTAGCTCTGCACGTTTTCGACATCGGCGATGGATCCGTCGCAGGCGTCTTCGCGTTGATCCTGCTGATCGCATCGTCCGTCGTATTCCCACTCCTGGCTTGGTGCAACTGGGCTCGCTCCGAGCGGTCGATGCGTCATGGACAAGCCCTTCCGTCCTCGGCTATGGCGGTGCCCCTTGCGATCGTGTTGGGTGCCGTCGGTGTCCTTGTTCTGTGGGCGATATTTCGATGAGAAGATTTGGTCGAGGGTGTCCGCCGCCCGTGGTGCCGGGTGGTGAACTGGGCGACGGAGGACTGCAAGTCGAGCGGACCGCGTTGGCCTGGGAACGAACCGAATGTGCAGTCGCTATATCTGCTGTGATCGAACTTCGTATAGCGGTACACAACGGACATCCCTTGCTGATGGGGTTCACTGTTTTTGCTGTGTTTGCCGCCGCAGTCCTAGTTGTCGGTCGTTGGTCGTCGCGATTGCGCGCTGCTCGGTCGGGCTGTGGAGATCGATCGATCTCCAAGGCCCGACTCGAGATTCACGTGATAGCCGCGGTGGTGCCTGCTCTCGGGTTGGTAGCACTGTGTTGGGTACTTGGCTTGGCCTGACGTAGCACTCGGACGGTCAGCGCAAAAATTGTTGCTCCCATTCCGCGGACTGCGCGTCGACGTACTGCTTGGTCAATTCTGTGGGATCCGGTACTTGAATATCATGCGCGTCGGCGGTTGCTCCTTCAATACCGGGAAGCGCTGTGGCCACGCCAATGGCCTGCGCAGTCTGACCTTCTCTGCTGACGAGGAAGTCGGCAAGTACTTGTGCTGCATTGGGATTGGGCGCGACGGAGGTGATGTGGCCGTAGAACGGAGTTCCCCATGAAGGCGAAGGCAAGGCCCAGTTCACAGGAGCACCTGACGCAACCTCTTGAACCAAAGGCTGCACCATCGGCGCAACGACGACCTCACCCGAGGTCAAAGCTTGAGCGATGCCAAGCGCGCTGGGGTAGATTCGCGGCTCCTGAGCCGCGAGCCGCTGTTGAAAATCTTGACCGAAATGCTTCTTGTAGAAGTTGTAAAGATCGACATAGGAGGCAATGCCGACGGGACTGACCACTCCGACGCGGCCTTTGTATTGCGGGTCGAGAACATCGCGCGGGTCGGTCAAGCCTGACCCCACCGCGGCGGTGTTCCACCCCATTCCGAAAGTCGCGGCGACATCGAGAAACAGCCTGTTGTTCTTAACGCTGGAGTCGCGCTGATATTCAGGATTGTCGAAACTGGGTCCGCGCAGTTCTTGCGAATAGTTACCCGAGTCTGCAGCGGACGTAATCCACGAGGAGTCGGTGACAACGTGAACGTCCGCAATTCCCTTGCCCGTCTTGTTTTCCACCTCGATGCGCGGGTTGAGGTCGGCGTCGGTGCCCCGAACGTACTCGAGTGAGATGTTCGGATACTTTTCGTTCCATGCAGCTTTGACACTGTCGAGGATTGTCGTGTTCTGGCTCGAATACAGCGTCACCGAGCCTTCCTGCTCTGCGGCCGCAATCACGTCCTGCCAGCTGCCGTCGACGGACTTGGTGTCGCCCGGCGAGGAGTTGCAGGCGCTCAATGTGAGGCTCAGCGTTGCGGTCAAGGCCGCGGCAAGTACAAAGCATTTTCGAGACCTGAATGTCATCGACCACTCCTTCGTAGTTGAACTGAGGTCAGTTCATCAGCTACTGTGGGTGATGTCAATCACTCGTCACACAAAATTGTCGCCGTTGTGACGAGAACGTCGAGACCGTTCGATTCCGAAGCGGGTCCGCGAGACGAAAGGCGTCGAATTGGCTGTTCCCCCTCGGGATCGGAGATTCTCCGGTCTGCAAATGTATGATCCCGATTTGGCTGAACAGAATTGGGGCACCAGCCGGCCGGATGTCACGCCAACAGGTAAGTCATTCAGGCAGGAGTTGGCACGAATCCTTGCATTCCAGGCTGTTCTGTACGGCTTAGCCCCCGTGTACCAATACGCTGCGATGTGCGCGGCGTGCGCTCCCAACAACAGCGAACAGAATTCCGTCGAGAGCACGGAATGGGCACTCAACGTGCTCGTTCACGAGCGCCGGACTGCAGGCGCGGGGTTTCAACCGTTCCGTGTTCCCAATGTGGATACCCTGTATTCCAATGGCTGGTTGGATCTTTCTGATCGCCCCGTAACGATCGACCTCCCAGAATTCGGAGACAGGTACTACACTCTCAACTTTCTCGACGCGTACAGTAATGCCAGCAATGTCAGTCGTAGGACGTATCCGCGGCAGCCGCAGCGAATCCTTCTCACCTGTACCGAGTCGGAGCAGGTCGCAGATGAGGGCACGATCGTGTTCCGGGTCGCGACACCGATCATCTGGCTTCTGATGCGAATTCAGGTGTTCGGGCAGACGGACCTCCACGCCGTGCACGCCATGCAGGATGCTGTCACTGTCACCGCGCCGGATCGCCCAGCGCGGTCGTGGCCGGTAGTCGACCAACGCGCAGTCGAAACATCGTGGAGTTCGTTCTCGACCGCGCTCGACGCGGTGTTGGATTTGAACGGAGTGCCGATCCAGGACGCAGCGCATGTGCACCAGTTCCAGCAAATCTGCATCGGGCCAGGAACACCCGATGCTGTCGAACTCGACGACACCATGAGCTGGGGTACAGAACTGGGATTCGAGGCCGCTATGGCGATGCTGTCCAATTCCAGATCCTCGCTGGGGCAACGCACCGACTCTGGTTGGACCAGGGTCCTCGACAAGGGCGCTCACGGTCATAATTTTCTGGCACGGGCCGTGATGAACTTCGTCGGACTCGGCGCGAACGTCGTCGAGGAAAACTGCTCGTACAACACGTATGTGGACGGCCATGGTCGAGAGCTTGCCGCACCACCAGGAGTCGACTACTTGATCGAATTCGACGAACATCCTCCAGCGCAAGCATTCTGGAGTATCACCCTGTATGTCGCTGAAACCGGGTGGCTCTACGACGCTCCAGGGGGAGTGCACTCGATCGGATCGGCCACCAACAGAAATGGAACCGCAACAGAACCGTACTGCGTTACGATCAGCGGTACGGCCCCGTCCGACGTCGGGCCCGACAAGGTATGGCTGCCTGCACCGCCACAACCATTCTTCCTGGTGCTCAGGATTTACCAGCCAACCGAGGATGCCCTCATGGAACGTTGGACGCCGCCCCCCGTCGAACGTCGAACCGACGGGGTTAGGTGACTGACGTGCCTGAGCGAAGGGCATTGGACTTGGACCGATTGCCGTTTTCGAGCAGGAGGGCTCTGGGCACGTTGGCCACACCCGGGATACGATTCGAGCGATGTCGCCGGCCGGTTTCGCTGCAGCGGCGTAATCACGCACGACGGTTGTGGTCGAGTTCTCGGTGTGTCGAACGCGGGCGGTGGACCGACCGTCACGATCGCGGCTGTACGGGCTGGTTTCTTTGCAGGCACGGACCCCGAGAACGACCTTCAGGGTCCAGGCGAGGTGGACCGCGATGATCCGGCCCAACCGTCGTACTCAGAGCTGCGTCAACACGTCGACGAGGTCGCCCCGATCGGCCGCTTCGTGGATACGTTGTTTGCTCTTCGGCTCGATGACTTCGGCAACGATTCCCGAACCAGAACTTTCGTCGACGTACCCGATACTCCATCACAGTCGGCACAGGGTCTTGCCCGTTGTGTCACCGTTCAACATTCCGATGAGTGCGGCCGGTGCTTGTTCGAGCCCGTCGTACACCGATTCCTCGTAGACCATCGTTCCCTCCTGAAGATGACCTCCGACGAGCGTGCGCATGTCGTCGTACAGGTGGTTGTAGGACCCTGCCCGAAATCCCTGTAAACGAAGGCTTTTGGCCGTGATCTGAAACAGGTTCGAGGGCATCGAGCTGTCGGCGCCGTACGTGGAGACGGCGCCGCACATCGCAATGCGGCCTCCGGGCGACATGTGGTCGAGGGCGGCGGCGAAATGTGAGCCGCCGACATTGTCGAAGTACCCATCGATGCCGTTAGGGGCCGACAATTCCAGCAACGCACCGAGGTCGCCGTCGTGGTAGTCGAAAGCCTGTGCAGCGCCCAGAGATCGACGAAGAAGCGCCACCTTGTCCGGACTGCCCGCCGATGCGACGACTGTGCAACCGTGCAATGACGCGAGTTGCGTCGCGATACTGCCGACCGCGCCGGCAGCGGCGGACACCCAGATGGTGTCGGATGGTTCGATTCCGAGGACCTCGAACAACCCGACGTACGCCGTCAGGCCCGAACTGCCCAGTGGCCCCAGGAACCATTGGTGCGGGAGTGTTCCCGGGTCGATTCTCGTCAATGTGCCGGCCCCGCCGAGGCCCCCGTGTGCACTGTCGACGACCGCGTAATCGCGGTACCCGAGCATGTGCGACACGACATCACCGGGTGAAAAGTCATCGCTGCGAGAGTCGACGACCTCCCCGAGTGCAAGTCCGACCAATGCTTCCCCGGGCTGAATCGGCGACAGATAGCCGGCGGGCACCGTCGGCCCGAGTCGTAGCCGAATCGACGGGTCGATCGACAACCATGTATTGCGTACGAGCACTTCGCCTGTTCGTAGAGTATCGACTTCGGCGCGGCGCACCTCGAAGTTCCGACCGGACAATTCTCCGGATGGAGGGGACGTGAGACAGATCGTTCTGCTTTCCATTGCGGGTGAATCCTCCGGTGTGAGGTGCAAATCCGAGGACCGAGGACGACTCGGTAGGCAAATCGGCTCGAAACTAACACGAATCATGTGAACTGAACTAGATTCAGATCGAGAAGTCGGAAAGGAGTGCCGACCAGTGGCAAATCCGGAGTCGGTTGGGTTCTTGGCGCCGTTTCGTGTACGCAAACTTCGTCTCATGCTCGGCTACGAGCTCAGTGCTGCAGTAGGAATCTGGATGCTGGTCCTCGCGGTCCAGTGGACTCTGACCCAGTCGGGCGAGTCTGCTTTCACGGTGTCGTCGGTGCAGTTCGCGGCCAGTCTTCCGTTCTTTCTCTTTTCTCTCCCCATCGGCGCAATAGCGGAACACGCAGGCCACCGCACCCTGCTGGCGGGGACGGCTGCAGGACTCCTTGTGACGTCGATCCTGCTGACGATGTTGCAGTTCTTCGGGCTTGCGGTCACCCCGATCTTGATGGCGGCCGTTTTCCTGTCCGGCTGCGGTCTCGCGTTGGTTGCGATCGTGTGGCAATCGCTTCTTCCGACGCTGGCGACGCGGGAGATGATGACCGTCGTGCCCGCGATCGACGGCGCGATCTTCAACGGCGCGCGCGCGCGATAGGCCCGGTGGTCGGTGGTGTCCTGTTGTCGGCGTGGGGTGCAACCTCGACCTTCGGCTTGGTCGCCGTGCTTTTCCTGCTGTGCACCGTGCTGGCGGCAAGCCAGATTCCGCGTGGGTCCGGACGAGCTCCGAAGAACGGTTCGATCGTGGAATCGATGACGACAAGCCTTCGATTCATCGGACACTCGCGTTGGACGCGTCGGCTGCTGTTTCGCGTGTTGATGTTCGGGCTTCCTGCGAGCTGCCTATGGGCGCTGCTGCCGGTCGTCGCCGATCAGTTGCTGGAGGTGACGACGTTCGAGTTCGGCGTTCTGTCCGGTGCCGTCGGTATCGGTGCAGTGGCAGGCACTGTCGCACTGTTGCCACTGCGGGCCCGTCTGAGTTGGAATGCATTCGCCGCGGCTGGATCAGGCGCTTACGCGGCAGTGTTGATCGGCCTCGCGTTCGTACCGTGGACATCGGCCGTGTTCGTTCTCCTGGTAGTCGTCGGCGCCGCGTGGGTGGGCGTGCAGAGCACGTGGATGATCGCGACACACGCAGTGATGCCGGCGTGGATCAAGGCAAGGGTGATCGCATTCATCATGCTGACGTTCCAGGGCAGCCAAGCGATCGGGGCACTCGTGTGGGGATTTTTGGCGGACGCTCTGGGTCTCGTTCAGGCCATCGTCTTGTCTGCGTGCATGATGGCCGTAGCTGCGGTCGGATTGTTGCGCCGAGGCATCCTGCCCAGCGAGTCCATAGCGCCCGATCCATCCGGAGTGGCCGGACCGCCCGCGCTCGGACCGGCGTACGACGGACGCACTGTAATCGTCGAGACGACCTATTCGGTCGAATCCGAGCGGACAGCACAGTTCTTCGACGATCTGGGGCGATTGCGGTCATCGAGGCTCCGCCTGGGTGCGTTGAGCTGGTCGATGGCTCAAGCCCCCGAATCGCCGTCGAGCTACGTCGAATTCTGCACCTTCAAGAATTGGACCGAGTACTGCGCGCAAGAAACGGTGCGGCTCACTGTCCCCGAGCAGCTCATACGAACCACGCTTGCGCACAACCTCACCGAGAAACCACGTGTCCGAGTGCTGGTCCGTCCGGTCCACATCTGATCGGAACACCCAACGAGAGAGCGGAGCCGTAGATATGGCGAACACCGAATTCGATGTGCTGGTCATCGGTGGGGGGATGGCGGGGCTCACCGCAGCGGCCAGCGCCGCACGAGAAGGCAAATCGGTCTGCGTCGTCGACATTGCATCCGATGTCGGTGGGTCCGCTCGCTTTGCCGGATACGTGTGGACGGCTCCGAGCTACGAGGTGCTACACGAGCAGAATCCGGACGGCGACCCGGCGTTGAAACGCCGGTTGATCGACGGATTCGCAGACGGCGTCGAATGGATACGATCGATCGGCGTCGACGTGGGCGAGGCCCAGAAGATCTTGAGTTTCGGCCGTGGACACAAGTTCGACACGAATCACTACATCGACATCTGCAAGCGCAGCGTCATCCAGTCGGGCGGCACCGTAATGCTGGACACCGTCACCGAGAGTCTGGTTCTCGACGGCGGCGTCGTGCGTGGCGCTCGCGTGCGGACAGGTTCGGAACGAAGTCGAGAAGTTCACGCTGGACATACTCTTCTGGCGACCGGTGGATTCCAGGGTGGCAAAGACCTGATTGCTCGTCACGTCCACGCGGCGGCGGGCTCGATGGAACTCAGGTCCAATCCACACAGTCGTGGTGACGGATACCGGTTGGCCACAGCCAACGGAGCCGCGACGCGGGGCGAGAACGCGGGCTTCTACGGGCATCTGATTCCGAGCGGCGTGCGGCTGACGGACCCTGCCGACTTCGTCGACATGTCCCTGTACTACAGCGAACACGCCCTGTTGTTCAACCTGAACAACGAACGGTTCGTGGACGAGACATTGGGCGACCACCTGACGACCATGGAACTGCTTGCCCAGCCCGAGTCGCGAGGTCTGCTGATCGCCGACGCGCGGGTGCACCGGGACTGGATGCTGGCCTCCTACGTCGAAGGGGCCGTCGCCGTGGACAAGTTCGAGATCGCAGGCAAGCGAGGCGGCCGTGTCGGACGGGCAGATTTCTTGGACGAGCTCGAGTACCTGCCCGAGGAATGGGGGTACGACGGGGCTGTGATTGCGTCGAACATCGCGAGGTACAACAACTCTGCAGAGCGTCGTGAATCGCTTGCTCCCGGCCGTGCGCTGGATGCGGAGCCCCTCGCCGAACCGCCCTACTACGTCATCGAAACGGCCCCAGCGATCACCTTTCCGTTCCACGGCGTATCGATCGATGCTCATGCACGCGTTCTGGATACGGGCGGGGTGCCGATTCCGGGCCTGCTGGCTGCTGGGTCCGATACCGGTGGGCTGTGGGACCGCGCATATGCAGGTGGACTGGCCAGTGCCCTGGTGTTCGGCCGCGCAGCGGCTGAAACGGTACTGAATTCTCGGATCCAGAGCGCGGCTACATAGCGTGCGATCGCCATCACGTCAACAGATTCTCGTGATTGACATCACACGAGGTCGAGGATATCTTTCAAACTGAGATCAGTTCAGTTTGGCTTCGCGGGTGAGCGGTGCAGGTCGTGGCCGTACCCCGGAGACTTTCGAACCACGAGTCTCACCACATTCGACGAGAACCGCGCGAGTCGGCTCGGGGCTCACCGGCGTGCCCGGAAGGAACGCAGACATGAAGACACTCACGAGGGCAGCGATCGCCTTGGCTGCGACGGCGGCACTGGTCGGACTCACCGCGTGCGGCGGGTCCTCTTCCAACGCAACCGGTCCCGTCGAAGGCAGCTGGGACGAGGTAGTTGCGGCAGCCAAGGAAGAGGGCAGCGTGATGCTGTACTCGAGCCAGAAGCCCGCCAACTTGGACGCCCTGGTCACGGCATTTCAGGCCAAATACCCCGAGATCAAGATGGAATACGTTCGCGGAACGGACTCCGAGATCAACCCGCGAGTGGAGACCGAGAACAGGACCGGCACCGGCATCGCCGATGTGCACATGCTCACGGACGCATCCTGGATCCAGAATGCGGCAGAGTCCGGAAAGTTCTCGACCGATCTCGTCGGTCCTGATTTCGACGCGCCGGCTTTCGACCGCGACGCCAGCGTGATCGACGACAAGTTCTTCCTGTCCAGTGCCGCGGTCTTCGGACTCGGATGGAACACTGCTGCTGTTCCGGAGGGCTTGACGACTCCGGACGATCTGCTCGACCCGAAGTATCGGGGCAAGATCGGCATCGTCAATCCCACCGGGATTGCGTCGTATGTCGATATGTACGGCTACTACAACGAGCAGTACGGCGAGGACTACTGGAACCGGTTGGCGGAGCTGCAGCCGCGCGTGTACCCGAGCGCTCTCGGTATCGCTCAGGCGCTCACGTCGGGTGAGGTAGTGGTGAGTCCGTCGGTCCAGCCGCTCGTCACCGAGGTCGCCGCAGGCGCTCCGGTCGATTGGGCGCTCCCAGCGCAACCCTGGGGAACTCCCTGGTACGCAGAGGTTCTCAGTGCGTCACAGCATCCGAACGCGGCTCAGGTGCTGGCGAACTTCATGGTCTCCGTCGAAGGCCAAACCGCTCTGAACGGTGGGTACGCGGCAGCGCTGCCCGACATCGACGGTGCAGTTGCTCGTGCACAGGACATCGCCTCGCCCGACGTAGCAGACCTGACACCCGAGAAGGTCGAGCAGTATTCCCAGGAATGGCAGACCCTGTTCCAGGGTTGATTTCGGACTTAGGAGAAAGGTCGGTGGACTTCATATGGCTGCAGAAGACCGATCGATGACAGGACGGGTCGTTCTGATCACGGGGGCATGCGGCGGAATCGGCGGAGCATGTGCCGAGTTGTTCGCAGGCGACGGAGCGACGGTGTACGTCACCGACGTCGATGACGCAGCAGGTGCGCGGCTGACCGATCGACTCGGAACGGGAGCGCATTATCGGCACCTCGACGTCACCGACGAAGACAGCTGGGCTGCAGTCATGTCCGACATGAAGCAGCAGGATCACGGCCTCGACGTACTCGTCAACAGTGCAGGCGCGGCCATCAAGGCAACGTTGCAGCAGACGTCGCTGAAGCAGTTTCGTAACATGTTGGAGCTCAACCTCGTCGGAACCTTTCTCGGGGTGAAAGCAGCCGCCGATCACATGCGTTCCGGTGGATCGGTGGTGAACATCTCGTCGCTGCGAGGCGTGTTGGCGACTGCCGAACTGGGCGCTTACGGTGCCTCGAAGTTCGGGGTGCGCGCGCTGACCAAGGTTGCCGCTCTGGAGTTGGCAGAGAGGGACATTCGAGTCAATGCGGTATGCCCGGGCAGCATCGACACAGCCATCACCGCGACCCCCGATTTCGCGGAAGACGATGTGGAGTCGTACGTACGCACCATTCCGATGCAGCGTCGAGGCACTCCCGCGGAGGTCGCCACCGTCGTCCGATTCCTTGCTGGTTTCGAAAGTAGTTACGTGACAGGGTCGGACATCATGGTCGACGGCGGCACCGGAGCCGGCGTTCGTACACCGAAAGTTTCGAAAGTGAGCATGTAGATGACGTCGCAATTTGCCGTTTCCGGTCTCGTGAAGACCTATGGATCGAACGTGGTCGTCGACCGACTCGACCTCGAGATCGAGCACGGGGAATTCCTCGTGTTGCTCGGGCCGAGCGGGTGCGGAAAGACGACGACGCTTCGTTGCCTCGCCGGACTCGAGACACCCCAGGGTGGCTCTATCTCGTTCCGAGGAGCGCCCGTGTTCGATGCGGCGTCCAAGGTTCACGTCCCGGCGCACAAACGCAGCATCGGCATGGTCTTCCAGTCGTACGCGCTGTGGCCGCACATGACGGTCGCAGAGAACATTCGCTACCCCTTGAAGGTTCGCAAACTGAAGAAGGCGATCGCCGACGGCGCAGTCGAGGCCGCCGCCGAGATGGTCGACTGCGGCAAGCTGCTCGATCGCTACCCGTCTCAGTTGAGTGGTGGGCAACAGCAGCGCGTTGCGGTGGCCCGTGGGCTCGTCGCGGAACCGGATCTGGTGCTCTTCGACGAGCCGCTGAGCAACCTCGACGCCAGGCTCCGCGATCAAGTTCGCTCACAGATTCATCAGCTGCACCAGACCTTGGGGTTCACTGCGGTCTTCGTGACCCACGACCAGTCGGAGGCCTTCGCGCTCGGTGATCGACTGGCGATCATGAAGGCCGGAAAGATCGAACAGTACGACACACCCGAGGACGTCTTCGAGAACCCTGTTTCCGAATATGTCGCCGCCTTCATCGGCATGGGCAATCGCCTCGAGCTTCACAACGGACACGACGGGTGGATCACCAGTGCCGGGGACGCGATCGATCTGTCGTCGGCGGTCGTACGTGACCGAGCCGACCACGGGGCAGCAGCCGTCGCACGTTTCCGCCCCGACGATGTGCATCTGCACGCGTCGACGAGCGAGGTCCCCACGGGCAACGTGCCACTGCACGCCCAGTTGGTCGCGCACGAATACGGCGGACGACACTTCGACGTGACGGTCAAGACCGGTACGGAACAGCTGATGCTCCGAGCGTCCGCAGCCGAGCACGGTCGGTGGCTTCGCAGTAGCAGCCCAGGGGACGACGTCGTGATCAGCTTCTCGCCGTCGAGTCTTCGTGTCTATCCCGTCGCGGGCGTCGAGGCCCCGTCGAACGCGAACCTGGTCACAACGGGCGCAGGAGACCGGTCCTGATGGCCACGCTGACCGCGCCCGCCGGCACCGACACCACACCGGCCACCGGACCCTCGTCGTCGTTCACGATTCCGCCGCACTGGCGAGCTCGTATCGGCTACGCAGCTCTGCTGGCCATACTCGGATATCTCGTGGTGCTTCCGATGATTCGCCTCCAGATGTTGGCGCTCGAGGACGGCGCCGCCGGATACTCGAGCCAGTACGGCCGATTCGACGTCGCAGTGACACTACGGACGACGATTGCGCTCGCGCTCGGCTCACTGGTCATCGCAATGGTTCTCGGAACCTTGCTCGCGTTCGCTGCGAGCAGACTGCCCGCGAAACTCGGGTGGCTGCGCATCATTCCGATTCTTCCGATCGTCATGCCCGCGGTGGCCAGTATCGTCGGGTGGGCCTTCCTGCTGTCTCCTGGACCCGGCTACCTCAACGTTCTGTTGCGAAAGTTGCCGTGGTGGAGCGGATCGGACACCGGTCCGATCGACGTCTACACGGTTCCGTGGATCATCATCCTCACCGGGTTCGGTCTGACCTCCTTCGTGTATCTGTTCGTCAGTTCGGGGATGCAGAACATCAGTTCCGAGCACCTCGAAGCTGCTCAGATCAGTGGATCGAACACCGTCGGAATCTTCTTCAAGATCGTTCTTCCGTTGCTGCGCCCCTCCCTCATATACGGCGGCGGTATCGCCCTTCTGCTGGGCCTCGGTCAGTTCACGGGCCCGCTGCTGTTGGGGCAGAACAGCGGCGTCAAG
Organism: Rhodococcus sp. 06-156-4; assembly: GCF_002259345.1. Taxonomy (NCBI): domain Bacteria; kingdom Bacillati; phylum Actinomycetota; class Actinomycetes; order Mycobacteriales; family Nocardiaceae; genus Rhodococcus; species Rhodococcus sp. 06-156-4. Next base: position 218,710 of record NZ_NPGB01000003.1, on the reverse strand, counting down.
GTACTGACGACGGAGATGTACCGGCGGGTGTCGGAATCGCCGTCGGACTTCGCCGCCGCCGCGGCAGCCGGATCGCCGCTGGTGATCTTCGGAATCGTTCTGGTACTCACACAGAAAGTGCTGCTGGGCAATCAAACTCGGTTCGTCACTCACGGCGGCAAGGCGTTCTCGACCCCGAGCGGCAGAGGCACGTGGGCTGCGGTGACCATCGGACTCTTCGCTTTGCTGGCGTTGGTGATTCCGTTGGTGGGCCTGGTCATCGTGTCGCTGACGCCCTACTGGTCCGGATCGTTGTCCTGGGGCTTGTTGACCCTCGACAATTTCCGCGAGTTGCTCGGAGACAGCGCGGTACTCCAGTCGGTGCTCACAAGTGTGTCGACTTCCCTCGGGGCCGTGGCGATCTGTATCCCGCTCGGCTACGTGATGGCGAATCTTCTCGTCCGCGGCCGACGATTCAAGATCCTGGCACTGATCGCCGATCTGATCACCGCGTTGCCGCTGGGTATCCCTGCGGTCATCTTCGGCGTCGGATTTCTGCTCACCTACACCGAACCGCCCTTGATTCTGTACGGAACCCGAACGGTCATCATCCTCGTGTACGTCGTGTTGATGCTGCCCTTCGCGACGAGAATGCAGATGACCGCGATGCTTTCGCTGGGCAACACATACACCGAGGCATCGGCCACGAGTGGCGCATCACCGTTCGTGACGACGTTGCGCATCATGTTGCCGCTCATGCGCCCGACAATTCTCAGCGCGGTTGCCTTGATGTTCATTCTGCTGACGCACGAATTCGCGGCCTCTCTGCTCGTACGGGCGTCGACCACGCAAGTGATGGGTACTTTGCTGTTCGACATGTGGCAGAACGGTTCCTATCCACTGGTCGCAGCGATGGCCCTGTTGATGACGGCGGTGACGACGATCGGCGTCGCGTTCGCGATGGCCGTCGGCGGCCGCAACGTACTGAGCAAGCTCTAGAGGAGGATCGAACCGGATGCAGTCGTTCACAGCACGTTTGGAAGGGAAGGTAGTCCTGGTCACCGGTGCCACCGGTGGGCTGGGTACGTCGATCGTCGGGCGTCTTGCGGCGGAGGGTGCTTCGGTGGTGGTGACCGACCTGGACCTCGAGTCCTGCGAGAAATTGGTTGCCTTGCAGGACAATCCACAGAACCATCTTGCACTGCCCCTCGACATAGCGAGCGAGGATGGATGGAGTGACGCCGTAACCGCGGTCTCGGAACGTTTCTCGCGGATCGACGCGCTCGTCAACAACGGCGCGATCGGAAGTCTCGCAACGGTTGTGGACGAGACCCTGGATCATTTCAATCGGGTGGTCGAGATAAGTCAGACCGGAACATGGCTCGGCATGAAGCATGCGGGCGCGTTCATCGAACGGTCCGGTGGTGGGTCGATCGTCAACGTCTGCTCGATCCTGGGCAGCGTCGGTGGCCTGGGCAACAGCTTCGCGTACGCGGCGGCGAAGGGCGCTGTACGAACGATGACGAAGAATGCCGCGCTGCACTGGGCGACGAAGGGTGTGCGCGTCAACTCACTGCATCCCGGGTTCATCGGTACCGACCAGCTGCTGGAGAGGTACGAAGGTTCCGAGCGGCACCGGGCGATGGTGGACAACACCCCGATGGGTAGGCTGGGTCGAGCATCCGAAGTCGCTGCTGCAGTGGCGTTTCTGGCCGGTGACGATTCGACGTTCGTGACCGGATCCGAGCTCTACGTCGACGGCGGATGGACCTGCGCCTGATGGCCTGACGCGAAGCGGAGTGGATGTCTTCAGCGGCCGACGTCGAAGATGTCCACTCCGCATTCCGTACGAACGGACAGGACGTCTTGGGAGACCAGGACGTCCAGATGCGCAAGGGTTTCGCAGGTGGCCACCATTTTGTTGAAATCGTCGAGTTCGTCGAACGACCGATTTCGGCGGGTCCACGTCAGGCCCGCTGCGACATCCACTCCCGAGCTCGGGCCGTGGCCGGCGACGACGGCTCTCGTGTCCGCCAGCCTGAGTTCGTGGTGGGCGAGCAGCTCGCGGCATCGTCGGTGCACACTTCCGCCCGTAAGACCGTGAGAGGGCAACATGGTCCGATCGGCATCGTCGAGCATCATCGTCAGGGAAGTCATGTATCGCGCCAGTGGGAGGTCCCAGTCGCCGAGCTCGAATCCGATGGACGGGGTGATGGTCGGCAGGACGTGATCGCCCGTGAACGTGACGTCGCGGTCGAGATCATGAAAGACCATGTGTCCCTTGGTATGGCCAGGCGTGTGCACGGCTTCGATGTGCAGGCCTGGAATGTCGAGTGGGCCTGCTGTCAGCCAGGCATCCGGTTGCTCCCACTCGGCTACATCGAACGGTTCGGCCAGGGCGGCCTGTCGAGCGATGTCCGCGATGCCGTCGGCGCCGGCGCGGTGCAATTCTCGGATCGAGCTCACTGGAACGTTGCTTCGCAGGTCGTTGATGGCCGCGATGCCGGGTGCTTCCGCCGAACCCAGGTGAACGCGAGATCCGTACCGTCGACGCAACTCCACCGCGAACGTGTAGTGGTCTCGGTGGACGTGAGTCACGTAGACGTCGTGGATGTCGGACGGCTGACGACCGATGTGCGACAGCGCATCGGACAACTCGTCGTGCGTCGTGGCTCGATGCCAACCACCGTCGATCAATGCGATTCCGCGACTCGTTTCGAGTGCGTACACGTTGATCGCTCGCAGGCCGTCCTGGGGCATCTGCAGCGGAATGCGGAAAATCCCGTCGTCGATCGGGAAGCACCCGGCTTCGGTCCAGGACGACGTCATCACGGCTCCTGCTGCGCTGCCTGCAGGGGGAGCATGGTTTTTTCGTCGCCGTACCACATCATGCGGCGGCCCCGCATGGTCCCGACGTGTTCCACCGCTGCCTTCCACTCCGGGCTCGCCAACGCTGCTTCCAGCGCCTCGCGAGACTCGAAACTCAGCACCGACAGGCCGTCCCAGCCCTCGGATGGTGCTCCAAATGCCTCCACCAATTCTGTGTGCTGCCACCGAAGTAGGCCCGGCAGTGGATAGGTGACATCGGCGTGTTCGCCTCGCCACCACGTGATGAACTGATCGTGCGTCCACTCGGGCGGACGTGCGGCTACGAGTACAAGGTTGTACATTTATTCTCCCAACTTGAATTCTGTTTGGTTTGACTTGGCAGCGAGGCCTGATCTGCAGCCCGGAACACGGACTACTTCCGTACGATTCGGATCACGGCGTCCGTGACGATCTCGACGATCTCGTCGATCGTGAGCGTGCCGTCCGGGCGGTACCACCGCCAGACGCTGACGATCAAGGCAAGTACGAGCCGGGCCTGCATGTTCGGATCGGACTTCGTGAACTGGCCCGACTCCATGCCGTCGGCGATGAGCGACGTCCAGTCGACCTCGATCGAATGAACCAGCTCGCGGCACTGCAGTCGCTCGGCTTCCTCTTTGGCCGACTGTCGCTCGGTGGCGAGCAGATCCATGTGATTCTGGAGTATGCGACGCTGCAACGCGTCGATCGGCGTAGCTGCCAGTGATGCAGTGACTGCTGCGCGCAACGCCGTTTCCGGGTCGCTGGTGTCCTGCGTTGCTGCAGAGAACCGTTCCGCGCTGTCGGCCAGTTCGAGACGCATGATGGTGAGCAGGCAGTGCCCTTTGGACTCGAAGTAGTGGTACAAAGCCGTTTGGCCGATACCGACCTCGTCGGCGATCGAGGCCCACTTCGTGTGTTCGTAACCCACCTTGCCGAAGTGGTCGATGGCCGCGGACAAGATGCGAGTGCGCTTGGATCGCGGGCTCTCGCGCCGAATCCCGGTGCCTACCGTCATGGATCCCCCACTGTCGATGTGTTGTTTGGATCCCTACGAGTCTACAGTTCTCGACCTGAATTCGAGTCGGCTAACGACGCCAACTTACGCGCAATCTCGGTTGCATCGGATCGCGAGAGCTTTCCTACGCGATTCTGCGGCAGATCGTCGACGGTGAACACGAATTCGGGCCACTTGAACTTGGGAAAGGCGGATGCTGCCAAGCGTGCGGTGACGTCGCTCAACGTGATCGGTTCCCCGCCCGTGACGACGAGCGCCGCGGCTCGCTCACCGAGCAGGTCGTCGGGAACCGGAACGACACAGACCTGTACGACGGAGTCCAGAGCTGCGAGCGCCGCTTCCATCTCGTTGATGTCGATGTTTCGTCCGCCACGAATGATGATCTGCTTCTGACGTCCCATGACGCGAATCGAGCCGTCGTCGAAGACTTCGACCAGATCGCCCGTCGGGAGAAACCCGTCGGGGGTGAGCTGCGCCGGAACCGGCTTGCCCTGCCGGGCGTACCCGACGTACAGCGAGGGTCCCGCGACCTGAGCCTCCCCGATCTCGCCCGGTGGTAGAGGAGTCCCGGCCGAATCGACGGCGCGGACGACCGTGCCCGGGAACGGGCGTCCATCGCGCCCGAGGCGAATCGACGGTGGATCGTCCAACGCAGGCGTGGTGTGTCCGAGACATTCCGACATTCCGAACACGCGGAGAAACTTCGTGTCGAGCCATTGCTCGGCTTCACCCAGAGCGCGTTCGTTCATCGGGCCGCCGCCGACGGTCATGGCGCGCATAGGGGCGAGCGCGCCCTTGGAGTCGGGTGCGACGGAGAGCTGCAACGCCATTGTCGGCACCAGCATCGTCCACGCCACCTGGTGATCGTTCACGGCGTGCAACGCTGCGGCCGGCGACCACCGGCCGATCGAGACCATCCGGCCACCCAGCAGGGCCGGGAGATACATCCCGAAGCAGTACGCGGCGACGGACGACAGCGGAACGAAGGCGCCGATCGCTTCACCTGGCTTCAATCCCACCGCGTCGATCGTGCTGGTGCATGCGTAGCGGATGGCCTCCTCGGACTGCACGACGCACTTCGGGCGCCCGGTGGAGCCGGAGGTCATGGCGATCGCGGCGCCGCCGTCCCACCGCTGCACGTCGGAGAACGGCCGGCCGGTAGCTCTCGAGGAGTGGTCGGCGAAAGCGGAGCTGGAATGCGGGAACTGCTCGTCGGTGACACCCCAGTGCGACAACGAGTCCGGGTCTGCGACGACGATGTCCGGCGCGATGTCTTCGAGCGCCAGCTGAAACTCCGATTCGGTCGCGTGTGGGCTGAACACCGCGACGACCCCGCCTCGAAGACCGATGGCCAGCACCGAGGCGACGGTGCACCACGTGTTGTCCGCTTGAACGAGCGCAGTGGGCGCACCGGCGTCGACGTGGGCGATGGCGTCGGCGAGAGACCGCGCGGCCTCGACGATCTTGCCGATGGTGTGGCTACCCGTCTCGTCGACGACTGCGATGTCCTCGGGGGACTGCTGAGCTCGGGAGACCATCTGTTCTGCAAGCCATTTCACGGTAGTGTCTCTTCTCTCCATCGCGATGCGGTCATGTCGATCACTGCGCGGCCGGTGACGGAACCCGCGCGTAATTCTCGGTATCCGTCGAGGGCCGCAGAGAACGGGAACGTCGTCACCTCGGCGTGCAGGATGCCGTCCTGTGCGAGAGCGACCACGGCGCGCAGGTCGTCTCGTGTCCCCCAGAACGGCGCGGTGACGTGCCAGCCGGCAGAGATCCCCAGGTCCTTACCCACGGTGAGCCTGCCGCCCGCACTTCCCACGACGGCCAATCGTCCGCCAGGGGCGAGCGCCTCGGCTCCCGCGTCGACCGTGTCCGGGGCGCCGACGAAGTCGAGTACCAGATCGGCGCCGCCGAGTTCGGCGATCGAGCCATGAGCGTCCGAGAACGACACGTGGCAGTCGTGCGCGCCGAGCTGCACAGCGAGCGCGTGTGTGTCGAGCCGTGTTTCGATTGCGACAACCCGGCCGGCGCCGAACGATCTCAGTATCTGAAGGGCCAGGTGACCGAGCCCGCCGACGCCCACCACGACGACGACGCTGTGCCGGTCGATCACATCGGCGTTCGTTCGAATTGCGTGGTAGGCGGTCAATGCAGCGTCGGCGAGTGGTGCCGCCGCGACCGGGTCGAGTGAACCGATGGGCACGAGGACGTCGGCGGACGGGACGATCATGAACTCGGCCAGTCCTCCGTCGCGGCCGAGACCGCCTCCGATGGGCGAGAGCAGTCCGTCGTCCGACGGTGCCAGCGCGTGGCAGTAGTTCTGATTACCGCGCTCGCACTGTCGGCACGTGCCGCATCCCCAGAGGCCGTGGACGAGCACCCGCTGCCCGACCCAACTGTCGTCGGCCGTCTCGCCTGCCGCGACCACGGTTCCCGCCACCTCGTGCCCGAGCGTGAACGGCAAGGAATATGCAAATCGGGAGGACGACGAATCCATGACATGCAGATCGGATCGGCACAGTCCGGCTGCATCCACACGAAGGACGAGTTGGTCGCCGGTCGGCTCGGGGTCGGGGACCGTGCGGAACTCCGGATGCATGCCCCACTCGGTGAGTTGGACGGCCAACATCAACGAGCCGTCCAGCCGCCGTCGACGATCAGCGTTTGCCCCGTCATGTACGACGACGCGTCCGACGCCAGGAACAGCACCGCGCCGTCGATCTCGCCATCGGCGCCTCCACGCCCGAGCATCGTGTTGCGTCGCACCCAACCGGCCGACTTGTCGTTGGCGAACAGGCCGTCGGTCATCTCCGTATCGAACCATCCCGGAACGACTGCGTTCACCCGAATGCCTCGCCGACCCCACTGACCGGCGAGTTCGCGGGTCAATCCGAGCGTGCCTGCCTTCGACGCGGCATAGCTCGCGCCGCCGATCGGGGCTGTGGACACCAGTCCGATGACCGAGGAGACGTTGACGAACGACGCCGTCGCGTCCTGTGGGATTCTGCTGGCGGCACACGTTGCGAGGTGGAAACCGGCGATCATGTTGACCTCGAGGACGGACTGAAACCCGTCCAACGTCTCGTCCTCGGCGTTGGGCGGGCCGGGCTTTCCTGCATTGTTGACCAGAACATCCAGCCGCCCGGACTGTGCGAAACACCGATCGACCAGGGCTCGCCGGTCCGCGTCGTGGGTGACATCGCACTCGACCGGGACGATGCCGGGTACCTCGGCCGCGAGGGCTTCCAGCCGATCCAGACGTCGGGCGGCGGCGTAGACCGTCGCCCCGGCTTCGGCCAGCGTACGAGCGAATCCGAGACCCAGACCCGACGATGCTCCGGTAACGACGGCGACGCGGTCGGTGAGACCGAACATGTTGTCCATCAGCGAAATTCCTTCTGTGTCGCAGTGTCAGTAGACTGCGGTGCGGCCACCGTCGACAGGGATCAACGCACCGGTCGTGTAGCCGGCTCCGTCCGAGGCCAGATGGACGACGAGCCCGGCGATCTCGTCGGGCCGCCCGAGCCTGCCCGCGGGAAGGCGGTCGACGATCTTTCCGATGAATTCGTCGTCCCAGTTCTCCGACATATCGGTGGCGAACCCGCCTGGCATGATGCAGTTGACTCGCACCGAGGGCGCATATTCCTGCGCGAACGCCCTCGTCAGAGCGTTCAGGCCGTTCTTCGCCGCGGCGTACATTGCCTCGGGTGGGCTCGGTCGTTCTGCACCGATGCTGGAGATGTTCACGATGGAACCGCCACCGGACGCAGCCATCCGTTGTCCTGCCACCGCCATCAACCGGAACGGGCCTTTGAGATTGACCTCGATGGTCTTGTCCCACAATCCCTCCGTCACCGAGGCAAGATTCTCGGCAAGGGGGGCGATTCCGGCGTTGTTGACGACGATGTCGAGTCTGCCGAACTGCGTGATGATGTCGTCGACGGCGGGTTCGATGGTGTCCCAGTGCCCGACGTGCAACGCGTACGGGTGCAGCGTTCCCGGACCGGTATCACCCAGAGAGGACACCGCGGCCTCGCATGCGTCCAGTTTGCGACTCGACAGGACGACGGTAGCGCCCGCGTCGCGCAGGCCTCGGGCGATGGCGAGTCCCAGCCCTCGGCTCGCACCGGTGACAAGTGCAACCTTGCCCGTCAACAGTGTTGTGCTCATGCGTATTTCTTCATTTCGAGTCGGGCGATAGTTCGCAGGTGTACTTCGTTGGGGCCGTCGGCGATCTGCAGGGCACGGGTGATGGCGTACAGGCGGGCGAGAACCGTGTCGTTGCTGACTCCCGCTGCTCCGTGCACCTGAACCGCGCGGTCGACCACGTTGTGTGCGACCTCCATGGCCGCCACCTTGATCGCCGCGACTTCCGAACGTGCCGAGGCATTGCCGCGAGTGTCCATCAGCCACGCCGACTTCAACACCAGTAGCCGGATCTGGTCGATCTCGACACGGCTGCGAGCGATCCATTCCCGCACCACTCCTCGATCGGCCAGCGGGCCGCCGAATGCTTCACGTTGGACAGCACGTCGACACATCATTTCCAGTGCGCGCTCGGCCATTCCGATGGCGCGCATGGCGTAATGCATACGCCCCGGGCCCAGTCGACCCTGTGCAATCGTGAATCCGTCGCCCTCGGCGCCGAGCATGTTCGACGCCGGCACGCGCACATCGGTGAACTGCACTTCTCCGTGACCGAGGCGGTCCTGGAAGCCGAACATCGGTAGGTCACGCAGTACCTCGACACCGGGGGTGTCCATCGGCACCAGAATCATGCTCTGCTGCCGGTACGTCGGGCCTTCCGGATCGGACTTACCCATGAAGATCATCAGCTTGCAGTCCGGGTCGAGCACGCCCGAGGTGTACCACTTGCGACCGTCGAGCACGTACTCCTCACCGTCGCGAACAATCGTGGACGTGATGTTGGTGGCGTCGGAACTCGCGACGGCAGGCTCGGTCATCGCGAACGCCGAGCGAATGCTGCAGTCCAGCAGTGGTTTCAGCCATTGCTGCTTCTGCTCTTCGGTTCCGTACATGGCAAGAATCTCCATGTTTCCCGTGTCCGGGGCGGAGCAGTTGATCGCTTCGTTGCCGATGATCGAGCGCCCGACGACCTCGGCAAGCGGTGCATATTCGAGGTTCGTCAGACCGGCCCCGAGGCCGTCGTGCGTCATGAACAGATTCCACAGTCCGAGTTCACGTGCGCGAGATTGCAGATCGCGCATGATCTGTGGTTGCTCGTGCGGATTGTCGTTCGCAGCAATCTGATCGTCGTACACCTTCTCTGCCGGGTAGACGTGATCGTTCATGAAGGTTTCCAGCGTGCCGAGTAGCTCCTCGGTGCGTGCGGAGTAGGCGAAGTCCATATGTGTCGGCTCCTGTGGTAGGTGGTGGCATCGGCGTCGGAGCAGGTTCAGGGCTGGAGCAGGGCGGTGCCGGTGCCGATCAACCTGTCGATGGTCGCGGGCAGCTTTTCCTGGTCCGGGTCGATGTGTCGGCCCTCGCGGTGTCGGCGCAGATTGTGTCCCATGATCGCCGCCATCTTGAGCCGCCCGAGCGCGTCGAACCACGCCATGTCGGGCAGTGTGCGCGTTGGGCCGGTGTACGCGGAGATCAAGGCGTCGGTGCTCGGCAAGCCGGGGACTTCGCGGCCGACACCGGGGAAGTTGGTGCCATCGGCGAACACGAGGAACCAACCGAGCTCGACGCGCGGATCCCCTATGCTCCAGATCTCCCAATCGATCAACGCCGCCGGCTCGTTTCCGCAGGAAATGATATTGCCGAGTCGGTAATCACCGTGCACGAGAACAGGTTCGACGGGTTCGGGGATGTCGGCCCTGAGCAGGTTCAACAGATCTTCACCGCCGACGACCAGTTCGGTCGGCACGGCGCCCAACGTGCGTGCCCACCGTTCGAGTTCATCGGCAGGAGACAACGGAGCGTCGGCACCGGGGAGCGTGGAGAGGTCGACGGCGTGCAGTCGGGGGAGTACCTCGGCCGCGCGAAGCATCCGGGAAGATGCAACCGCGGGATCGACGGCAGGATCGTCGAGTACCGGTTCCAGCGACTGACCCTCGATGAGCTCCATGGCAAACCACGCGGGCTCCGTCCGGTCGACTGCGATGATCCGCGGCACAGGGACGTCGGCGTCTGCCAGCGCACCGAGGATCGCGGCCTGGCGAAGCATGTCGTGGCGGCCGATCGACTTCTGACCGTCGGGGACGGCTTTGATCACGATGTCGCCATCCGACGTGTGTGCGCGATAGGTCAACCCCGAGTGGCCGCCCGGCAGCGTCTCGAAGTCGCTCAGCGTGATCCCTCGTTCGGCAAGGACGGCAGCGACGCGAAGTTCGAGTGGTGATTCCGTCATGGCCTCGGCTCCCGGGGTAGGCCGAGGACGCGCTCGGCGATGATGTTGTGCTGAATTTCGTCCGTACCGCCGGCAATCCGATAGCCGGGCGCACCCAGAAGATGCTCGGACCAGGCGAAGGTTCCCCAGCGGCCGGAGTCGGACGTGAGGTCCGGTCCGAGAAGCAGCCGGACGACGGAGGACGTCTTGGCCATCGTGTCGGTGGCGAGCAACTTCCCGAGCGACGCTTCCGGACCTGGATCTTTGCCTTCGGCCACTGCCCCCGCGACACGCATCGCAGCGATACGTTGAACGTAGCTTCGGGTGACCAGGTCGGCGACGGCGTCACGTTCGATCTCGGTCAGCGGCCGTCCGAGGTTTCCGGCGAGCGCGACGGCCTGGTCGGCGTTGGCAAGACCGAGATTGCCGCCGTCGAGCCGTTCGGCGGCGAGCACGGTGAGCGCCACCGGCCATCCCTTCCCGACGGGCCCTAGACGATACGAATCGTCGAGTTCGACGCCGTCCAGATAGACCTCGTTGAACGAGGACCCACCTGTCATCTGCTGAATAGGCGTGATGGTGACGCCCGGAGCATTCATCGGCACGAGGAACATGGTCAGACCCGCGTGTTTGGCCACACTGGAATCCGTGCGGCACAGCGCCACTCCGAAATCGGCGACACGCGCTCCGGACGTCCAGACCTTGTGACCGTCGATCGTCCAGACGCCGTCGGCTGCCTGCGATGCACGCGTGCGAACCGCGGCCAGGTCCGATCCTGCTTCGGTCTCGGAGAAGAGCTGACACGCAATGCGATCGGTGCGCAAGAATGCGCGCACGAATCTGTCCTTCTGGTCGTCGGTTCCCCACTGCTGCACCGTCGGTGCGACCAATTGCTGTGTCACCGAGAACATCTCGGTGCGGCGGGGAATATCGAAAGCATCTTCGACACGGCGGAACGCCAGTACGTAGGACATGGGCAGATCTCGTCCACCGAACTCGCCGGGGGAGTTGATCGCGCCCCATCCCGCGTCGAACTTGGCCTTCTCGTACCGCGAGATCTCGTCGGTGTGTTCGCGCTCCTGTTGCGCGGTCCAGTTCTCGAACACGGCCACCGAATCGGTGCCTTCTCCCCACACGGCCTCGGTCCGTGGCTGTGCCACGGTGCCCAGCCACCGGAGCGCGTCGGTCGTGAATTGGGCGATGTCGGGAAGCGTCTGTGACGTCACTTTTGCTGATTCCTTGTACTCGAGAGAGAGTTTCACACCGTCAACACGGTGCAGGCGCTGATTCCGGGCGCGCCGTACACGTGGGTGAATCCGACGCGAGGGTTGTTCGGGACCTGCCGCTCGCCGGCTTCCCCACGTAGCTGGGTCACGATCTCGTGCACCTGCCGCAATCCGGAGGCGCCGATCGGCTCACCGTTCGCGATACATCCACCGTCGGTGTTGATGGGGAGCCTGCCGCCGATCTCGGTCTCTCCGCCTGCGATCATCGCTTCCTGTTCCCCTGGCTTGCAGAACCCGCACTCGGCCATGTGCATGATCTCGGCACCACTCTCCGTGTCCTGCACTTGCGCGATATCGACGTCCTCGGGGCCTATGCCCGCCAGTTCGAAGGCGGCCGCGGCTGCGTCGGCGCTCACGCTCGTCGGCTCGCCCGTGCCCTGAACGGACGGGCTGAAGACCTCGAAGGACCCGAACTGCCGCGTCCGATGCGCGATTGCGCGCAGACCCACGGGGCGCCCACCGAGACGGGCGACGGCCTCGGCGCTCGCGACGACGATGGCAGCTGCACCCTCGCCGGGCGAACAGAACATGTACCGGGTGAGTGGATCGTTCACCATGTCGGCATCGGCAATGGACTCGACGTCCATTGCCTCTCGACGCCAAGCATTGGGGTTGAGCGCTCCGTTGCGGTACGCCTTGGCGGCGACGCGTGCAAGCGTGTCCGGTGAGATGCCGTGGCGCCGCATGTATCGCGATATCTTCGCGCCGAAAAATTGAGTAGTGACCATCAATCCGGCCTCGCCGTACCCGTCGGGAAGGCCCCATTCGGCGGGCTTGGGATCGAATGCGCCGCGCGGGTGTTTGTCGAATCCCACGGCCAGCGCTATATCGGCGGACCCGGATCGAACTGCGTTGACGGCCGAGAAGAGCGCACTGCCGCCCGTCGCGCATCCGTTCTTGACGTTGGTGAACGGGATCCCGGTGAAACCGAGTTCAGCGACGAGTGTGTCGGCAAGACCCGATCCATCGCTGCCCCCGAAGGCCACCTGAATGTCGGGCCACCGCACACCTGCGTCCTGCAATGCTGTGCCGATCGCCGTGACGGCCATCTGGCGGCCGCTGACTCCGGGCTGTCTGCCGAACTTCGAGAGTCCGGCACCGATGATCGAAACATTCTGTGTCATAGCATCACTCCTGACTGCGAGTGCCGAGACACCGCGAAGCGGGGCACCGGTGAAGTGGAGACCAGTTCCACCGGTGCCTCGTCCAGTTCGTCGAAGTCCTCGCAATCGAGTATCGCTTCGACCTTGATGCCGTCGGGGAGTTCCACGTAACCGACAGCGAACGGCCGAAACCCTTCGGGTGGAGGGACATACGGTGGGGACTTCGGTGCGAAACGCTGCACTGTGTACGCCCACACGGTTCCCGTTCTGCTCAAGGTCACCGGAACCGCAGTGGGGGTGGCGCACTTACTGCACATCGAGCTGGCAGGGAAGGCGACGGTGCCGCATTCCGTGCACTTGCTTCCTTCCAGTGCGCCCCACGCCGTGCTGTCCATCTTCATCCCTTCGGGTAGTGGTCGAACCGGAAAGCGGTCAGCGACCTACCCACTTGGGTTCACGCTTCTCGAGGAAGGCGGTGACACCCTCTCGTCCGTCCTCGGACTGCAGAGCATTGCCGACTGCGAGATGTTCCATGACCATGAGAGATTGGATGTCCGCGTCGAGTCCGCGGTCGATGCACATCTTGGTCAGCTTCATCATGAACGGGCTCTTGTCGACGAGCGGTGCGATGAAGTCCGACACCAGCTGATCGAGACCCTCGGCCGGAGCCGACGCATTGATGAGATCGAAATCGACTGCTTCCTTGCCGCTCAACAGCTTTCCGGTCAGCATCAGTTCTTTGGTCTTGCGAACTCCGATCATGCGGGGCAACCGGTAGATGGGACCTGCACCACCGAACAATGCACGGCGAATGTGGAAGTCACCGATCTTGGCGTCATCGGAGGCGACCGCGAAATCGCACGAGATCATCAGTTCGAACCCACCGGCGGTGACATAGCCTTCGAGAACTGCCACCGAAGGAGTGTTCATCGAGTAGAGGCGGTCGCAGACCTTCGCGGACAGAACCGCGACATCCATGGCATTGGTGGAGCCGACGAAGTCCGACAGCAACTCGTCGAGGTCGAAGCCGGAGCAGAACTGGTTCTCGACACCGCGCAGAACGAGGACCTTCAAGTTCGGATCGTTGTCCACCTCGACGATGATCTCGTCCAGGCGGTGGAGAAGCTCGACTGTGACGGCGTTCTTCTTGTGCGGGCGGTTCAGCCAGACGCGAGCGACCTCGCCGTCCTTCTCCAACAGAATGTGATCGGTGTCGATCATGGTGGTGCCTTTCGTTCGAACTTGAACTGGATTCACTTCAGTATTAGCTATTGCCTTCGTCACCGTCAATAGCTGACGCGGAGTCGAGCCGAAATCCTTCAGATCGCGATGAGATCGGCGATGCGTGCGCGATGACTCCGCGAATCGCCCTGCAGCGCTTCGTTCCCCAGCGCTCGCCGGAAGTAGGAGTGTGCCGGGTGTTCCCAGGTGAACCCGATGCCACCGTGTAGCTGCACCGCCTCATGGGCGGCGTGAACGACCGCGTCGGTGCAGACAGCGCCTGCCACAGCGATCGCGAGCCGCGCATCTTCAGGGTTCTCGTCGTGCACGGCAGCTGCATAACGGGCGGCAGACCGCGCGCGCTCCAGCGCGGTCAGTACGTCGGCCAATCGGTGCTTGATTGCTTGAAACGAGCCGATCGGACGGCCGAATTGGTGACGCGTGGTCACGTACCGGGTCGTCATGTCGAGTAGCGCGTCGATGATGCCGGTGTTCTCGTGTGCAAGCGCGAGTGTGGCGATGTCGCGCACGCCGTTCAGGAATGTCGAGCTGTCGCGGTCCGACGCGAGCAGACGCGCAGGCGCTGTCGAGAACGTGAGGTCGGCCTGGCGCCGCGTCGGATCGAGTACGGTGCGCTGTCGCGCCTCGAGGTGTGGCCCGGCCTCGATCGCGAAAACGCCGACTCCGTCGTCGTAGCGAGCCGATACGACGACGATGTCGGCCTCGGCGGCACCGACGACTGCGGCTGCGTGACCATCGAGCGTCCATCCCGATTCGGCGGCTCGGGCGCGGAGACGCTCCGGGTCGGTCGATGACGTGCTGACCGAGACCACCGCGGAACCGTCGAGCACTCGCCTCGACAGGTCTGCGGCGGGTTCGGGGGCGTGCACGAGCGCATGAACTCCCAGTACCGCCGATGTGTAGACGGGTTCCGAGACCAGCGCGCGCCCGCATTCTTCGAGAATGATGCCCATCTCGACCATGCCGTAACCGAGGCCGCCGGCCGTCTCCTGCGCCGCCAGCGTCGTCACCGACATGTCGTCCACGAGTCGCGACCACAGTTCGCGTGAGTATCCGAGCTGTGTCTCGGAGCTCTGTCGCACCTGCTCGATGGTCGAATGCTTGGTGAGGAGCCCGCGAACGGCGTCCCGAATCCCCGCTTGCTCGTCGCCCGGGGTGAGTGCGGCGGGCTCGGAACGGGGCCATGGCACCTCGCCGGATGTCCGTGTTGTCATACCAACTCCATCTGAATCGAATTCAATTTATATTCAGACCGTAGCGCGATCGGGTCTCGACAGACAGGGTTAAATTGAACTAAGTTCACTTCATGAAGCTGACGATTCTCGATTACTACGCGACGCTCGACTCCGGTCGCCTCGACGACGCGGTCGCGATGCTCGCCGAAGACGTCGAATTCGCCATGGTGTTGCCGACGGGCGTCAACAAGAAGTCAGGCCGCGCAGCCATGCTCGACTATTTGCGCGGACGCCCGCCGGTGGACAGAAAACACAGAATTCTGCGTTCGGCAGCCGATACCGGCGTCCAATTCGCGTACGGCGCGGTGACCGACGGTGGCCGGGTCACTGGCCACTTCGTCGGCGTCGTGCACGTCGGCCCCGACGGCCTGATCGACCGCTACCAGGTTTCGTTCGACGCAGAGTTCGCGCTTCTCCCAACCGATTCGACCCAGGAAGACAATTGATGGACACGACGACACCTTCGACACCGACTCTCGCACGGTGGTTCGAATACATGGATTCGGACGACCCGGATCGAGTGCTGGGCATGATCACCGCAGACTTCCGCATGTCCGTGCAATTCTCCAAGGGCGGCGGCGCGTCCGCCGAATTCGTCGGTGACCGAGAGGGCTTGATCGGGTACCTGGCGCAGCGCGAGAAGAGCACGTTGATCCACGTCATCGACAGGGGCGTGAGCGTCGACGGGGTGGAACTCGTGCTCGGGCGCACCACCCGCGGCGGCACCTTCGAAGCATCGTTCAATGCGAGTGCACGGATCGCCGACGACGGCAAGGTCCAGCGACTACTGATCGCCCGAACCCCGGAAATCTCCTTCGACTGATCACCCGCTGCGGCATCGGTCGCGCGAAAGGACACCTTGTGACAGAGCACGTTTTGGTCTTCGAGGCCATCCGTACCCCTCGGGGCAAACAACGACGCGGTGCTCTGCACGGTGTCAAACCGGTCGATCTCGTCGCCGGCCTGATACGCGAACTGCGCGTCCGGTTCCCGGAGATGAACCCCGCCGACATCGACGACGTCGTGTTGGGCGTCGTATCCCCGGTCGGTGAGCAGGGCGCCGTGATTTCGCGCGCAGCCGCACTGGTCGCCGGCCTCCCGGAGTCGGTGCCGGGGACCCAGATCAACCGTTTCTGCGCGTCGGGTCTGGAAGCAGTCAATCTTGCGGCGCAGAAGGTGGCATCGGGCTGGGACGATCTGGTCGTTGCCGGTGGTGTGGAATCGATGTCACGGGTGCCCATGGGAAGCGACGGCGGAGCCCTGTTCGCGGACCCTACGACCACCTACGATCTGCACGTCGTTCCTCAGGGTATCGGTGCAGATCTGATCGCGACCGTCGAAGGTTTCACTCGCGAGGACGTCGATCGATATGCAGCCGAATCGCAGGCACGAGCGGAAGCCGCATGGAGTGCAGGATATTTCGCAAAATCGGTTGTCCCGGTCAAGGACATCAACGGTGTGATTCTGCTCGATCACGACGAGCACCGTCGCCCCGGTAGTACTGCGGAGAGTCTCGGTCGGTTGAAGCCGGCGTTCGAGGCGATGGCCGCGGCGACCGGATTCGACGACGTCGCGCTGCAGAAATACACCGACATCGGGCGGATCGACCACGTACACACGGGCGGGAACTCGTCGGGCATCGTCGACGGTGCCGCCGTCGTGCTCGTCGGAAGCGCCGCGGCGGGCGAGAGGGCAGGACTGGTTCCACGCGCGCGGATCGTCGCGACGGCGCAGGTGGGGAGCGAGCCGACGATCATGCTGACCGGTCCGACACCAGCGACCGAAAAGGTGCTGAAGAAGGCGGGTCTGACCGTCGCCGATATCGACGTGTTCGAACTCAACGAAGCGTTCGCGTCCGTGGTGCTCAAGTGGATGAAAGACCTGGACATCCCGCACGAGAAGACCAACGCCAACGGGGGCGCGATCGCTATGGGGCATCCATTGGGCGCAACCGGTGCGATGCTCGTCGGCACCGTGCTGGACGAGCTCGAACGAACTGGCGGACGCTACGGATTGATGACGCTGTGCATCGGCGGCGGCATGGGCGTCGCCACCATTATCGAGCGAGTCTGAGGAATGACTATGGCGGACAACATGATCGAGTGGACACAGGACTCCGACGGCATCGTGGTTCTCACCATGGACGACCCGAACAAGGGCGCCAACACGATGAACGATCTCTACATCGCGTCGATGGAAGCGACCGTCGACAGGCTGGAAGCGGAGAAGGATTCGATCACCGGCGTCGTACTGACCTCGGCAAAGAAGTCCTTCTTCGCAGGCGGTGACCTCGAGGACATGACTGCGGGCCACTCGGGGAAGAGCAAGGTCGAGGTCGCTGAAGCGTTGACGCGTCGGATCGACGGCATCAAGGATGTGTTGCGTCGATTGGAGACGCTGGGCAAGCCGGTGGTGTCGGCGATTGCCGGCGCGGCGTTGGGCGGGGGTTTCGAGATCGCATTGCACACGCACCGTCGCATTGCCGTCGATGCACGCCCGGTGCAGGTCGGACTGCCGGAAGTCACCCTCGGGCTCCTGCCCGGTGGCGGTGGGATCACCCGGACGGTCCGCTTGATGGGTCTGTATGCCGCACTCCCCGAGGTGCTGTTGAAAGGCTCACGTAAGTCGGCCGCGGACGCTCTGAAGCTCGGATTGATCGACGAGACAGTCGATTCCGCTGCAGATCTGATCCCAGCTGCGAAAGCGTGGATCGCGAGTGAACCCGACGCGACCCAGCCCTGGGACCGGAAGGGGTACACGATTCCGGGTGGAGCTCCGACCGACCCGACCGTTGCGCAGAACCTGCTCGTGCTGACGAGCATGCTACGGACGCAGACCAAGGGGTCGCCCGCACCGGCACCTCGTGCTGTCGTCGCTGCAGCTGTCGAAGGCGCGTACGTCGATGTCGACACCGCCGATCGAATCGAGACGCGTTACTTCGTGTCTCTGGTGACCGACCGGGTGGCGCAGAACATGATCGGCGCGTTCTTCTTCGATCGCGAAGCCATCGACCGAGGTCGATCCCGGCCGGACGGCTATCCGACGTTCGCGGCGACGAAGGTCGGAGTGGTCGGTGCGGGCATGATGGGTTCGGCCATCGCCTACGTGTGCGCGAAGTCCGGCATCGACGTGGTCTTGAAAGACGTCGACATCGCGATGGCCGAGCGCGGCAAGGGTTATGCGGAGAAACTCGAGGGCAAGGCGCTCGCGCGCGGAACGACCACGGCAGCGCAATCCGAGAAGTTGCTGGCTCGAATCACTCCTACCGCCGACGCGGCCGACTTCACGGGTGTGGACATGGTCGTCGAGGCGGCATTCGAGTCGGTGGAGGTGAAACACTCGGTCTTCCAGGACATCGAGGACGTCGTCGAACCCGACGCGGTGCTCGGTACCAACACCTCGCAACTGCCCATCGGGGTACTCGCCGACGGCGTCCAGCGCGGCGAGGACTTCATCGGAATCCACTTCTTCTCACCGGTCGACAAGATGCCTCTCGTGGAGATCGTGCGCGGGGCGAGGACGTCGGATGCCACCTTGGCCAAGGTCATCGATTTCGTGCGGCAAATCCGTAAGACGCCGATCGTGGTGAACGACAGCCGAGGATTCTTCACCTCCCGAGTGATCGGAGCTTTCCTCGACGAGGCGATGGCTGCGGTGGGCGAAGGAATCAACCCGACATTCGTCGAGCAGGCAGGTGCGCAGGCAGGGTATCCCGCACCGCCATTGCAGCTGATGGACGAGCTGACGCTGACGCTGTCCCAGAAAATCCGCAAGGAGAACGAGCGAGTACTGATCGAGTCCGGGAAGCCGGTACCGCAGCATGGTTCGAACGCAGTCATGGACACGATGGTCGAGAAGCTCTCGAGGCCAGGACGCTCGGGTGGTGGCGGCTTCTACTCCTACGACGAAGCGGGCAAACGGACCGGGATCTGGCCAGGGGTGCGTGACGCGTTCTCGTCCGGAGCGACGGAGATCTCCATGGCCGACATGCAGGAGCGAATGCTCTTCGCCGAGGCGATCGAAGCGGTCAAATGCTTCGACGAGGGCGTTCTGACGTCGGTACCGGATGCCAACATCGGGTCGTTGCTCGGTATCGGATTCCCGGCATGGACGGGCGGTGTCATCAGGTACATCGAGCAGTACGACGGTGGTATCGCAGGATTCGTCGATCGTGCGCGTGAGTTGGCCACACGGTACGGCCCTCATTTCGAGCCGCCGAAGTCCTTGGCGGACTCGGCGAGCGCTGGGGCGAAGACGTTCGGGGTCTGAGCCGGCATGAGCGTCGACTTCCCACACCTCTTCTCGCCGATCCGGATCGGCGAGATCACATCGAAGAACCGGCTGGTCGCGTTGCCTGCCGGCACTTCGATGGCGGTCGACGGTGTACCGACGCACGGGGATGCAGACCACTTCGAGCGCCTGGCCGCGGGAGGAGTGGGAATGATCATCGGGGGCGCGACCGTCGTCCATTCCACCACTACGTTGCGATCGAGAAAGCTGATCGAGGCGTACCGGGACGAGATCGTTCCTGCCACCGCGGCCAAAGTGGCAGTCGTTCATCGTCATGGGGCGAAATTCGTCGGCCAACTGTGTCATCTCGGCCGCGAGTTCATCGGGGGTGAGTCGGACGCCCCGCCGTCGGCGCCGTCGGCGATCAAGACGGTGCGCGACGCCTATCCACCACATGAATTGACGGTCGCGGAGATCGAGGACATCGTCGAGGGCTGGCGGATCTCGACTCGAAATCTTGTCCTTGCCGGTGTCGACGGTGTCGAACTTCATGCGGCGCACGGATATCTGCCCGCTCAGTTCATGTCACCGCTGACCAATCGGCGATCGGACAGCTTCGGGGGATCGTTCGACGCTCGAATGCGCTTCACTCGCCTGGTGATCGACGCGATGCAGTCGGAGCTTCCCGCTGGAGCCGTCCTCGGGGTCAGGCTGAGCGGTGAAGAAGAGATCCCCGGTGGAATGGGCATCGAAGACTGCGTGCGTATAGCGGAGGACCTCGCCGCGCTGGGCATCGATTATTTCAGCATCACGCACGGCACACGCGGCAAGTATGTGAAGGACTCGACCGGTGAAGACGCCGTTGCGATCCCGTCGGCCTCGCGGGTGCGAGCAGCTACCGGGAAACCGACACTCGTCGGCCAGCGAATACGAGACGCGGGTACGGCCGAACACGCCATCAAGTCCGGGCATGCGGACATGGTAGGCATGGCCAGGGCGCTGATAGCGGACCCCGAACTCCCGAACAAGTCGCGAACAGGACGACTCGACGAGGTTCGCGGATGTCTCGGGATCAATCAGGATTGCAGGGCATTCGACCCACATCTGCACTGTGCCGTCAACGCTGAGGTGGGGCGTGGGCGACACGTCGCGGTCGGCCGACGTGCCGCCAGGGCCAAGGAGGTCTTCGTGATCGGCGGAGGTCCGGCCGGTATGGAAACTGCTCGAATCGCGGCAGGCAGAGGGCACCGAGTGACGGTCTTCGAAAAGGACAGTGTTCTCGGAGGGTCCGTGCGTGTGGCTGCGTCGGCTCCTCGTCGTGCGACGTTGATCGACATCGTCGATTATCTCGAACGGGAACTGCGGAGATCGAAGGTCGAGGTGAACCTCTCGGCCAGAATAGACTTCGACGACCTCGCCGACCTTCGTTCCGCAGCCGATCACGTCGTGGTCGCTGTCGGCTCAGGTCCGGCGGAGCTGCCCCCGACCCTCCGAACTCGATCTGCCTACACGGTCGACGACGTTCTGCTGGGCAGGATTGCCGACACCGCAGGCAGAGTCGTCGTGTACGACGACGGCGACGGATTCTGGCCGGCCTACAGTGCATGCGAGGCACTGACGCAGCGGGGATGGGACGTCACGTTGGCTACCTCGCTGACGTCGCTCGCCTCGCGAGTTCCCGCGGAGAGTGCAGGTCCGTTACTTGCCCGACTAGGCGATGGTGGAGTCGATTTCAAGATCGCTCACACTCTCGTGATACCCGACGACGCGGCCTCTCCCGTGATACTGCGTCCGCTCTTCGGAACCGGTGACGTGGCTTGCGAGGACGTTGCTGTCGTGTGGCACGGACCCCGTGTCGCCGTGTCGTCATGGGGCCTCGAACGCAGCGAGACCGTCAGCATCATCGGCGACTGCATCACGCCGCGACGGATCGGACATGCGATCGCCGAGGGCTATCGCACGGGCGCCGAGCTGTAGGCGTGTCGAACATACAACGGGGGCGTTGCCCCGGACGAAGGGCAGGATCGATGAAAAGCTCGACACGAGTTGTGTTGTCGGCAGCACTGGTGTGCCTCGCGGTCGTGGGGACATCCTGCGGCAAGACGGAGGCATCCGGACCGGTGGACGGTAGTTGGGACGATATCGTCGCTGCGGCCAACGAGGAGGGCAGTGTCCACCTGTATTCGACGCAACACCCCGAGAACTTGGAGGCGTTGAAAGTTGCCTTCCACGAGCAGTACCCACACATCCAGCTCGAGTTCACCCGCGGGTCCGACGTCGAGCTGAATCCGCGCGTCGAGACCGAGAACCGAACAGGTCGAGGAACTGCCGACGTGCACATGTCGTCCGACCCCGCGTGGATCTCTGCAGCCGCGGAATCGGGTGACTTCTCGACGGCTTTCCGGGGGCCTGCGTTCGACGATCCCGCTTACGAGCGGGACCGAAGTGTGCTGGGAGACCGGTTGTTTCTGACGAGCGCAGCCGTGTTCACGCTGGGCTGGAACTCGGATGCGTTGCCGGCGGGCCTACAGTCACCGGAGGACATTCTCGACCCGGCTCTGACCGGACGCATCGGAGTGACCAATCCGTCCGGTTTTGCAGCCGTTGTCGATCAGTATCAGTTCTTCGACAAGAACTGGGCAGGCGGTGACTTCGACGCTCGCTTGGCCGCGCTCGAACCGAGAATCTATCCGGGCGCTCTGGCTGTCGCACAGGCTCTCACGTCCGGTGAGATCGTGGCCTCACCGATGGTGCAGCCGCTCGTCCGTGAAATCGAAGCCGGGGCGCCGGTCGGTTGGGCCTTGCCCGACCCCGCGTGGGGAACACCCTGGTACTCGCACGTCTTGTCGGCGGCACCTCATCCGAACGCAGCCCAGGTGCTCGCAGATTTCATGGTCTCGAAGGCAGGTCAGGTCGCCCTGTCGAAGGGGTATGCGAGCGCTCTTCCCGATGTTCCAGGCGCGGTGGCCCGGGCACAGGACATCCCGATGCCGGACACAGCAGCTCTGACGCCGGACGCACTTGCTGCCTTTCAACAGCAGTGGGAGCAGAAGTTCGTCCGGTGACGACGGTCGGAGGTGCGTCGGCCCCGGTGTAGGTGACCCCAGTGCACGGTATCGATGCGGATCTGCGGGATTCCGCTGATTGTCGGTAGTTGTGTGCTCTGGGGTCAGTAGTACATTCGGCGGGCCGATGGCTACCAGAGAACCATTGTCAGGAATCCGATTCCCAGGATGATGCCGAGGGCGCCGGCGCCGTAGGCGAGGGCAGCGTCGGTGCGTGATGCGGGAGGTCCCGAGAGGATCGGGCTGCGGTCGGCCCAGAGCGCGGCGCCGAGAGCGAGGATGCCGAGCGCGACTCCGAAGCCTGGGGTCCAGAAGCACACGATGGACAGTGCGCCGATCATCAGCGCTGAGTCGGTGTTCTCGCGGCGGTCGAATGCTCGTCGGTTCCACCACCGCCGATCCTCTGGTCCGCCGGCGGTTCGCTCGGGATTGTTCCTGTCGGCCGTCAGCGTCATTGCGTGTGCTCCTTCGTGTGTCGCGTGCTGCCCGATGCGGTTCTCGCGCAGCATCATCGGCCGTCCTCGTGAGACGGTGCCTGCCTCGAAAATTTTTCGAAGAATTGTGCACAACCATCTTGGCACTCGGATGGTGAGAGTGCTAATTTCTGTATCGCACAGTCAAGAGCAGCCCGCTACAGGGGCGGGTGCATCTGGAGTTGATGGAGGTGGTTGCTGTGCTTCGCTTCGATCCGTTCCGTGACCTCGATTCCATTACCTCGGCCATGCTGGGGACGTCGAGCGGTTCCGATCGTGCGCCACGGTTCATGCCGATGGACCTGTACAAACTCGACGATCACTACGTTCTGTCGGCGGATCTTCCCGGGGTGGATCCGGGTTCGATCGATGTCGATGTCGACCGCGGAACCCTCACGCTGACAGCACATCGCACTGCACCCGATACCGATGGGGTGCAGTGGATTTCCTCGGAACGTTTCGCCGGCACGTATCGTCGCCAGCTCGCGCTGGGTGACGGCGTCGACTCCGAGCGTATTTCCGCGTCCTACGACAACGGGGTCCTGTCGGTGACGATCCCGCTGGCCGAGCGCGCCAAACCGCGGAAGGTCCAGATCAGTGCCGGTACCTCCGACGGTCGACGGTCGATCGAGACGCAGTCGAAATGAGCGATCCGGTCATGTGGCCCGAGGGCCCGTACGAGTGTGCGCCGGCAGATTTCGTCGAGCAGCGTATCGAAGTCCCGTTCGAGGACGATGCGTATCCACCGACCGCTCGCTTCGAGGTTGTCGGGGCGGCGTAGACCAAGCGGAAGTGCCTGTGTGGGGGTGGCGCGGGGCGCTGCCGGTTTCTTGACAGCGCCCCGCGCCGCGGTACGTCCGTGTAGCGGGGTACCGGCAGCTCGGATGCCACGACTGCCGCGTACCCAAACCTGGCCCCCCTGCGGTAAGTCGAGCATCGGCGGCGCATTCGATTCCGGTTCCGGATGATCGTGTGGTCGAATCTGTTGGTGAAGGATTCTGTGGTCACTGATGCCAGCACGGCGGAGGGCGAGAGCCTCGCTGCCGCCGACGACGCAACCCGCGCGGCTGCCGCTCGCTTCGGGGCGGTGGTCGCTTCGATCGGTGACTCCATTCGCGACGACGACCATGTCCTCGAAACCCTCGACCGGCTCGTCGCAGCAGCATGCGAGCACATCGGGGACGTCGACCACGCCAGTGTCACCATCGACGTCGACGGCCGAAGCTTCACTGCGTGCTCGACCGACGACTCGACGATGGCTATCGACCTCGAGCAGTACGACCTCGATTCCGGGCCGTGCCTGACCGCTGCTCGCACGCCGGAAACAGTGGTCGCGGACTGCGACGTGATCGACCAGCGATGGCCGAACTTCGGGCCGACCGCCCGCGCTGCAGGTGTGCATTCGATTGTCGCCGAACCCATCTCGTCGGCGCAGGTGACGTTCGGTGCCGTCAACCTCTACAGCCGCACCGCGCATGCTTTCGACGATATCGATCGATCCCTGCTGGCGGCATTGACCGCCGCGATCGGATCCGCCGTCGGCGACTTCGCGCGGATCGGCGCCGCCCAGGACACCGTGGACGGCCTGCGTACCGCTATGGAACATCGGGCCCCGATAGAGCAGGCGAAAGGGATCCTGATGGCTCTGCATCGCATCGGACCCGACCAGGCTTTCGACATCCTGTCCACTCGGTCTCAGAACACCAATCGCCGTCTTCGTTCGATCGCCGTCGAATTCGTCGCCGCCGTCAGCGAGGTCAGTACAACGGTGACCGATACTCCGACGTGACCGACGCGCTCCGTCTCGGCCGGCGAGCTACCGCGACCGATCCCCGAAGAGCCGTTATCGCGATGTTATTTCCTGGTTATCAATTCGAGATAGATCGGTCGAGTCTTCGATATCGAACACTGGAAAACTAATTGCACAGTCAACGAGGTGACGCAGGAGTGACGGTCACGAGTCCGTCACGGCGCGAGCACCCGGGAGAGGACACGATGACCACCGCCATGCCCGACTCCTCCTTCTCGTGGACCGATACGAACGCGCCGCCGAGCGTGGTTGCCGATGCGGCGGCCCGGTACGACATCGATGTGGAAGCCGTATCCGCCGACCGCAGGGTGGTGCGACTGGCGGGGGAGTTCGAGATGGAGTCCCGTACCGACATTGCCGCCGTCCTCGACCGAGCGATACGCACCGGATCGAAGGTCGATGTCGATCTCTCGGCTGTGACGTTTCTGTACTCGGGTGCGGCGAGGTCGATCATCGACGCCGTCGATGCCTCGGAAGCATTCGAGCAGCAGATGCAGGTGGTCGGCGCGAACCGCGTCGCGTGCAGAATCTTCACCGCTCTCGGCGCCGAACATCTTCTCCGAGAGAACTCCGATCGACATGCCTGACGACACGAGGGTTCGCGATGGGGGCCAGGGCGCGTAGGCGCGTGAGGGTGTCGAGGGTTGGCCGCATGGACGACGGGTACTGAGATGGTCATGATGCTGTGGACATCGCCGAAGAATGTGCACTCGTGGTGACCGACGACGCGGATCCGTCACCGTTTCGCGCTGTACTCACCTCGACGGGACGTACTCGGGTGCTGACTGTGGACGGCGAACTGGACATGTCTGTCGTGCCGGATCTGGCCACAGCCGCATTTGCCGCTGCTGCCGAGGCCGAGGGTGGTCTGGTCGTCGACCTCACCGACGCTGCTTTCCTGTCCTCCAGCGCCATCACGACCCTCGTCAAGACATCCGAGCATCTGCCGCAAGGGGCGGTGATGGCGCTGGTTGCGACGCGGCCGGTCGTGCTGCGTCCGATCGAGCTCAGCGGGATAGATCGCTTCATGCAGGCCTTCCCTGATCTCGCTTCCGCGATCGCGCACGTGAGCGGCCAGGACAGCGACGCGACCTGATGACCGAACGCAACGCCGATCACCGCGCCGTCGACCCCGCTCGGTGGACACACCATGGCCACGCCGACCCGTCGTCTGCGACGATGCTGCGTCGACGCGTACGACGTTGGGCTGCATCGTTCGACGTCACCGAGGACCTCGTCGACGCCATCGAGCTCGCCACCTACGAAGCCCTCGCCAACGTCGTCGAGCACGCGTACACCACCTCGGACAAACCCGGAATCATGACGCTGACCGCCGTCCGCGAGGCTTCGACCATCACGATCACCGTCGCCGACGCCGGGATCTGGAAACCTCCTGATCCCACGCCCCACCGCCGACACGGACTCGATCTGGCCGCAGCCGTCAGCGATCACCTCGCTCTCGACCACTCCGCAGTGGGAACCGTCGTATCGATGACGTGGGCGCTCGACTGAACGACCTTCACCGGGCGTGAGACCATGGATAGCTCGTCGTAGGGCGGAATGTGTCTGGACGCGTCGCCTGTCAATCCAGGAAGTTCCGAGCATTCACCAGGCCGGCAGCGAGCACAGCGTCGGACGCCGCGGGGTCGGCGATCGCCCGTGACAGTTGAACTGTCGCGATGAGGGTCGTGATGAGCCCGATCGCCCTCGTGTACGCGTCGGGCGCATGGATGCGGGAGGCCAGAAGATCGATGATCTCTTCGACTCCCGTCGTGTACGACTCGCGCACAACAGGTTTCGATCGAGCGATTTCTGTGAGCAGTGCCGAGGACGGGCATCCGGCCTCGGGGTGATCACGATGGCGGGGTGACAGGTAGTCGGCGATGAAGGCGTCGAGCGACGCTCTGTCGTCGGGGAGTGCCTCGATGGTGTCGTGCTGGAGCCGCAGTTGGTCGGCGATGGTCGTGGCGACGAGGTCGTCTTTCGATGCGAAGTGGGCGTAGAAGGCTCCGTTCGTGAGCCCGGCGTCCTTCATCAAGGTGCTGACACCTGATCCGTCGATCCCGCTGCTCTTGAGTCGACGTCCTGCGCTGTCGATGATGCGTGTCCGCGTCTGTTCCTTCTGGGCGCCGTCGTAGCGGGTCATCGTCGGTCCTTCGTTCTGATCTGGTCGCAGCTCTTGCCTCGATTCAATCTATCTCATAGTCTTATGATCGTCATATTATGATCGTCATATTATGATCGCCATTCAATATTCGCTCGTCGAACAGAAAGGAACCTCGATGTCTTCACTTCGAGACTCGTTGACACTGCCGTGCGGCCTGGTGCTACCAGGCCGCATCGTCAAAGCGTCGATGAGCGAGGCGCTGGGCGGAGCGTCGAACGCTCCGAACGAACGGCTCGAGCGTCTGTATCGAACGTGGGCGGACGGCGGCTACGGGCTGCTCGTCACCGGCAATGTGATGGTCGATCGTTCGCAACTCGGCGAGGTGGGAAACGTGGTGATCGAGGACGAACGGGACCTTCCCGCCTTGTCGTCCTGGGCCAAGGCGACCAAGGATGCGGGTGTCCCTATTTTCGTGCAGCTCAATCATCCAGGTAGGCAGGCAAACCCGCTGTCGATCGGGCACACGCCGGTAGCCCCCAGCGCGATCGCTCTGAACGTGCCCGGTGCCGCGACGCCGCGTGCCCTGACGTCCGATGAAGTCGAGGACATCGTCGAGCGCTTTGCCGCGGCTGCACAGGTCTGTGAGACCGCGGGATTCGACGGAGTGCAGATTCAGGCCGCCCACGGCTATCTCGTCACCCAATTCCTCTCACCCCTGACGAACACGCGTACCGACGAGTGGGGTGGTGACCCGGTCCGGCGACGCCGGTTCCTGCTCGACATCGTCCGTACCATCCGCTCTCGGGTGTCTCCGGGATTCGCGGTGTCGGTCAAGCTCAACTCGGCCGACTTCCAGCGCGGAGGGTTCACCGAGGCCGAGTCGCGGGACGTGGTGGAAGCGCTGTCCACCGAGGGAATCGATCTCCTCGAGATCAGCGGTGGAAACTACGAATCCCCCGCGATGAGCGGTACGGCCGCGGCGAGTACCCGAGCGCGGGAAGCCTATTTCCTCGAGTACGCCCGGACCGTTCGAGGTGTGGCCGGTGACGTTCCGCTGGCCGTCACGGGAGGGTTCCGCACCGAGACCGGGATGTCCGAGGCCATCGAAAGCGGCGATTGCGATGCGGTGGGGATTGCACGCCCCACCGTTCTCGATGCCGGCGCTGCCCGTTCCGTACTGGCCGGCCGGACGCGAACCCTCACCACTCGCACCATCACACTTCCGCTGCGCGCTGCGGTCGCGAAGATCACCGACCCTGCCGCCATCGAGAGTGTTCTGACAATCGGATGGCACACCGATCAATTGCACCGAATGGGGGCCGGGCTTGCACCCGACCCGGCCAGAGGGCGACTGCGCACCACGGTTGCGATGATCCGACGCAACGGGCGCATCACCTTGAACCCGAGACGCGGCACACGGTGAGGCGCGCTTCGTACGACATGGCAGGCAAGGTCGTCGTCATCACCGGCGGTTCCAGCGGAATCGGTGCGGCCACGGCAGCCGAGGTGACTCGACGAGGTGCCACCGTTGCCGTTCTCGACATCGATCCGTCCACCCCCGAAACCGTGGCCGCGCGGCACCCGTCATCCGCGATCGGCGTCGTCGCGAACGTGACAGACCGCGCAGATCTCGATCGAGCGATGGGGGAAGTGGTCGACCGCCTCGGACGCATCGACGTCGTGATGGCCAACGCAGGCGTTCTTGCGCGCACGAGCACGTTGCGCAACACCCCTCCCACGGCGATCGATACGGTGTTCGCGGTCAACGTGATCGGTGTGATCAACACCGTCCAAGCCGCGTTGCCTCACGTGATCGACCGTCGCGGTCAGGTGGTCCTGGTCAGTTCGGTGTTCGCGTTCCTCAACGGGATGGCGACGATTCCGTATGCCATGAGCAAAGCGGCAATCGAACAG
This sequence comes from Rhodococcus sp. 06-156-4, assembly GCF_002259345.1. Lineage (NCBI taxonomy): Bacteria > Bacillati > Actinomycetota > Actinomycetes > Mycobacteriales > Nocardiaceae > Rhodococcus > Rhodococcus sp. 06-156-4. The sequence continues at coordinate 190,046 of NZ_NPGB01000003.1, read as the reverse complement.
CTCGGACGCGGACTTCGAGTCGAACTCGCCATGCACGGGGTCGGCGTGACCACGGCCTATTTCTCGCTCATCGACACCCCCATGATCCAGAACGGTCTCGACAACGATCGCACCGCCGGGGACGTCATGAAGGTTCTTCCGCGACCGCTTCTGAAGCGGCTGCAACCGCAGTCTGCCGCACGCGCGGTCGTCGACGGGATCGAAGGCCGCGCGACACGGGTGGTACGCCCCGCGCGGTGGATTCCACTGTCCGCGGCTCGCGGCTTCATCAACCCGGTACTCGACACCCACCTGACCAAGAGCGCCGGCCTTCGGACCCTACTGACCGAGCTCGACAATCGCTGATCGGTCACGTACGCAACGTCATCGACCTACGAGAAAGAGAAGAGGATTAACAATGTCCACGCTCGAACCGCCACAGTTGTGGCGAGACGTACCGACCAAGTTCATCGGGATCGACGGGGTGCCCTTCGCTTACCGCGAACTGGGCCCGACAGGTGGTGTCCCGGTTGTCTTCCTCCACCATTTCACCGCGGTCCTCGACGACTGGGACCCACGTGTCATCGACGGTGTCGCACAGGGGCACCACGTGATCGCCTTCGACAATCGAGGGGTGGGATCCACCGGTGGATCGGTGCCTACTCGTCTGGAGCAGATGGGTGCCGACGCCGTTGCGTTCATCCGCGCCCTCGGTCACGACGAAGTCGACGTGTTCGGATTCTCGTTGGGCGGAGCAGTAGCGCAGATGGTGGCGCTGCAAGCTCCCGATCTCGTCCGCAAGTTGGTTCTGACGGGCACGGGACCTCGGGGCGGCGGTGGGATCGACAAGATGGCGCGCATCGTAGGACTGGCGTACCTGAAAGCTGCCTTGGCACGGCAGGATCCGCGGCACTTTCTGTTCTTTCCGCGTACGGCTGAAGGCAAGAGAGCTGCGAAGGATTACTTCGCGCGACTTGCCGAACGGAGAGGGGACCGCGACCGGGCGATCTCCGTGCAGGCGCGAGTGGCGCAGCTGCGGGCGATCGTGGGCGGCGGAAAGGCGAAAGCCGATGACCTGTCGATGATCACCAATCCTGCGTTCGTCGCGAACGGCGATCACGACATCATGGTGGCCAGCGAGCATTCCGTCGATCTCGCACGCCGGTTGCCGAACTCGCAGGTCACCATCTACCCCGACTCCGGACACGGTGGGATCTTCCAGTACCACCGAGAATTCGTCCCAGCCCTCGTGTCGTTCCTCGACAATTGATTCCGCTCACAGGAAGGGAGATGCCATGACGAGTATCGAGTACGAACGCAGTCGCACCCGAATGCAGTGGTCGCTGGGTATCCTGGCGCTTGCTCCGACGATCAGCGGTGGGCAGCAGGTTGTCCTCGGAGTAGCCGGTACACCGGGTGACTCTCAGGTGGTCTCGTCCACGGTCGACGGAGAATTGCGTTACGCCAACGTCTTCAAGATGGTGAGCGGACCGATCATCCTCTCGCAGCTCCATGACGTGGAGGACTCGCCGATTCTGACTGCAACGCTGGCGACTGTGTTCGTCGGTGGACTCGCACGTCTGCTGTCGTGGCGTCGGGTGGGCCGGCCGCACCCCAGCGCCTTGGTGGCGATCGCCCTCGAATTGGGCGCGGTGCCTGCCGCTCTCTACTGGCGGCGGCGTCTCGCTTCGAGCAGGGCGTGACACGGGCCATGGACTTCATCACCATCGATGTCTACGACCACCCTCCGGGTGGGGCGTTGCGGTGGGGTCGCGCAACGAAGGCGGCGCTCCGAAACGGCATCCCCGGACTACGGTCGGCAACGGTCAATCACTCCAATCACGCCACACACGAGCTGATTCCGAAAATGATCCCGGGTGGCCGAGCTCTGATTGCAGCCTGGGATTCGGATCGGGCCGCCAGAAATGCGTTCCGAGGTCCGCTGCGGCCGGTCCTGGAGGACGATCGTCGATTCAGTCTCGACGGTGAGATCGTGCGGGTGCGATTACAGGAATCGCATCACACGTGGCACGGCTGGGTTCCATCCGACGAAGGGGCAGGTTCAGTCGCGAAGTCCGACCCCCTCGTAGTGGTGGTCCACGGCGTTCTGAAGCCCCGGCACCTCGCACGTTTCGTAGCGAACAACGTCCACGCAGCCTCTCGGGCGGCGCATCACCCCGGACATCGAGGCAGCGTCGACATCTCGTCGAATCTCCCGTTCGAACACACCTCGGTGAGCTTGTGGGAATCACTGGGCGCCGCAATCGATTACGCGTATCCGCCAGGCGGGCACGCCAGTGCGATGAAGTACGCACAGCAGCAGGACACTCACCGTGCGGGTGTTTTCCTGCGCATCAGGCCCACCGCGAGCACCGGCTCGCTGGGTCTCGAGTCGCCGGCATTCCCCAATTTACCGCCGGCTGTCCGCGACTGAGCCCTGTCGCCGACGGAAGTAGATCCCGACCGGGAGGATGCGGGGTCCCCTGCCTGTTCTGCTTGGGGTGCTTCACCGCTGTCGGCGGGGGTCTGCCTGGGTGAGGTGGTGATCGAGCAGCACGGTCAGGTGCTGCTCGACGTCGTCGAGCGCTGTGAGCGATCGCTGTGCCACGCACATCATCACGGCGCCTTCGACTGCTGCCAAGATCGTGTTCGCGAGGGACTCCGCGGTGGATTGCTCGATGCCGTGCTCGACCAGCGATGTTGCCAGGGTTTGTCGCCATCGATCGAACTCTGCGCCGGCGATGTCTGCGACTGCGGGAGTGGTGGCGCGAGAGACTGCGGCTGCAGCGATGGGGCAGCCGGCGTTGAATTCGCTGCTGGCGACCACGTTCTTCCACTGCGCGATGAACGAAGCGAGGCCCTCGCGTGGGGTGAAGTGCGCGGCTGCTGCGGTTATCTGCGCTTCGATGTAGGTGCCTGCGAGCCGGGTGGCTTCGGCGACCAGACCCGACTTCCCGTCGGGATAGTGCAGGTAGATCGATCGCCGTGACACTGCTCCGTGTTCCAAAATCTCCGCGACTCCGGTGCCGACCACTCCCTTTCGGCGCATCAGGTCGATCGTGCTCAGAAGCAACTTGTCCCGTGCTCCCAGTGCTTTACCTCGCGTCGACACCCTTGCGACTATACCGATCGTTGCACTACGGTCGGTTAGACCGATCGGTGTAGTAGCAGGGGCGGAGACGCCCACGAGGGGGAACACGATGTCGGAGTCGATCCAAGGACAACGAGATTTCGACGCGATCGTCGTCGGGGCCGGACTCGGGGGATTGTCCGCGGCCGCATACCTGGCCGCCGTGGGGCAGCAGGTTCTGCTGGTGGAGCGGTACACCACACTCGGCGGCTCGTCGCATGTGTTCGGCCGACGCGGACAATGGGAGTTCGACTGCGGGGTGCACTACATGAGCCACTGCGCACCCGGGGGCATCGTCGACGACATGATGAAGGGCATCGGTCTCGACGACCGAGTGTCGTGGCTTCCGATGGATCAGAGCGGATTCGATCGTATCGTCGCCCCCGGTTTCGAGCTGGCGACTCCGGTCGGGTGGGATGCGTACCTGACCAGCCTCCTGGACACTTTTCCAGCCGAGAAGCGTTCCGTTCGGCGCTTCCACGGCATCCTGCGGCGCATCGGAGAGGCGCACGACCGCAACGACATGGACACCGCTGCGGGCGTTGCGCGGTGGGCCGGACGAGCCGGGCGGGCTGCGCCGTTCATGGCGCTGCCCTATGTGGCGACTTTGGCCGCGTGCGGGTTCTCCCCTCGGACCACGTTGGCGCTGTCGGTCCAGTGCGGAGCGCTGGGGAGTAGTTCGTCGGTGTTGCCCACTGCCGCGATGGCAGGCTTCTTTCAGGACTACGTCGGGACCGGCTCGTTCTATCCGAAGGGTGGTGGTCAGGTATTGGCTGCCGGTTACGCCGAGGTCATCACCGCGAACGGTGGAAAAATCCGAACCAACAGTGAAGTCGAGACGATCACGGTTGTCGACAACATCGCCACCGGAGTTCGGCTGAGGGGCGGCGAGGTCATCACAGCGAACACGGTTGTCTCCGATGCGGACATCATCAAGACCTACACGGATTTGATCGGGCTCGATCGTCTACCGCGTCGCTTCGCGCGAAAAGTGCAGCGGTGGAGAATGTCTCGACCGTTGATCAACGGGTTCTTCGGAGTCGAGATCGACCTGAGTGATCGCCCCAACAGCAATTACTTCGCCATCCCGAACTTCGACGATGCCACATCGCTTCGGTCGCTGATGGCATTCGATCGAACCGTCATGAGCGCCGAGAACGCCCAATCCGGTGAGCACTGGGCGCGTCAAGTGGCTGCGCGTCAGCCGATGTTCGTTCAGTCGTCCTCCCAACGCGATCCGTCGAATTTTCGGGCTGCACCGACCGGTCACGCCACCATCGAAGTGCAGACCATCACACCCGCGAGCGCACGCTTGTGGGGAGTGGAAGGGTATGGAATCGAGTCGGGGGAGTATCGCTCGGCGGACGACTACCACGAGATCAAGAAGATCATTCTCGACGGCATGCTCGAACGAATGGAACAGGCGTATCCAGGGTCGTCGTCGAAGGTGAAGTTGGCCGAGTTGGGTTCGCCGCAGACACAGACTCGTTTCGTCAACAACACCGCGGGGGCTGCGTTCGGGTTGCAGTCCAGCCTCACGCAGGTCGGTCCGTTCCGTCCCGGTGACACCACACCGATTCAGGGATTGTTCACCGTGGGCACCAGCACTGCATGGGGTCCGGGCACAGTGGGGTCGATGCTCAGTGGCGTACACGCCGCCGGGACCATCGTCGGCCGAGATCTGGTCGCCGAGATACGGTCCGGAGCAGTCGTCTCGACAGCAACGCTACCGTCGTGGGGCAGTGACTTCGACCCGTTCTCGGTAACCCGAGCGCTTCACCGGTAACCCGAGCGCTTCACCGGTAAACCAGCGCCGCTCAGATCTGTGCGGGTTGCCAGTCGGGTGCGTGTTCGAGAATTACCTGCTGCAGTAGGCGAGTGGCCTTCTGAACACCTTCCGCGGCGTTGACCAACGCGTCTTCGTGCTCGATGTTCAGCGTGCCGTCGTACCCTACGGAACGCAGTGTGTAGACGAAGTCCGCCCAGAACGTCGCGCCTTCGGGGTGCCCGAGTCCGAGTGTGACGTAATTCCAGGCTCGCGCATGCGGATCGGTGACGTCGACGGTGTCGAGCACACCGTTGTGCGCTGCATTGTGTCGGTTGATCCGTACGTCCTTGGCGTGCACATGAAAGATGCGGCTGCCCAGGCTGCGAATGACCGACGGGATGTCTGCGCCCATCCACATCAGGTGCGATGGATCGAGGTTCGCCCCGACGACGGTCGGGTCGGTTGCGTCGGCGAGTCGTTTCATCGTCGAGACGTTGTAGACGAGTTGCGAGCCGCACATTTCGACTGCAAGCCGCACGCCGTGGTCTTTCGCGAAGCGTGCCAATGAATCCCAGTAGGGAAGCGCGATCTCGTTCCATTGGTACTCGAGAATCGCGAGGTTTTCGGGAGGCCACGAGGTGGTGATCCAGTTGGCCGACGAGTCGCCGGGCCCACCGGGTAGTCCGGACATCAGAACGACGGTGGGCACCCGGAGCAACCCGGCGGCCTCGATGGTGCGGCGGACGACGTCGTCGTGGGCAGGTCCCGTGACGGGGTGGAGTTGATTGCCGTTCGCGTTGAGCGCGCTGATCGTGAGATGTCGCGCTTGGACTGCGTCGGTCAGTTTCGCGCGGGCCGCTTCGGATTCCACGAGTTCGGACAGGTTCGCGTGCGGCGCAGTCGACCAGTTGCCGGTAGCGATCTCCACTGACGACAGACCGGCCTCGGCGGCGATGTCGAGCGCTTCCTCGAACGGAAGATGGCTCAGCGAATCCGTGATCAGTCCGATCTGCATGTCAGTCTCCTGGTGTGTAAAGCCAGGACAAGGCTAGAACGTACTAGATTCTTTGTAAAGACAATGTGTCGTTGCCTGAACGGAGGGGTCGTTCTGCGCCTCGAGCCCGCCGTCGAGTATCGGCTCACGGGGCCTCGATTCGCCGGCATTCCCGATTTACCCCCGGCTAGCTGGATGGGGGCCCGCCGGTGCGCCAGCGTAACGCTCGTCGATCAGCTTCTGGCCGGCTGGATTGACCTCGGTAAGAATGAGATTGGCAAGCCGGCCGAGTTCGATGGCTTGATCCTCGCCGAGTGTGTCGATGAACAACTGTCGAACCAGCCTGACATGGCCGGGTGCCGCTTGTTGGACGGCCGACATGCCCTCCGAGGTCAGTACAACCTCGGTCTGTCTGCCGTTCTCGGCCACGGGTTGACGACGTACCCATCCGCGCTTTTCCATCTTGGTCAGTGCGTGCGACAACCGAGACAAGGAGCCGGCCGCGAACGCGGCGAGGTCGGTCATCCCGATGGTGTGGTTCGGAGACTCCGACAGCCCCGCGAGGACCATGTAGTCGTAGCTGTTCATGGACGCGTCTTTCTTCAACTGCGCGCTCAGAAGTTGCGGTAGCGACTCCAGTAATCCGGAGAAGGTCAGCCACGCCCTGATTTCGTCGTGGCTGAGCCAGGGTGTGTCGTCGTTCATGCCTTCATCCTAGTTGACTTGAAATTTCAAAATTGCAGCTGTACCTTGTCGAAGTCACTTGAAATTTCAAACGAAGGTTGAACATGAACGTTGTCCTGTGGGTACTGGCGGGTCTTCTCGCTGTGGTCTTCCTCGCCGCCGGCGGGTCGAAGATCGTCGGCAAGCGTGAGCAGATGATCGAGAAAACTCCCTACGTGGCGGATTTGCCCCAGAATGCCGTTCGCGGTATCGGCGTGGTCGAGGTACTCGGTGCGGTGGGGTTGATTCTTCCCGCGCTCACCGGCCTTCCCGATGTTCTGGTGCCGTTGGCCGCGATCGGCTTGGCAATTGTCATGCTTGGCGCAGTCGGCGTGCACCTTCGCCGCGGCGACGGCGTTCCCGCCGCTCTGCCCGGCATCGTTCTGGCGATTCTGTCGGCGTTCGTGGCCTGGGGTCGATTCGGACCCTACGGCTTCTGAACTCACGTAACTCTGCCCCGGGCGTCGAACCGGATCGGAGTTCATCGCCTGCCGAACGCACACAAGCAGTAGGGAAGTTCTTTCATGACAAGAGATCCGATGAAGTTCGAGGTTGGCCTGGATTCGTTCGGTGAGGTTGCGACCGAGGGCGGCCGAGCGCTGTCCGATGCAGAGACCATCCGACTGCTGATCGAAGAAGCGCAGCTCGCGGAGTCGGCTGGGCTCGATGTGTTCAGCGTGGGCGAGCACTACCGCGAGGGACATACGGACGCCGCAACTCCGGTGCTGCTCGCGGCCATCGCAGCGTCGACCACGCGAATCAAACTGGGGACTGCAGTGACCGTGCTGAGCACCAACGACCCTGTGCGTCTGTATCAGTCCTTCGCCACCGTCGACGCTGTGTCCAATGGGCGGACCGAGATCGTTCTCGGTCGCGGTAGTTCCAAGGAGTCGTTTCCGTTGTTCGGCTACGACCTGGCCGAGTACGAGGAGCTGTTCGACGAGCGGCTGGAGCTTTTCATGCGGTTGCAGCGAGAGGAACAGGTCACGTGGTCCGGGCGGTACCGGCCGGCACTGGTCGACGAGCGTGTGCATCCTCGGATGCCGGTCGGCGGGATTCCGACGTGGATCGGTGTGGGAGGAAGTCCGGCGTCGGTGATGCGAGCTGCCGAATACGGACTTCCACTGCTGATGGCGATCATCGGCGGGCGCCCCGAGCGGTTTGCCTCCAACGTCGAACTCTACGAGCGGGCGTTGAAGCAATTCGGCCACCCGCAACTGCCCATCGGCCAGCACGCTGTCGGTTTGGTCGCCGAGACCGACGCGGAGGCACGTGAACTGTGGTGGACGTACTGGCAGCCGCTCGTGGAGGAACTGCAGCGCGAACGCGGCTTCTATGCGCCGACGCGCGAACGGTACGAGTCCGAATTGGTGGAAGGGGCGCTGTACGTAGGGTCCCCGGAGGTCGTTGCGCAGAAGATCGCGAGAACTGCACGTGCACTGCACCTCTCGCGCTTCGATCTCAAGTACGACATTCGTCACTTGCCGCGGACCGCTCGCGCGCAGACCATCGAACTTCTCGGCCGGGAAGTAGCCCCGCGTGTCCGTGAGCTACTCGCCGCGGACTCCTCGGAATTCGAACGCGAAGGAGCGTCGTCGTGAGTGGTCAGGAATTCGGCATCGACACGGCTGCCCGATGACACCTCGAACCGTTGGCATTCTGGGCGCCGGGAAAGTGGGCACGGTCCTCGCCAGGCTTGCGGTTGTCGCGGGCTACCGCGTTCTACTCGCGGGATCCGGTGACCCCGAGAAGATCTCGCTCACCACCGATGTACTGGCCCCGGGCGCGGTCGCAGTGCACCCCGCCCGCGCGGCCGTAGAGGGCGACATCGTCGTGCTAGCTCTGCCCTTGGGTAAATACGCCAGCGTTCCGGTCGACGAGCTTCGCGGCAAGCTCGTGGTCGACGCCATGAACTACTGGTCGGAGAACGACGGCGTCCGAGATGACCTGGCGAGTCCCGACGGATCCACCAGCGAGCTGGTTCAGCAATATCTCACCGAATCACGAGTCGTCAAGGCGTTCAATCACATGGGGTATCACGATCTCGACGACGAAGCCCGACCGCGCGGTGCAGGCGGCCGCAAGGCGATAGCGATTGCGGGTGATGTGGTCCAGGATGTAGACGACATCGCGTCGTTCGTCGACGACCTCGGGTTCGATCCCGTGCCGATCGGGTCTCTCGCCGAGAGCAGGGTTCTCGAGCCCGGGCACCCTGTGTTCGGTGCCGACGTGGAAGCCGAGGAGCTTCGTTCTCTGGTTCGAGAACTATTGTCCGGAAGTTGACGTCGAGACCGAGATCGCACACCCTTCGTGCCGGTTCAACGAGGACTCGTCGGTCGAAGTCCGTCGAGGACCACCTGCAGCAAGGTGTGCGCCTGTGGGCTGTCGATGTCTACTCCAGCAAAGCGAACCGCGTTGGCCAGTCCACCCTCCACGCGGACCGCCAGCCGCTCGACGAGCGCTGCTCGACGAGCGCTGTTTGCAGTGCCGCGGTCTGCTCCAAGACAGGCGGAGCGCGGCTCGTAACTGTCTCGAACAGCCGATCCTGGGATGTTCCGCGAGATGGCCTGAGCACTCGAGGTCCACTGAGCATCGGTGGTGTTGTGCGCCGTCGACGTCGCGCCTGGTCCCGCTTGCGGCGGTAAACCCGTTCGGCGATGCCTTACGTGTTGGTCATCATCCCGCCGGTGACGCGGAGCAGGTCGAGTTTGGTCTCGTCGTCGGTTCCTGCGCCCACGGTGTAAGCGACGACTCGGAGGTCGACCCCGGGAACGGTGAGGACGTCGCAGTCGAGGGTGATGTCGCCGACGACGGGGTGGGTGATGGTTTTGCGTTCGCTGCCATGGTGCGATGGTGTGGCTTTGGACCAGAGGTCGCCGAAGCGTGCGGATGTATTCGCCAGGTCCTGGATGAGGGCTGTGAGCCCGGGGTCTTGGGGATAGCGTGCGGCAGCATCCGCGAGATCGGCGACGACGCTGATTTCGAATCCGTCCCCACTCGTCGATCGGGACGGTCGTAGTGCGGCATGTGCGGGCCCGCGTCCGAAGATGGCGCGTGCGAGGTTGCGTTCGGTGAGATGCAGAGCGGCGGGATCTCCGTGCAGTGCTGTCCACGCCGAGTTCCAGGACAGCAGGGTCCAGTCGGCGGCGAAGACGCCGATCGGTGCTCTGTCGAGTCGCGAGAGCAGACGTTGAACTCCGGCGGGGATGTGGGTACTGATCGTGCTGTCTCGGGGTGGAAGCAGGCCTGCGCTGAGAAAGAGCTGATCGCGCTCGGCGCGGGATAGTTGCAGTGCACGTGCCAGTGCGGTGACAACTTGTGCCGAGGGACGTACAGCGCGGTCGTGCTCGAGTCGAACTACGTAGTCGACCGACAGTCCCGCCAGTTGGGCGAGTTCCTCGCGCCGTAACCCGGGAGCACGTCGGCGAGTGGTGACGGTGATGCCCGCATCGCGTGGTGCGAGCCGGTCGCGCCATCGATGAAGCAACTGTCCGAAGGTGGCGGAGGTCATGCCTGTCATTTTCGTCCGAACATCGGCCCTCTGCCTAGGTACCGGTGGTCCCTAGGGTCATCGATGCTCTGGTTGAGAGTCGATGCACTCGGAAAACTCAGGGATGCACCACACGAGGTGGTGCTTGTATCGAGCTTTGTCGGAGGTTCCACTATGACCCACACCATCGTGATGACCGGTGCCACTCGCGGAATCGGCCGCGTCGCGGTCTCGCAGATCCTCGAGGGAGATCCGAGTGCTCACCTCGTGCTGCTGGCCCGAGGTGCTGGGGGCGAAGAGTTGGCTGCGGAGTTGCGTCGAGACGGGCGGTCGGTGACGGCGATCGACGCGGATCTGTCGTCGATGCCGAGCGTTCGTCGCGCCGCGGACGAGATAGTTGCACGACTGGACACCGGAGAGTTGCCGCCGCTGCGTGCACTGGTGGCCAATGCCGGGTTGCAATTCACGAACGCTGTGACAGGGAGTCCGGACGGGTTCGAGGCCACGTTTGCCACGAACGTCCTCGCCAATCACCTCCTGATCCGCGTTCTGCAGGATCGGTTCATTGCACCGTCTCGGATCGTGATCACGGTCAGCGACACACATTTCGGCGACTTCGCACACAACATGGGCATGGTGCCCGGCCCGCAGTGGCAGGACCCCACTGCGCTGGCCTGCACTGGTGCATTCCCGAAATCGGAAACGGTTGCCGCAGGGCGCACTGCCTATTCGACGAGCAAGCTCGCGGCGATCTATCAGGTGCACGAATTCGCGCGACGGCTGCCGGCCGGAGTCGACGTTGTCGGCTACAACCCCGGTTTCGTGCCCGGCACCGGCCTCGCCCGTGACGCGGGAGCTGTCGCCCGGTTCGCGATGGCTCGAATCATGCCGCTCATGACGATCACTCCGGCCGCTACCAGCCGGAACGCGGCTGGTAGATACCTGGCCGATCTCGTCGTCGGACGCACACCCGCACCGTCCGGTGCCTACGTCGATCGCGCGAAGGTAGTCCCCTCGTCGGACGAGTCCTACGACCCTCAGCGTGAGCGCCGCTTGTGGGAGGTCGCAGAGAACCTCACGCTCGCCGTCGGCGCCTGAGCGGACAAGAATCCGCGCGCGGATCGTTCCGGGTGAACGTAGGCAGCGTGTGATTCGATTTCGGTTCCTTTCGATTGCCGACTGTTCTGTCCGACAGGGCAACGGCGCGAACCTCTGCTCCTCGGGTGCCGGTTCAGGAACGTTCGCTCGTAGGGCATCATGAGTCGATGAGCGATCTCGAATACCTGGCCACGTTGCTTGCTGGACTGGATGCGGAGATTGCGCGAGTCGCTGCTGCCGATTCGGGTTCCGACGAGCAGTCGTCTGCCATCGACGACGCGGTCGACGCTGTCCTGCGGTTGCGTGCGAAGGTCAAGGCCGGTTACCCCGGCAAGAAGGCCTATTACATCGCGGCGTCGACCGACCCGAATGGAATCCGGGTCGAGGGCATTTCTGCCCTGCAGGGCAAACGTGCCCACGAACTGGTCCGCGACGGCGGATGGATGCACACCGATTCCAGCACGGTGCTCGATCTTCTCGACGACGATCAGATCAGTCGGTACCGTGCCGTCGCGGGACGCGGCGTAACGCAAACATTTCGGGACGCACGTGAGTACCTTTCGACAGCAACGGGTCTCGCCGACCAATAGATCTGACCAACGTCGATCCGGTCGTCTGCTGCATCAGCGGTCGAGGAACTCGACTGCGGTGGGTGCGAACTGTTCGTGGTACTGGAAAATGCCACCGTGTCCGGAGTCGGGGTAGATGACGAGTTCGCTGCCTGCGATGCGGCGGTGCATGTCCTCGGACAGGTCGCTGGGCACCATGCGGTCGTTGTCGCCGTTGGCGATCAAGGTCGGCTGAGTGATCTTCGACAGGTCCGACGGGCGGGACCGGCCGTACTTCTTGATCGCGGAGAGCTGGGTTCGGAACGCGCTGATGCTGACGTCTTCGTCTCGGTTGTTCGTGCGTTCTTTCAGACGTTCGACGAAAGCTTTGCCCGCGCGTTTGCCCGTGGTGTTGCGGTTGAAGAAGAGGAATTCCTTCGGATCCGAGCGGGTGAGGGTGGCGCGCAGAATGTCCCAGTAGGTGACGCCGGCGACCTTGTCGATGTCGTGTCCTCCGCGGGGCCCGGTGCCGGTGAGGACCAGCTTGCGCACGAGCTCGGGGTGCTTCACGGTGAGGTCCTGGGCGATCATGCCGCCGAGGGAGAACGAAAAGATGTCGATGGTGTCGAAGCCGAGTGCGCGGATGAAGGTGTAGGCGTCGTCGGCGGCTTCTTCGATGGTGCCGGGTACGGTGCCCGAGGATGCGCCGACGCCTTTGTTGTCGAAGGTGATGACGTGGCGGGTCTGCGCGATCGCGTCGACGATGCGCGGATCCCAGTTGTCCAGGTTCGCAGCGAGATGAACGAAGAAGACGACGGGTATGCCCCCTTCCGGGCCGAGTTCTCGATAGGAGTACGAGGTGCCTCCGGCGGTGATCGATCGCACCGGGGCGGCTGCGTAGGACTTGATCACGTTGTTGTCGCTGTTCATGGTGTTTCCTTCAGTGGTGGGGGAGGGTGACGACGGTCTTGCCGCGGACGCCGCGGCCGAGTGAGCGCAGAGCATGTGATGTCTGGTCGAACGGAACGGTTGCTCCGACGATCGGTCGGATGGTTCCGCTGTCGACGAGCTCGGTGATGCGGCGTAGTTGTTCGCCGTCGGATCGCATGAACAGAAATCGGTACGTGACTCCCAGAGCTTTCGCTTTCCGGCGAATTTTTCGGCTCAGAAGACGAATCGCTGTGCGTACGAACGGGTTGAGGCCTGCGTCTCGGGCGAACGCAGGGTCCGGCGGTCCGACGAGGCCGATTGCCGTTCCGCCTCGTCGGAGAATGCGGAGAGACTTCTCGAGATTCTCTCCGCCGACGCTGTCGAGGACCAGGTCATAGTCGGCACCGAGATCTGCGAAATCCTCGGTGTGATAGTCGATCACGCGGTCGGCGCCGAGTTCGCGGAGGAAGTCTGCGTTGGATGTGCTTGCGGTGGTGGTGACCATCGCACCCAAATGTTTGGCCAATTGGATTGCGATGGTGCCGACGCCGCCGGAGCCGGCATGGATCAGGACCTTCTGGCCGGGTCGGACATTGCCGATCTCCACCAATGCCTGCCACGCGGTGAGCGCCACGAGGGGAAGGGAGCCTGCCTCGGCGGCGGTGACGCTCGTTGGCCGCGGCGCGAGATCAGCCGCGTCGACGACGACCTTCTCGGCGAACGTGCCGACGTGATTCTTGCCGACGCAGGCGTAGACCTTGTCGCCGGGAGCGACGCTGCGTACGTTCGCGCCGACCTCGACGACTGTGCCGGCGACGTCGTGACCGAGAGTCTGAGGGAGGGCATACGGGAGGATCAGCTTGAATTCTCCCAAGCGCGTTTTCTCGTCCAGCTGGTTGAGTCCAGCCGCCTCGACCCGCACGAGCGCTTCGTCGGCTCCGACGGTGGGCTCGGCGACGTCGCGCAGTTCGAGGGGTTTCTTGTACTCGGCGAGAACGAATGCCTTCATCGCGTTGCCTTCCGGTGGGAGCGGTCGTGTCGAAACGTCATGCCTGAACACTCAGGAGTTGGGGGTGGACGGACTCGGCGGGTCGACTCGGTCCGGCCTCGGCGCCGGTGACGAGTGCGACCGAGTTCGCGAGAGTTGGCATGATGTGTGCTCCTAGGCAAGGTACGAACTGCTCTGACTATACTCATAACTGAGTGCGGTCAGTATTATTCCTCGAAAGTGTGGTCCGATGTCGAATGCTCGCCAACAGCCGATGGGGCGGCGGGAGCGGAACAAGCAGGAGAAGCTGGCGCGCATCACAGCGGCGGCTCGCGAGCTCTTCCTCGAGCGAGGGGTCGACGAGGTGACGACCCAGGAAATCGCCGACAAAGCCGATATCGGCACCGGTACGTTGTTCCTCTACGCGAAGACGAAGGGTGAGCTACTACTGCTGGTGCAGAACTCGACCTACGGCGAGGCGTTGGAGAGGGGCCGAATGGCGGCGGCAGGCATCGAGGACCCACTCGCCGCAGTGATGGCGATCGTGCGGCCCGTTGTCGAATGCAATCGAAAACAGGTCGACAACGGACGTACGTATCTGCGCGAGATCGTCTTCGGAGACCCGCACGAGCCGTATCACGGTGTCGCGTTGGCGCTGCTCGGGGAGACTGAGAGTGAGATCGCCGCGGTGCTGACGCGCGACGGTTCTCGGGATCCCGAGCGCGCCGCGATGACGGCGCACATCGTCTCCGCCATCATGTTCGTCGCCATGGCCACCACGATCAACGTCGAGAAAACACTCGTCGAAGTGGTCGCGGAGATCGAGTCGCAGATCGGTGTACTACTCGCTTGATCGGCAGGCATGATCGCTGGACCGCATTCGCAGCGCGGTCCGTCGGCAGCGGGCTCTATTGATCGCCCGACTGGCGGATTCGCGCCAACGAGTCGACCCCGAGTGTGACGAGGGGTGCGACGACCTCGTCTCGCGTCAGTTCCAGGTCTCCCTGTAACCAGAGTGCTACGACTTCGGTTGTGCCGGCGACGAGGACGCGCGCAATGAGCCGTGCGCGAGGTGATGCGGACTGCTCGGCGGTGAGGGCGAGCAGAAATTGCTCGACGAGGCGGTCGACTGCATTGTCGCGGGCTCGACGCAGTCCGGTGTTTCCCGGCGCTTCCAGGTACAACCGGGCCGCGCGGGCGTCGTCGAAGGCGGCGAGTACCGCACGCACCGCGGCTTCGATGGTGCCTGCGTCGTCGGCGAGCGTGACGCTTTCCTCGGGTGCACCGCCGACCTGCGTGAACACTCCGTCGAGTACAACGGTCAAGGTCTGACCGGTGAGGTCGTCCAGATTGTCGAAGCTTTCGTAGAAATGGCGTTTGGACACCGATGCCCGTTCGCAGACGATTCCGACGTTCAGGTTGGCGATTCCGTGTTCGCCGACGATGTCCAATACCGAATCCATCAGCCGCTGCCGCCGCCCGAGACGGCGGGTCGACGCGCTCTCGCCGCCGTAGGGTCGTTCGGTCTGCTCGGCTGGCACTCCCATGCGTCCATCGTGTCACCGGATGGCACCTCTCGTTCCCGAGGGTTCGAACAACCGCCATTGACCTGTGCTGCATCCTGACCTACCGTGAGTGAAACTGGTACGTTCTCGTTTCGGATTGGAGAGTTCGATGCTGTGTTGCGTGATTCCCCTCCTACTGATGGTTGCGTTGAGGAAGGTGTCGACGGCCGCGCGGCCCGTGCTCGGGCGTGAGGACTCCGGGACTCGGGCGATGCCTCCTGCTGCTCGACGTACCGTCGTCGCCGACGATGCCCCGTTCGCGGGCGTGGCGCGATGAGCGCGCTGGCCGACCGCCAGGGACGGATGGTGCGCGCGCGACCACTGCCGACGTCGCCGCCGCTGATTTCCCCGGTGACGAGGTCGAAGTTGGTGCGCGCCGGAGCGGTGTACTCGATCGTGTGGGTCTTTGCTGTGTGCGTTGCCGCGTTCGGCGACGGGCGAAGTGCCGTTGCGGCGGCGGGTCTGCTTCTCCCGGGTGGCGGACACCTCGCGTCGGGCAACGTCGTACACGCGGGTCTGGCGCTCGCGGCCTTCGCGCTCGCGTTGCTGCTGTGGTGGATGATCGGTGCCGTCGTCGCGCCCGTCATCGTATGGATCGGCCTGCTCGTCGAGGCTTCGTTCACCCACCATCACGGGCATCTCTCCCCGGTAGGAGTGGCGGTGACGGCCGGATTCGTCCCGGTCGCCGCGGTTCTCACGCTGTCTGTTCACGCGGTACGTCATCGACGACAGTGTGCGACGGCGGTGGCGCTCAACGACGAACTGTCGAGAGTGGAGTTCTTCGAGCCGGCAGTCCCGTCGTCTCCCGAGCCTCCGGTCGGGGAAGCGTCGATCCGCGATCTCGAGCATTTTCGGTTCGCGTTGGATCTTGCGTTGCAACCGCTTCCGGAGTTCGTCGGCTTCGATCGCCGTGACCAGTACCGAGAAGCAGCGCTCCGCTACCAGCTGAGCATTCTCGGGTATGCACTGTCGATGTTTCGGTACACCCGTACTCCGGCGTTCTCCGGGTACCTGGCCGAGGCGCAGGAAAATTCAATTCTGAAGATGGGTGATCGGAAGGTCTGGGGGTACTGGGCGCGGGAGAATGCCTGGGGCAGGCTGTCATTGGGGCGAGACCCGGTGCTCAACAAGGACAACGTGATGCTGACCGGCTGGCAGGGCGTGGCGGTCGGAATGTACGAGAGTTTCGGAGACGCCAGATTCTCCCGCGAGGGCGGACTCACCTACACGTGGTCGGACGACGAACAGTATCGACACGACTTTCACACCGTCGCCGCATCGATACACCGGAACATGACTCGGTCGCCTTTCACCTTGTACTCCTGCGAGCCTCGGTGGATATATCCGGTGTGCAACAGCTTCGGAGTCAACACGCTGATCCTGCACGACCGACTCCATCGCACCGACTACTTCGCCGAGCTGAGTGAATCCATCTCGCGGAGCTACGAGGACGAGTTCCAGCGGCCCGACGGAAAGTTGATCGGAGTCCGTAACGAAACGTTGGGGCTGTCGTGGAACATCTGGGCGAGCGAGGGGGTGAGCCTTCCGACCACCTATTGGATGAACTCGTTCCTTCCCGGTCACGCGCAACGGGCATGGTGGCTGACCAGACGTGACTCGCTGAAGTTCGACGGCGACAGGTACCTCCTGCCACGGACTGCCGCGAACCGGTGCGATGTGGGTGACTACTCGTTCGGTAGCGACTCGTTCGCGAACGTCTTTCTGTCGCTGACTGCTCGCGAGATGGGATCCGAGGACATTGCCGACAGCGCATTCCAATACGTCGACACCGAGCAGACCGTCGAACGCAACGAGGGCGTGGCTCATTACAGCGATCTGTCCACCCAATGCAACCTGTACTCCCTGATGGCGCGATTCGCGCGGCCGTCGGTCAACCGCGATCTCATCGGGGGCGGCCTTCCGGCTCGATGGCTGTCCGGGCCCCAGCTCGCCGAGGCGGCGTATCCGGATGTACTCGTGGCACGGGCTGTCACCGATGGAGCCGCGCTCGATTTGGTCCTGTATCCGGGTGCTTCGCCGCGGAGAGTCACTTTGATCGTCGATCGGCTCGAACCGTTCGGTAGCTACCGCGCGACGGGGACTCTCGACGCAATCGTCACTGCCGACGACAACGGTCGTGCGCGGATACAGGTCGACCTCGGTGGTCGCGCGGTCGTCCGATTGGAGCCCGTACTGTGAAGCTGCGTCCCGGTTTTGTGGTCACCCGACGGATTCGTCGCCTGGATCCGGTCGAAGACGCCGATGAAATAGCAAGGCTCTCACTGGTAGTGCTTCACGGCAGCCCCGTGCTGACCTACGCGCTGTTCACCGTGGCGTTCATGAAGCAGGTCGCGGTCCCGACGATGGCTCGGATCCTTCACCGCCGAGGAACCGGCGACATCCTGCGGTTTCCCGTCGACCGTAACGACGACACCCTGCTGTTCTTCGGTCGTCTCCTCGACCATGGCCCAACGTCGCCGACGGGGCTCGCGTGGATCGAGCGACTGAACGATATTCACTCTCACTTCCCACTGCGGAACGACGACTCGTTGTACACGCTCTCCACGCTTGCGCTCGACCCACACCGCATCACCTTGTCCCAGGGTTTCTCGCCGTTCTCGAAGTCGGAACTGGAGGCGCAGTGGCGATTCTGGCGATCGGTTGCCGAGCTTCAGCATCTGACCGACCTACCGGCCTCCCGGCGGCAGATGCAACGGTGGGCAGCCGACTACGAGCGACGCGAGTACGCACCCACTTCCGAAGGACGCGACATCGCCCGATCCCTGATCGCTGCGTTCGGCGAACGTGTGCTCCCGCCGCGCCTGCGCCGCCACTCGGAATCCATCATCTCTGCCATCGCTCCGGAAGAACTCAGGACAGTTCACGCGCTTCCCGAACCATCCTGGGTGATGCGATCCGCGATCCGGCTGGCCGTCCTCGGATACACGGTGGCGACCCCGATCCGGCCGGTCGATCTGGACCGTCTCATGGTCACCAGCGTGGGGCCCCGACAGGCTTCGAGCCTCGCGCCGTCGCAGGTCGGCTACCGCCGAAGGATTCGTTGACCGTAGCCGTCGGTCAGAGCGAGGTGGGCAGGACTACTACCAGCCACGCGAGCAACGGTGCGACGGCCACGATGTAACCGGTGTACTTGAACAAGAGCTTCTGGAACGCATCCCGGTCCGGTACCTGTGCATTGGCGAGGACCATGACACCGTTGCTCGACAGCGGGCTGACGTCGACGATGACCGCGGAGAACGACAGTGCGGCAATGAAACCGATCAATCCGAGTTCACCGAGCAGCAGCAGTGGTGAGGCGAGGGGAAGGACGATGCCGAGTGTCCCGATGGACGATCCGACGGCAGAAACGGCCGCGACGGCGTAGCACAGGATCAGGGCTGTGAGGATAGGCGAGCTCAGGGAAGCTGCCGCGTCACCGAGGAACTGCAATGTCCCGTTTTCACGCATGACGGCCATGTAGGTGAGCATCCCGCACACGAGGAGCACGGCCGACCAGGTGACGTTGTCGACAGCCGGCTTGTGCTTGTTGGGAGCGAGTACGAGAAGGACGGCTGCGATGACCATCGAACAGACGCCGACGTCGAGTTGGAAGACCGCAGATCCGATCAGGAGTGCTCCCATGCCGATCAACGTCAGTATCCGTAGCGGTGTGAAGCCGGTCGCTTCTATTTCCCCGAGACGGTCCGGTCCCGGCCGCGTGGGCCCGGTCGTCACGACCATCGGTCCTGCGCCGGCTCGCGCGGTGACTCCCTGTTGGGAGGGCGCGGATGCACCGACGAGGGTGCCGCGCGGGCCGTTCGAGGACGTCGTCGGTGCGACTCCGCCGCCGGTGAAGTCGTCGATGTCGATGACTTGGCCGTCGGACTTCATCAGGTCACGGCCGCGTACGAGAAACAGTCCGAGTGCAAGAACGAAACTCAGTCCCAGGGGGATCAAGTACAGGGCCAGTGGGTTCGTCGGTAGTCCCGCGGACTGAAGCCAACCGTTGGTGAAGGCGCCGTAGACGGTGATCGGGGAGAACGCCGCACCGAGGACACCGTGGCTGATCATCATGCCCATCAGGAGCGGATCGATCTTGTAGCGCTTGGCGATAGGCATGGCGATGGGCGCGAGCATACCCACTGCGAGTACAGATCCCATGGTCATCAAGCCTGCTCCGAGGACGAACATGAGCCACACGATCGCCCAACGCTTGCCGCGTACGAGTTTGAGTGCGCCGGAAACGATGAGGTCGACGGTCCCGTTCACTCGGGCAATGCCGAACAGCAGGGTGATTCCCACGATGATCGTGAAGATGCTGCCGGGAAAGAACCCGAAGATGTCGTCCATGGACAGGCCGGAGAGCCAGCCACCCACTACGAATGCTGCGGCAAAGGCCAGGACCCCCATATTGATAGGAGTCATGGTGGCGATCGCGAACAGCGCGACGAGCGCCGCGATCGATATGAAGTAGATCATCGAGGAACCTTCCGGTGGATGCTCGTCAAATGGGCCGAGCGCGCGTCGTCGGTGATGGGCCGACGAGCAGTGAGCCGATGTCGGGCAGAGCCACACCCTGGGGCTGGGTGACGTAACTGCACGTCGTTATTGAAAGGTGATCGGCATCACAAATCAACCGGCTGGGCGAGAAAGGATCCAAGTGCTCAGCGAACTCGAGTCACGCGGGCACGCGCACTACCAAATGCTCAGTCGGGACCGTCGGACGGCCATGGAAGTTCGCTATTGTCGGATCGCAACTACCAAGTGCGCGATTGCGGGCTGATGAGCTAGATCTCGGTACGCATCTTCTCGACGATGGGGATAGTGCGCGGCCAGATGCGTCGGCTCAAGACGATTTCCGAGCGTGTCCGCAGCACCCCGTCCGTCTTCATCACCGCCTGCAACACCGTCTCGAAGTGGGTGTTGTCGCGCGCGACGACGCGGCAGAGAAGGTCGCCTTCGCCGGAGACGGTGTTCGCCTCGATCAGCTCGGGCACCGCGAGCAATCGTTCCAGTGTCTCGTCGACCTGATTCTGTGCAATGTGCACGTGGACGAACGCCATCACGGTGTATCCGAGCGGCGCCAAGTTGATCTGCGGGCGCCACGAGACGATCACGCCGGCTTTTTCCAGCTTTGTCATGCGCGCCTGCGCTGTGTTTCGGGCAATGTTCAGTCGTCGAGAGTATTCGCGTACTCCGGCGCGTGGTTCTTCGACCATGAGTCGAAGCAAGTCGAGATCGAGTTTGTCGAAGCCGTCCATGGGATCCTCCCGGTGAAATGCATGAAATTAATCCAAGTGCGCACTCGGCTGCGTTCACGCGACCATGTTTTGAGCACTTGGTAGCAGAATCTGCCTTCTGGTTCATCTCACGGTACAGGTGTAGCTATGTTGTGTGTCACATCGAGTGTCGTGGGCGCAGAGTTCGGCGCCAGCCCTTCCGAACATGAAGCCTTCTCGCCCACCCTCGAAACGCACGACTAGTGGAAGGAAACCGTGCCGATCATGGGAAGCACGTTGGCGGACAAGATCTGGCAGAGTCACCTTGTTCGCTCTGTCGAAGACGAGCCCGATCTGATCTACATCGACATGCATCTGCTGCACGAGGTGAACACGCCCGTTGCGTTCGCAGGCATACGGGAGGCGGGTAGGACGGTCCGCAGGCCGGAACTCACGCTCGGCACGGAGGATCACAACACTCCTACCGATGACGTGTTGCGGACGATCACCGATCCAGCAGCAGTCGAGCAGCTCGACCACATTCGTCGCAACTGCTCGGACTTCGGAATCGAGTTGTATTCGCTGGGGGATTCAGCGCGCGGAATCGTCCATGTCATCGGGCCCGAGCTCGGTCTCTCTCAGCCCGGAATGACGCTGGTCTGCTGCGACTCACACACCAGCACGCACGGTGCGTTCGGAGTACTGGCGTTCGGAATCGGCACGAGTCAGGTCGAACATGTCCTCGCAACGCAGACCCTGCCGATGGCCCCCATGAAGAACATGCGCGTCGTGGTGGACGGGCAGCTGCCACTGGGTACGGGCGCCAAGGACCTGATCCTCGCCATCATCGAGCGAATCGGTACCAGCGGCGGCCAAGGACACGTCATCGAGTATCAAGGCGCAGCGATCCGAGCACTGTCGATGGAAGGGCGAATGACCGTGTGCAACATGTCGATCGAAGCCGGTGCCCGCGCGGGGCTCATTGCTCCCGACGACGTGACCGTCGACTATCTGCGCGGCCTGCCTCACGTCCCGGTCGGTGGTGCATTCGACGTCGAAGCCGAGTACTGGCGCACGTTCTACTCCGACGACGACGCGGTCTTCGACAAGGAAGTGCACATCGATGCCGGCTCCATAGCGCCGCGGGTCTCATGGGGTACGAACCCTGCGCAGTCGGTGAGCATCGCTGACCGCGTGCCCGACCCCGCGATGTTCGTCGACTCTGTCGAACGGGCCGCTGCCGAGCGGGCGTCGAGTTACATGGGCCTGGAGCCCGGAACTGTGTTGCGCGAAGTACCGATAGACGCCGTGTTCATCGGTTCGTGCACGAATGGCAGGATCGAAGACCTTCGAGAGGTCGCCGAGGTGTGGAAAGGGCGTCACGTTGCGCCCGGCGTCCGGGTTCTGTTGGTTCCTGGATCGGAAGCCGTACGCACGCAGGCAATCTCCGAGGGGCTCGACAAGATATTCGCAGCTGCAGGCGCCCCCCTGCGATACTCGGGGTGCTCGATGTGCGTTGCCCTGAACGACGATCGATTGCAACCAGGCCAACGGGCCGCATCGACCAACAACCGCAACTTCGAAGGTCGCCAAGGACGAGGGGTGCGCACGCACCTCGTATCGCCGGGTGTCGCAGCCGCGACGGCAGTGATGGGCCGTCTTGCAGCGCCTGCTGACCTGGAAGGACTGTTCTGATGAAACCGTTCACCGAGCACACAGGAATCGGTCTCCCGCTGCGGATCTCGGATGTCGACACCGATCAGATCATTCCTGCTCGGTTCTGCGTAGGGGTCACCAAGGAGGGGTACGAAGACGCCCTGATGCACGACTGGCGTGCGCAGCCGGACTTCGTACTGAATCGCCCGGAGCACCAGGGTGCGACCGTCCTGATCGCCGGTGAGAACTTCGGTGTCGGCTCGTCGCGCGAGATGGCAGTGTGGGCGTTGCAGAACTACGGATTCCGAGTCGTTTTCGCGCCGCGATTCGGGGACATCTTCCGGGGTAATTCACTGAAGAACGGTTTGCTCACCATCACTTTGGATCAGCAGGTGATCGATCTGCTGTGGAAGAGCGTCGAAACCTCCCCGAGCGACCCGATCACAGTCGACCTGATCAAGCGCCAAGTTCGCTGCGAGGGTAGGACCCACGCGTTCGACCTCGACGACAACGCACGCATGCGGCTTCTCAACGGGTACGACGACATCAGTCTCACTTTGCGCAACGTCGGCGACATCGACAACTACGAGGCCACGCGCAGACGCACCTTGCCGACCACCCGACGCGTTCCCGCAGGGGTCGACAATGTCTGACCTTCGCCGCGATTCCGACGTCCGGGCCAGGATGACCACCACGACGCCGGACTCCAAAATTGCCTCGCTGTCCATGCCCCGGCACGACGTCGATTTCGTGTCGCGGTTGCTCGCTGTCCCTGACGTGTCGTCTGCCGTAGCCGACGCACTGGACGAGCTCGGAGTCGGGTTCGTTCTCGATTCGACAGCGCTGCGGCCGATCACGCCGGGGATCCGTCTCTGCGGCCAGGCCGTGACCCTGCGTTACATTTCACTGGACGGCGATGTGAGCAGCAACCGTCACGCCGGACGCGGAAGAATTTTCGGCGACCGCGATCTGTACGGGCTCGGGCGTCCCGGCGATGTCGCTGTGATGGACTGTTCCGGTTCGCTCACCGGCGCCGTCATGGGTGCCCTGTCTGCCAGATGGGCAATCAAGGCAGGTATCGCCGGGTGCGTCGTCGACGGCGCCGTCCGCGACACCGACAGCATCCGAGCATCGGGGCTCCCGGTGTTCGGTGCCACCACCAACCCTGCGGCAGCGCGCTACCGCTACGACATCGCCGAGATGAATGGCCCCGTCACCGTCCAGGGCTGCACCGTTCTTCCAGGTGACTACGTGGTCGCCGACGGGGACGGCATCTGCATCATCCCGTTCGCGGAGATGCCCCGGGTAGTTGCACACTGCGAAGCCGCATACCGGACGGAAGTCGCGTTCATCGACCGCATCGACAGCGCCCCATCACTCGAAGAACTCGTTGCAGGACTCACACCGGGCACAGCCCCCGCCTGATGTGAACCACACCGACCACTGAAGGACATTCACAGTGACTTCCACGCTCCAACCCCGGTCCACGGCCTTCGCCCTCGACGACCGCTACACCCTGAACGAGGGTTCGATCTATCTCACCGGCATCCAAGCGTTGGTTCGCATTCTGCGTGACCGCGCGATTCTCGACAGGCGGCGAGGCTTGCAGTCCTCGTCGTTCGTCTCCGGATACGAGGGGTCTCCGCTCGCGGGGTACGACCTCGAAATCGGTCGCAAACGAAAGCTGCTGGCCGACTACGACATCGTTCACCGTCCGGGCGTCAACGAGGAGTTGGCGGCGACGTCGGTGCTCGGCACCCAGATGGCCCCACAGATCGGGCATCTGCGTTCGGACGGGGTCACCGGGTATTGGTACGGAAAGTCGCCCGGCCTCGACCGCGCATCCGATGCCATCCGACACGCCAACCTCGTCGGCGCGGATCCGCGCGGCGGCGCCGTTGCCATCGTGGGCGACGACCCGGGCGGCAAGTCCTCCAGCCTGGCCTGTGCATCCGAAGTTGCGATGGCCGATTTGCTGATCCCCACGCTGTACCCGGCGGATTCTCAGGAGGTCCTCGACTACGGTGTGCATGCACCGTTCCTGTCGCGGTTCACCGGACTGTGGTCGGGTCTGAAGATCGTCACCGCGGTTGCCGACGGCGCGAGTTCTGCTGTCGTACATCCGGACCGCATCGACCCGAAATTCGGAACTCTCGGGCCCAGTACGTACACCCCGAACGCCAACCTCGTCGGCCCTAACCTGCTTACCCTCGAACGTAGCCAACAGATGGACCGATTGCCCCGTGCGCTGGAATACGCGCGACTCAACGGGCTCAACAGGATCGTGCAATCCAGTCCCGACGACCGCATCGGAATCGTCACCTCCGGCAAGACGTATCTGGATCTGAGGGAAGCACTGTCGGTTCTCGGGCTCGAACCGACGGACCTGCGGCGATACGGCATTCGCATACTCAAGCTCGGGATGATCTACCCTGTCGACCCCGACATCGTCACCGCCTTTGCCAAGGGACTCGACGAAATCATCGTGGTCGAGGAGAAGCGTGCCTTCATCGAGACCGCGATCCGAGACATCCTGTACCGCAGGGTCGATGCGCCCATGGTCATCGGTAAGCACGACACGAACGGCAAGCCCCTGGTCAATTCGTTCGGTGAACTCGACGCCGATCTCGTTGCGAGTGCGCTGACGAAGCGGCTCGGCGACGAACACGGCATCGACCCGGTTCTGCGCTACAAGGAACGTCCCAAGCGGTCCAGGATCGCGCTCCCGATGCTCACCCGCACGCCGTACTTCTGCTCGGGATGCCCGCACAACTCCTCGACCAAGGTTGCGCCGGACACACTCGTCGGCGGCGGTATCGGCTGCCACGCGATGGTGATGATGATGGACGACAAGCAGGTCGGTGACGTCATCGGATTGACCCAGATGGGCGGCGAAGGCGCCCAGTGGATCGGCATGGCGCCGTTCCTGACCGAAGGCCACTTCGTTCAGAACATCGGCGACGGCACGTTCATGCATTCAGGCTCGCTCGCGCTGCGCGCCGCCGTGGCATCGGGTGAGAACGTCACCTACAAGCTTCTCTACAACGCCACGGTCGCCATGACCGGAGGTCAGGATCCCGTCGGTGGAATGCCGCTGGACCAACTCGTTCGACTTCTGCTCGCCGAAGGAGTCGAGAAAGTCGTCGTCACCACCGAGGACCACGATCGTGTCAGGTCGCTGAAATTACCCAAGGGCGTCGAAGTTCGTGATCGCGACGATCTCGTGACGGTGCAGGAAGAACTTGCCGCCGTCCCTGGTGTCACTGTCCTCGTGCACGATCAGGAATGCGCTGCGGAGAAACGGCGCAAGCGCAAGCGCGGCAAAATGGAAACGCCGGTGACTCGCGTGATGATCAACGAACGGATCTGCGAGGGATGCGGAGACTGCGGTGAGAAGTCGAACTGCTTGTCCGTTCATCCCACCGACACCGAGTTCGGCCGCAAGACCACCATCCATCAATCCTCCTGCAACCTGGACTATTCCTGTCTCGAGGGGGACTGCCCATCGTTCGTGACGGTCACACCGGGTCCGGCGGAACAGCGCGAACCGGTGGCCGACGTCGGATCCGACATCGTTGCCGACCCGGCTGTCCCGCCGATCACCGACGAATTCGGTATGCGCATCATGGGCGTCGGCGGCACCGGTGTCATCACCGTCGCGCAAATACTCGCCACCGCCGCGGTCATCGACGGCAAGTTCGTTCGCAGCCTCGACCAGACAGGACTCGCTCAGAAGGGGGGCGCCGTGGTGTCGGATCTGAAGATCACCAACGACGTCCGCGATACAGCGTCGAAGATCGGGCAGGGCCGCTGCGGTCTCTACCTGGGATGCGACTCCCTGGTTGCGACGGATCCGGTCAACCTGAAGGTGGCCGACGCCGAAAAGACTGTCGCCGTCGTCTCCACGACCGAGATTCCGACCGGCAAGATGGTCGTCGACACGTCCATCGCGTTTCCCGGTATCGGCGAGATTCGATCTGCCATCGGCGGCGCAACCTCACGTGCTGTCTACCTCGACCCGGCGCTGCTCTCCCGTGAACTGTTCGACGACGAGCAGTACACCAACATGCTGCTCGTCGGCGCTGCATTTCAAACCGGAGTGCTCCCGATCGGACTCGCGGCGATCGAAGAAGCGATCACACTGAACGGTGTGTCGGTAGCTGCGAACCTGCAGGCATTCCGGCGGGGCCGACAGGCCGTCGCCGATCCGGATGGACTCGATGCTGCGATCGATGCAAACCGTCGTGCTGTCTTCGTACCTGCACCACCGTCGGCTTTGGCGGTTGCCATCGCGTCGACGGTACGTGCCGGCGACGATTCGGAACTTGCTCGCAAGGTCCTGATCCGTACTGCCGAGCTGATGGACTATCAGAACGTCGACTACGCGCGACAGTACGTCGAGTTCGTCGAGCAGGTGCGTAGGCAGGAAGAGTCAGCCGTGCCAGGTTCCTCGGAACTGACCGAAGCCGTCGCGCACAGCCTGCACAAACTCATGGCCTACAAGGACGAGTACGAGGTAGCGCGGCTCGCTCTCGATCCCGAGTTCGACGCGACAGTGAAGGAAGCGTTCGGAGCTGGAGCCACCCGTGCGGTCCGTCTGCACCCGCCCATGCTGCGGGCCATGGGGATGAAGAACAAGCTCTCGCTCGGATCGTGGGTCAACCCCGGTTTCAAGACACTGCGAGCCATGCGTCGCGTCCGAGGAACCAAACTCGATGTCTTCGGCTACCACCACATCCGAAAGATGGAGCGTGCGTTGATCAGCGAGTACCGCGACACGATCTCTCGAGTGACGGCACTGCTGAACCCGAACAGTCTTCCGACCGCCGTGCGTATTGCAGAGTTGCCCGACGTGGTCCGTGGATACGAGCAAGTCAAGGTCGCGAACGTCGAGAAGTATCACCGCGAACTCACCGACCTGCTCCACGGGTACCCGGAATCCGCGCGTGCGCCCGAGGCCGCGATCCAGTCAGCGAGATCGAATATCGCAACGAAGGACAGTCAGTGAAGAAATACGTACCTACCTGGCACGACGACGAAGTGGAAGCCCTCTCGGAGCTGGCTACGGGATTCTTCGAGCGAGCAGTGATGGCACACAACGACAAATGGGATACACAGCACCGGATCGATCGTGAGGTGTGGCTCGAAGCAGGCAAGCTCGGACTGCTCTGTTGCTCCATCCCCGAGGAGTACGGCGGGGGCGGTGGAACGTTCGCACACGACCTCGCTGTGTTCTGTGCGCAGGGTTACTCGGGTGACCTGTCGTTCGGAATATCCGTACATTCGGGCATCGTCGCTCACTACATCAACGAGTACGGCACCGAGGAACTGAAATCGCAGTGGCTCCCGGGGATGGCGACGGGTGAGTTGCTCGGGGCCATCGGTATGACCGAGCCTGGCGCGGGCTCGGACCTGAAAGCCATCAAGACCTCGGCGATACGTGACGGCGATCATTACGTGGTCAACGGCTCGAAGACCTTCATCACCAACGGGTCGTCCGCGGATCTGATTGTGCTTGCGGTCAAGACGGACCCGAAAGCAGGTGCGAAGGGAGTGTCCCTTCTGCTGGTGGACCTTCGTGACGCGGAGGGCTTCGCGGTCGGACGTGTGTTGGACAAAGTGGGCCAGCTCGGTGCCGACACGTCGGAGCTCTCCTTCACCGACGTACGGGTGCCCGTTGCGAACCTCTTGGGCGAGGAAGGTTGCGGTTTTGCTCAGATGATGGCCCAACTCGGGCAGGAGCGGCTCATCATTGGAGCGCAGGCGTCCGGGGCGATGAACCGTGCCGTGCACGATACCGTGGAATACACGAAATCGCGGCAGGCGTTCGGACACAGTCTGTTCGAGTTTCAGAACACCGCGTTCGAGCTTGCCGAATGTCAAACCATTGCCCGCACGTGCGAGGTATTCCTCGACTCGTGTGTTCGGTCGCACCTGGCAGGGAAACTCGACGCCGCCGAAGCTGCGATGGTGAAGTATTGGCTCACCGATCAACAGTGCGCGGTGATCGACCGATGCGTGCAGCTGCACGGCGGCTACGGCTACATGCGCGAATACCTCATTGCCCGGATGTACCAGGACGCTCGTGTTCAGCGCATTTATGCAGGTGCGAACGAAGTCATGAAATCCATGATCGCCCGGGCTCTGTGACGACCCGGAGCTGACCATACCGATTCTCGGGATGACGCCGACGGCCCTGGAACACACCTGACGAGCATCCGTCGATCAGTTCCCCAACACGATGCCTTCTCGACGAGGGTCGGCGCCGCCGGTCCAACCGTTGTCGGTGCGCTGGAGGGCGCTGAGGCCGCTGGATTGGTCCGCCGTGGAGACCTGGTGTCCCCATTGCTCGAGTTGGCGTACGACGGGGTCGTCGGGGCCGGTGACGTTCGGGTGTTCACCGCCGTAGTTGGTGGCAGGGGAGTTCGCCGCACCGAAGTCCACCATCGAGACGGCCTGCTGGGGGTTCATTCCCCAATCGAGAACGCCGACAAGTGTCTTGACGACGAACTGAATGATGACGGATCCGCCGGGCGAACCTGCGACCAAGGCGAGGTCGCCTCGGCTGCCGTCGTCGGTCTTGTCGAAGACGAGGGTCGGCGCCATGGAACTGCGTGGGCGCTTGCCCGGTTCCACTCGGTTGGCCAACGGAGTGCCGTCGGGTGCCACGGGCTCGGCGGAGAAGTCCGTCAGCTGATTGTTCAGCAGGAAGCCGTCGACCATGTGGAACGAGCCGAACGCGGACTCGACGGTCGTCGTCATCGACGCGGCGTTTCCGTAGCTGTCGACGACGGAGATGTGGCTGGTTCCGTGTTCCTGCTCGGTGGACGACGCGAACTGCACGGGGCCGAAGTCGCCGTGCTCGGCCTTGCCCATACTGCGCGCAGGATCGATGAGAGCCGCACGCCCCGAGAGGTATTCGGGGTCGAGGAGGGTGTCGGGTGAACCACCGGGCAGTGGTACGAAATCCGGGTCGGCGACGTAGAAGTCGCGATCAGCGTAGGCGAGCCGTTCTGCTTCGGAGATCAGATGTACACCCTCGGCCGTCGGGACACCGCCGTCGGCATCCATGTCGGTGGGCGCGTACTGGCCGAGATCGAAGTTCGACAGAATCCCCATCGTCGACGCGACGGCTATCCCACCGGACGACGGACCGGGCATCCCGCAGATGTCGTGGTCTCGGTATTCGGTGCAGACGGCGGTTCTGGTCTTCGGCTCGTAGGCGGCCAGGTCCTCCATGGTCAGCAGTCCTGGTGTCCGGCCGGCGGAGGTGTCCGCGGTGGCGTCGACGATGGCTTGCGCGATGTCGCCGGTGTAGAAGGCGTCGGCGCCGCCTGATGCGATGGCGGACAACGTCTTCGACATCCCAGGATTGGTCAGTACCGTTCCCTCGGCCTTCGGGGACGCGTCCGGATTCAGGAAGTACTCTTTCGACGACGGGTCGAGCGCGAGCTTCGGCGCGGAATCGGCAATGGACTGTGCCATTCGCGGGCTGATCTCGAAGCCGTTGTCCGCGAGCGCGACTGCCGGATCGAAGAGCTCCGCCCAGTCCTGCTTTCCGTGGTCGGCGTGGGCTTGCTCGAGCATACGCATGACGCCCGGCACGCCGATCGATCTGCCGCTGGACCGTGCGTCGGGCTGGGGCACCGTCCGGTTCACGTCGTCGATGTACCGCAGGTAGTCACCGGTGGCTGCCGCGGGTGCGACCTCACGTCCGTCGTACGCCTGTATGTCGCCCGACGCCGCATCGTAGTAGAGGAGGAACGCGCCTCCGCCGATTCCCGACGATTGTGGTTCCACCAGACCGAGGACGGTCTGCGCGGCGATCAATGCGTCGGCGGCGGTTCCGCCGTCCGCCAGCACCTCGCACGCAGCGTCGGTGGAGATCGGATTGGCCGTCGACACAGCGAAGTCGGTGGTGTCGACCGGTTCCATCCCGGAGCGATACCCGGTGGCAATCTCCGGATTGGTACCGATGTCACCGCCGGCCGACGGCGCCGCGTCCACCGTCGTCACCGAGTCCGACGCGGGCAACGTGCAGGGCTCGGGCGCGGAGGCGTCGTCCTGTGACGTGGTGCAGGCGGTGATGGGAATCAGCACCAGAGCGCAGGCCGCAATGGTCAGTTTCTTCGCACCGAACTCCGAGACACCCATTGCCCGACGCTACCTCACGGTGTGGTGGTGACGCGTCGCTTCAGGCGTGATCGGCCCGGCTCACGCCGTTGCAGGGGCTCCCGCGATGCGGTCCGCGGCACCCCGCAGGGCGCTGGAGATCGCGTACATCGCGGGTGTGTACTGGCGGCGGGCAAGCGACGCGATGTAGATGACGCGTGTCGGAACGTTGTCCTGTGCGCGGAAGCGAACGGTCTGTACATCCGGGCGATGGTGTACCACTGCAAGTCTGGGAACCATTGCGATGCCGACTCCGGCGGCGACCATGGCTTCGATCTCCTGATAATCGTGGGCCTCGTACACCACTTCCGGCTCGAATCCTGCTGCGCGGCAACTGCGGAACAACACTTCGGCGGCCGGGTGGTCGCTGCTTCGGATGATCCACCTCGACTTCTCGAGGTCGGACAGGGCAACTTCTCTCTCTGCGTGAGTGTCGGTGATCGGGCGAAGCAGGAGGGTCTCGTCCTCCATCAACGATTCGAGCGACAGCGACCTCTCGGCTTCCTCCGTCCATGCGTAGCTCCACAGCAGGGCCAGATCCACTTCGCTGGAGTGAAGCATGTCCAGCAGCTGAGGGCGTACCGCCGACCTGACGCGGACGTCGACCCCCGGCCATCGTGCGTGGTAGTCCTTCAGTGCGTCCGAGAGCAGTGATGCGCTGACGGTGGGGAACGAGCCGAGTCTCACCGATCCACGCGTCAATCCCCGGATTGCTTCGAGATCACCGCTTGCCGCGCGCATCTCACGGCGGAACAGTCGTGCCCTGCTCGTGAGGATCTCTCCTGCTTCCGTCAACTGCACGCCGCGGGGGAGCCGCGTCAGTACCGGCTGCTTGATGCTGTGTTCGAGTTTGGCGATGCGTTGGGACGCGGCGGACGGGGTCATGTTCGCGCGTTCGGCGCCTGCGGTCAGCGAACCCGCCTCGGCAATGTCGAGCAGGAGGAACAAGGTCACCACGTCGAAGGAGTGCTGCATGGCCGGTCTGCTTTCAGTTGAGCTAAACGAGTTGGTAGCAGAACGATATTGTTCTGAACGGCACAGGTCAATAATGTGACGTGGACAACGTTCAAGCGCTGAATGTAACCAAGGATCGACCCAGCCACCGAAAGACCTCCCATGACCTCCATCGAGTTACTGCCACTCGTCGCCCTGGTCGCGATGTTCGTGATTGCAACCTTCTTCCCGATCAACATCGGAATCCTCGGCTTCATCGGCGCGTTCGCCGTCGGGTACTTCGCGCTCGGATACGACGACAAGGAAATTCTCACGGCCTTCCCGAGTTCGATCGTCCTGACCATCGTCGGCGTCACCTACTTCTTCGGAATGGCGAAGAAGAACGGCACTATCGACCTACTGGTGAACAGCTGTATCCGGGCCGTTCACGGCCGAGTGACGGTGGTGCCGTGGGTGTTCTTCTTCGCCGCATCGGTACTCACCGCGTTGGGGACGTTCAGCCCGGCGGCCGTCGCGTTGATCACGCCCGCCGCGATGGGCTTCGCCGCTCGCACCAGGATGAGCCCTCTGGTCATGGGCATCATGGCCATCAACGGCGCTCACGCAGGTGCATTCTCACCGATCTCCGTGTCGGGTGTGCTGGTCCGCGACATCGTCGAATCCAACGGGTTGTCCATCAATCCGTGGACCCTCTTCTTCGCCAGCTACGGCATCAACCTGCTGCTCTCGGTCCTGACCGTCGTCGGCTACGCCACGTTGGCGCGTGTCCGCGGTCTCGAGTACACCGCCACCGGCACCAGTGAACCCGAGCCCACCAGCGGGTCGCGTGACGGCTCACCTCGTATGACTCCCCGGTCCGGCGGCGACGGGGGTGCGGGAGTCCCGTCCGGCGGTGGTCGTCAGGCCACGCAGGTTCTCGCCAGGCCAGGCGGCACCGCAGTGCTCGGCGCGCCCGAGCCCGTCACGGCAGTGCAGAAGCTGACGTTGTTCCTCATCGGCGCGCTTCTCGTTCTCGTCCTGGTCCTGCATCTGCCGATCAGCTTCATCGCGATCGGCGCGGGCGCCGTCCTGGCCTTCACCGACTTGAAGAAGCAGAGCGAGGCGATCGCGGACATAAGCTGGTCGACGGTCCTGCTGGTCGCAGGCATGGTCACCTACATCTCGATCCTCGAAGAGGTCGGCACCATCGATCACCTGGCCGAGATGGCAATCACGATCGGCGCACCGATCGTCGTCGCGATCGTTCTCTGTTACGTCATCGGCGTCACCTCGGCATTCGCGTCGTCGACGGCGCTGCTGGCCGCGATCATCCCGCTCGCGATGCCGCTGCTCGGAACCGGAGCGCTGCCCGTCGTCGGAGTAGTGGCTGCCCTCGCGATCTCGGCCACCGTCGTCGACGTCTCCCCGTTCTCCACCAACGGCGCACTGGTGCTGGCCAACGCTCAGAACATCGAGCGCCCGCGTTTCTACCGCCAGCTTCTCCTCAACGCAGGCATCGTCGTCGCCATCGCACCTGCGCTGTGCTGGCTGATCCTCGTCGTCGTGCCGGAGATGCTGTGATCGCGTTAAGTTCTCCTGAACCTCGCGAACATATTTCGTAATTGTCCTTGACGCGCGGAGAACGCACGCTGGGATCAAGCTTCAGAACATGATCGAAAGGCACACCGGATGTTCACTCTTCGAGGAACCTGGATGCGCGGCGGCACCAGCAAGTGCTGGCTGTTCAATGCCGTGGACATCGACCCCTACATCGCCGACGCCGGGGGGCTGGACGCGATTCTGACCGCAGCCTTCGGGTCGGGAGATCCCCGCCAACTCGACGGCGTGGGCGGGGGAAGCTCGACAACGTCCAAAGCAGCGATCGTGCGACGCTCGGCCACCCCCGGCATCGACGTCGACTACCTGTTCGCGCAGGTCGCCGTCGAGAATCGAACCGTCGAATGGGGAAGCAACTGCGGCAACTGCGCCACCGCGATCGGTCTCTACGCGGTGCAGGCGGGACTGGTTCCCGTAGGCAACACGGTCACCGTCGTCCGGATGCGCAACGAGAACACCGGTGCCATTCTCGCCGCGGACATCGCGACACCCGGCGGCCGAGTCCCCACCGAGGGCGACGCCGCAGTGCCCGGCACCACCGCACTCGGTGTCCCCGTCGGGCTGACCTTCACCGATCTTGCTGCCGATCGAGTCTCGCTTCTGCCGACGGGTGAAGCCGTCGACAGGATCGAACTGGACGGGAAGGAGTACCGGGGCACCCTCGTTCGAGCGGGCGCCCCGGCGGCTCTCTTCGACGCCTCGGACTTGGGACTCGGCGGGTCCGAACCCAACGACGTTCTCGCCCTGCATCTGCCGGTTCTCGTAGCACTGCGCAGACAAGCAGCGCTTCGCATGGGACTCAGCGCGCCCGACGAGCCGATCACCCACGCGATCCCCAAGGTGGGGGTCGTCGGACCGCCGCGGGACTACCGCACAACCGCCGGTGTCGACGTCGACGCGGCCGACTACGACATCTCCGTCCGCATGCTGTCGATGATGGCGCCCCATCCGGCCATCGGTCTGACATCCGCTGTCGCCGTTGCCGCCGCAGCCACCGTCTCCGGTGGTGTGGTTGCCACCAATGCCCGTATCGGATGGCCGGGTTCCATCCGAATCGGCACCGCCGCAGGGGTTCTCGACGTCGACATCGCCCTGGACTCGGCCGGACTGCTGCACTCGGTCACGCTGCGTCGGGCGGTTCGCCGCATCGCCACCGCCGAACTGTTCGTGGCCGTACCGTCGCCGATCCTGGCTTCGGTCGGTAGCTGAACGCTACTGCCGTACAGCGACGACGGCTTCCAGCTCCACCAGGGCATTCTTCGGTAGCACATGCGTCGGCAACGTCGTTCGAGCGTGACGACCCGCAGGCCCCAACACGTCGATCAGGAGTCCCGACGCGGATTCGGCAGCGGCCGGTTGGTCCGTGAAGTCCGGTCCGCTGGCGATCCAGACGCTCAGTTTGAGAACCTGCGTCACGTTCTCGAGTCCGACGGCCTGGTCGATTCTTGCCAGCAGATTGAGAGCGGCGACCTCGGCGGCGGCCGCGGCGTCCTCGGTGGTGGCGTCCACCCCTGCCTTGCCGCTGAGGACCTCTCCGCTCGGGGTCCGCGAGATCTGTCCCGACAGGTACAGCACATCGCGGTGCTGCGTCCAGGCGTCGTACGAGTACGCCGGGGCGCCCAGCTCGGGCAGGGTCAGGTTCCGTTCTGCGAGACGCTGCCGGGGATCGATGGTGCTGGTGTCGGTCATGCCGTGGTCCTGTCGCGTCGAGTGAGGTTGTAGGTTCGGCTCCGGCCGATGAACCAGAGATCTTCGGTACCGATCGCCACATCTCCGTACCGCCAGGGGATCTCGGCGGCGCCGTACGATCCGACGTCCAAGGCGTGCTTGTACCCGGGACGCAGCTCGTTGGCGAAGGACTCCTGTTTGCCCATGAGATGGCCGACGTTGCGGCGACGATAGATGGTGTCGAAATCGGTGTCCTCGCCCAGCATTCCGATCTCGATCATGCGGGGGAGATGCGGGGCCAGGAACTGCAGTGTTCCTTCGTGTACGTCCTCGCAGACGACGCCGGGACGAAGTTGACCGATGATGCCCTGCCGCACGACGGTGAAGAAGAACTCGTACGCCTCCTTGGCTGCAGGAGTGCGGGGCAGCGAACGCGCCATGTCGGACGTCGCGACGACGACGCCGTCGATGGTCACCTGCACCCCGGCGTCGAGCTGAATGCACGTGGTGTCCCCGTTGATCGGGAAGTCGACGGGTGGGCCCGGAAACAGCATGCGGTTCGACGAGTGCAGGTTGGTGAAATACGGCTCGACGACGAACCCGATGGCATTCTCGGTCGTGAACTTGTCGATGAAGTCGACGTAGCGGCCGTAGATGTCCAGTTCGGTGAACTCGGTTCCCGCGTCGATTTCCTGTTCTGCCCAGGCCAGTGCCTCCTCGATCGCGTACACGCTCGTCCGGGCCGCGATGACCTGGAACGGTAGGTCTTCGTGATCGCGGATGTCGCGCCAGTGCGCCAGATCGATCGACGCGGAAACGAGACTCAACCCGGCGTCCACGAGCTGGCCGGCGATCCCGACGGACATGAATTCTTCCTCGATACCGATCCGCTTCCCGGGCACCAGCGCCGCGACGGCCTCGGCGAGAGAGGCATAGTCGCCGACCGCGTCGCCGTACTCGCTTGCGTCGGCGGTGGTGATCACGAACACCCGGTCGCTCCCCGGTGCCCACACCGCGACGTCACCGCGTGCCGACCTGCCGGTGATCTCGGAGAAGTTCGGCGGCGCGAGCACGACCAGACCGTCGACACCGCGTTCGGCGGCAATGGATTCCAAGCCCGTGAAACGAGTGTCCGCGGCACCGAAATCCTCGGTCAGACCCTGCAGGTGCGGGACGTCGGAAATCAGCGCGGTGGCGACGTCGGCCCCACGTCGACGCCAGTCGGTGAAGCGATCGACGATCTCCGACGTCGAGATCGCGCGAACACGAACAGGACTCGGAGCGAGAGGTTCGGTGGTGACCGTCAGGCTGTCCGAGAGCGTCAACTGATGGCTGAAGACCACGTCGGCGTCGAGATGAACGGCGTCGTCGTCGGCAAGGTCCTTCACCAGGGAGGTAAGACTCTGCGCGACGGTGACATCGGCGATGGGACGTGGATCGATGGTGACCCACGGTGCGTAGAAGCGGATGCGCTCCGGGGCGACGCCGGCCGAGAGGACGTTGCCCTGTTCCTGCTGGCGGACGAGGAGGATGGCGTCCTCACCGTCGCGGGATGCGATCAGTGGCGTGACGAGCGGATGAGAGTCCAACCGAATGGCCGAGAACAGCAGACTCTTCCGGGGGTGCAGGCCGAACTCGTCGGCCAGCGTGTCGAGATGTGCGGATAGACGCAACATGAATACTCCTGTCGTTGAAAACTGTTCGAGGTCAGCTGATTCCGGCAGTGACCCCGATGTGCGACTCGACTTCGGTGACGTAGTCGGCGAACGTGGGTGAATAACGGTGCTCTTTGTCGCGGGGGCGGGGTAAGTCGATCGTGATGTCGGCGATGATCCGGCCCGGGCGGTCTCCGACGACCACGACGCGGTCACCCAGCCACACGGCCTCGGAGATGCTGTGGGTGACGAAGACGACGCTGCATCCCGTCTTCTGCCAGATGCGCTGGATCTCGAAGTTCATGGTGTCGCGGGTCATCGCGTCGAGTGCACCGAACGGTTCGTCCATCAAGAGCAGTTCCGGGTCCGATACCAAAGCCCGACAGATGGCGACTCGCTGCTGCATACCGCCCGACAACTCGTAGGAGTAGCGCTTGGCTTTGTCCTTCAGTCCCACCATGTCCAGGAGTTCGAGTGCCCTGGCCTTCGATGCGTTGTCGCGAGTGCCTCGGAACTCCAGCGGCAGCAGGACATTGTCGAGGTTGTTGCGCCACGGCAGCAGGACCGGGCTCTGGAAGACCATGCCGATCTCTTCGACACCCGCGGCGATCGGATCGCCCTTGATGAGCACCTCGCCCTTCGTCGCCGCCTGGAGCCCGGAGATGGTTTTCAGAAGGGTCGTCTTGCCGCTGCCGGACTGGCCGACGATCGAGACGAACTGGCCGTGCTCGACGTCGAAGTTCACGCCGTCGAGGACCGCGTTGGTGTCGCCGTCGCGCGATCGGAACGAGACCCCTACGTTGTTGACTTCAACTGCCTTGTTCATTGTTCTCTCCCGGTCAGGTAGGCGGTCATGGTGCGGAGATCTCGTCGGAAGTGGGTAGTGGGTCGATGTAGTCGTTGCTGTAGACCTGTGCGGGCGTCAGCGTCGAGTTCGGATCGAGACCGAGAAACTCTCGGGAGACGTCGATCATCTGTTGGACGCCGTCGTCGGTCATGAGGCCGAAGGGCTCCGACTCCTCGCCGAGGCGATTGTTCAGTGCGCACTGTTCGTCCAGGGCAAGAACGACGGTGCTGGTCTCGTACCCCTGCACCTCCTTGTGGAACGAGTCGGCAGCGCCCTCCGGGTTCTCGCAGGACCACAGGTATGCCTTCTGCAGCGCCCGGTTGAACTTGACGACGCGCTCCGGGTTGTTCTGCAGTTGCTCGTTGGAGAAGACGATTCCGTTGCCGTACAGATCGATGCCGAGGTCGGACCACTTCAACACCACCGGCTCCTTGCCGAGGGCATCGATAGCCGGACCGTCGGATACCGAGAGAGCCAGATTGGCGTCCCACTGGCCCGAGACGAGCCCGGGAATCTTGGCGCTGCTGGCCGCGTGGATCACGTTCACGTCGTCGGCGGAGAGGCCCAACTTGCTCAGGGCGTACGGCCACATGGCCGTCATCGCGCCTGCACCCTCGGTTGCAATGGTTCTGCCCGGCAGGTCTTCCCAACTGTGGATGTCGCCGTCGGACAAGGCAACCACCGCGTAGGCCGACCGGGCCTGCAGCAGGTCCACCTGCGTCACCTGAGCGCCGCGACCCTGGTTGAGGACGGTGACACCGAAATCGGCCCACCCGGCGTCGACCTTGCCGGTATCGACGGCGGCGACGGTGTTACCCGACCCGGATCCGGGCATCACGGTGACGTCGAGGCCTTCCTCCTCGAAGAATCCACGATCCACGGCCGCGAAGAAGGGTGCGTGCTTGGGCAGGTATCCGACGTCGACCATCAGTGACATCTTCTCGCCGGATCCTGTTGCGCTACAGGCGGTCAACGGTGCGACGAGGGCGGCGGCGATCATCAACGCCGCAGTGCGTGTCCTACGCATTCTGGTCTCCAGTTCGATCGGTCATTTCGCGTGGGACTTCCAGGGCATGAGCTTCTTGCCGGCGAAGTCGACGACGAAGAACAGAACCAGCGCGATGGCGGCGAGTACGAAGAACGCCGCGAACATGGCGGCCAGATCCACCTGACTGTTGGCGAGCATGATCACGTATCCGAGGCCCTTCGACCCGGCGATGAACTCACCGACGACGGCGCCGCCCACAGCAAGGGAGATCGAGATCTTGGCACCGGAGAAGATCGATGGAAGTGCGTAGATGAACTCGATCTTCGTCAGACGCTTCCATGTCGACGCCTTATTGATCCGCGCCAGTTCCTTCAGCTCGTGCGGAACGGTGCTGAGACCGTCGAACGTGTTGATGACCAGTGGGAAGAAAGCAATTGCCATGGCGACGAACGCTTTCGACTCGAAGCCGAAGCCGAACCACACGATGAACAGAGGTGCCAGGGCGACCTTGGGAATCGTGTCGATCGTGACGAGGGCCGGATAGAGAAACGTCCGGATCGTCGGTGAATAGTGCAGCAGGCCCCCGCACACGATGCCGAGCAACGTGCCGCCGACGAATCCAGCCAGCGCCTCGCCGATCGTCACCCAGGCGTTCGTCGCGAAATAGTCGAAGCGAGAGAACAATTCGGCGAACGCGGCGATGGGTCCGACCAGGATGTACTCGGGCGGGCGGGTGATCGCGACTGCCAGTTCCCACAGGGCCAACAGCCCGAGGATGCCGACGACTGCCTTGGTGCCGGTGATGAGCGAAT
Organism: Rhodococcus sp. 06-156-4; assembly: GCF_002259345.1. Lineage (NCBI taxonomy): Bacteria > Bacillati > Actinomycetota > Actinomycetes > Mycobacteriales > Nocardiaceae > Rhodococcus > Rhodococcus sp. 06-156-4. Next base: position 151,266 of record NZ_NPGB01000003.1, on the reverse strand, counting down.
CGCGACGAGGCCACGGTCTGCGGGTCGGTACGCGGTCCGTCGGTGCGGCGGGTGCCGGAACACCGGCAGGCGCTGCGCTTGTCTGTATATCGGATGCTGTCATGGCCATTCATCCTTCGGTGAGGGATCGAATTCAGGGCTGGATCGTTGTGACCGAACGACGACTGGGGTTGCCGACACGGTGCGGGCTCGACGAGGGCTGGTGGGTGCAGACACTCCGGTGTGCCTGCACCGCTCGGTGGTGCATCTGCTCCCGATTGCGCGATCGGCAGCGATTACTTCGTCTGCATGAACAGGTTTTCACTTTTTGGTGAACTAGGCGAACCGTACAACGTGATCGTCGACACGTCCATAGATCGCCGGCAGACAATGTCCACGCGCTGACCGCTGGAGACGGCTGTTCGTGCCGCTCTACCTGTGTCGATGCCCCAGTTGAATCGACGGATGCCAAAAAGAATGGGCGTGTACCGGCCTTCCGGCCCCGCGATCGACGTCTTCGTCCACCGGATCGGCCTGTGCCGTGGTTCACTGTCTGGTGTAAGTCGCCGAACAGGCGTAGGGAACGAGTGGAGACAGCCAGGGGGTTCGACACGATGTCGACAGCGTCCGAGGTTCAGGGCCGCCGAGGTGCACGCGGCGGGGATGTTCGGGGCAACATCTTGACGGAGGCCATGGCGGAGTTCGCGGCCAAGGGCTTCACCGGCGCCCGAATGGACGACATCGCGCTACGGACGAAGACGACGAAGAAGATGATCTACTACTACTTCGGCGACAAGAAAGGTCTCTACCGATCGGTGCTCGAGAGCGCGATCGTCAACATTCGCGCCGAGGAGCAGCGGGTTCACGTCGACGAACTCGATCCCGTGGACGCACTCCGGCGCGTCGTCGAGCTGACCTTCGACTACCACGAGCGGAACCCCGACTTCGTCCGTCTGATGGCGAGCGAGAACACGCTCAAAGCCTTCTACCTGGGACAATCCGGGGAGCGCAGCGAACTCGCCGGCCCGGCACTGGATCTACTGTCCGACATCCTCCACCGCGGCCGTGAGGCGAAAGTCTTCAAAGACGGTATCGACGCCGTCGACCTCCACTTCACCATCACCAGCTTCAGCTTCTTCCGCGTCTCCAACCAGTACACCTTCGACTGGCTGTTCCAGTTCGACCCCGTCGCGCCCGAGAACCGGGAGCGTCTTCGAAAAATGCTCACCGACATGGTCATCGGATACGTGACGGTCGGCTGACACTGCATAGCGTGTGGTCTGGAGACACGAATTGCCCGATACTTCGTCGATTCGGCGGTAATCCGCGAATTCGTGAAGTATCGGGCAATTCGTAGCACTGCGGTCGTAGTGGCGCTTAGCTGTGACTCGAGCTGCTCGAATGTGTTGCGGGCTGCAGCTGTTCGTGAACCGCCGAGGAACGAGCAGTGACGGGCTCCGACTGGTGTTCGAGGACTTCCATGTCGAAGTCGTTCTCGATGTCGCCGTCGGGAGGTGGAAGGACTTCGCCGGCGAAGACGCGGCGAGCGCGGTCGACGTCGAGTTCATGGTTCCATTTGGCGACGAACAGGGTGGCGACGGCGTTGCCGATGAAGTTGACCAGTGCGCGGCATTCGGACATGAACTTGTCGATGCCGAAGATCAGCATGATGCCTGCGGCGGGGATGGTGCCCAGCGTGCTCAATGTCGCGGTCAGGGCGATGAATCCGCCGCCGGCCACGCCTGCCGCTCCCTTGGAGGTGAGGAGCATGACGCCGAGGAGTCCGAGCTGCTGGGCGATCGTCAGGTCGGTGTTGGTGGCCTGGGCGATGTAGAGCGCCGCGAGGGACAGGTAGATCGCGGCGCCGTCGAGGTTGAAGCTGTAGCCAGTGGGGACGACGAGGCCGACGGTGGTCTTCTTGACGCCTGCGTATTCGAGTTTGCGCATCAGTCCCGGCAAGGCCGGCTCGGCGGTGGATGTGCCGAGGATCAGCAGGAGTTCTTCTTTGAAGAAGCCCAGCATTCGGAAGATGTTGAGCCGCAGGTACGCCATGACCGACCCGAGTACGACGATGACGAACAGTGCCGAGGTGGCGTAGAACAGAAGGATGAGGCTGCCGAGGCTGGTGAGCGTGGACACGCCGTACTTGCCGATGGCGAATGCCATGGCTCCGAAGGCTCCCAGTGGGGCGAGCTTCATGATGAAGCTCAGGACCTTGAACACGACCGCAGTGAGTCGCTCGACGGCATCTCGGATCGGATCCGAGATCTGGCCCACCGCATTGATGGCGACGCCGAAGATGACGGCAAGGAAGATGACCTGAAGGATGTCGCCCTCGACGAAGGGGCCGACGACACTGTCCGGGACGAGGTGGGTGATGAATTCCCACCATTCCTTCTCCTCGCCTGCCTTGATGAAACTGTTTGCCGAGTCGGTGGTTTCGAGGGATGCTGCGTCCGCGTTGACCCCGTCACCCAGTCGGAAGATGTTGATGGCCACCAAGCCGGTGAGCATCGCGATGATGGTGCCGACTTGGAAGTAGGTCAGAGCCTTGATGCCGGTCAGGCCGACCTTCTTGAGGTCTGCGACCGAGGCGATGCCGCCGACGATGGTCAGGAACACGATCGGCCCGATGAGCATCTTCATCGCGGTGATGAAGGTGGTTCCGATCGGTTCCATCGCTTCGCCGGTGCTAGGCCAGAGCCATCCGACATCGATGCCGGCGACGATGGCGACGATGACCCAGAAGTAGAGCTGTTTGTACCAGGGTTTCTTCACCGTGGTCGGTTGGTAACTCGCTGTGCTGCTTGTTGTTCCCATGAGATTCACCTCGGGTGAGAGTTCGCATTTTTCTTCGTTGCTGGTCGAGAGTTACCGACCGACGTGGGTGACGCGGTGGATCAGGCGGGTGTCAGGGCGTTCTGCAGTGCATGGACGATGGCCTCGGTGACCTCGTGGGTGTCCGAGGTACCGCCGATGTCGCGCGTCAGTGCGCCGCCACCGGTCGCCCTTTCGATCGCAGCTTCGACGCGGCGTGCCTCCTCGTGCAGCCCGAAGTGATCGAGCATCAACGCTGCGCTGGCGATGGCGCCGATCGGGTTACTGATCCCCTTGCCTGCGATGTCGGGGGCCGAGCCGTGAACGGGTTCGAACATGCTCGGGAAGCGGCGCTCGGGATTGAGGTTTGCGCTCGCGGCGACGCCGAGACTTCCCGCGAGAGCCGACCCGAGGTCGGAGAGGATGTCGGCGTTGAGGTTGGAGGCCACGACGACGGACAGGTCCTCCGGATGCAAGATGAACTTTGCGCTCATGGCGTCGACGAGCACGCTTTCGGTCGTGACGTCCGGGTAATCGAGTGCGACGCGCTTGAAGACGTCGTCCCACAGCACCATTCCGTACTGCTGAGCGTTGGATTTGGTGACGCTGGAGACTTTCTTCACGGTACGGGTGCGGGCGAGGTCGAACGCGAAGCGCATGATGCGCTCGCATCCCTTCTCGGTGAACAGCGCGGTCTGCAGTGCGACTTCGTTCCCGGGTCCGCGGCCGCTGAGGTTGCGCCCTCCGAGGCCGGCGTACTCGCCTTCACTGTTCTCACGAACGACGACCCAGTCGAGCTCGGTGTCATCGGCCTTCCGAAGCGGCGACTGGACGCCGGGGAGGAACTTCACCGGACGCACGTTGGCCCATTGGTCGAAGTTCTGCGTGATGTTGAGCCGCAGACCCCACAGGCTGATGTGATCCGGAACGTTTTCCCAGCCGACAGCACCGAAGTAGATGGCGTCGTAGCCCTTCAGGGTGTCCAGTCCGTCGTCGGCCATCATCTTGCCGGTTTCCGCGTAGTAACCGCAGCCCCAGGGGAACTCGTCCCACTGGAAGGCGAACTTGCCGCCGGACTGCGCGGCCAGAACGTCCAATACGCGCTGGCCCGCCTCGACCACCTCCCGGCCGACACCGTCGGCCGGGATGGACGCGATCTTGTACGTGGTGGGTTCGATTGCCATGAGTTCCTCCGTTGTTGTGCAGGTCACATTCTGTCTTGAACCATTAAGGGGTGACAGGGCAATCGGCGTCCAAGACCAAAAGCCGATCCGGCTTATCGGTTTTTCCTAATCGAGTCGGATTTTCGCAGGTAGAGTGCATGCTCGGGCACCGGCTTCACGGAGCGTCATCACACCCGAGGAGGTTCGACGGATGGACGCGCGGCATCTGAGGTACTTTCTGGCCGTCGTCGACGAAGGGGGCATCAACCGGGCAGCCGAGGCGCTTCTCATTGCGCAGCCGTCTCTGTCTCAGTCGATCGCATCGTTGGAGCGGGAGCTGGGTGTTCCGCTTTTCCACCGCATCGGACGACGCTTGGTCCTGAGCGATGCGGGCGAGACCTTGATCGGCCCCGCGCGGGTGGTGCTGCGAGACCTCGACGACGCGGCCGCCTCGGTCGAGGAGTTGAAGGGTTTGCGTCGTGGACGTGTAGATCTGATCACGATGCCCTCACCGGGTATCGAGCCGTTGACGACCATCCTGACTCGGTTCAGCACGTCGTATCCGTCCGTCACCGTGAACGCCGAGGCTGCCTTCACCCCGGACGAGGTTTTGCACGCAGTGCGAACCGGCGCGTGCGAAGTGGGAATTCTGGGTTCGCCCAGTGACGTCCGTGCCCCCGAGCTGGAGGTCGTGGCACTGGAAAGCCAACCGTTGATCCTCATCTCGGGCGCGGGCGCGAACACCCCGGACGCCCCGGTCATCGAACGGTCCGAACTGTCCGGACTGAGACTGATCGTGTCCCAGCACGGTTCGTTGATGCGAACACTCGTCGACGAGGTGCTCGCGAGTGGCGTCGACGCCACCATCGCCGCCGAGGTTGCACATCGAACGTCGATCCTGCCGATGGTGCTCAGTGGATTCGGCCAGGCGGTCATGCCGTCGTCGTGGGCGCCGTCGGCGCGGCAGGCGGGCGCCAGAATTCACCGGATCGTCCCGGAGTCGTATCTGCACGTCGCCGCCGTCTGCCGGAAAACTCACCTGACACCGCCCGCGCAGAAACTCATGGACGAAGCGCGGTTGTATGCAACAGGGCAGCCGGCCCTGTGGGATCAAGGGTGAGGTGCTCGTCGAAGTCAGCGGCGAATGGTCAGTACCAGTTCGCTGTTTCCCTCGACAGTTCGAATCCGTGTCCGTTTGCGGTGCTGCACATCATTGCGGTGCGCCTGGCTGTACATGTGTATCCGTCGAAGGTGACGGACTGGTCGTACTCGAGTACTACTGGGAACTCCGAGGCGAATACTCCTTGGTTGAAGCAGGTCGGTTCCACTCGGTCCGGGTGCAGGAAGAACCCCTTGGACAGTTCATCGACGGTGAAGGTGGGGTTGGTGCAGGCCGCGCCCCGAGGCACTGGCGCGTCGCGCGATTGGCAGCCGGATCCGTAGGTGTCGGAGGAGATTCGGCAGGAGATGTTCTTGGTGGGCGACGTCCACGCGATGCCGTTGCCGTCGGCGGCCAGGGTTGCCGGATCGACCTGCTCGACCGGCTCTACCTGCTCGACCTGCTCGGTCGGTGCGGCCGGTGCGGTCGGTGCGATCGGGGTTCGAGAAGTGCTCGTCGCGCCGGGGCTCGGGGCGGCAACGTCGTCGGAACTCGCGCATCCACTGAATGCGACTACCGAGAGCGCGATGATCGCGCACGCAGCTGCAGTGCGAACAGGAGTAGCCGGTTCGGCGGCGTCACGCGACCGGAAGAGGCGCGTCATCAGACGCCGAGCACGGTGACGGCCGGGGTGAGATAACCGAAGTACTCGGGGGCGAGCGGGATCAGTCCGGTCCACCCCGGGACGCGACCGTAGACCACGAGCAGGACCGGTCCGGCGCCGGTCGGTAGCACCGCCGTGCGATCGGTGGCCGGGTAGATACCGTCGAGGGTGCCCGGTACCGCGTTCGGGAGGCCGGTCAGACCGGCTCGGCCTGTGCTCAGGTTGACCCAGCCCACGCGCAGGTCCGACGGTTGGTAGTCGAGCCAGCGCTGCACCACGGTGATCTGGCGAGCGGGGTGGTCGATGATCGCGTCCACTTTCGCACCGGGGAAGCCGCCGGTCCGATTCGCGAGGTTGACGGTGTCGACCCCGTTCGCGACAGGCGTGGCGACGGCAGCAAGTCCGGCGACGTCGGCCGGTACACCCACGGCCTGCAGGGCGGCAACGGGGTCGACGGGTGGACTCGCATGAGCTGTGCCCCCGGCGCCGAGCGTCAGCGCGACGGTGGCGGCGAACCCTACGACGAGAGAGGTCAGTGTGGTTCCACGTTTCATCTCCGGCTCCCCATCTTCTACGAGCGATGTGTGCTCACCGTAGGTGCCGCGGGTGCAGAAATGGCGATTCTCGCCAAGTTGTTACCCGACGTAACCACATTGTGTTCTGCGAACTAGTTGCTGCCGACAAGCGTCGATGCACAGTCGGGGATCGGTCGGTAGTCTTGTACTACTGAAGCTGTAGTAGTTGCATTCGGTAATGGGGTCGAGTGGTCACTGGGGGATCCATGAAGCATGATGCACTGCCGTTGAGCACGCCGCAGGTCGATATCTGGTACGCGCAGCACTTGGTGCCGGACATCCCCTTCGCCATTGCCTACTACGTCGAACTGAACGGAAACATCGACGTCGACGCGTTGCTGGACAGCGGTGTACGTGCCCACGTGGAATACGGATCGGTGTCCATGCGCGTTCGCGACGACGGGCGGCGTCCGGTCCAGACGTTCACCACCGACGTGCGCGACGCCACCGCGGTGGTCGATTTACGCGGCGACGACTCGGCCAGGGACACCGCTCTGCGCTGGATGGACCAGGACTGCCGAACCCGCTTTCCGCTGGACGGATGTCTGGTTCGACTGCGGTTGTTCCGTCTCGCCGACGACCATGTCCTCTGGTACACCCGCGCGCACCACATCGCGCTCGACGGATACGCATCGGTGCGAGTACTGGAGCGGGCCGCATCGATCTACGATGCCGTTGTCTCGGGAAAGGAACCGCCGGCGGCAGATGTCTCGACCCCCGAAGCGGTGGTGGACGAGGACCGCAAATACCAGGCTTCGGCTCGCGCGACACGCGACCGGGAGTACTGGCGCGCATCGGCAATGGATAACGCTCGCTCTGCCGGAGTGACTCTGGGAAGTGTCGCTGCGCCGCAGGCGATGTCGACGACGATCGTCGGAGCCGGCGCGTCGCCGGATCTCGAGAACCTTGCCGGCTCGCCGACAGCGGGGCACGCGACGTCGAGCATCGTCATCGCGGCCTTCGCGGCATTTCTCGCGCGCATGACGGACTCGGCGGACGTGCGGCTGTCCCTCCCGGTATCGGCGCGATCGACGGCAGTGCTTCGCAGGGCCGGGTTCACGACGTCGAATGTGGTGCCGCTGGAGTTGGTGGGCATCGGGCGTACGACAGTCGGTGGCGCGGTGAAGATGACCGAGACCGCGCTCGGGTCCGTGCTGCGCCACCAACGGCGGCGGCCCGATGCGGGGCCCAGTGCTCTCGGCGACCTGCATTTTCCCGCAGTGTCTTTCGGCCCGACGGTCAACGTCATGATGTTCTCCAACCGCATCGCAGTAGGGGGCATCGACGGACAGGTGCACATCCTCACCACCGGTCCCGTGGTGGACCTCGCGGTGGACATCTACCCCGATCGAGGCGACCGGGGGCCGCGGATCGACTTCGAGGGCAACCCGTCCGTGTACCCGCGTCGCGATCTGGCTCGACATCACAGGCGGTTCCTGCACTTCCTCGATCTCTTCACGGCCCCGAACGTCACCGACACCGCCGTCGGGGACCTCGATTTGTTCCTCCCCGACGAATCGTCCACGGCCGCAGCGTCCGTCGGCGCCACCGTGGATGCGAACACAACCCTGATCGATGTATTCGACGAGGCCGTCCGTCTCGTGGGAAACGGCATCGCCGTCGACGACGGTGCGACGGTACTGACGTACTGGGACCTGAACGAGCGTGTCGATTGTCTGGCGCGTGTGCTGAGGCACCGAGGAATCGAAGCGGAAGACACTGTCGCAGTGTGCATGAGCCGCACCGTCGATTCGGTGATCGCGTTCTGGGCCGTCGCCCGCGCGGGTGCGGTGTTCGTCCCGATAGACCCGAGACTGCCCGACGACCGGATCGAGTTCGTTCTCCGAGACAGTCACGCCGTGATCGGCCTCGCAGCGAGGTCCGAGGCACCCGCGGCGTCAAGCGGACTCGAGTGGGTACTCGTCGACGATGCCGTCGAACAGGCATCGCTGCACGACGACCCGGTGTCGAGCAGAGCTCGCCCTGGCAATGCCGCGTACGTCATCTATACCTCCGGTTCGACCGGCACGCCGAAGGGGGTGGTGGTCACACACGAGGGTGTAGCGGGACTGGTACAGCAGATTCGGTCCAGCTACGCGCTCGACCCGACGTCGCGAGTGTGCCACCTGGCATCGCTCGGATTCGACACCTCGGTGGTCGAGCAACTCGCCGCCGCGGTGGCGGGAGCGTGCCTGGTGATCGCGCCGTCCGATGTCTACGCGGGTGACGAGCTGACGAACCTGCTCGCCTACCGACGAGTCACCCATCTGTTCATCACACCGTCCGCATTGGCGACGCTGGATGCTTCGGCGCTCGACGACGTCGGGACGATCGTCATCGGCGGCGAGTCGTCATCGACCGACATCGTCGACGCGTGGGCGCCGGGCCGGCGGTTGCTCAACGCCTACGGACCCACCGAGACCACCTGTAGCGTCACGATGACCGGTCCGCTGAGCGCCGCAGCCGACGCCGGAATCGGAACTGCCATGGTGGGCGCCGTTGTTCACCTGCTCGACAGGAACATGAGGCCCGTGCCGCCCGGGGCGATCGGGGAGATCTACATCGCGACAGCCGGTGTGGCGCGCGGTTACGCCGATCGCGCCGCAGCCACCGCATCGAGGTTCGTGGCGTATCCCTTCGGCGGCACCGGAGTTCGAATGTTCCGCAGCGGGGACATGGCGCGGTCGGCCGCACACGGTTCGCTCGTGTTCGTCGGCAGAATCGACGACCAGGTGAAGATCCGTGGCAACCGCGTCGAACTCGGTGAGGTCGACGCGGCACTCCGCCGATACCCGAACGTCGTCTCCGCGGCGTCCGCACTGCGCCGAGGAGGACGTGGTGAATCGCGGATCGACGGATTCGTCGTGTATGACGGGGTCGGATCTGTCGATTCACAGGACATCAGACGGTTCGTCGCGAAGATTCTGCCTGCCCACGCGGTCCCGGCCACCGTTACCGCCGTCGAATCGATACCTCTCACGGTCAACCGGAAGCTCGACAGAGCCGCGCTGCCGGAGCCCGTTGCCGACACGGCATCCGGTTCGATCGAGGAGCCGGCAGAGCCGTTGGAAGTGGTTGTTGCACAGATATTCACGACTGTGCTCCAGGTGGAACGGGTCGATGTCACGGCGTCGTTCTTCGACCTGGGTGGTGACTCGTTGGTGGCAACCGGAGTGGTGGCGCGCCTGCGGGCGGAACTGGGTGTCGACGTCGGTGTTCGGGATCTCGTCGGTGCTCGGACCGTGCGGGCACTCGCCGCGATCATCGCTACGCGGACTCGGGATCGGTCTTCCATGGACCGTGCCATTTCCGGAGGGTCGAACGGCGTTGCGGTCGTTCCCTTGTCCGCGAGCCAAGTCGACATCGATCGCGACTGTCGGCTGCCGCTCTACAATCTGCCGTTCACGGTCGACATCACTGGCCCGTTCGATGTGTCGGCCGCCGAGGCGGCGTTCGTCGACGTGCTCGTTCGGCACCGGACGTTGCGCACTGTGCACCCGGATTCGCCGTGGGGGCCGCGTCAGATCGTCGTCGACGACATGGCGCGGTTGCAGTCCGCCCTCGGCCGTGCATCGTTCGACGCGCACGCTCTCGCCGGCGTCCTCGAAGCACCGTTCGACGTACGATTCGAAATGCCCATTCGGGCAACGCTGTTCGACACAGAGCCCGGCGCCCATGTGCTCGCGTGCGTGGTGCACCACATCGCTGCGGATGGATGGTCGCTCGGTGGGCTCGCCCACGACTTCTCGGTGGCGTATCGCGCCAGAGCGTCGGGCGACGCACCGGCATGGACCGATCTGCCGTTGCAGTACGCCGATCACAGCGTCTGGGATTCGCAGCGATCCCATGCGTCGGCTCTGGACTTCTGGCGCCGCGAGCTGAGTGGCCTTGCCTTCGACACCGAGATCGGCACCGACCGCGCCAGGCCGCAGGAGTGGGATTTCACGGGCGGCAGAATCGAATTCGATCTTGTTGGAGGTGATGTCGAGGACGTGAATCTGCTGGCGCGACGGTGCGACACCGGCAGATTCACCGTGCTTCGAGCAGCACTCGTCGTTCTCGTCTCCACGATGACAGGACGGACCGACATTGCGATCGGTACACCGATCGCCGGACGAGACGACCCGAGGTACGACCCTCTGGTCGGCATGTTCGTCAACACTCTCGCGATCAGAACCGACATCACGCACACGACGACGTTCGCGGACGTCGTCGCCGCTGCGCACGTCAGTGAGACACGTGCCCTCGACCATTCGAGCGTTCCGTTCGATCGCGTCGCCGCGGAACTGGATCCCGGAACCCACCCGACGCGTCATCCGCTGTTTCAGATTGCGCTCTCCTTGGACGTCTTCACGGCGTCGCATGTCGACGTCGGAGGCACGCGTTTCGACGTGACTCCGCGCCCGCTCGAATTCGCGAAATGCGATCTGCACATGCATGTCGTCGAGCGTCGTGACAAGGCGGGCGAGGTATCGGGCCTGTCGTTCGCACTCGTCTATCCCGCAGTGCTGTTCGATCACGGCACGGTTCGAACGATCGGTGAGCGCTATGTGGAGATCCTGCAGCGCATGATCCAGAACCCGTCCGATACGTGGACTACAGCATCGTAATACTACAAAGCCTGTAGTATTACGATGGTCCGAACCCGAGGAGACTTGAAGTGTCGACTATCGATGGCTTGCCCGTTCACGTTCTGTTGGTCCACTTCGTCGTAGTGCTCGCCCCGCTCGAAGCCGTGTTGGCCGTGGGGGCAAGTATCTGGCCTGCGATGCGTCGCAGGCTCGTATGGCTCATCGCAGTGCTTGCGCTCGTGACGCTCGTGCTGACCCCGCTGACGACGGATGCCGGTGAATGGCTGGAGAAGCGCGTTCCCGAGTCCACGGTCGTCGAGACCCATGCCGAGTTGGGTGACACGATGCTCTACTTCGCTCTAGCAGCGGTTGTCGTGGCTGCATTGCTCGTCGTCCGCCATCGTCGCGATCTACGTGGGATTCGTCCGGTGAAGTGGCAGTCGATCGCCGTCGTCCTGATCGCCGTCGTGGTGGGAGCAGCGACGATCGTGCAGGTCTATCGGATCGGCGAATCCGGTGCCCGTGCGGCGTGGGAAGACGCTTTCACCTCGGCGCCGGCGCAGGATGGTCCAGTCCGCTGACGGGTGATCCCACCGGTCTTCTGACAGTCGGTTCACAGGAGGTGAGCATGCCGGACTCCGTTCCCGGTACCCACGAGGCAGAACCGCACCGTGACATCGGCGGCCGCTTGAACTGGCTACGCGCCGGAGTTCTGGGTGCCAACGACGGCATCGTATCGACCGCCGGCTTGGTCGTCGGTGTTGCCGCTGCCACCGTCGAGCGTGGTCCGGTGCTGACCGCGGGCATTGCAGGCCTGGTTGCCGGCGCGGTGTCGATGGCGCTGGGTGAGTACGTGTCGGTGAGCACACAACGCGACACCGAGCGATCGCTGTTGGACAAGGAACGCCGTGAGCTCGAGGACGAGCCCGAGCAGGAACTGGCAGAGCTTGCCGCGCTGTACGAAGCCAAAGGCCTGTCGCCGGCGACGGCCATGACGGTCGCCCAAGAATTGACCGCGAGCGATCCCTTCGCAGCCCACGTCGACGCGGAACTGGGTATCGATCCGGATGCGCTGACCGATCCGTGGCAGGCAGCGGGGTCATCGGCGGTGGCGTTCGTCAGCGGAGCTCTTCTCCCACTGCTTGCCATCGTTCTTCTGCCCGCGTCCGTCCGGATCCCGGTGACCTTCGTCGTCGTGCTGATTGCACTCGCCGCGACGGGCACGATCAGTGCGAGGCTCGGCGACGCGCCCGCTCGACCCGCCGTGACGAGAATCGTGATCGGGGGAGCGTTGGCCATGGTTGTCACCTACGGTATCGGGCAACTCGCGGGTGTCGCCGGGATCTGACGGCGGCGTTTCTCACCGGAAGACCGAGGTGGGAGCCTCCCCGGCTTCCGGTGAGATCACGTCCTGCACGACGTCTGCGAGGGCTATGGACATTGCCGAGAACGCCACGATCAACACGACCGCCGCGACAACGACCGGTCGACGTTGGGGCGGTGGCGCGGGTTCGGTCAGTGCGCGGACACGCCGTACGACGTCACCGCCGGTACTGGACAGTGCGGTCGTGTTCCGTTCGACGTGTGCGCGGAGCAACGCGGTCCGCGCGAGCGCCGACATCGCGGCGCGCCTGTTGTGCAGTGCTGCCGCGTGTTCGTCGGCATGGCGCTCCGCGGCATGACGGACGTGTCCGACGACCGGCCGCAGCAGGGGATTCAGCTGGGCTGCGATCTCCACCATCTGCGTCCAGGCACTGTGTCGGAAACGGAGATGTCCACGTTCGTGCTCGATCACGGTCTGCAGTTCGGTGTCCGACAGCATCTCGACGAGCGCGGTCGTGACGACCACCGCACCACCTCCCGACGCGACGGCGAAGGCATCCGGTTCGGTCGACTCGACGACCACCGTCCCTCCGTTCGTACGCGCGGATGCTGAGAACGGGCGTGCGTCGCGCGCACTGACGACGACCCGACGACAGTGGGCCACGACGGAGGCGAGCCTCCACACGACCCAACCGAGTACGACTACCCCCACTCCGATGAGTGCTGCGTTGCCGGACGCACACAGCACGGATCCGAGGGCTGCACTGGATGCGACGACGCCGAAGGCCGTGACGGCGGCAAGGACAGGGACCACGACGACCGTGGAGTACGGAGAACGATCGTCGGCCGTGCGGTGTGCGTACGTTCTCAGCGCAACCGACATGATCCACGGGAGTGCGGCGACGACGACGAAGAGTGTCATGTCTCGCCGTCGGAGGAGTTCCGAGACAACAGTTCACGAAGTACGACTTCGTCTTCGGGGTCGAGCGATGCGACGAAGTTGGCCAAAACGTCTGCCCTTTCCGCGCGCGTGTCGAGTTCGGTGCGCATTCGCATGGCCGCACGCAGAGCAGGCAAATCGTCGACCGGCGCCCGGAGTGTGTAGACGTACGAGCGCCCGCGTCGTTCGCGATCGACGAGCCTCTTGCCGTGCAAACGGACCAATGCCGTCATCACGGTCGTATGGGCGAGGTCGGAACCGAGCAGATCCCTGGCCTCGGCCACCGACAGTTCTCGGTGTTCCCCGAGCAGCTGAAGGACCGACTCCTCCAACTCGCCAGACGCTCTCCGCACGATCTCGCCCTCACTGTCGACCTGGTGACCAGGATAGGTCACGCCGAGCTCGGCATCGTGTGTGCGGAGCAACCGAACTGCTCGACGCGCGCAGAGTCAGGGTTTCGTCGGCGGCCGGTCCGCGGTGACGGGCTGGACCGAGTCGGGTCGAGGAATGCGCCGGTAGGGCCGCTGTGGTGGTCCGATGCGGTGCATACGGCGCGGTGGCTGCTCGGTCTCGTCGATCTTCTCCACTGCCGGGGGTTCCGGGGGCTGTGGTGTCGGTGCCGGTGGTGTCGGTGCCGGCCCGATGTCGAACGAGGCACCGGCCAGGGCCCGTTCCTTCGATGTGGTGGCACCCCAGATACCGTGCGGCTCGGCGGCTTCCAGTGCGTAGTCCCTGCAGGTGCGCATCACCGGGCAGCCGGTGCAGATGGCTTTGGCCCGAGCTTCCATGGCCGCGAGGGATCTACCCCGCGCGCTGGTCGGCGGGTAGAACAGCACTGGGTCCTCGTGTCTGCACGACCCACGCAGCTGCCAATCCCACTGCTCGGCGACGGGCTGAGGCAGGCTCGGCGGCAACGAACGGTAGCGCGTGACGGCGGAATGCGGATCGAGCGACATTGTTCTCCTTCACACCGCCGCGTGCTGCGCGAGCGTCTTGTACAGGCCTGCGACGTGCGCGGCCGTGTCGTGTGCCAGTTCCCCTGTCCGCGAAGACATGTCCGCGAGGGTGGACGGACCCGCCGCGATGGAGAAGGCCGCGGCGATCCCCGCGTCGCGTATCTCCTCGGGCGTCAGGACGACCCGTCCGGCGATGACGACGACGGGGCAGGTGGGAGGCGCGGCCCGTCGCACACCGGCAACGACCTTGCCTCGCAACGACTGCGAATCGAAGGATCCCTCGCCGGTCACGATCATGGATGCGTCGGAGCACAGTTCCTCGAACCCGATAGCACTCATGACCATGTCCGATCCGGGCATCAGCTGCACATCGAGGTAGGCCGCGAGAGACGCAGGCAACCCGCCCGCCGCGCCCATACCCTCGGTCGTGGTGACGTCGGTCCCGGTGGCGGATTTCAGCACGTCGGCGAGATGCGCCAAACCGGAGTCGATGGTCTCCACGTCCGTCGGGGTTGCGCCCTTCTGCGGCCCGAACACCGCTGCGGCACCGCTGTTCCCGAGCAACGGATTGTCGACGTCGACGGCGATCCGAACAGTCACCTCGCCCGCGCGCGGATGCAGGCCGCTGACGTCGATGCTGTCGATATCGGCCAGACCGGCGGCACCCGGCTCGACGACGCTGCCCGCGCCGTCGAGAAACCGTGCGCCGAGGGCGGACAGGAAACCGGTACCGCCGTCGTTGCTCGCGCTGCCGCCGATGCACAGCAGGATCTCGGAGACACCGTCGTCGAGAAGTTGCCGGGCGAGTACGCCCACGCCGTGACTGTCCGCTCGCAGAGGCTGCAGCGGGGCGTCGGATACATGGGGGAGACCGTTGGCTTCAGCAGCTTCGATGACGCCGGTCCTCCCGTCGGCGGACACCGCGATCCGCGCGGATCGGGGTCGTCCGATCGCGTCGACGGTGTCGATCTCGCTGATCCGCGCGTCGAGGGATGCTGCGAGCGCATCCAGCGTCCCTTCCCCGCCGTCGGCCATCGGGCATTCGACGATCCGCGCATCCGGTCCCAGCACGTCCCGGAAGCCGTCGGCCATCGCCGACGCCACGTCGGCGGCCGTGCCGGAGCCCTTGAACGAGTCCGGGGCAACGACGATCGTGGTTCGCCGCGCGTCGGTTCTGTGCTGTTCCATGACAGTAGGTTAGGTCACCGACTCCGGTCGAGGTATGGGCTTCGTGCACATTGTTCGAGTGAAATTGTGGCAGATATCGGTGCACGGCGCACAGTCATCGACGGATGTCGTCCGCGTCGACCCGTCGGGCCGACGCGAGAGCCAGCTTCATGGCCACGGCGTCGTCGAAGACCCGTAGGTCCAGCCCCGTCAGTTGCTCGATGCGGTTCAACCGCTGCACGACGGTGTTCCGGTGGGTGTGCAGAGCGGATGCCGTCGTCACGATCGACAGATTGTTCTCGATCAGTACTGCCGCGGTCTCGCGCAACGCGTCCGACAGTGGGCCGACGATTCGCCTCGCGGAGTCCAGCGCGATGGCCTCGGGCTGACGGCCGACGAGGATGTCGATGTCGAGTGCGGTGAGCTCGTGGACGACGCCGTCCGGCAGGTGGTGCCGGACCAGTACGTCCATCTGCTGCACGTCGACGACCAGTTCGGGCGTGGATGCTCCCACACGCCCGGTGACGACGGAGGCGCCTGCGGCGCGCAGTCGATCGACGACGACGGCGCGGGTGCTCGCGTCGGACGAACCGACGAGGAGCCACAGTGTGGTGTCGCGTTCCCATGCGACGACGTTGCCGATGCCCACCACGCTGTTGCGGAACCGGCCGAGCGCAGCCGGGCCGGTCGACGTACTGCGGGCAGTCACGATCGACCACGGCGGCCGGATCGGTCTGCCCACGTCGCGGAGCATGGCCACGACGCGGGCCTCGGACACTCGGGAATCGACGATCATCGCGTTCAGTAGATCTCGCAGCGACGATTCCCTCCACCGCGCGTCGTCGAGGTGCTGCTCCTGCTTCAGCAGAAGCGACACGGTGAGCACGAGGATGCGGGCGAGAGGCTCGACGACGGCGGGGTCGCCGGTGATTCCGACGACCCCCACCGCCTCGCTTTCCGCTGCTTCGTTCTTCACCGCTTCGTTCTTCACTGCGCCGGGTTCCGCCCCGTCGTCGCTCAGGTAGAACGGCACGTTCACACCCTCGCGCATGTCCGGATCGGCACCGTCGGCGTCGATCCGGACGACGTCCCCGCGCTCGAGTGCTCGCACCGCGCCGTCGTGCAGCGTGCCCAGGCGCGCTGGATCGACGGACGCGATGATGATGCCGTGGGCATCCATGATGTTGACGTTGTGTGCGACGACTGGACGCACTTGGTCGACCACGCGCTGGGCGAGTTCGGCGGTCAGCATCGCCCGAGCGTACCCGGGAGCGTCAGACCGAGACTGCTTCCTCGGCCGGGGTGCTGGTGCGGATCAAGTGATCGAACGCGCTGAGCGCTGCCGTCGCGCCCGATCCTGCCGCGACGATGATCTGCTTGAACGGCGCGGTGGTGCAATCACCTGCTGCGAAGACGCCCGGTACCGAAGTCCGTGCGTGATCGTCGACGATGATCTCCCCGCGCGGGGTGAGATCGACGGTGCCGGAGAGGAACTCGGTGTTGGGTAGCAGGCCGATCTGAACGAACACTCCGTCGAGGTCGACGGTGTGCGCGGTGTCGTTCGTGCGGTCGTTGTACGCCAGCCCGGTGACCTTGGAACCGTCGCCGATGACCTGGGTGCTCAGGGTGCTGACCAGGATGTCGACGTTGGGGAGGCTGCGGAGCTTGCGCTGCAGCACGTCGTCGGCGCGCAGGTGCGAGTCGAACTCCACGAGGGTCACGTGCGCGACGATGCCGGCCAGGTCGATGGCTGCTTCGACACCGGAGTTGCCGCCACCGATGACGGCGACGCGCTTGCCCTTGAACAGCGGGCCGTCGCAGTGCGGGCAGTACGTGACGCCCTTGTTGCGGTACTCGCTCTCGCCGGGAACGTTCATCGAGCGCCACCGTGCGCCGGTGGACAGGATCACGCTACGGGAGAGAAGTCGTGCGCCGCTGGCGAGTTCGACCTCGACGAGTCCCTGCGGGGTGGCGGCGGGGGTCAGCTTGGTGGCGTTCTGGACGTTCATGATGTCGACGTCGTACTGGCGAACGTGGTTCTCCAGCTCGGCGGCGAACTTCGGTCCTTCGGTGTACGCAACGGACGCGAAGTTCTCGATACCCATGGTGTCCAGCGTCTGACCACCGAAGCGCTCGGCGACGACGCCGGTGCGAATTCCCTTGCGCGCAGCGTAGAGTGCTGCGGTTGCACCCGCAGGGCCGCCTCCGACGACGAGCACGTCGAACGGGTCCTTCTCGGAAATCGCCGTCGCGGTGCGTTCCGCGGAACCGGTGTCGAGCTTGCCGACGATCTGTTCGAGGGTCATGCGGCCGGACCCGAAGGGCTCACCGTTGAGGAACACCGACGGAACGGCCATGATGCCGCGGTCGTCGACCTCGTCCTGGAACAGCGCACCGTCGATGGCGATGTGCTTGACGTTGGCGTTGAGCACCGACATCACGTTCAACGCCTGCACCACGTCCGGGCAGTTCTGGCAGGAGAGGGAGAAGTAGGTTTCGAAGTAGAAGTCGCCTTCGAGGTCGCGGACCTGGGCGAGCAGCGCGGCATCTTCCTTGGAGGGGTGGCCACCGACCTGCAACAGCGCGAGCACGAGCGAGGTGAACTCGTGTCCGAGCGGGATACCGGCGAACTGAACCTCGATGTCGGTGCCGATCCGGCGGATGGCGAACGACGGCTTGCGTGGGTCGGTACCGGTGCGGGAGTGGGTGACCGAGTCCGACAGGCCGGCGATCTGGTCGAGGAGTTCGCCGAGCTCGACGGACTTGGGTGCGTCGCCAAGAGAGGACACGAGCTCGATCGGCTGCGTCACGTTCTCGAGCAGGGACTTCAGTTGATTGGCAAGTGCGGCGTCGAGCATGAGGTTTTCTCCTGAGATCGGAAGGGATGGTCGTGGATTCTCAGCTCGGGCCGAGTGATCCGAACGTGGGGGATGCACCGGCGGCACAGGGCATTACACTCCTGTGCCGCCGGTGCACCGATCCGAACGAATCAGATCTTGCCGACGAGCTCCAGCGACGGTGCGAGGGTGTCTTCGCCCTCTTCCCACTTCGCCGGGCAGACCTCACCCGGGTGGCTGCGCACGTACTGTGCGGCCTTGACCTTGCGGAGAAGCTCGGATGCGTTGCGGCCGATGCCTTCTGCGGTCACCTCGGTGAACTGCACGACGCCGTCCGGGTCGACCAGGAAGGTGCCGCGGTCGGCGAGGCCCTGGTTCTCGCGGAGAACCTCGAAGTCGGTGCTGATCTTCAGTGTCGGGTCACCGATCATCGTGTACTTGATCTTGCCGATCGTGTCGGACGACGCGTGCCACGCCTTGTGGGTGAAGTGGGTGTCGGTCGAGACCGAGAACACCTCGACGCCGAGACGCTGCAGCTCTTCGTAGTGATCGGCGAGGTCGCCGAGCTCGGTGGGGCAGACGAATGTGAAGTCGGCGGGGTAGAAGTAGAAGACCGCCCACTTGTCCTTGATGTCCTCGTCGGAAACGGTAACGAAGGCACCGTCTTTGAAGGCCTCAGCGGTGAACGGCTTGATCTTCTTGTTGATGAGCGACATGTACGGCCTCATTCGTATTCGGGTGCGTTGGTGTCGGTTGACGACCCTAATGATCTTGGATTGATCGGGCCAATCGATGATTGCTCAGATCTCGATAGCTCGAGCTTATCGATCCAGCGTGGGCTTTCTGGACTCGATCAAACCTAGGACCGGGCGTGACGGACTACACAGCCTCCCGCGATCAGTGCGCGCGTTCCGCGGCCAATCGCTCGATCCGGGGGAGCGCAACGGCCATGATCGTCAGATACGCGGGCGCCCAGATTGGTACGCCGAAGCTCACCACGCAGCCCTCGCCGTCGGGGATCACCTCGTGTCGAGTCGCCGGAACACCCGCCACCCGCCACGCCCAGAGACGACCGTCCTCGAACTCGGTGATGCGAAACGGCAGAGGCACCCCGACCGGGGTGAACACCCGGCCTCGGGAACCCAGGGCAAGCGGACCGGGGCGGTCCAGTTCGGCGCCGGCCACCGTCGGACCCCACACCGGCCACGCCGTCAGGTCCACCAGAACCTCCCATGCCGCGGCAGGCGGAACGGACATGGGGAGTTCGACGACGGGCATCCCGCGACGAAGGTTCAGGCGCATGCGGTGTGAGTAGCCGTTCACGGCGAATCGAAACGGCCGCCGCCTGGCGTGATGTTCAGCAGAGCGTCCACCCGAGGCATCTCGCGGTAGGTACCGAACCGGTGGTGGGTGATGCTGAGGGCCTGCTCACGCAGGAACGGCAGCATCTCGACGCGACCCGCTTCGGTCACGGCGCCCGACCACACTGCGGCAGACGGCCCGGTGGGCACGTCGGTTCCGGACCCGACGACGCGGGTTCTGTCCGTCCCGCCGCGCGAAACCGGACGCGCCCAGTCTGTTTCGGTGTCGACCGTCAGGCCCTTGGTTGTCAGGAACCCGAGCACGCCCTCCCCGAGAGCGACGGACGCGTGCATGGACAGGCGAAGAGGGGAACGGGCTCGCAACCCGGCGGCGACGACGCGCAGAACCTCCACGGGGCGAGCGTCGGCCTCCGCTCGCACGGTCACCGGGGTAGGAAGGTAGCGCAGCACGTTCGCCTCCACCCCGAGATGCGATACGTCACGGGTGACGCCGAACTCCGTGTCCCATGCCACGAGATCGCTTGCCAGAGAGCGCCGTAGAAAGTCGAGGTCGTCGCCGACCGCTGCGGTCTCGCGCAAAAAGCTCTCCGCCCACGCGTCGACCACACAGTCGACGGTCGTGCCGGACGAGGGGAGGGGCGACCAGTCGGACAGGCCGACGAGGTAGTTCGGTCCGCCGGCCTTGCTCCCGGTGCCGACCGTCGATTTCTTCCACCCGCCGAAGGGCTGCCGTCGCACGACGGCTCCGGTGATTCCTCGGCCCACGTAGAGATTGCCTGCGGCGACGCCTTGAATCCACTGCGCCTGTTCCGCGTCGTCGAGGGAGTGAAGGCCAGCGGTGAGCCCGTAGTCGACGTCGTTCTGTACCTCGATCGCCTCGGCAAGGGTAGCGACGGTGATGATGCCGAGGATCGGACCGAAGTACTCGGTTCGGTGGAACTCGGAACCAGGAGAAACGCCGACGCGGATTCCCGGCGACCACAGCCGGCTCTCGTCGTCCAGTGCGCGGGGTTCGAGCAACCACGACTCACCGGGATCGAGGTGGGTGAGACCCCGGAGAACCTTGCCGCTCGCGGGTTCGACGAGTGGACCGATGCGCGATTCCGGGTCCGTCGGGTACGCGACCTTCATGGACCGGACGGCGTCGACCAGCTGGCCCAGGAAACGGTCCGATGTGCCGACGGATCCGACCAGAATCGCCAGGGACGCTGCGGAGCACTTCTGGCCCGCGTGGCCGAAGGCAGACTTCGCGAGGTCCTTCACCGCCAGGTCGAGATCGGCAGAGGGTGTGACGACCATGGCGTTCTTACCGCTCGTCTCCGCGAACAGCCGAATGCCGGGGCGTAGCCGGTGGAACAGCTCCGCCGTCTCGTAGCCACCGGTGAGGATCACCTGATCGACCCGCGGATCCGCGACGAGGGCGCCGGCGAGGGACGCCTCGTCGACGTGGACGAGGCGCAACACATCTCGCGGCACGCCCGCCCGCCACAGAGCGTCGACCATCACCGAACCGCAGCGTTTCGCCTGCGGCGCAGGCTTGATCACGACGGCAGAACCCGCGGCAAGCGCGGCCAGGGTCGATCCCGCCGGTATCGCCACCGGGAAGTTCCACGGTGGTGTGACGACGGTCAGGCGCCTCGGCCGATGGAGTGCGCCGTCCACGTGCGCAAGCTCCTCGGCGAGTTCGGCGTAGTACCCGGCGAAGTCGCTGGCCTCGCTGACCTCGGGGTCGCCCTCCTCCAGGGTCTTGCCGCACTCCGCGGCCATGACTTCGAGCAGGTCCGCACGTGCGCGAGACAGCTCGCGCGCCGCGGACCTCAGGATGCGTGCTCGCTCGGTCGACGGGAGCGAACCCCAGCCCACCCCTGCGTCGCACGTCTGCTGAATCAGCTCGTCGAGGCGGACGGGATCGTCGACGGTGTACTCGACGACGAGGTCTTCCCCGATGCCCGACGCCTCGGCGCGCTCGAGAATGCCGCGGCCCCACCCTCTGTTGGCGGCCGAGGAGGGATCCGTGTCAGGGGTGTTGGCGAAAGGTACTGCGACATCGGTGTAGTCGGCGCTGTCGGTGGTGCGGTTCTGGCTCCGTCGCGGCGCGGGGACGGAGTCGTCCAGGGCGGTCAGAGAAGCACGGAATCGATTCTCCTGCATCGTGAACTGCGGGGTCGGTTGCCCGCTCTCGGTGGTCAGTTCGAACATCGAGGGCATGAAGTTCTCCGGCGCTGCTCCTTCTTCCAGTCGGCGGACGAGGTAGGCGATCGCGACGTCGAACTCGTCGGCGCCGACAACGGGGGTGTAGAGAAGCATCCCGCCGGTGTCCTCGGCGATCACCTGCGCCGTCGCCGACGCCATGCCCAGCAGCATCTCGAATTCGTATCCGGACTCGATGCCGCGCTGTTCGGCGAGACACCGTGCCCAGGCGAGGTCGAAGAGGTTGTGCCCGGCAACGCCGATGTGCACGTTGCGGATTCGATCGGGATCGAGCGCGTGGTCGAGGATGCGCTTGTAGTTGGTGTCGGTGTCCTGTTTGGACGACCACGTGGCCAGGGGCCATCCGTGCCGAGCGGATTCGACTCGCTCGAGCGGAAGATTCGCGCCCTTGACGACGCGGACTTTGACCGCTGCACCTCCGCGTGCAGTACGCCGGGCGGCCCAGTCCTGCAACCGCATCATCGCGGACAACGAGTCAGGAAGGTACGCCTGCAACACGATTCCCGCCTCGAGCGACAGAAGTTCAGGTCGGTCCAGCAGGGTCGTGAACACCGCGATCGTCAGATCGAGATCGTGGTATTCCTCCATGTCCAGGTTGATGAACTTGGGTGTGCCGGACTGCGCGGCCGCCGAGTACAGCGGTGCGAGCTCGTCGACGGTGTGTGCGACGGCCTCCTCGAACGCCCAGGGCGAGTGCGGCGCAACGACCGCCGACACCTTGACGGACACGTAGTCGACATCCGATCGCGCCAGTAACGCCGTGGTTCCGTCGAGACGTGCCCGAGCCCCGGCCGACCCCATCACGGCCTCGCCGAGCAGATTGATGCCCGGACGCATTCCGTTCCGGCGGATGCGAGCGAGACCGCGAGAGAGTGCGCGCGGCGAGGCGTCGAGCACGAGGTGGCCGACCATCGCTCGCAACGCCTTCTTCGCGATGGGCACGACCAATGCCGGTGCGACCCTCGCGGCCACGTTGCCGAGACGAAGGGCGACACGCAGATGCACGCCCAGGAACTGCGGCAGATCACCGTCCGTCAGATGCGCCCAGTTCCTGGCGGCGACCCGCACGTCCTCCGGCCGTACGACGCCGTCGATGAACCCCACGGCGAACTCCAGACCACGCTCGTCGCGCAGCAGGCCCGCGAGACGCACGGCGGCACGGTCGGCGGGACGGTCGGCGGAGAGAGTCACCCAACGCCGTGCCAGGGCAACCGCGTCGTCCGCCAGCTCTTCGCGCGTCCTCGGTGCCATGGTCCACACTCCTCCGGGATTGACGGGCTTCGACTAGGGGGCAGGGCTTGTTTCGGGTGTCACCAGTCCATTCTGTATGCGAAGTCCGTCGGCGGTGTTCCACTCGGAGGTTCGAGCTGCCGCCGTCGACGCGAGCGCTGCTCGGAACGCCCGGATCGCGGGGTGCCCGCCGCGTCCGGCACGAACTGCGGTGTAGATGGTGCGGTCCGGACGCCCCGGCAGTGCGCGGAGATCGAGTCCGTCGGACTGGTTCGCGGCGATCAGTGCGGGAATGAACGCCGCGGCGTGGCCGGTGCGCACCAGATGGGCGTGCATCAGGGGGTCCGGGCTGACGAAGCGGACTCGGGGCTCGAATCCTGCGGCACGGCACACCGACCGGGCCCACGTTCCTGTCGCACTGTCCGGCGGGTCCATCGCCCAGGGCACGTCGAACAGGCCTGCCAGGTCGGTACGCGCGGACGGCAACCACGCGGCCTCGGACGGGACGGCGAGCAGAAGTGGATCGAC
Source organism: Rhodococcus sp. 06-156-4 (assembly GCF_002259345.1). Taxonomy (NCBI): domain Bacteria; kingdom Bacillati; phylum Actinomycetota; class Actinomycetes; order Mycobacteriales; family Nocardiaceae; genus Rhodococcus; species Rhodococcus sp. 06-156-4. Next base: position 127,884 of record NZ_NPGB01000003.1, on the reverse strand, counting down.
GGCGAGATCCGCCCGGTCGATGTTGGCTCGGACCGGCTCGGGCATACCGGGGTATTCCTCACCGAGAATCAGGTCGAAGGAGTGCGACAACAGGCCGTCGTAGGCAGCGACGACCTGAAGTTGGTCGAACTCGACGGTCAACGACGGTTCCTCGGCAGCCAGCAGGTCCAGCACTGCAGGCACGATCGCGAACACGACCGTCTGAAACGACGCGACCCGCAGTGTTCCCTGAACTGCGGACTGAGCCGACGCGAGATCCGCCTCGGCTTCCTCCAGTTGGCGAAGGACGATCTCGGCGTGAGCGGCGAGTCCGATGGCGGCGTCGGTCAGTGTCACCCCTCGCCCCACCGGTTCCAGCAGCCGAACGCCGGACTCCTTCTCGAGCAGCGACAGCTGCTGCGACACCGCCGACGGCGTGTAGGACATCACACGGGCTACCTCGGCGAGCGTGCCGCGCCGCTGCAATTCGAGGAGGATCCGCAGGCGAGGGACGTTGAGCATCGGGTTCCCGTCATAGGTAAGCAATAATGACCGTTATTCTACAAAATGATTCGCTGGACTTACGTGAGTTACGCGAGAAGCATTCACTGTCATGACGGCAACCTCCCGGACACCCGGCACGGGATCAGCAGTAGCGATGATGGTCGGGTCGTGTCTGTCCCTGCAGTTCGGCGCGGCTCTTGCCGTTCAGATATTTCCTGTCGCCGGGTCGTGGGCCGTCACTGCAGCCCGGTTGGCCATCGCAGCCGCTCTGCTGCTCCTGCTGGTGCGTCCACGGGTACGCGGATGGTCGAGGGAGCAGTGGAAGAGCATGGCTGCGCTGGGATTCGCATTGGCCGCCATGAACGGATGCTTCTATGCCGCGATCGATCGAATCCCCCTCGGCGTGGCCGTATCGATCGAGTTTCTCGGTCCACTCGTTCTGGCCGCCGTCCTGTCACGTCGGCGCGCCGACGTCGGGTGGGCGTGCCTCGCGCTGGTCGGAATGGTGCTGTTGGGCGTCGAATCCGCGGTTCACGCAACAAGTCTCGATCCTGTCGGCATCATGTTCGCGCTGTTCGCCGCGTCGTTCTGGGTCCTCTACATCCTGACCAATGCACGGGTAGCGGCAACGGTTCCCGGCACAGGAGGCCTGGCTGCGGCAATGGTGATCGCCGCGGTCTGCGTCCTTCCCGTCGGGATGATGCAAGGGCTCACCGCCTTCGCGGACCCCGAAACCCTGGCCCTCGCAACGGTGGTGGCGCTGTTGTCGTCGGTCGTTCCGTACACCCTCGAACTTGCTGCGCTGCGAATCGTTCCGCGCAACGTCTTCGGCGTCCTACTGGCCCTGGAACCGATCTTCGCGACACTGGCGGGATGGCTGCTGCTGCACCAAGCCGCAGGGGCGATCCGGCTGACTGCCATCGGACTGGTCATCGCCGCGACGGTGGGAACCGTCCTGACGGCCGAGCGCGTCGCGTCGGTACCCGCCCGGCCCGAGGTCGAAGCCGTCTGAGCCGGCGCCTGCATGACATCTGTCATGCCCGACCCGTGACGAAGTAGCGCGGTTTCGATTCCCGTCTGCACTGTTGTGGAGCGTGCGTGTCGACGACTCTGGGAACAGACGACAGAGCGACGACTTCGACACGAGGAGGACACGATGACGACTCCGGACCCCACACCGATTCGAGACGAGAAGAAAGCCGACGCCACCCAACTCCTGCTGGACAACCTCGGCGGCGTGAGCGGAATGATCTACACGGCGGTCCCTGTGGTCGCCTTCGTGACCGCCAACGCGGTGGCCTCGCTTCCGATTGCCATCGGAATCGCCGTCGTCATCGCCGTCGTGCTGACAGCGCTGAGAATGGTGCGCGGTGAACCGATCGTCCAGGCGAGCGGTGGACTGATCGGCGTCGTGACGGCCGGTGCCGTTGCCGCGTGGACGGGCTCGGCCGGCGGATACTTCCTGATCGGAATCTGGACCAGCCTGGTCATGGGTGCGCTGATGGTGGCATCCCTGCTCGCGCGTCGACCACTGACCGGACTCCTGTGGAACGCGCTGCACGGCAACAAGTACCCGTGGCGATCGGATCGCTCCACTCTGCGTGCGCACGACATCGCGACCGGCGCCTTCGCGCTGCTGTTCGGTGCCCGCTACATCGTGCAGGATCACCTCTACGACACCGACGCCACCGGATGGTTGGCCTTCGCGAAGATCTCCATGGGCACCCCGCTGTTCGCCCTCGCGATCCTGGTCACCGTCTGGGCTTTCCGACGCTCCACGAAGCGTCTCGTGAACGACACCTTTCCGATCACGCAGGGAGTGAGCCACCCGTGAACTATCGTCACCGACCGCGCCGGAGCGTAAGCGTCCTGGCCGCAACAGTTCTCGCCCTCGGGGCATGCAGCCAGGCCGAGCCGGAGCCGAACACGACTGCAGATCTGGATCGCTTCTACGATCAGGCGGTGACGTTCGAGCCGTGCGAGGGGTACGGCACGACGTCGACCGACGAGGCAGCGTTCGTCAGCGATCCGACGTTTCGGTGCGCGCGCGTGGACGTCCCGCTCGACTACGACGATCCCGACGGACGGACGGCGCAGATCGCGTTGCTGAAAGTCCCCGCGAAAGGCGAGCCCATCGGGTCGTTGCTGCTCAACTCGGGCGGCCCCGGAGGCCCTGGCATGAGCATGGCCGCAGCCGCGGCGACAACGCTGGCGGACAGTCCGTTGACCGAGAAGTTCGACATCGTCGGATTCGATCCGCGCGGCGTCGCGGCGTCGACGCCGGCCATCGACTGCTTCACCGACGCCGAGAACGAAGCAGGCGAGGCGTACACGACAGTTCTGACGGGAGCGAGGTCGCTCTCGGAAGACGGGGCACGCGAGCTGGTTCGGCAATGTGCCGAGCGGTCCGGCGGCGAGGACGTTCTGGCGAACGTCGGAACTCGTGACGCAGCCCGGGACATGGATGTGCTGCGCGAAGTGCTGGGCGACGACCAGCTCAGTTACCTCGGGCAGAGTTACGGCACTCGCCTGGGCGCGGTCTACGGAGAGATGTTCCCGCAGAACGTTCGAGCCATGGTGCTCGACGGTGCCATCGATCCACTGCAGAGCACAGCGGACCGTCGGATCGATCAGTTCACGGCGTTCCAGGAGGCATTCGACGCCATGGCTGCGGACTGCGCCACCGAGCCCGACTGCCCTCTCGGGCAGGATCCGACGAGGTCCGTCGAGAATTTCCAGAACATCGTCCGCCCGCTGATCGACGATCCGATCGTGACCCCGGACGGCAGGAAGATGGACTTCGACGCCGCCTACGGGGCCGTGATCGCCGGGCTGTACGACTCGACCGTCTGGCCGGTCATCACCAAGGGCATCGCGGAACTACAGGTGGGGCAGGCGGAGACGTTGCTGAAGATCAGTGACGTGTTCGGTGGGCGTGACGTCGACGGCGCCTACCCGAACTTCGCCGAGGCGCTGTACGCGATCAACTGCAACGACGAGCAGCGCAACACTGCCGAACAGGAGGTCGAGCTCAAGGAGCGAATTCAGGGCATCGCGCCGTTCACCGACTCAGGTCTGGGGCCGGAAGGCGCACGCGACCCGTGTGAATCCTGGCCCGTCGAACCCACTCTGGGATTCCCGTACGCAACCGACATCGACGGTCTCCCCGACACGTTGACCATCTCCATCACCGGCGACCCGTCCACGCCCTACGCGGGTGGTGTCAGCCTTGCCGAGACGCTGGGTGGGTCACTGCTCTCCGTCGACGGAGACCAGCACACCGTCGCGTTCTCCGGAGCGAACGACTGCGTCGACACGGTCGTGGCCGAGTACCTCGTGGACCTGAAATCGCCGCCGGAGGGCGCCCGCTGCGCTCTCGACTAGACCGTGCGAGTTTCGCTTCCCGCCAACAGGATCGACGCGATGAGCTCGGGATTGTCACTCATCGGGACGTGGCCGACGCCCGGCACGGTGATGAACGTGGCGTGCGGCAGGTTCCGCTTCGCGACTGCACGCTCGTAGATCGGTAGGGTGAGGTCGCGTCGGCCCCAGGCGATGGTGATGGGAACCTGCGGCTCGGCCGCGACGGGAAGTTCGAACACCGCGTCCAATCCTTCGTCGACGAAGGTGTTGGAGACCAGGGACGCGGTGTCCACCACGGCGTCGGCGTACGGCACACGGCTGGGGTGGGCGAAGAACGCGGAGATGGCCGGGTAGCGCACGGCTTTGTAGGAGAGCAGGCGAGGCGCATGCTCGCCCATTCCGCGGGCCAGGGTCCTCAGAACGCGGAACGTGCCGATCGCCCGGCGTCGATCGAGGTCGTTCACGAAGAACCCGGCGGGAGACAGCGCGGTCGCCGACGCCACCCGCCCGCGGCACGCCATGGCGATCGCCAGCCAGCCCCCCAGCGAGTTACCACCGATGTGAGGCTTCGCGTCCGGAGTGTCGAAGTCTCCGAGCAGATCGTCGAGGGCATCGACGACGTAGCCGAGCGGATCGCTTACGTTCGCCTCGAGTGCGGGGGACTCGCCGTGACCGAGCAGGTCGACGGTGACCACCCGGCGATAGGGCGTGAGTAGATCGAGGATCGGATCCCACGCCTGCCTCCGGTGAACCACTCCGTGAACGAGGACGAGAGTGGGCCCGCTACCGGCGACGTCGTACCGCATCTTCATGGGAGCACATAGTAGCTGTGAATAGAGGTAACACCTACTCTTTTGCCGAATCGGAGAAATATCTTCGGGGACGATGTCGAAAACGCTCACCCGGTTCCGTCCCAGGGTTGGATGCAACCACAGAGGCTGCACAGAGACTAGGAGATCATCATGGCCAAGTACCTGTTTCTCAAGCATTACCGCGGCGCTCCCGAGGCAGTCAACGACGTCCCCATGAACGAATGGACACAGGACGAGGTGGAGGCCCACCTGAAGTACATGGACGACTTCGCTGCCAAGCTGCAGCAGACCGGCGAGTTCGTCGACAGTCAGGCGCTGAAGCAGGCCGGTGCGTGGGTCCGGTACGACGGCCAGGGAAAGCCGCCGGTCACCGACGGCCCGTTCGCCGAGTCGAAGGATCTCATCGCCGGATGGATGGTCATCGACGTCGACTCCTACGACCGCGCGCTGGAGCTCGCGGCCGAACTGTCCGCCGCACCCGGTGCAGGCGGTGAGCCGATTCACGAGTGGCTCGAAGTGCGCCCGCTGATGAGCACGCCCACCACCATCGAAGACTGACATGCACCTCGGGTCCGGCACGTCTCCGGATCGGCCCGGGATGGACGACGTCCTGGTCCGGCAGTTGACGCCCGCTGTGATCGGCGTCCTCACTCGTCGCGGACTCGATTTCGCGACAGCCGAGGACGCCGTGCAGGAAGCGTTGATCCAGGCCACGACGTCCTGGCCGACGAGGATGCCGTCGGACCCCAAGGGGTGGCTCGTCACCGTCGCCTGGCGGAAGTTTCTCGACGGGCATCGAGCCGACGAGGCCCGTCGAACACGGGAGCTGCGGACCTGGGCCGAGCCGCCACCGGGGGACACCGAGAACGTCGACGACACCCTGCAGCTGCTCTTCCTGTGCGCGCATCCGTCGTTGACGCCGTCGGCGGCGGTCGCGTTGACGTTGCGCGCGGTCGGTGGCCTGACCACCGAGCAGATCGCCGACGCATACCTCGTCCCGGAGAAGACGATGGGTCAGCGCATCAGCCGCGCGAAGAAAACCGTCGGGCACGTGCGATTCACGGAGAACGGAGATCTGTCGACGGTTCGCCGGGTGCTCTACCTGATCTTCAACGAGGGGTACACCGGCGACGTCGACCTCGCGGCCGAGGCGATCCGACTGACCCGGCAGTTGGCCACGTCGACCTCCGACGAGGAGACGTCGGGACTACTCGCGCTGATGTTGCTGCATCATGCCCGCCGGAGTGCCAGGACACGGCCCGACGGCAGCGTCGTCCCCCTGGCCGAGCAGGACCGATCGCAGTGGGACACCACGCTGATCGCCGAAGGCGTCGACATCCTGCAGGCCGCGTTGGCGCGCGACCGACTGGGCGAGTTCCAAGCGCACGCGGCGATCGCCGCACTGCACGCCGACGCCAGAAGCGTCGACGAGACCGACTGGGTGCAGATCGTGAGCTGGTACGACGAACTTCTCGCCATCACCGCGAGCCCCGTCGTGCAGCTCAATCGGGCGATCGCCGTGGGGGAGGCCGACGGCGCGGCCTCGGGTCTCGCGGCGCTCGGCGCAGTGGATCCGAGCGTGCCCCGCTTCGCCGCTGCTTCGGCGTACCTCCACGAAAAGGCGGGGGACCTGGTCTCGGCCGCGCGGCTGTACGGCGAGGCAGCGCAGGCAGCATCGAACCTCGCCGAGCGGCATCACCTGTCGGTGCAGGCAGCGCGTCTGAGCAAGGTGCTGCGCGAGTCCGAGTGACGAGCCCGGCTCCGGAAGACCAAGGGGTTGACGCGGCGCACTGGAGAGCCCTAATGTGATCCAAGCCATCGATTGAAACGTTTCAATCCCGTCGAATCTGCAACAGTCGATGGTGGCCCCCACACTCTGATCGTCGAGAAGGTCCTCCATGGCATCAGTTCTGTCCGACACGAAGAAGCTGTGCTTCCTGTTGAAACTGCGCCCCGAGCGGGTGCAGGACTACCTGGCCGCGCACGAGACCGTCTGGCCGGAGATGCTCGATGCTCTGCGCGAGACGGGGTGGAAGAACTACTCGCTGTTCCTTCGACCCGAGGACGGTCTCGTCGTCGGCTACGTCGAGTCGGACGACCCCGCGGCGATGACCACGGCCATGAGCGCGACCGACGTCGACGCACGCTGGCAGGCCACCATGGCCCAGTACTTCGAACCCGCGGCCCGCCCCGACGCCCCTCTCGAGTTTCTGCACCACTACTTCCATCTCCCCTGATCACCCTCACACCGACCCCCCTCACACTGACCCCCCTCACTACATGGAGCCCTCATGAAGATCGGCGCCAAGTCCACCACCGGGTGGCGAGCGACCATATCGGTCGCGATGAGCAACTACATCGAAGCCGGATCGATCATCGCCATCGCCACGTCGTTGACGTTGTGGCAGAACGAGTTCGGCATCAGCAACCTCGCCGTCGGGCTGCTGGCCGCGTTCAGCGCCAATGCATTCGGTGCGGCGATCGGCGCCGGCATCGGCGGTCCGCTGTGCGACAGGTTCGGCCGCAAGGCGATCTACACCTACGACCTGATGGTCTACATGGTCGGTGTGCTGATCGCAGCGTTCGCGATGAACTTCGCCATGTTGCTGACCGCGTTCGTGATCACCGGCATCGCCGTCGGAGCAGGTGTACCCGCATCGTGGACGTACATTGCCGAACAGGCGCCGTCGCGTGAGCGGGCACGACACGTCGGAACCGCGCAATTGGCGTGGTCGGTCGGGCCGTTCGTCGGATTCGCACTCGCTGCGTTGCTCGCGCCCCTGGATCTACTCGGCTCTCGCATCATCTTCCTGCACCTCTTCGTCGTGGCCGCGGTGGTGTGGTGGATTCGCCAGGGCTTGCCCGAGTCGGTGATCTGGAAGAACGAAACGGGCGACACCGCAGGGGCGGCTGCACGCGAGAAGACCTTCGGCGCAGCCGGATTGAAGGGCCTGTTCACCAAGAAAGTGAACATCACCGCGCTGCTGGTCCTCATCGGGATCTACGGCTTCTGGAACACCGTCGCGGGACAGGCAGGCATCTTCATGCCGCGTGTGTACGAGAGCGCAGGCGTCGAGAGCGCCGTCGAACAGAACCTCCTGCAGGTTCTGGTGTGGGGCTGCACCGTGCTCGCCACGTACTTCGGCTTCATGAAGTTCGCCGATCGCGTGTCCCAGAAGCTGCTCTACTCCATCGGGGCTCTGCTCGGCATCGCGGCCTGGGCAATCCTGGTGTTCTTCACCGACAACGGACTCCCGACGCTGCTGATCTTCGCCATCACCTGGGGTATCTCCAGCGGAATCGGTGCCCAGGCGTTCTACAGCCTCTGGGCGAGCGAGCTGTTCGCGACGCCGTACCGCGCCAGCGCCCAGGGCTTCATGTTCTTCGTCGTCCGCACCGCCACCGGCCTGCTGAGTTACTTCTTCCCGACCCTGCTCGCCGCCACCGGACTCACCACCGTCGGCCTGCTGCTCATCGGCCTGCTCACCGTCGCCCTCGCGATCGGTGCGATCTTCGCACCGAACACGCGCGGAAAGTCCCTGCCGGAGATCGAGACCGAGCGATACGGTGCGGTCGTGTCCCCTGAACTTCCCGACTCCCGAGACGGAGTCACCCAGACCCGAGAGCCTGCACTGTGACCACACATACCGTCAGTCCCGACGCGATCCTCGACGCCCTCGCCATCGAACTCCCGTCGTGGGCGTTCGGAAACTCCGGAACCCGCTTCAAGGTGTTCGGCACCCCCGGCACACCCCGCACGATCGAGGAGAAGATCGCCGACGCAGCCACCGTGCATCGGCTCACCGGATTGGCTCCCGTTGTCGCGCTTCACATCCCGTGGGACAACGTCGACAGCTTCACGGCATTGAAGTCCTACGCCGCCGATCTCGGTGTTCGTCTGGGAACGGTGAACTCCAATACCTTCCAGGACGACGACTACAAGTTCGGCAGTCTCACGCACACCGACAAGGGCGTGCGGCAGAAGGCGATCGACCACCATCTGCGGTGCCTCGAGGTCATGACCGAGATCGGCTCGCAGGACCTGAAGGTGTGGCTGGCCGACGGCACCAACTACCCGGGTCAGGGCGATATTCGCGGTCGGCAGGACCGTCTCGCGGAATCGCTGGCCGCGATCTACCAGCACGTCGGCGAGGGCCAGCGGTTGGTGCTCGAGTACAAGTTCTTCGAGCCTGCCGTCTACGTGACGGACGTGCCGGACTGGGGCACGTCCTACGCGCACACCGTCGCGCTCGGTGAGCGCGCGGCAGTGTGCCTCGACACCGGGCACCACGCGCCGGGAACGAACATCGAGTTCATCGTCGCGCAGCTTCTGCGCCTCGGCAAACTCGGTTCCTTCGACTTCAATTCACGCTTCTACGCCGACGACGACCTGATCGTCGGCGCGGCGGATCCGTTCCAGCTGTTCAGGATTCTGTTCGAGGTCATCCGCGGCGGAGGGCTCGCACCCGAGTCGGACCTTGCGCTCATGCTGGACCAGTGTCACAACGTCGAGGCGAAGATACCCGGGCAGATTCGCTCGGTCCTCAACGTCCAGGAGATGACGTTGCGTGCGGCTCTCGTGGACACCGAGGCACTCACCACGGCGCAGGAAGCCGGAGACGTACTGGGCGCCAACGGCATCTTCATGGATGCCTTCTACACCGACGTGCGTCCGCGGCTCGCCGAGTGGCGAGAGAGCCGCGGTCTACCGGCCGACCCGATGCGAGCCTTCGCGGAATCGGGTTATCAGCAGCAGATCGAAGCCGACCGCGTCGGCGGCACCCAGACCTCCTGGGGTGCATGAGCAATGACGACACAGCAGGAAGCGAACACGATGAACGAGACTGTCGCAGCGTTGTTGGCACGATCGAACCGTCTCGGGTCCGACCCGAGCAACACCAACTACGCCGGCGGTAACACCTCCGCCAAGGGAACCGACACCGACCCGGTGACCGGTGCCGATGTCGAACTCATGTGGGTGAAGGGATCCGGCGGCGATCTCGGAACGCTGACCGAGTCCGGCCTGGCCGTCCTGCGGCTCGATCGGCTGCGCGCACTGGTCGATGTGTACCCGGGACTGGACCGCGAGGACGAGATGGTCGCGGCGTTCGACTACACCCTGCACGGACGCGGGGGAGCGGCGCCGTCGATCGACACGGCGATGCACGGACTCGTCGACGCAGCACACGTCGACCACCTGCATCCGGACTCCGGCATCGCGATCGCGACCGCCGCGGACGGTCCCGAACTGACCCGAAAGATATTCGGCGACACGGTGGTGTGGGTTCCGTGGCGGCGGCCCGGATTCCAGCTCGGACTCGACATCTCCGCGATCAAAGCCGAGAATCCGCAGGCGATCGGCTGCATTCTCGGCGGACACGGCATCACCGCATGGGGTGAGACGTCCGAGGAGTCGGAGGCGAACTCGCTCGAGATCATCCGCGCTGCCCAGGCCTACCTTGCCGAACACGGCCGAGCAGAACCGTTCGGCGCCGCGCTCGACGGCTACTCGGCCCTGCCGGAGGCCGAGCGACGCGCCAAGGCAGCAGCCCTGGCCCCGTACATCCGAGGGATGGCATCCACCGACGAACCCAAGGTCGGGCACTTCACCGACTCCGACGTGGTCCTGGACTACCTGGCTGCCGCCGAGCATCCGCGTCTGGCCGCGCTCGGCACCAGCTGCCCCGACCACTTCCTGCGGACCAAGGTGAAGCCCCTCGTTCTGGACCTGCCTGCGGACGCATCGATCGAGCAGTCCGTCGAACGCCTGCAGACACTGCACGAGGCGTACCGCAAGGACTACCAGGCCTACTACGAGCGCTTCGCGACCGAGGACTCACCTGCGATGCGCGGCGCCGATCCGGCCATCGTGTTGATCCCCGGCGTCGGCATGTTCAGTTACGGCGCCACCAAGCAGACCGCCCGGGTGGCAGGCGAGTTCTACGTCAACGCGATCAACGTGATGCGGGGCGCCGAATCGGTGTCCACCTACAGCCCCATCGACGAGTCGGAGAAGTTCGACATCGAGTACTGGGCGCTGGAAGAAGCCAAGCTCGCTCGGATGCCGAAACCCAAGCCGCTCGCGACGCGCATCGCCCTGGTCACCGGCGCGGCGTCGGGCATCGGCAAGGCGATCGCCACACGATTGGCCGCGGAGGGCGCGTGCGTCGTCATCGCCGACCTCGACGCGCAGAAAGCATCCGACGTCGCCGCCGAGATCGGCTCGACGGACGTGGCGATCGGAGTTCGGGCCGACGTCACCGACGAAGCTGCGGTGCAGGCAGCCGTCGACGCGACGGTGCTCGCGTTCGGCGGTATCGACCTGGTGGTCAACAACGCAGGCCTCTCGCTGTCGAAGCCTCTGCTGGAGACGACCGTCGCGGACTGGGATCTGCAGCACGACGTGATGGCTCGCGGATCGTTCCTCGTCTCGCGCGCTGCGGCGGCCGCGCTGATCGCCCAGAAGATGGGCGGCGACATCCTGTACATCTCGTCGAAGAACTCGGTGTTCGCCGGACCGAACAACATCGCCTACTCGGCGACGAAAGCCGATCAGGCACATCAGGTTCGGTTGCTCGCCGCCGAACTCGGCGAACACGGTGTCAAGGTCAACGGCATCAACCCCGACGGGGTGGTGCAGGGATCGGGCATATTCGCCGCCGGCTGGGGAGCGTCCCGCGCTGCGGTCTACGGCGTCGACGAGGCCGACCTCGGCAAGTTCTACGCGCAGCGCACGCTGCTCAAGCGAGAGGTGTTGCCGGAGAACATCGCCAATGCCGCGTTCGCACTGTGCACGTCGGACTTCTCGCACACGACCGGACTGCACGTGCCCGTCGACGCGGGTGTCGCCGCCGCCTTCCTGAGATGAGACGGGCATGAGTACAGCTCAGGTCGCGGCCGTCGACCTCGGTGCGACGAGCGGTCGCGTCGTGGTCGGCACCGTCGGCAGCGATACCGCAGGCAGGGACGTGCTGCGTCTCGACGTCGTCACCCGGTTTCCCAACGAACCCTGCCGGCTCTGGAACGGGTCGCGGGCAGCGCTGCACACCGACGTGCCCGGATTGTTCGGGCACGTTCGGCGTGGTCTCGCCGACGCCGCTCGCGACGCGGACAACCTGGTGAGCGTCGGAGTCGACTCGTGGGCCGTCGATTACGGCCTCATGCGCGGAGGTCGCCTGGTCGGGTTGCCGCACCACTACCGGGACGAACGATCCCAGCGGGGCGTCGAGCTCGTGGAATCCGTCGTCGACCGCGCGGAGTTGTTCGCCCGCAACGGTTTGCAGTTCCTCCCGTTCACCACCGTGTACCAGCTTGCGGTGGACCGGGCCGACGGTCTGCTCGAACCAGCGGACCGCGTGCTACTGGTGCCGGATCTCGTGTCGTACTGGCTCACCGGCCGCGAGGTCGCCGAGCGCACCAACGCGTCGACGACGGGCATTTTCGGTACCGACGGCGTGCTCGACGATGTCCTGCTGGATCTCCTGGGAATCGACAGGTCGCTGTTTCCCGATGTCGTCGACCCGGGCGAGGTTCTCGGGCCGATCCTGCCCGGTGTGGTGGACGGTGATCCGTCGGTGTCGGTCACTGCTGTCGGTTCCCACGACACCGCCTCCGCGGTTGCCGCGGTACCGATGGATCCTGATTCGGCGGTCTACATCTCCTGCGGCACCTGGGGTCTCGTCGGCGCCGAGACCTCCTCGCCGGTGGTGAATTCCCGAGTGCGCGACGCGGGGTTCACCAATGAAGCCGGGGTGGACGGCCGTAACCGGTTGTTGCACAACGTGATGGGTCTGTGGCTGCTGTCGGAATCGGTGCGCGAGTGGAGCAGAGCCGACGGCGCGGCGGTGGACCTGCCGGAGATGTTGGCGGCAGCGGCACACTGCCCGGCTCCCACGCATGTCTTCGACGCCGAAGATCCGATGTTCCTTCCTCGTGGCGACATGCCGTCACGAATCGCGGCCTGGTACTCCGATCGTGGCCTTGCGGTTCCGTCGTCGCGGGTGGAGATGGTTCGGGCGATCGTCGAATCCCTGGCCGTCGCTTTCAGCGCCGCGGTGTACGACGCCGCGGACCTCGCCGGCATCGATGTGAGGCGGATCCACGTCGTCGGCGGCGGAGCACAGAATTCGTTGCTGTGCCGGATTCTCGCCGACAGGTCCGGACTCGACGTGCTTGCCGGGCCCGTCGAAGCGACCGCGTTGGGTAACGTGCTGGTACAGGCACGGACCCACGGGTTGATCTCCGGAGATCTGACACGGCTGCGGCACACGGTCGCAACCACCTTCCCTCCCGTTCGTCACGAACCTGCGTCCTCCCGCCGGGCGGCATCCCTTTGAACCACAGCGCTATGACAAACACGACAAAGGATTGACCATGGTCAAGAGGCAAATCCCCAAGGTGCGCGATCTCGCGCCCCTGATGCAGTTCAAGAAGCCGGAGTTGAACGGCAAGAAGCGCAGGCTCGACGCCGCCCTGACCATCGAGGATCTTCGCCGGATCGCCAAGCGTCGAACCCCGACGGCGGCGTTCGACTACACCGACGGCTCGGCGGAGGCCGAACTGTCGATCAGCCGGGCGCGTCAGGCGTTCCAGGACATCGAGTTCTCGCCGTCCATCCTGCGCGACGTGTCCAAGGTGTCGACGGGATGGGACGTGCTCGGCGCACCGGTGGCGCAGCCCTTCGGTATCGCCCCGACGGGCTTCACCCGCATGATGCAGACCGAGGGGGAGATCGCCGGTGCGCATGCGGCAGCTCGCGCGGGCATCCCGTTCTCGTTGTCCACGATGGGAACGACCTCGATCGAGGACGTCCGCGACGCCAACCCGCACGGTCGCAACTGGTTTCAGCTGTACATGTGGAAGGACCGCGAGCGGTCGATGAGCCTCGTCGACCGTGCCGCGAAGGCGGGGTACGACACCCTTCTGGTCACCGTCGACGTTCCTGTGGCGGGAGCGAGGCTGCGAGACAAGCGCAACGGCATGACGATTCCGCCTGCACTGACACCGGGAACCGTGTTGAACGCGCTGCCGCGTCCACAGTGGTGGATCGACTTCCTCACCACCGAACCGCTGTCGTTCGCGTCGATCGACCGTTGGTCCGGCACCGTGGCGGAACTGCTCGACACGATGTTCGACCCGACGGTCACCTTCGAGGACCTGGCGTGGATCAAGGAGCAGTGGCCGGGCAAGCTCGTCGTCAAGGGAATCCAGACGCTCGACGACGCCAAGGCCGTCACCGCACTGGGCGTCGACGGTCTCGTTCTGTCCAACCACGGCGGACGACAACTCGACCGTGCTCCGATTCCGTTCCACCTTCTGCCCGAGGTGGCCCGCGAGGTCGGCAAGGACACCGAGGTCATGATCGACACCGGCATCATGTCCGGCGCCGACATCGTGGCGTCGATCGCCCTCGGAGCCCGATTCACGCTCGTCGGCCGCGCCTACCTGTACGGGCTCATGGCGGGCGGCGAAGCCGGGGTCAACCGTGCCGTGGACATTCTGTCCGAGCAGGTCGAACGCACCATGCGTCTCTTGGGTGTCACCGCGTTGGAGGAACTGGGCCCTGGCCACGTCACTCAGCTCGAGCGGTTGGTCCCGCGCCCACGGTGACCGTGGTCGGCTGGTAAGACTGCAGTCGTGGCGAAGAGCATGAAGCAGGTTGCTGCGGCGGCGGGTGTGTCCGTCGGCACGGTGTCCAACGTGCTCAATGCACCCGACAAGGTTGCGCCCGCGACGGTGAAACGTGTCATGTCCGCGATCGACCGACTCGGATTCGTCCGCAACGACGCTGCCCGGCAGCTGCGTGCCGGCCGGTCTCGATGCGTCGGGCTGGTGGTGCTCGACATCGGCAACCCGTTCTTCACCGAGATCGCACGAGGCGTCGAGTCCAGTGCCACCGACCGAGGGCTCACCGTTCTCCTGGGGTCCACGGACGACGATCCGGAACGTGAGCGTCTCTACCTGGACACGTTCGACGAGCAACGTGTCCACGGCCTGCTGGTGTCTCCGGTCGGGGAGGATCTCGAGCGACTCGAACTCCTCCAGTCCCGAGGCACCCCGGTGGTACTGGTCGACCGCGACGGAACGGGTACGTCGTTCTCGTCCGTCGCGGTGGACGACATCGCCGGAGGCGAACTCGCCGTCCGTCATCTGTGTGAGCAGGGCCGGCGCAGAATCGCCTACGTCGGTGGGCCCACCTCGCTGAGACAGGTCGCGGATCGACTGCGAGGCGCGCGCATGGCCGCGGAGGCGGCGGGCGCCGTCATCGAGGTCGTGCCGACCCGCGAGCCCAGTGTCCTGGCAGGCCGAGCGGCTGCGGCCTCGATCGCCGAGCGCGCCCCGAAAGACCGACCGGATGCCATATTCTGCGCCAACGACCTGCTCGCACTGGGAGTTCTGCAGAGCCTGGTGATGCTGGGCAACTCGGTCGTCCCCGACGACATCGCCGTGATCGGCTACGACGACATCGATTTCGCAGCGTCGGCCGTCGTGTCGCTGTCCTCGATCAGGCAGCCCAGCCGCGACATCGGCAGGGCAGCGGTGGATCTGCTGGAGGAATCGGCCCAGGACCACCGCGCCGAACCACGCCACGTGCAGTTCCAGCCGACCCTCACCATCCGCGATTCGACGAGCTGAGGAAACTGCGCTGAGGAAACTGCACTGAGGAAACTGCACTGAGGAAACCGCCCTGACTGCAGTCGGTCCTACCCGCCTACGTACCGACGGCCGGAGAGGTGGAGCGGCCGGTCTGAGCTACGGCACTGGCGACGTGTTTCCCGAACCCTTCTCCGAGCGGGTCGGCCCAGGTGATCCACACGTCGGGACCGAGCTCGATCTCGGCGTCGGTGAGCAGGCATGCGTCGAGTTCCTTGCGCAGAAGTGCGGCGTCGATGTCCTGGCCGATGAACACCAACTCCTGACGGCAGTCTCCGACGGGTTCTTCCCACTTCTGAAGAATTCCGGAACGCCGGTAGTCGTCGATCGGCCAGTGTTCGTCGGGAAGAAATTTCCACCAACGACCGATGTATCCGTGCTTGATCAGATGACCGGCCTGCGAGACACTGCCGATCTCGGTGAATCGTGCGGCATTCCAGTAGTAGCCCTTGGCCCGTAGGAGGTTTCCGTTCGTCCATTTACCCGTCAGGAACGCCTGCAGACGCTCCGGGTGAAACGGGGCGCGTTCGCGGTAGACCACCGAGCCGATTCCGTATTCCTCGGTTTCCGGTGTGTGTTCACCGGCAAGCTCCTTCAACCATCCAGGCGCCTGCGCTGCCTTCTCGAGTGAGAAGAGCCCGGTGTCGAGAATTGTGTCGAGTGGGATACGTCCGTTCGACATCGGCACGATCCACGCGGTTGCGTTGAGAGAACGCAGAATCGCAGTCAGCTCGATCAGACGATCCTCGGTGACGAGGTCGGCTTTGCTGATGAGGACGACGTCGGCGAACTCGACTTGATCCACCAGCAGATCGGAGACGTCGCGCTGGTCCTCGGGGGCATCGGCGTCGACCTGTCCACCCGACCGATAATCCCCGATGAAGCTGTGCCCGTCGACCACCGTGACCATCGTGTCCAGTCGAGCGACGTCCGAGAGGGCATGTCCGTCGGCATCGATGAACGTGAATGTCTCTGCAA
This sequence comes from Rhodococcus sp. 06-156-4, assembly GCF_002259345.1. NCBI lineage: Bacteria > Bacillati > Actinomycetota > Actinomycetes > Mycobacteriales > Nocardiaceae > Rhodococcus > Rhodococcus sp. 06-156-4. The sequence continues at coordinate 111,595 of NZ_NPGB01000003.1, read as the reverse complement.
CGGGCAGTGGTTCGGAAATTCCGGACGACTCGATCAACAAGTAATCGAAGCGACCTGCGGCGGCGAGTGTACCGATTTCAGAAAGAAGATCCTCGCGTAAGGTGCAGCAAATACAGCCGTTGGTCATCTCGACCAGCTTCTCGTCGGATCTACTCAGCGAAATCTCGCGTTCCACTTCGGCACTGTCGATGTTGATCTCGCTCATGTCGTTGACTATCACTGCTACCCGACGGCCGTCACGGTTGCGCAGTACTTCGTTGAGAAGGGTGGTTTTTCCGGCTCCGAGAAATCCAGACAACACGGTGACGGGGAGTCGAGTGTCGCTCATGAACGGTGAATCCTTTCGTGTGTGCGGTGACGCGTGCGGACGGCCGTCGGCAGGACCGGCCGCCCGCACGTGCGGTCTCACGCTGCAGGTTCGAGGTATCCCTGGAAGAGGTCGACCACGACGCTGCCGCCGTCGGTGTCCTGGCCGAACAGTTCTTCGGCCTCGAACTTGACGTGATACGTGGGTTCAGCGCCTGCATCGTCCCGCCCGTGGCCTATGGAATCCGGAAACGGCCACTTCTCCGTCGTGCGATGTGAGATGGTCCCGACGCGTCCGCGGCAGTACGCGGGCATACGAATGTGTCCTGGGACGTACTCGTCTCTCACGCGTACTCGCTGACCGACCTCGAACGTCGCCGAGTTCTCACGAACGCTCCGTCCCTCGGACTCGGAAGGGCGCGACAGTGGGAAGGGCCCGCCTGCGAACGATTCGAGTTCGTCCTGAGTCAGAATTCCTTTCTCCACCATCAAGGTGGCCACGCCGATGACGTAGCGCTCGTAGTACGGCGTCGTCATGTAGTGCCGTGGCTCCATGCGTTCGACGACGTATCGAACTTCGTCGACGCTGAACGCTCCCAGTTCGGCCACGCCGGCGAACATCAGGCTGTACGGAAGATGTTCCCAGTCGCCGTGGAACGTCGGTCCGATGTCGGCGTCCGCAGTGTGCGGAACCCGGCCGAATCCCTGAACTCCGGCAAGATCGTGTACTCCATCCATGGTCTGCTTCTTTCTGGTGTCGTGATTCAGTCGGTCGGAAGGTGGGGGAGCGCGACTCCGATGAGGCAGTCCTTGGTCACGATCTCTCGAAGCTGTTCCTGGCTCCAGCCCTCGGTGCCCGCGGGGCGTTGCGGAAGTACCATGTAGCGCGTCTCCGCGGTGGTGTCGTACACGCGGATTTCGACATCGTCCGGGAGGTCGGTGCCCATCTCGGACAGAACTTTTCGTGGTTCACGCACCACCCGGGCGCGATACTCGAATCCCTTGTACCACGTGGGAGGAAGACCGAGAATCGGCCATGCGGTGCACGAGCACAGCGAGCACACGATGACGTTCTTGAGTGTGTCTGTGTCCTCGACGGCGACGATGTACTCACCCTGCGGTCCCAGGTAGCCGTACTGCGCTACTGCGGCTGTCCCGTCGGTCAGCAGTAGGTCACGGAATTCTGGGTCGGTCCAGGCACGGGCGACGAGCTCGGCACCGCGGCGTGGGCTGAAGTCCTCCTCGAAGGTCTTCTTCCACCCCTCGACGTACCCGTCCGGTACGAGGCCCTTCCCGTCGAGTGCTCGGTAGAGTGCCCATGCCCGGTCCGAGACCGGCGCTTGGTCGGGGGCCGCGTTCTCGGCCTTGTGGTCGATCGTCACTGACATGTGTTTCACCTTTTCTGTGGGGGCTGAAAACTGTTGGGCGAAGGGGTGCGGGCCGTCCGCTTCCGGACGAGGGTCAGGCGGGGCTGAGGTGCGAGGCCGAATGCGCAGACCCGGCCGGAGAGGGAAACGACCCGCGTATCTGTTCGAACGCATGCCCGACGCGCAGCACGAGTGCATCGTCGAATCGCTTGCCGACGATCATCATTCCGACGGGCAGGCCGTCGACGAGCCCGGTGGGAACCGACAACGCTGGATGGCCGCTGACGTCGAACGGGGCTGTGTTCGCGATCATGCCCAGCGCCTTGGTGATGTAGGTGGGGCGGTCGACGTCGTCCGGAGGCAATTCCGACGCAACGTAGGGAACGGTGGGCATGATGAGGACGTCGTACGTAGCGAGGGCCGTGTCGTAGGCCGCTCGGACGTGTGGGACGAGGTTCCTGGCTTTGGCGTACGCGGTCCCGGCGAGGGCCGTGATGCCGTGGTGTCCGGTCAGTGCAACCAGTTTCACCGTCTCGGACAGTTCGTCGGCGAACTCGATTCTACGAGAAGCGAAGTGAGCCATGAGCTCGGGATCGTAGAGCCCTTCGGCGCCCATTCCGTATCCGTTGCCGTCGAGCATCTGGTAGGCGCCCCCGTCTGTGGCGATGACATTCCAGACATGGAACGCGTGACGGTGCCAGGGGATGCCGACATTCTCGACGATGCATCCTGCCTCGGACAGCATCAGCGCGGCCGAGCGGACCTCGGCGTCCACCCCGGGCTGTGACGCATCATGACCGAATCCCTCGTCGACGACACCGACTCTCATTCCGGCGACGGACTCGCCGAGGGCAGCGAGAAAGTCGGGTGTCTCGACGTTCGCGTGCTGCCGGGGGTCGTTGCCGTCGTACCCTGCTATGGCAGAAAGCATTCGGGCTGCGTCGGCCACGGATCGAGTGATGGGTCCGAGGTGATCGATGGTGCGTTCGATCGGAAAGGCGCCCGTGTACGGCACCAGTCCGAACGTCGGCTTGTGGCCGACGACTCCGCAGAAGGCCGCCGGTATGCGTATGGAGCCGCCTTGGTCCCCGCCGACGGCGATGTCGACGTCACCGTTCGCGACGAGAGCTGCGCTGCCACCGGATGATCCGCCTGCCTCGCGATCTCTGTTCCACGGGTTGCGCACGGGTCCGCTAGCCGGGGTGAAGCTGGAACCGGAGAAACACAGGTCCTCGCAGACCGATTTACCCGCGATCGTCGCCCCTGCGGCGAGCAATCGCGTCACGACCGTCGCGTCCCGCGAGGGTACGAAGCCTTCCACGGTCCGAGAACCGTTGGCCATCGGAACGCCGGCGAGGCTCACGTTGTCCTTGATCGCGACGCGCACACCGGACAATGGCCCGTCCGATGTCGGGGTCGTCTCGGTGGTGACGTACCAAGCGCCAAGGGAATTGGCGCATTCCGACGGTGCGGAGTACTCACGAACGACGGGAGACGGCGCCGCTTCGTCTGCATAGAGTTCGTCCACGATGTCGTAGGACCCGAGTGCGCCGTCGACCAGTCCTACCCATTCGCCACGGGCCGCGGGGGTGAGATCGAGGCCGTAATGCTCTGCTGCACTGGAGATTGCGGACTCGTCCGGACGTGATACTGCCATGTGGGATTCACTCCTGATGTGATGGGCTTCACTTGCGTTCAGCGTAAGCGTGATCGTAAAAAGCGTCAATGGGTGTCGACATATCGACTTGTAAAGCTTGCGTTACGCGGTGGGGGTCGACGGTCGTGCGTCAGCGGGTGTGCAGAGTGCCGCGCCGCGATTCGGCCAGAAGGATCGGCCGACGGATGAAACGTGTGAAGCGAGAAGGTGTATCGAGGAGCGAAGAACGGATCGACGCACGATCGCCCACCGTTATGCCTGTCGCCGCGTGGGCGTACGCCAGGATTGCTTGGTATGTGGTCTTCGACAGCGAACTGAGTGGCGGGAGCAGCGGTCCGCTGTACCGGGCGAGTAGTTCGGAATCGTCCGCTGCGGACTGAAAATAGGAGAATGCTGCCCACACTCCCTCGGCATCGGAATGTCCGATGAGCTGCTGGGTCGCCTCGTCCAGAACCAGAGCAAACGTCCTTGTACTGGAGCGCAACCCGCTCTCTGCGCACTGCCGCTCGAAGAAGACCTCGTCGTGCCCGACGAGGGAAGACAGAATCAGTTCACTACCCGTGTTCACGATCGCCCCGATGGTGTCCGAGAAATCGGTGGTTCCCAACGGTGTGTAGCTCTCGCCGACGACGGAACCACCTGCGTCGGCAACTGCTTGGCGGGCCGCACGATGCGCCCCGTAGGACCACGAATATCGGTGCCCGACGAAAAACCATCGTGTACAACCGGAGTCCGCCATCAACGCGGGAACTCCGGCGCGGACTTGATCCAGTGGACGCTCGCCCAACCGTACGAGGCCCGCGCTGGGTGGACCTCCCTCGTTGAGAACCGTGTGCACCAACAGGACATCGGTATCGTTCAATACTGCTGCAGCGGCATTGAACGTCGCGGAGGTGACGCACGCGAACACCGCCCGACAGCCGTTGCGCATCAGTCGAATCGCGGCAGCGGCGCCCGTCGCGGAATCGGATGCGTCGTCCTCGGTCATGAGTTCGACGTCGACGCCGTCGATTCCGCCGTCAGCGTTGATCTCCTCCACCGCGAGCGCTGCCAAGGCCTCCGTCGCCTGTGCGAACACGGCGGCCGACCCCGACTTACTCACGAGAAGCCCGATGCGGTGACGGTCCGTGCGAGGCGGCTCCAGTGGGGCGAATCCGCGCTTGTTCGCGAGCCACGAGATACCGTCGTCACCCAGACTCGATTCCACGACGATTCTGGTTCCTGTGCCGTCCGGGAAGAACCGAACCTTCAATCGTCCTCGCCATGGTTGATGGTGGACTATCGAGACCGATCGTCCACGCTTCACCCCGGCGACGTGGCCCAGCAGCGTGATGGGCATGCTCCCCACATCTGCGGCGGCGGCCGGATCGCCGATGGGCAACGACAGTGCAACGGCGGCACCGACTGTCAGCCGTACACACTCGAAATCGAGCAGACGCCCCCGCTCGAATTCGTCGAAGGCAAGGCTCGGCGGGTCGGCGGAGGCGACATGGGCCGTCACGGTAAAACCAGCCACGATGTCCACCTACCTAATTGGTCGTGGTGCGAACGTCACCTACGCTCGGCGACGAGTGGGTACGTCCGTCGAGTCGTCGTCCGCGTCCTCGGAGGAACTGTCGGATGAATCGGTGTGCGTCGACGCCACGCCCGCCTCGAGAGCGCGACCCAACACGTCGCGAAGAAACTGAAGTGCATCGTTGGCCGGACCTGCTGGGTCGATGGCGAAGAGTCGGTGCCTGCCCTGTTTGCGTTCGACGATCACGCCGGAGAGACGAAGAGCCTTCAAATGAGTCGAGACGGTCGTTCGGCCCACCGAGGAAATCTGATCGCTGATGAACCCTGCGCTGCATTCACCGTGAGATGCCAACGTATCCAGAATCTGCCGTCGGACCTGGTCGGCCAGTGCGGCGAACGCCAATTCTTCGTTCCGCTGAGTAGTCACCTCTGCTGGACCACGCTTCCTGACTCGAATATGTCGACGCTGATCAACATATCCAATCGCGGCGAGGAAGGGAAGCGGCGACGCAAAGACCTGGCTACACGCTACGGCTGTCGTGCGTCACGCAGCATGCCTGTGCTCGCGTGGCAATTGACGTACTCGTACAGCTGACTGCTTGCGTCGAAGACCGATACCTCGTGGTAGAGCCTGAGTTTGTCGAGATTCTCCGCGACGCGGAAGAACGTCGTGAAGATGCGCAGGTGGGTAGGGTGCGACTCCGCCCACCGCTCCAGTTTGTCGAGTGAACCCCAGTGCCCGATGTTGTAACTACGGTCGAGCAGGTTTCCGTCGAGGTCGATGCTCTGCACGAAACGGTTGCTGTAGCAGCCGACCGCCTCGCCGTTGTCGCGGAGAAAATCCATTCCAGCTTGCAACGTGGGAAGGATTTCTTCGAGATAGAGGCGACGCTCGTCGTCTTCGGCGTCGACCCAGTCTTGACCGGACCTGATCAGCGCTACGTTGTCATGGCCTGCAACCATCACGCGTCCGCCGGACTCGGGGTCACCGTGCACAACGTGCAGGGTGCCGGACGGGAGCATCCAGTCCGTCTGCGAGATCGCAAATCTCTCCCGCATGGAGCCCCAATAACCGTGTTCGTTGATTTCGCCGCTGACTCCGTCCATGAGCGCGCCGACACCGGGAAGTGCATCCTGGAATGCGTACAGAGTCTCGAATTGCTCGGCTCTCGGGGCTACGATCTCGCGGAAGTAACCCAGCCCCTCCGACAGTCGTTCCTCCGAGGACCACCAGTCGGCCACGGCGGGCGATTGCGCCCAACGGCGGTAAGCCGCAGGGTCTTTCCAGTAGCCGACGAGAATGAAGTTGTCGTATCCGGACTTGTCCACATGGTGTGTCGTGTCGTGGTGCAGCGGCCCGTCCGGCAACGCGAAATCCTCGACCATGTGACGCAACGCCTGTAGAGCAGAGTCGCGGCTGCCCGCGCCGGCGAACTGGACTCCGAGGTATCCCATCACGACCTGACGGACGTCCTGGTCGGCGCGACCGACCCACATCGGGAACGGCGGGTCGTACGAGTCGGGCACTCGCCGTGTCAGTGATCGTGGACATTTCAGGTGCTCGCCGATTGCTGATTCCATGGGGAACTCCGATCGAGTGTGTAGTCGAATCCGCCGGGCCTGGCACTCGGCTCCGGCAGTACCGAAAATCTACGCCCGCCTGCAGGTCCGAACTTGACCGTCAGTGCCGAAAACATGACGGTGAGCGACCGAAAACCGTCGTTTCCCGAATCAACACTTCGGCGTACGTCATGGTGTCGAATGGGACAGTGCGCCAGCAGGTTCGAGAGACCAGCAGGTTCGAGCCGTCAGCGGGTCAGACCGTCCGGTGCTCGCCCGATTCGTGCGCCCGTGCGCGATACCGGCTGGGGCTCGTGCCGAACTCGTCCTTGAACGCTCGGCTGAAGACCGAGAGATCGACGAAACCCCAGCGGTGTGAAATCTGGCTCAGTGAGCGGTCGCTGTCGTCGTGAGAGCACATTTCTTGTCGACACTGCGCGAGGCGTCGGCTGCGGATGCTCCTCGAGACGGTGCTGTGGTGCTCGGCGAAGACGCGATGCAGTTGCCGGACCGATACCCCGACGGACGACGCTACATCCGTCGGGGCCAGGGCGGGGTCGCCGAGGTTGTCATCGATGAACGAGAGGGCTCGATCGTAGAGCGGCGTGCTCCGCGAGACCGCGGGACGTACGGTTGCGTTCAGGACCGACTTGACCAAGCCGCCGATCTCTTCGACGACTTGCTCCTCGCCGCGAACATCGCTGTCGGTCGTCCGCACCGACGCGAGGTCGCGCAGAAATCGACCCAGGAGACCGCTCAGTCCTGCTCTGCCGTCGAGAGTCACTGCCGTCATGGCACGTATTTCGACCTCGCTCAATGCAAGCGTTGTTTTGGGCCAGGTGAAGACGTCCAGGGCCCACGACGGGTCGTCCGCGTGGCCCTCGATCTGCCAGTCGAACGGCCGTGTGGTGTCGTAGAGAACGTAGTCACCTCGATGCAGGGTGCACGTGCGTCCGTCCTGGCTCACCACTGCGCCTCCGCGCCGAAGCAGCCCGATCTGAAGGTAGTCCGCCCGATCGGAGTTGATCAGGGAATCGGTCCGGGCGATCCGTTGCTCGGTCGACTGCACGGTCGAGACCTTCAGGTAGGAGAGATCGTTGGACTTGACCGAGCCGGTGAAGGGGCAGTCCCGCTCGATACCGTCGACGTCGAGAGCAACGAAATGCTCGCGCAGCATGTCCGACCAGTCGCAGGCACGCGTCGTGCGCGAGGGAACCGAGAATCCGGATCTGACGAGCATCGACGGGGCCTCCTCGGTGCATGTCGGGCGAATGGCGGCGTTGGTGAAGGCTAACGCCACTGTGGTGACATGTCGACCTGAATCGACATATTCGTCAGCCCGGCTGGTCCGTCTCGTCCGGGTGCTGTTTGAAGGAATGCTCCTCGTGGTCGAGTTCGTGCTCGAGGCTCCGCATCCCGGCGTCGGGGAGGCGCCCGGCGTCACGCCAGCGCACCAGTTCCTCGCGCTGGGCGTCGATGAGGCGACGGCGGACCGTTGTCGCGGCCTGCTGCTCGGGGGAGATGACGGGTGCGTCGTCGTCGGTCTCGTCGAGATGATCGAGCCTGCGGTTGTACCGGTCGATGCGCTCCTCGAGCTCGCGGCGCATGAGCGCGCGGCCGTCGTCGTCGATCTCCTCCTCGTCGGCGATGTGATCGAGTTGCTGCAAGGCCGCTTTCGTCACGCCCACGCGCGCTTCGTTGCGCAACCTCGATTCGGCGGCGGGGTCGGCCCGCACGTTCAGCAGTCGCACGAGAGGGGCGAACGTCGTGCCCTGCGCCACCACGGTCACCAGGACGACCACGAAAGCACAGAACAGCAACAGATTTCGGATCTCGAACGGCTCACCCGATTCCGTCGTCAGCGGTAGCGAGAACACTGCGGCGACGGTGATCACTCCGCGAGTTCCCGCCCAGCTCATCACCACAACCTCCCGTCCCGACAGCCGCGAAGACCGAGAGGAAGACCGGTCGGCCATGCGTGCCGCTGCCTCGGTGCCGAGCAGCCACAGGGGACGGACGAGCAGCACGCCGGCGAGCGTGACCGCGACGGCGCCGACGACGGTGGTGAGCGGGTAGGCCGCAAGCCCCTCGATCACTGTCGGCAATTGTTCGCCGATCAGCAGGAACACGAAACCCTCGAGCAGCAGATCGATCAATCTCCACACGGCGCCCGTCTGCAATCTGCTCGCTCCGGACACGGCGTGGCGAGTGTCGTGGCCGATGAAGAGAGCAGCGACGACGACAGCGAGCACTCCCGACGCGTGCACTTCCTCCGCGGCGACGTAGGCGACGAACGGTGTGGCCAGGGATACGACATTGAGCAGAAGCGCATCGCCGAGGAACTTCTGCACGAACCTGATGACGAGCGCGATCGCGCACCCGACGATGACTCCGCCGACCGCGGCCAGCACGAAGAGTCCGCCCGCGTGCGTGAAGGTCATGTCCTGCGCCGCGATCGCCGTGGCCGCGACGGTCAGCATCGTCAGCGCGGTCGCGTCGTTGAGCAGTCCCTCGCCTTCGATCAGCGTGATCAACTTCGGCGGTATCCCGGCTCGCCTGCCGACCGCGAGTGCAGCCACGGGATCGGGCGGTGCGACGGCAGCTCCCAGGGCCATTCCCGCGGCGAGGGTCGCCCCGGGTATCAGCAGCGCCAATCCGACGCCGACGATGGAGGCCGTCACCACGACCAACGCGACGGACAGACTCAAAATCGTCCACACGTTGCGACGGATCGCGACCAGCGACGAGTTCAACGCTGCACTGTAGAGCAGCGGCGGAATCACCAGCGTCAGCACGAGTTCCGGGTCCAATACGATGTCCGGTAGCGACGACGTCGACACCGCAAGACCTGCCACGGTGAGCAACGCTGCGGCAGGGATCGACGACTTCTCGGACACGACCTGCGCCAGCACTATCAGCGCCGTCGCGGCCAACACGAGTCCGAGGATGCTCAGCACGTAGTTGCGCCGCTGGGTGAGTTCACGAGCATGGATTCCACCCCGGCGTGCTCTCAAACCTGCGGGCCGGAGTGTTCAGTCCGGCGGCGTTCGATCCTGCTCCAGAGATTCCTCGAGAATGGCGCGGCTGCGTTCGCGGTGAGTGGTGGCCGGAGACGTCGTGTCCGACCACGTGTGGGTTTCGGTCAGAGCCCACTCCGCCCAGTCGGAGATGTGGGTGAAGTGGCCGATCATGAAGCGGTTGGCCAGCGTCATCAGGTGTTGGCGTTCGGGGAACGTCGAGTTGTCGACGTCGTGCAGACGCTCGGCGTGGGCCAGGAACAGTGCACGGGTTTGCTGGGCTTGATCGCGCATCGTGGTGATGTTGTTGCGCAGGTCGGTGAGCGAGCCCTGTTCGGCGAACAGCACCCGAATCATGCCTTCGAACTCCATGGCCGACGGCCTGGACGCCGTCGCGAGCCATGATGCCAGGGCGTCGCGGCCCGCGTCGGTGATCGAGTAGACGGTGCGGCTGCGGCCGGTGCCCACCGGATCCGTCGATGCCGAGACGAGGCCCCGTTCGAGCAGCTTCTTCGGCGCGTTGTACAGCTGGCGGTCGGCCCGGGGCCACAGTTCGGCGACTCCACGGCCGAACTGCACCGAGATGTCGTAGGCCGTCCAATCCCGCGTGGCGAGCAATCCGAGGATGACGTACGAGGTTGTGTTCAGATCGCCCTGCGCCACCGATGGTCCTTCCTGCCGAAAGACCGATCGCCGATCGGCGCCGACGTCCCGATCCTAACTATCGGCCCGAGCTGTCATGTGCCTGCCTGTCATGTGCCTGCCTGTCACTCGCCGGCATCGTCACTGTGCTCCTCGACGGCGTTCGAGGCTTCGGCGGACGGCGCCGCGTACACGAACGGGAACAGTTCTCGGGCGACCTTGGCGGCGGGTGCGCTGCCGTCGACCGCCGGGGCGAGGTTGGCCCAGACTACGAACGTGACGTCGTTCTCCGGGTCGTATCCCATGAAGGAGTTGTATCCCGGCATCTCGCCGATGTGCCCGTACAGCGGACCCATCTGTGCGATTCCGTAGCCGTACGCTGCGGTTCCCGTGTCGTCGCTCGGGGTGATGCTGTCCATCCGCAGCTGCTGGGTGTCGGCGTCGAGCAGCTCGCCCACGGCGAGAGCCTTCACCCACGTGGCCATCTCGTTCGCCGTCGAAATTCCTTGTCCGGCAGACCACGTCCACGACGGGTTGTCGTTCGTCGTCGTTCTCGGCGTGACGGAGCCTGCGTCGATGGCGGCGATACGTTCGGGCGACAGCGATTCCTTTCCTTCGCCGAGGGTTTCGAGGTTTCCGCTGTAGGAGTATCCGGCGGTGTGCGGCGCGGGAATGGAGGTGTCGGTGTTCGCCGGGAACGAGGTGTCCGTCAACTCGAGCGCGGAGAACAGTCGATCCTGGTAGATCTGCGCGATCGGCTTTCCGTCCAATTGCTCCGCGATCAGCCCGAGCAGCACGGTGTTGGTGTTGGAGTAGTTGTATTCGGTGCCCGGAGCGGACGTCGGCGGGTTCGAGAGCCCGAGTGCAACCAGTTCCTCTGGTTGCCAGACTTTTTCGGGATCCTCGTCGAGCGCTCGGTTGAGCTCGACGGTCTGGGTGTAGCTGTAGAGACCGCTGCGCATGTCGAGGAGTTGTCCGATGGTGATGTTCTCACCGTTGGGGACATCGGGGCGATACTGGCTCACCGGGTCGTCGACGGAGATCTTGCCTTCCTGAACCATCTGCAGGATGACGGTGCCCGTCCACGTCTTGGTGTTGGACCCGACGCGCACCTTGGTGTCGAGCGTAGGTGGCGTCGCGGTACCAGCATCCGTGCTGCCCCAGGTGTTCACGTACTCGCCGTTCGGAGTCCGGATCAACACCACCATGCCGATCTCGCGGTATTCCTTCGCCATCTCGTCCACTACCGCGTCCATCGCCGCAGTGTCGAACGGCACGAGGGCCGAGGACGAATCAGCACTCTCGGACACAGCACTCTCGGACACAGCACTCTCGGACACAGCACTGTCGTTGCCCGACGAACATGCCGCGACGAGCAGTCCTGCAGTGAACAGAATGGTCAGTAGTTTGCCTGAAGTGCGGTGCATCGTCTGGGGTCCGTTCGTGTCGTGGGCGTCTACGAAGTCAGGAGCGGGTGAACGTGCCGAGTCCGAGAGGATCGAGATACTCGACGGTGAGTGTGGTCGGCGCTCCGGGGGTGAGGGCGAACTCGGCGCCTGTCGGCCCCGACGCGTTCTCGCCGACGGGTTCGAACCAGTAGGTGTCGCCGTCGTAGTGGGTGAGGGGGTAACTCGACTGCAGTTCCTTGCCGAGTTTCAGCACCAGTTCGTCGCCTTCGGCAGTGACTTCGGCAGCGCCGTAGAACGGGCTGGTGTACGTGCCGACGTAGCTGCTCGGCTCCCGCGCAGGCGTCGTCGACGCGGGCGGATTCTCGTAGTCCGTCTCGGAACGGCCGTGCGCGACCATCTTCTCGAACTGGCCTGCGATGAACGGCGCCCAGTCGACGGTGAGTTCACCGTTCTTGGCGTAGTCCATGAACTGTGCCGCAATGGTTTCCGAGACACCGACGGGTGCGGTGTTGGCGAGTACGACGATGCCGAGTTGCTCGCTCGGTAGCATCACGACGTCGGTGCTCGCGCCGAGTCCGAACGCCCCTGCATGACTGACCTCGACGCGGCCCTGACTGTCGGTGCCGACATTGAAGCCGATGCCGTAGAAAGTGTCTCGCGCTCCTGGCGTCTCCGCGGGGTGGGCGAGAGAATGCGCTTGGTGGGTGAACTGCAGGGCTTCGGGCTCGACGACGGTGGTGCCGTCGTACTCCCCGCCCGCGAGTTCCATGCGGATCCACTGGGCCATGTCGTCGACGGAGGACGCTGCACCACCCGCCGGGGCCTGGCCTTCGGGATCGCTGACGTACTTCGCTTCCCACGTGGTCGAACCCGGTTCCGTCGGAACGTGATTGAAGGCATGGTTGGGTGAGTCGACCCATTCTTGCTGGCTCGACGTCGTGTTGGTCATGCCGAGGGGTTCGTAGATCTTCTCCTCGGACAGTTCCGCCCACGTGGTGCCCTGGGATTTGGCTGCTGCCACGCCTGCTGCGGAGAACCCGTAGTTGGTGTAGTCGTAGTTGTCTCGAAACGGTTCCAACGGAACCTGATTCAAGCGAGCGATGATCTCGTCGTAGCTGTAGCCGAGGTCCTCGAGGAGGTCGCCTGCGTGGTCGGGCAGGCCGGAGCGGTGCGACATCAGGTCGGTGAAGCCGGCGTTCTCGGTGACGTACGGATCGGACACCGCGAAACCCGGTTCGAACCGGCGGATCGGCTCGTCCCACTCGAGCTTGCCTTCGCCGACCAGCGAGGCGACCACCGACGACGCAACGGGCTTCGACACCGAGGCAAGCTGGAACATCGTGCTGGTGTCCACCGGGTCCGGTTCGCCGACCTTCCGAACACCGAATCCCTTCGAATACAGCACTTCGTCCTGGTGGACGACCGCGACGGCGATACCGGGAGCGCCCGTTCGTGCCATCATGTCCTCCACGTACCCGTCGAGTTGTCCGACGGCGGCGTCGACGGCTGCCCGGTCGATCGACGCGGGTGGAACCTGCGGAGGAGTCTCGGCGAGTGCGCTCGCGTTCGTCTCCGATCCTGCATTGGAGTCGGCGTTGGAAGCGGAGTCCGTGCCGGCGGTGGAACTACACGCCAGAAGCACGGTCATCCCGAGTGCGAGGACGGTGAGAGCCGACAATCGCGCACGAACGAGGGGAGTGCATGTCCCGACCATCGAGTTGCTCCGTCCGAAGCGTCACGTGTTCTCACGTGGACGGTTCGTGGGCACTGTCCACGAGTCCACGAGCACAGATCGATTTGGCAGGCGCGCCGATCCCGACGATGGACGCTGCGCACTGTGGCGATGACGATACACCCGTGACTGCATGTTGCACTATGTAATTTGCAGTATCGGGCAGATTCCGTGCCGTGCGTGTGGAACCACCACGGTCGGTGACTCCACACGCACGGAAGAGAGGTGCGGCCCGCGCTACTTCGCGATGAAAGCGAGAATGTCCGCGTCCAACGCCTTCTGGTAATCGCCGTGGATGCCGTGTGGTGCCCCGGCGTAGACCTTCAGCGTGCCGTCCTTGACGAGTTCGATGGACTTCAGCGCTGCCGCGGCGATCGGCACGATCTGATCGTCGTCGCCCTGAGCGATGAACACGGGAACGGTCAGAGCCTTCAGGTCCTCGGTGAAGTCGGTCTCGGAGAACGCCTTGACGCAGTCGTACGCCGCGGCGAGGTTCACCAGCATGCCCTCACGCCAGAAGTCGTCCTTCGCTCCCTGCGACACCTGTGCGCCGTCGCGGTTGGCTCCGAAGAACGGCTCGGCGAGGTCCTTGTAGAACTGCGACCGGTCGGTCAGGACGCCGTTGCGGATGTCGTCGAGCGCCTCGATCGGGGTGCCCTCCGGATTGGTGTCGGACTTCAGCATGATGGGAGGTACGGCACCCGCCGTGATGACCCGGGCGACGCGGGTTCCGCCGTGCTGCGCTGCGTAGCGGACGACCTCGCCGCCTCCGGTGGAGTGACCGATGAGAGTGAGCTCCTGCAGATCGAGTGCCTCGACGAGTTCGGCGAGGTCGCGAGCATACGTGTCCATGTCGTTGCCGGTGTAGGTCTTCGAGGAACGTCCGTGGCCGCGGCGATCGTGGGCAATGGCGCGGTATCCGGCGTCGGCGAGCAGCTTGAGTTCGAGCTGCCACGCATCCGAGGACAGCGGCCACCCGTGGCTGAGCAGCACCGGCTTACCGGTGCCCTGCTCGGTGTAGTAGATCTCGGTTCCGTCGGTTGTGGTGATGTACGGCATGGTGAGCTCCTCGAATGGAAATGCTGGGCCCCGAAAGGGTGGTACCCAGAACACTCGTCCACGCGCGCGTCGATGTCGTCGCGGCTGGCGTCCACACCGTGTGCCTGATTTCGGCCGGGCGCGATACCGGCTAGCCGGTAGGCGCCGCGATGGTGACCGTGAGAGACGTGCCCGCACCGGGAGGGCTGTGCAGTGCCAGCGTGCCGCCTGCTGCCGCCACCCTGTCGTGCAGACCGATCAGGCCCGATCCGAGGGTGGGGTCGGCGCCGCCCCGACCGTCGTCGGCGACGGTGAGGGTCAGGTCGCCGTCGGTGACGACCGCAGTCACCTGGACATGTGAGGCGCCAGCGTATTTGGCTGTGTTGGTGAGTGATTCGGCGACGACGTAATACGCTGCCACTTCGATGGAGTCGTCCAGGCGGACCGGAATGTCCGTCGTGAGCGATACCGGTACCGGGCTGCGACGAGCAAGCGTCTTGAGTGCAGGCGCCAGTCCGCCGCGCGAGAGGATGGCGGGGTGTATGCCGCGTGAGAGCTCGCGGAGATCGGAGTGTATCTGCGCGAGTGTGTCGACACTGCGGTCCAGGCTCTGTCTCAGCTCGCGCAGATCCTCGGGAACGACGGCCTGTGCTGTTCTCAATTCCATTCCGAGAGAGACGATTCTCTGTTGCGCGCCGTCGTGCAGGTCTCGTTCGATGCTCCGTCGGGCCTGGTCCGCAGCGGCGACGACACGAGCCCGCGACCGGGTGAGCTCTTCTCGCGTCTCGCTGTTGTAGACGGCGGTGGCGAGGAGGTCCGCGAAGTCGGTCAGTCGGTCTTGCAGATCGGGCTCGACCGAGCTCTCGGTGGAGCCGACGACGATCGCACCCCAGATTCTTCCGTCGACGCTGATCGGTACGCCCAGGCCGAGTGCAATTCCTCGGCCTTGGAGACGGTCGACGATATCGCCTGTTGCGGTGGTGAAGTCGATCGTCGCGGGTCGGCCCGTCGCGGCGACCGCGGTGCACACGTTGTGTCCGCCGAGCGTGAGCCTTTCACCGGGAGTGAGCCGGTGTCCTTCGGTGGTGTCACGCCCCGCGAGCACCACGTACGTCCCCGGCGTCGAGCTGTCCAACCCCGAACGAGCCTGCACGGGGTCGAGATGCACGGGTTCGAAATGCACGGGTTCGAAATGCACGGGGTCGAAATGCACGGGGTCGAAATGCACGGGGTCGAAATGCACGACGGAGACGTGCTCGATGCCGAGACCTCCGGCGAGCTCGGCGGTGACGGCGGCGTAGACCTCGTCCGGCTCGGCCCTGGAGGCGACGAGGGTGGCGACCCGTCGAAGCGACGCTTGTTGTCGCGCCAACGCCGTGGCTCGGCGGTTCTGCCGCGCCGATTCCACTGCACGCAAACGGGACTGCCCGACGAGCGTGTTCGTCAGCAGCGCGAGAGCCAGGAAGACGACGACTGCGGGGACCAGGCTTTCGCTGCTTTCGATGACGTGGATGTACGCGTATGCCGCGGCGCTGGCAATCGAGGTCGCGATCGACAACCGAAATCCCCAACCGGCGGAGACGACCAGCACACCGAACAGGAAGACCGCGCCGAAGGCGTTCTCGGGTGCGATCCGTTTGAGCATCAGAACCACGACGATCTCGACCAGAACGAGCGCCGCGGCGAGGGCGATTCCGCAGGCGACGGGAGGGGAGCTGGGACGCAGCACCAGGGTGACGAGGCGCTCCTTGCGCGTCACGGACGTAGTCATCGGACGTAGCCCGCGGGACGAGTATTCCGGCTAGCGGGCATGTCGGCCGAGGCGGCGTCTGACACCCTGGGTGAAGTGAAGTCCTTCGCCCGCAGCTGCCTCATCGTCGACGACAGCGACGCGTTCTGCCTGTCGGCGCGCCGAATGTTGGAGGCGGCAGACGTCACGGTCGTCGGAACTGCGTCGACGCTCGCGCAGGCGGTGGAGATCGTCCTGGGCGCACGCCCGGATCTGGTTCTGGTCGACATCGACCTCGGTGACGAGAGCGGGTTCGACGTGGTGGAAGCAATCGCCGAGGCGGGCGCCGAATCACGGCCGTCGATCATTCTGGTGTCCACGCACGACGAAGACGACTTCGCGGACCTCGTGGAATCGAGCTCGGCCGTCGGGTTCCTGCCGAAGTTCGACCTGTCGGCCGAGTCGATCCGAACGCTGCTCACGACAGTGTGTCGAGATACATGATCACGGCGCGCACGCGTCGGTGGTCGTCCGCGGTCTCGGCCAGATCCAGCTTGGTGAGAATGCTGCGGACGTGCTTCTCGACGGTGCCCTCGGTGATCCACAGGCGACGGCCGATACCGGCGTTGGACAGCCCCTCGGCCATGTGAGTGAGCACGTCACGTTCCCGTGCGGTCAGCGCGCCCAGCGGATCGTCGCGGCGTTTCGCCGCAACCAACTCGTAGACGAGCGCAGGATCGATCACGGACGATCCTGCGGCGACGCGTTCGACGACGCCGACGAAATCGTCGACATCGGTGACGCGACTCTTGAGCAGATACCCGATGCCCTGGGCCGACCCGTTCTTCATGTCGTCGAGCAGTTCCAGCGCATGCTCCACCTCGACGTGAGCGGAGAGCAGAAGCATCGAGACGCCCGGGAATTCGCTGCGAATGCGGAGTGCGGCGTCGAGCCCCTCCGCGGTGTAGGTCGGCGGCATTCTGATGTCGACGATCGCCAACTGCGGACGCTCACGGTCCACCAGTGCGAGCAGTTCCTCGGCGTCGCCTGCCGTGCCGACCACGTCGAGCTCGGCCCGAGTCAGCAGGCTGGACAGCCCCTCCCTCAGCAGTACGTCGTCATCGGCGATCACTACCCGCAGCCCTGCCATCACGCTCCCTCACGCTGGTGTCGAGAGAGCAGTGTGCATCGGCGGTGCGTCCGCCGTCATCAGTCGTTCGACTCTAAAGCTGCGGCGGCGAAGTCCGCCATGGACGGAAACTCGAGACCGTAGCCGACGTCGCCCGTCGGCTCGGGTGTCGCGCCCCACCCCGGTCGTGCGTGTCGACGGTTGATCCACACGGAGTCGAGGCCGTGGCGCGCAGCAGGGACGTGGTCGTGGAACAGGCTCTGCGCGACGTGCAGAAGTCGGGTCCTCGGGATGCCGAGATCCGCGAGCGTGGCGTCGAGAGCGTCGAAGTGCTGGGGTGCCGGCTTGTACGCTCCGACATCCTCCGCGGTGATGATCCGGTCGAATCGAACGCCGAGACGGGCGTTGCTTCCGGCGAATCCGTCGCGGTGAACGTTGGACAGGATGATCAACGAGTATCTCGACGCGAGAGCCGCCAGAGCGTCGTGACTGTCTGCGAACGCGGGCCACTCGGGGACCGAACTGCCCAGGCGCGTCGCCCACGTATCGGAGACCGGAGCCCCGAGAACCTCGCCGGTGCGACGGAACGCGTCGGCGAGGATGTCGGGATACAGCGACCCGGGTGAATCCACCTCGGCCTGCGCCTCGTTCGCGGCGTACGCGAGCAACAGTTCCTCGTCGGACATCGTCAGCCCGACATCCCGCGCCCAGGGCGCGAGAACCGCGGCGATTCCGGTTTCCCAATCGATCAGAGTGCCGTAACAATCGAAACTCAATGCGTCGTACTGGGCAAGATCCACGGACGGTCCTCACTGCTCGGCTCGGCTCGGCTCGGCTCGGCTCGGCTCGGCTCAACACCGTAACGCCGGATATCGCGGACCGCACGTGGTGCGAGTTCGACGCCGGGCGTCAGTCCGAGGACTTGCCTTCAGCTGCATCCCCGTCGTTTGCATCCCCGTCGGCGAGATCCGGAGCGAGCTCGCGGGTGGCCATGCCGCCGTTCTTGCCTTCGTCGACGGGACCAGGATGCCCGCCCTTCGGAGAATCCTCGGAGCGGGCATCGGTGTTGCTGTGGTCAGGGGTGTTGCTGTGGTCAGGGGTGTTGGTCATGCCGACTGGAGTAACCGTTGTCCAGCGGCTTCAACCGCCGGGCACGGTGCGGGCGCTAGGCGGTCCTGACTTCCTCCGGCTGAACGTGCTCGGCCGGCTGGTCGGCTGCAGGCCTGCGGATGAAGAACGAGGCGGCTACCGCGACGAGGGAGACGACGCCTCCGCACAGGAAGGCGGTGTGGATGCCGTCCTGGCTGGCTGCGGTCTCCGCGACTCCGGAGGCAACGCGTGAGGCTGCCGTCGTGGACATGACGGTCACGAACAGTGCCGTACCGGCGGCGCCCGCCAACTGCTGGAGGGTGTTGAAGATCGCGCTGCCGTGCGAGTACAGGTGCTTCGGCAGCGATCCCAGCGACGATGTCATCAGCGGTGTCATGATCGTGGCGAGACCGACCGACAGAACACAGTGGATCGCGACGACCATCGGGAGCGAGGACTCGGCGTCGAGCAGGGTCATCGCCCAGAGGGCGGCGCTGACGATCATTGCCCCGGGAATGACGAGGGGCCGAGGGCCGATTCGGTCGAACGCGCGTCCGACGAAGGGCGCGAGCAAGCCCATCGTCAGACCGCCGGGCAGAAGCATGAGTCCGGTGGTCAGCGTGTCGAGCCCGAGGATGTTCTGCAGGTACATCGGCAGCAGGATCAAGGCACCGAACAGGGCCATCATGCTGATCATCAGCATGCCGAGTCCGATGGTGAACGTCGGTGTGGAGAACGGCCGCATGTTGAGCAGGGCACGCTCCGAATCCTGACGGGCGATCTGTCGCATCACGAAGATCGCCAGCGCAACCACTCCGACGGTCAACGGAATCCACACGGGGATCGACGATCCCTCGGCGGAGTGGCCGATGCTGCTCAGCCCGTAGACGAGTCCACCGAATGCCAGCGCGGACAGTACGACCGACAACCCATCGAAGGATGGCCTGCTGGTCGGCGTCACGTTCTTGACCAGTCCGACGCCGATGCCGAAGGCGATCAACGCGATCGGCAGCACGAGCCAGAACATCCAGCGCCAGTCGAGTGCGTCGAGGATGATGCCGGAGATCGTCGGGCCGACGGCAGGAGCCACGGCGATCACGATGGAGATGACGCCCATCATCTTTCCTCGCTCGTGGGCCGGAACGAGGTTGAGGACGGTGTTCATCAGCAACGGCAGCATGAGGGCGGTACCGCTGGCCTGGACGATGCGGCCCGCGAGCAACAGTTCGAACCCGGGAGCCGACGCCGCCAGCAGGGTGCCGACGGTGAACAACGTCATCGCGGCGACGAACACCTGACGCAACGTGAAGCGCTGGAACAGGTATCCGGTCGTCGGGATGACGACGGCCATGGTGAGCATGAAGCCGGTGGTCAGCCATTGTGCGGTCGTTGCGGTGATGCTCAGGTCCACCATCAACCGCGGCAGCGCGACACTCATGATCGTCTCGTTGAGGATCATGACGAATGCCGCGACCACCAGGACGCCGATGAGCAGCTTCCCGCCCGGCGGCAGCTGTGAGGCCTCGTTCTTGCTCGGCGAAGTATCCATCGCGTCTGTCTGCATGTTCAGTGATTCCTCGAAGTGTGTCCGACGTTCTTGTTGACAGTGTGCGGCGAACTGACAGTGACTGTCAACTTGGAATGGACTGGTATGTTGAGGCCAACAGAAAGGGTGACGCGGAGATGAACAATGCGGGTGGGGCGCCAGCGCAGTCCGATCACGCGCAGTCCGATCATGCGCAGTCCGATCACGCGCCGCCGGTGCTCGATCTGAGGGAACGACGGCGGCGCGAGACCCGGCTGGACATCAACCTGGCTGCGCTCGACTTGTTCGAGCAGCGGGGAGTGGCCGCGACGACCGTCGACGAGATCGCCAAAGCGGCAGGCGTGTCGCCCAGTACGTTCTTTCGTCATTTCAAGACGAAGGAAGAGTCGATCCTGTCGGTGGATCTCGATCTGGACGCCGAGATCGAGCAGTGGCTCGAGCACACCGACGCACGCGACATCGACCTCGCCGGGATGGAAGCGATCTACGAACGCGCCGCTCTTCGGCTCGTCGGAGCCTCGGAGGAAACCACGAGCCGCGTGCTGCGTGCGCGTCGACTCATCAACGGAGACGCGCAGTTGCGAGCCACTGCGATCGCGATGGATGCGACCGCGCTGTGCCGCCTGTCCGACGCGCTGACTAGCGCCCTGAACGGCACGCGATCACGCACGTTCGCACGGCTGATGGTCGAGAGTGCGGGGATGACGCTTCGGATCGCGTTCGACGAGTGGGCCACACGCGTCGATGCAGGCGAGGACGCCGATCTCGCGGAAATCTATCGAACTACGCGCGGTGAACTGCGACAGGTGATCGGGCAGCAATAGTCTTCTCCACATGATTGCCACACTGCGGAGCCGCATCGTTCGGACGGCTGCGTACCGGCGCCTGTCCACTCGGGCGAGCGGACCGCTGACCCCCACCCGCGCTGCCGCCAGGCTGTCGGCGTACGTCTACGGAAACATCCTCGTGCTGACCGCGGTGGTCGCGGCGTCGCCCGCGAGCATCGACGACGGCGACGCGTTCCTCCTCGTGCTGGCCACCGCATCGACGACGTTCGTTGCCCACGTGTTCGCCGAGATCGTCGCGCGCAGCAACATTCCCGAGTCGGTGCACGGATCGACCGACACCCAGAAGAAGCAGACGGTGATCGACGAGATCCGAGACGCCGTCCCCATCGCATCGTCCGGCACCGTTCCGGCGGCGATCCTCGCCCTCGCCTGGCTGTGGATCCTGCCGACGTTCTGGGCGCAGCTCATCGCCGGTGGGGTCGTGGTGTTCCGCATCGCGACACTGCAGATCGTCGCTCAGCGACTACGCGGCGAACCCCTCACGTTCAAGGTGTTCGTCGCCGGCCTGGTGACCGCGGCTCTGGCCGCCGTCATCGTGTTGCTGAAGGTCTACACCTCGCACTGAACTGTCAGGGCCGGCAGTCTCAGGCCAGGCAGAGTCAGGTCAGGTTCACCCGACCGAGCGGCTCGCCCCCGTCCAGGACTCGCAGAATGTCTTCCGCTGCCGAGCGACTCGCGCTCGCGCGTGCCTGCGCGGTCTGGCCGGCGAGGTGAGAAGTGACCACGACGCTCGGAAGCTCGCGCAGCGCACTGGCGGTCGGCAACGGCTCGACGTCCACCACGTCGAGCCCGGCCCCTGCGATACCGCCCGAGCGCACCGCGTCCGCCACGGCGTCCTCGTCGACCAGGGAACCTCGGGCCGTATTGATCAGCGAAGCAGTGCTTTTCATGATCGACAGTTCGCGAACGCCGATCATGCGCTTGTTCCGGGCCGTCGGCCGCACGTGCAGCGACACGAAATCGGACTCGGCAAGCACCTCGTCGAGACCGCAGTACTGCACCCGCCTCGCGGGGTCGGGGTACGACGTGTGGACCAGTACTCTCATTCCGAAACACGCGGCGAGCTCGGCCAGACGTGACCCGCTCGGCCCGAATCCGATGATCCCCAGCGTCGACCCGCGTAGTTCGACGGTGTCGTGCCGCGGCCAACCTCCGCTCGCCACCCCGGCGAGCGTCTCGCCGACGCGTCGAGCGCACATCGAGACCAGCATGAACGCCATCTCGGCGACGGCGTTGCTGTTGGCCCCCGGTGTGTTGCACACGGCGACCCCACGCCGCGAGGCCGCGTCCACGTCGATGGTGTCGTAACCCACCCCGCTGCGCGCAATGACGGTGAGATCGGGTGCTGCATCGATCATCTCGGCCGTGATCGGTTCTCCCGCCACGAGGGCGGCGTCGGCGACGGAGAGCAGCGAGGCCATCTCACCCGGAGGGCGCGCACCGCGTGCCGGGCTGTGGACGGTGGTGTGCCCACGGCCGCGAAGAAGCTGGTCGACGTCGTCACCCGGTTCGAGATAGTCGGTGGTGATCAGAATCCGTGCCATGCTCAGTGGCCGCTGACGCCGGACGCGAGCAGAGCATCCTTCACCGCGGCGCCGAGGCAGGCGGTGGTACCCGTGCCACCCAGATCCGGTGTGGCGTAGGAGCCGTCGGCCAGAACGGACTCGACGGCACGCAGAACCGCGGCGCCTGCCTCGGGCTCGCCGAGGTGCTCGAGCATCAGCGACGCGCTCCAGATCTGCCCGATCGGATTGGCGACGCCCTGCCCGGCGATGTCGGGTGCGGAACCGTGTACCGGCTCGAACAGGCTCGGGAACTTCCTCTCCGGGTTGATGTTCGCGCTGGGTGCGATCCCGATCGTCCCGGTGCAGGCCGGGCCGAGATCGGACAGGATGTCGCCGAACAGGTTGCTGGCGACGACCACGTCGAACCAATCCGGATGCATCACGAAGTTCGCGGTCAGAATGTCGATGTGGTACTTGTCCACTCGGACGTCGTCGTACCCGGCGGCCATCTTCTCGACGCGTTCGTCCCAGTACGGCATGGTGATGGAAATCCCGTTGCTCTTCGTGGCCGAGGTCAGGTGGCGCGCAGGTCGTTGCTGGGCGAGATCGAAGGCGTACTTCAGGATTCGATCGACTCCCGTCCTGGTCATCACGGTTTCCTGGATGACGGTCTCCCGGTCCGTGCCCTCGAACATCGTGCCGCCGATGCTCGAGTACTCACCCTCGGTGTTCTCGCGAACGACATAGAAGTCGATCTCGCCCGGCTCGCGTCCGGCCAGAGGGCTTGCCACGCCCGGCATCGACTTGACCGGCCGGAGGTTGACGTACTGATCGAACGTGCGACGAAACTGCAGGAGGCTGCCCCACAACGACACGTGATCCGGCACCACATCCGGCCACCCGACCGCGCCGAAGAAGATGGCGTCGAAGCGATTCAGTTGATCGAACCAGCCGTCGGGCAGCATCTTTCCGTGGGCGGTGTAGTACTCCGCACTCGCGTAGTCGAACTCCTCGATGTCGAGCGTGAAGTCGAACGTCGACGCGGCCGCCTGCAGAACCGCGAGACCCTCGGGAACCACTTCCTTGCCGATTCCGTCTCCGGCGATGACAGCGATTCTGTGCGTGGAACCCATCGAGCGGTCCTCCTGGTGTCGGTCTGTAGGTGAACGTTAGGTTCGACAGTAATTCGCAAGAAGCCGCGGAGAAAGGGGGCATCTGGCAAAGTATTCTTTCCTTGGAGGAAAGAAAGGCGTCGAATGCAGAAGGACGATCTGGGATTCTTCGAGGTGGTGGCCAGATCAACGAGCCTCACCGCTGTGGGGCGCGAGCTGGGGGTGTCCGTCTCCTCGGTCAGCAAACGACTCGCTCAGCTCGAATCCAGGTTGGCGGTCCGCCTGGTCCATCGCAGTACCCGCCGGCTCACGTTGACGCCGGAAGGTGAGCGGTATGCACGCGGTGCCGCGGCCATTTCGGCCGACGTGGCCGAGCTGGAGGAATCGATCAGTGGCCACTACGCGGAGCTGCGGGGTCGACTTCGGATTCACTCGTCGGTCGGGTTGGGGCGGGCGCACATCGCGCCACTGATGGCGGAGTTCGTAGCGTTGCACCCGAGACTCGAGGTGGACGTGGAACTCTCCGCAACACCTCCGGCGGCATCGATGACGCCGTACGATCTCTCCATCCGGGTTGGTGCGCTGCAGGATTCGAGGTCCACCGCCAAGCGGCTCGCGCGCAGCCGTCGGATCGTGGTCGCCTCGCCCGGGTACGTCGCCGAACACGGATCGCCTCGCACCGTCGAGGAGATCCGCCGGCACAACTGCATCGTGCTGCGGCAGGACGAGGGTGACTTCGCGCTGTGGCGATTCGGCGTCGGCGCCGACGAGACGGCGCTGCGGGTCTCCGGGAACATGACGAGCAACGACGGGGACGTCACCACCGCGTGGTGTGTGGAGGGACGCGGTCTGCTGATGCGATCGCTGTGGCACGTCGGTCCGATGCTGCGCGACGGCTCGTTGGTGCAGGTTCTTTCGGACATCGCTACCCCCGACGCGGACATTCATGCCGTCTACTCGGCGGCTCCGCAGGTTCCACGACGGGTGCGCGCGGCCGTCGACCATCTTCGCGAACACCTGCCGCCGCGCCTGTCCGCGTGAAACTGCTGACGACGTAGATAATGGACGAATGCGGTCGCGCCAGAAGGTCCTCAACGCAACTCTGCGGTTGATCGAGGACGGTGGATTCGAGGGGGTCAACGTTGCCGCGGTCGCCGGTGCCGCGGGGGTCTCGCGGCAAACCGTCTACAGCATCTTCGGGTCTCGCGAAGAGGTCGTGTCCCAGGCGGTGGCCAGTCTGGTACTGGAGATTCTGGGCGGCATTCGTGCGAGGCTCGAATCCACCGGCTCCGTGGCGGAGTTCGCGACCGAGATGATCGTGTCGGGACGTGACGCGTTTCGCTCCAATCCCGTGCTCGCGGCGCTTCTGGTGGCGGAGCAGGGAAACCCTGTCTTCGACTACGGGATGATCGCGCGCGCCAAACCTGTTGCGCGGCAGTTCTTCGACTCGCTCGTCGATCGCGGCATGGTCGACGAGCGGCACCTGGACGAGATCGTCGAGATCACCGTGCGCCTCGGCCTGTCGGTGATCGTTTTCGACAGCGATGCGGTGCGTACGGACGAGTCCCTTCGTGAGTTCCTCGGCAGGTGGCTCGAACCCGCGCTCGACCGATTGGCCTGACACCGCGCCCGAGAAAACCTTGACACTTCTTCGCTGGAGTGTCTAGTTTTGGGTCGACGCGGTCCGAAGGGGCTGTCGTTTCCGACGGGGTGGGGGTGGGCTCGTTGCCGACTGTGAGTCGCAGAACGTTCTTGACCGGGGCGGGGGTCGCTGTTGCGGGCGCCGCACTGGGAGGTGGCCGGGCCGGTGCCCGCTCGAGGGTGAACCGGGTGCCTCTCGTTCGAGAGGACCACCGCGTCGTCGTCGTGGGGTCCGGATTCGGCGGCGGCGTCGCCTCGCTTCGATTGGCGGAGGCCGGTGTGCCGGTGACGGTGCTCGAGCGTGGAATGCGCTGGCCGACGGGCCCGAACGCCGAGACGTTCCCGCACGCGGCCAACCCGGACAAACGCATTCTGTGGCACAGGTCCAACCCGCAGCTCTTCGGGAGACCGGTCGCCTTCGATCCGTACGCCGGTCTCCTCGAGGCCGTCGTCGGAGACAACATGACGGCGCTGTGTGCGGCCGGCGTCGGAGGCGGGTCACTCGTCTACCAGGGAATGACACTGCAACCCGCGGAACACGTCTTCGACGCCAATTTCCCGGACGGCCTCGACTGGAAGACCCTCGACCGCGTGCACTACCCGCGCGTGGCACGCATGCTCGGGCTGGCCACCGCACCGGACGAACTGATCGACAGCCCCAATTACCAGGCAGCGCGAGTGTTCGCCCGGAACGCGGAGCGTGAGGGATTTCCGGTATCGAAGATTCCGATGCCGATCGACTGGAACTACGCCCTCGCAGAACTGCGCGGAGAAATGGCACCGTCCTACACCAACGGCGACGGCGCTCTCGGGGTGAACAACGGTGGCAAGAACTCGGTCGACGTCACCTACATCGCCGCGGCCGAGGCGACGGGACTCGTCACCGTGGAAGTCCTGCACGAGGTCAGGGACGTGGAGAGGGCTCCCGACGGCCGATGGACCCTCTACGTCGACCGAACGGACCCGTCGGGTGTGGTGCTCGAGAACAAGATTCTGACGACCGACACGCTGGTGATGGCCGCGGGAAGCACCAACACCACCAAGTTGCTGCTGCGGGCGTCCGCATCGGGGCGTATCCCCGACATGCCGGATGCTCTCGGCGAAGGATGGGGTACCAACGCAGACCGCATCTACGTGTGGACCGACATCGTGAACGGGTTCGGACCGCAGCAGGGAGGACCCGTCGTCTACGGGAGCTTGCAGTGGGACGATCCGAATGCTGCCTTCACGATCATCCAGGCGTCGTTCCCGCCGCTCGGACTGGACGGCCGAAGTACGACGATGGTCGGGTACGGCGTGAGCGAGGGACGCGGAAGATTCGTGTACGACAGTGCCGTCGACGATGCGGTACTGCGGTGGCCGTGGGAGGGTGACTCGGGTATTCAGTTGTCGAAGATCGGGCCGGCTGCACACCGGTTGGCCGGTCCGTCGGGTGTACTCACCGACACCAACGCCCTCGTGCCGACCACGTGGCATCCACTCGGCGGCGCCAACATGGGTTCGGTGTGCGATCTCGAAGGTCGTGTCCTCGGGCAGCGTGGACTGTACGTTCTCGACGGGGCGCTTCTCCCCGGCAATGCGGCCGCCTGCAACCCGTCGATGACCATCGCAGCCATCGCGGAACGCGCCCTCGACCGACTGGTCACCGAGGACGTCGGCACGATCATCTAGCGTCCCGAGCGCAGAGCATTCAGAAGGGCGCCCGGTAGTTTCGTGTTTCTCGGGCTGCGATGACCGTTCGATGCTCGACGAACATGCGCCGAATGAACGTGGCATCCTCCCGGTCCTGGGTGTCGGTCATCCGCGCGATGTCGCCGAGCGAGGGTATGCGAATGGTGCCGTCGGCCATCGGAGAATTCATGTTGGCGACCTTCGACCACGTCGAATCGGTGACGGAGATGTGCATCTCCCACCATGTCGGCTCGTACAGTGCGTCGGAGGGCACCCGCTCCAGCGTCGCTGCAGCGTCTGCTCTGTCGGCGGACATGGGGTGCGCCGAGTCGTCCAGATCGCATGGGTCGACGACGTAGCCCATGCCGCTCTCTCGGTCCGAGTTCCATATCCACGATTCAGGCCGCATGCGGTGTTTCGATGTATGTCGGAACGTCGCGGGCACCACGACTGTCCCGAAGGTCGACGGTGTGATGTGGCGAAGGCCCGACGTCGATACCCAGTAGATCGCGTCGCCGGCCAATACCGCAGCGTTCCACAGCTTCAGTGTTTTCGCTTGATGGTGGTATTTGCACAGAGGCTGCAGGTTGGATCGAACGGTCCATCCGCCTGCGATGGGATCGTTGTGGTCGAACGGTACGACGTGGTCGATCTCGCACCGTTCGGACGGCACACTGCACCCAGGAAATGTGCACGTGCAGTGCGTAGCTCGCGTGAGTGCGACAAGCTCGGCCGACGGCCTGTACGTCAGCGCGCCAGGTGGCGGCTCGAGGAAACCGCCATGGCCGTCGGGGTGTACTCCGCGGGTCAACGATGAATCCTGCGCCGACGCGGACAGGAAGTCCTGTATGTACTTCGACAGATCGATGTCGCGGTGTCGGCCCTTCGACGACGTTGTTCTGTTGGCGGAAGCGGATTCCCGTGAAGGCAGCGGAGCTGCCGACCGGATCTCGCCACGGCGCAGCAGCCGCACAGCGCGCGGACCTTCCGACGCGCCGCCGCCCGAAGTTACCCGCGGTACAGGACCGGACGGAACATCAGGGTCGGACGGAACATCAGGGTCGGACGGAACACCAGGGCCACCTGAGTCACCGGGGCCGTCGTTATCGCTGTCCCCGTCGTTGCCGTCGGTGTTGTGTTGCGGCGAGGCCTCGTCGGACTCGACCCGGGCTTCGGCGGTGCGATCGGTTGCAGTGGTCGCGTGGTGCGCGGCGTCGAGAAGTTCGGTCAGTAGGATCTGCCACTCGGCACTGCCGGCGATGTGTCGTGCGATTTCAGGGTCGAGAACGGTTCCGTCTCCGAGGGTCGCGGGTTCGTTGGTCAGCCCCAGCAGTGTCTTGATGTCGATCATGATCTGGAGCAGGTGGGGGCGACGATCCTTGTGGACTCGCTCGGTGCTGCGGACAGGGCACTCTGCTCGACCGCAGGTGCAGAGGATGTAGTCCTCGCGGTGGAAGAGAGCCAGCAGTGCGAATCCTCGGAGCTGCTTCTTGGTCCGCGGATCACGGGAGCACACTGTCCCGATCAATTCTTCCAGAACTGAGTTGCATTCCGCGCCTTCGA
Source organism: Rhodococcus sp. 06-156-4 (assembly GCF_002259345.1). Taxonomy (NCBI): domain Bacteria; kingdom Bacillati; phylum Actinomycetota; class Actinomycetes; order Mycobacteriales; family Nocardiaceae; genus Rhodococcus; species Rhodococcus sp. 06-156-4. Next base: position 83,519 of record NZ_NPGB01000003.1, on the reverse strand, counting down.
GAGTGGACATCTTGGCAATGAGGGTGGCCGTACCGTCATCGCCTCGCTTCACCTCGGCGCAGCGCTCCTCGGATTCGGTTGCTTTCTGAGCGGCGGAGGCTTCGGCGGCGTCGTGCTCGAACCAGGCTCGCCAGATGTTCTCCTTGAGTGCTCTGGTGTTCATGCGCAGCGCGGCCGACAGTATGGACTCCTCCAACGCCGCGACCGTGGTGTCGCTTGCCTTCTCCAAGGTGAGTGCGATTGCCCGGGCGCGTGGGTAGTCCAAGTCGCCCTCGCCGAAGGCTGCGGAGACCCGAGGTAGGCGCCACGCGAGCTGCGCACCGACGGTCAACAGGTCACGCGTCATCATGCGGGAGAGGGACAATGCGACGGCGGCCTCGCATTCGACCGTGCGCCTGGCCAACGCGATGTCGGCTTCGTCCTCTCCTAAGTGATGTACGTCCATCTCCGTTGCGAATCTGAGTTCGGTCAAGTCGTGTACCGAACGGACCACCGCGGCAGCGCACCTGTTCTCGGCCCGGCGGGCATCTGCAAGCGAGGACAGCGCCGTCGCCGCAGCTGCATCGGCAGCTGCGCGAACCTCTCTGGTCGTGCCCCCCTGCATTCCCATGCCCCAAGTGTAATCGAACATATGTTCGAACACAACGGGTATGCGCCGCCGTGGGTGGCTATGCGAACGTCGTACGACAGGCGCGGCGGTGTCACAATGTGAACGACAGATTGTTGCTACAACTACGGGCGGTGCTCGATGACTGCGGAACACCCGCTCGCCGGGGCGCTGGTCGGGCGAGACGCGCTGGCTGCATCGATCACTCGCATGGTGACGGATCCCGGCGCGGGTGATCGGATGTTCTGGCTGCTGGGGGAGGCCGGGATCGGGAAGAGCACTCTTCTCCGGCATGCGCGTGCCGTCGCCGAGGACGCCGGTGTTCGAGTGCTGCAGGCGTCGGGCGTGGACGCCGAGACGCAGCAGATGTTCTCCGGACTTCAGCAGTTGTTGTGGCCGGTCATGGCGTTCGTCGACCGTCTACCCGAGGCGGTTCGAACCCCACTCGACGAGATGTTGGGCCGTGCGCCGTTGCCCGCGATGGTCGACATGTACGCCTGCAGGCACGCGGTACTCCACCTCCTGGAAGTGCTCGCCGAGGAGTCACCTCTCGTTTTGCTTCTCGACGACGCGCACCTCCTCGACCGAGATTCGCTCGACATCGTCGTGTACGCGGTCAGGCGGGTGGCCGGGCCGATGACCGCATTGTGCAGTGCGCGGGGGCACCGGATTCCCGACGGCGTCGATCCCGGTGTCGCGGCAGCCGAGGTTCCGAACCTCACCGACGCCGAGTCGGCTGCGCTGTTGGACCGTCAGCCCACGACGCCGTCTCGCTCCGCGCGGCTCGAGATCATTCGTCAGGCCGAGGGAAATCCTCTCGCGATCATCGAGTTCAGCCGTGCCGTCGTTCGGTCGGGCGTCGACCTGTCGGCCGGTACGAGCGACGACCGGGTTCGTCGGGTGCAGTCGCTGTTCTCCCTTCGGATTGCCGATCTGACACCGCCGACGCGAAAGTTGTTGCTCTACGCGGCGTCCGGATCCGGATACGAATCCTTGGACGTCATCACCGCGGCTGCAGGGTTCGGCAGCGATCTGTCGGTGTGGAGGGAAGCGGAACACTCCGGTCTCGTCGTGATCGACGGCCGCGCCGTACATTTCACGCACCCACTGGTGCGCGCCGCAGCCTATTCGGGTTGCAGTGTGGATCAGCGCCGCGCCGCACACGAGGATTTCGCGGCTCGATTGGTCGACGATCCGCCGTGCCGGGCGTGGCACCGTGCTGCGGCAGCGGACGGCCTGGACGAATCGGTGGCCGCGGAACTGGAAGGCGCCGCCGAACTGTCTCACCGCCGAGGAGGGTTCTTCGAGGTCGCACGTGCGTTGGAACGGGCTGCGCAAATCTCTCCGGCGCCGGACAAAGCGGCGTTGCGATACGCCAGTGCTGCACACGCTGCCTACATGGCGGGCGATCCGCAGTGGGGACTGTCGTTGGCTGCTCAGGTTCGCCGAGCAACGACCTCGCCCGAGATTCGCAGTGCGGCAGCGCTTCCGACTGCCTCGATACTGCTGCAAACAGCGAAACCGGACGAGGCGTTCGACGTGGTGCGTCGCACGTTCTCGGAGTACACACCGACGGACGAAAGTCTCACTCTGGCGCTGTTGTTCACTGCGCTCGGCGCGGCGCATTTCAGTGGCGGAGAGTGGCGAAGGACCGCACTGTCCAGTCTCGCCGAGGCGATTCCCGCACCGAGCGCCGGCGGTGAGGTCTCCTCGGAAGGGCGCGACCTTCTGTCGCCGATGCCGGACGCGGCGAAAGAAGCAGTCCGGCAGCTGATTGCCGAGTACTCGACGAGCACCCTCGGAGCGGAGGCCCACGAAACCCTGGACGAGACCTCGTCCATCGCGGCCAAGATCTCGTACCTGCTGGCGGAAGGGACGAGGGCATACCTCAGCGAGAACAGCGTCGACGCCCTGTCCTACTTCGGGCGGGGAATCGAATCTCTGCGTGAGGTAGGAAGTCTCGGAGCCGGGGCGATGGGAATGGCTGCATTCCTGGGTGCCCTTGTCGACACCGGCCGGTGGAACGAGGTGGACAAAGCTGCCGAGGAGGCATCCGAGGTGGCGACGGTGGGCAGGATGGCGCTCGTCGAAGCGATCGTCGAAATCCACCGTGGCACCATCGAGACTCACCGCGGCAACGTGGATGTCGCGAAAGGACACCTGGCGCGGGCAGCGACACTGTTCGAGCCGCGAGCGAACGGTGCGCTGACGGTCGATCTGACGCGGTCCCGTTCGTTCCTTGCCTGTGTGAACGGTGATTTCGCGAGCGCGTACGAGCGACTGCGAGGTGTCTTCGAGGACGACGGCACGCCGCTGCACAGCATCCAATCGGTGCTCGGTATCGCGGACCTGGCATGGGCTGGTGCAAGGAGCGGGCAACAGGCGTCGGCCAGGCGGTTCGTGACAGCCATCGGGCGTGCGATCGGGTCGAAGCCACCGGCCAGGATCAGGCTGCTTCGGCACCTGGCTGCCGCGCTGGTGAGCGAAACCACCCGCGGCGCCGAACGTCATTACCGGACGGCAGTTCTCGATCCGGACGGTGGTCAGTGGCCGGTCGAGCGTGCACGTGCTCAGCTTCACTACGGCGAATGGCTGCGGCGCAACCGCCGTCCTACCGACGCCAGGCCACAGTTGGCAGCGGCGTTGGACACGTTCGAATCCGTCGGCGCGCGGACGTTCGCGGACATCGCTCGGGCGGAACTGCGGGCAGCAGGCGGCACTCGCGGATCGACGTCGACGACGACGGACGGGTGGGCGTCGCTGACTGCTCAGGAACAACACATCGCGACCCTCGCCGCGGAAGGCCTGACGAACCGCCAGATCGGCGAGCAATTGCACCTGTCACCACGCACGATCGGCTCGCACCTGTATCACGTGTATCCGAAGCTCGGAGTCAGCAAGCGTCACGAACTGCGGGGGATGATCGACCGGGCAGCACGCTGACCTGACCGATCGGGTAGTTCGGTCCAGCGGACGGGCGGTTCGGGGTGAAATCCCTTGTCGCCGATCATGTCGAACCCTCAGAGTGAGCGTAGTCACACCGACTCACCAGGAGGATCCGATGGCAATCGAGCTCAACCAGATCTGGGACTTCCCGATCAAAGAATTCCACCCCTTCCCACGCGCGCTTCTCGGAGTGGGCGCACACGACATCATCGGCGTCGAGGCGAAGAACCTCGGATTCAAGCGCTCGTTGCTCGTCACCACCGGCCTCCGCGGTTCGGGGATCATCGAGGAACTCATCGGCAAGATCGAGTACCAGGGTGTCGAGGTCGTCCTGTATGACAAGGTCGAGTCGAACCCCAAGGACTACAACGTCATGGACGCTGCTGCCCTCTACCAGAAGGAGAAGTGCGACAGCATCATCTCCGTCGGTGGTGGCTCGAGCCACGACGCAGCCAAGGGCGCTCGCATCGTGATCGCTCACGACGGACGCAACATCAACGAGTTCGAGGGCTTCGCCAAATCCACCAACAAGGAGAACCCTCCTCACATCGCGGTATCCACCACCGCCGGAACCGGTTCGGAGACGTCCTGGGCGTACGTGATCACCGACACGTCGGACATGGACAACCCGCACAAGTGGGTCGCGTTCGACGAGGCATCGATCGTCACCGTCGCCATCGACGATCCGCTGCTGTACTACACCTGCCCGCAGCACTTCACCGCCTACTGCGGGTTCGACGTGTTGGCCCACGGCAGTGAGCCTTTCGTCTCCCGGTTGGACTTCGCGCCGTCTCTCGGCAACGCTCTGTACTCGGTGGAGCTCGTGGCCAAGAACCTCCGCGAGGCCGTGTACGAACCGCGCAACCTGAAGGCCCGCGAGGGAATGATGAACGCGCAGTACATCGCCGGACAGGCGTTCAACTCCGGTGGTCTGGGCATCGTGCACTCCATCTCGCACGCGGTCAGTGCCTACTTCGACTCGCACCACGGCCTGAACAACGCCATCGCTCTGCCCCGCGTGTGGGAGTACAACCTGCCCTCGCGGTACGAGCGTTACGCACAGATGGCAGGCGCTCTCGGCGTGGACACCCGCAACCTGACGACGGTGCAGGCGGCCGACGCTGCCGTGGAAGCCGCGATTCGCCTCGCGAAAGACGTCGGCATTCCCGACAACTTCGGTGAGGTCAACACCAGGCTCTACGACAAGAACCGGATGAACACCGGCAAGTACACCGGACGCGGCGAGGTCATCCCCGGCGACGAGAAGACGGTGCTCAAGATTTCCGAGCACATCCAGGGAGACTGGTGCACCCCGGGCAACCCCCGCGAGGTCACCGTCGACTCCATGATCCCCGTCGTCGATCACGCCATCAACAAGGCTTACTGAGCGCAGGAGAGAACCACCATGACATCGGCCGGCCTGGAGGCATGCAGTGAACCGATCTTCTCGACCAGCGCGGACACCGTCCGTGACGGTCTTCGCGAAACGGGATACATCTCGGGTGACGATCTCGCGGTCGTAGTCCATCTCGCGATCGCCCTGGATCGACCACTGCTGCTCGAAGGGCCGGCCGGTGTCGGCAAGACCGAACTGGCCAAGGCGCTCGCCGTCGCAGGCGGGCGCAGGCTGGTGCGGTTGCAGTGCTACGAGGGACTGGACGATAATCGCGCCCTCTACGAATGGGACTACGCCAAACAGCTTCTGCACGTACAGATGCTGCGCGATCGCATCGGCTCCGAACTCGCGGCGGTCGAGAGCACCGCGGAAGCGTCGCAAATACTGGCGGACACGGATTTCGGGCTGTACTCCGAGAAGTTCCTTGCGGTGCGGCCACTCCTCGACGCCATCTTGTCCGAGGAACCCGTCGTACTTCTCATCGACGAGGTCGACCGGACCGAGGAGTCCATGGAGGCGATGCTCCTCGAGATCCTCGCCGAGAAGCAGATCACCATCCCGGAGGTCGGAACCTTCGCGGCGAGGACCGACCCGTGGGTCATCCTCACCTCCAACGACACTCGCGAACTGTCCGCCGCGTTGAAACGTCGCTGCCTGCACTTCTCCGTCGGCTACCCGACGCCCGAACGGGAACGTGAGATCGTGTCCTCCCGGGCCCCCGAAGTGGAGGACGCCACCGTCGCCGACGTCGTCGAACTCGCCAGGTCCCTGAGGGAACTCCCGCTGCGCAAGAGTCCATCGGTCTCCGAGGTCATCGATGCAGCCCGCGCCGCGATGATCCTGAAGGATCACGACACCGAACGCACGCGAGAGATCCTGCTGGCAGCTCTTCTCAAGTACGGAAGCGACGTCGAGCTGGTTCGTGGTCGAGCGCAGACACCGGAACCCGAGACAGCCGACGAGCCGCGCACGAGCGTCGCCTCCCGGCCGCCCAACACCACCACCGCGGCCTTCCGAGGTACCGGCGGCCGCGACCCGCGCTCGACCGGCAGTGGGTTCGGAATCAGAAAGAAGTGAGTGCCGTGTCCGGTCTCGCTCCTCGAGGTACACCGGCGTACGTACTCGACGTCGTCGCGGCGGTGTTCGGCCGCCTGCTGCGTCGGCACGGCGTGTCGGCGTCGCCCGCCGAAGTGATCGAAGTGCGACGGGTTCTCGGTCTCGTCGGTGCCGGTGACCTGAGGACCCTCGAGTCCGCGTTGCGTGCGACGTGCGCCAAGTACAGTTACGAGCAGGACGGATTCGACGCCGCCTTCGACCGGCTGTTCCACCCCCGGCCGGTTGCCGTTCTGGACGAGCATCGGCCGACGCGTGATTCGGGTGCCGACGGGGCGCCTACTACCCTCGAGATCTCGAACGACGACAAGGACACCGGCCGCTACGCGGACTACAACGAGAATGCAGCCGAAGTCGGTGACTTCTTCGACACTCCCGAGGCGGACAAAGGATTCAACCCGCACAAGGACGACGACGACCTGTCCATCACCGGTGCGGACTCCAACCTGGCCGTCGACACCGAGAACGACAGCGGCAGAAGGGGCGTGTCGTTCACCGTGGACGTCGACCGCGCCGACTCCGCGACCGTCGGCGACCTGTCGTCGGCGCAGGCGATGATCTCGCAGGGGACGCTGACATGGGACGACCCGGAGGGCATTCTCCGTTGGCTCGACGCCTACGACCCCCACTCGCTCTACGGTGACCAGGGTGACGGAGAACCGTTGACCGCGGCGCAACTCGAGAAGTTGGTCGACGCGGTGGAAGCGTTCGTCGACGCGATCTCCGGCCAGGATCGCGCCGGTACCTCACGCGATACGGCGACGGCGTCCGACTCGCCCGATTCCGACATCCCGTCGCGCGCCGACGTGAACGATGCATGCCGAGAAGTGCTGCGCCGCATGCGCGGTACACCGCGGCCTCGGCCGCGCGAAGCCACGAACGGGCGACTGAACATGCGTCGGACGGTCCGGGCAAGCATGAGAACCGACGGGGTTCCTTTCCATCTGATGGTGGACAAGCCTGTGCCGGAACGGGTTCGACTCCTCGTTCTCGCCGACGTCTCGTTGTCGGTACGCCCGATCACCGCGTTCACTCTGCGGCTCGCGCAGGCGATGCGGCATCGGACCAGCAGGTGCACGGTCCTCGCCTTCGTGGACAACCCGATCGACGTGACGGACCTGCTGGCGCGCAGTACCGGTGACGACGCGCTCGCATCGGTTCTGGCAGCACCCGAGCTGGATCTGGAGGCGAGCAGCGATTACGGACGCACGCTCGAGGAACTGCTGACGACGCACGGCTCCAAGGTCACCTCGCGCACCTCGGTCCTGATCGTCGGCGACGGCCGGTGCAACGGTCTGCCACCGCGGGTGGACAAATTGGAGGAACTGGCCAGGAAGGTGCATCGCCTGGCCTGGGTGACACCCGAGCACGAGCGGTACTGGTCGCAGGCCTCGTGCGCCATGAGCGAGTACGCCGAGGTGTGCAACGGCGTCGTGACGGCCAGGGATGCGCGTCAGTTGATCGAGAGAGCGCCCGATTTGGGTAATGCTCTGCGCTGAGTTCAGTCGCACGACTGATGACCGAACTGCACGGGCACGGCAGTGTGACGAGTATGAGCAAGCCTTGTGCAGTCGTGGGAGCAACCGGAGGTCAGGGAGGGGCTGTCGTGGACGCCCTTCTGGAACGGGGCATTCCGGTCCGAGCTCTGGTACGGCGAGTGTCCGCCCGCACCGACGCACTCCAGCAGCGGGGTGTGGAGATCAGGAAAGCGGACATCACCGATCGGTCCGCGACAACCGACGCGTTCACCGGTGTGGCCGGCGTGTTCGCGATGACCACTCCGTTCGAGGACGGACCGGAGGCGGAGATCGCCCAGGGGCAGGCACTCGTCGACGCACTGGTGGCCGCGAACGTTCCCCACGTCGTGTTCTCGTCCGTTGCCGACGCGGATCGATCCACGGGAATACCGCACTTCGAGACGAAGGCCAGGACGGAAGCGATTCTGCGAGCGTCCACCGTGCCGTTCACCATCGTCGGCCCCACCTACTTCTACGACAACATGCTCGGCGGCATCGAGGACGTTCGACGTGGACGACTCGACCTACCGCTACCGGTGGACACCCCGTTGCAGCAGATGTCCCGCCGCGATCTCGGTCGATTCGTCGCGCTCGTGTTGTCCGATCCGTCCCGATTCCTCGGCGCCCGAATCGATCTGGCATCCGACGATCCGACCCCCGCCCAGATGGCCGCTGCGCTCGGGGCGGCCCTCGGCACCACCGTCACCGCGCACTCGTACGACGCCGCCGCGATCTCGTCGCCGGACATGCGCGCGATGTTCCAGTTCCTGACCGATACCGGGTACGACGCGAACATCGACGGTCTGCGCCGCAAGTACCCGGAGATCGGGTGGCAGAGGTTCACGGACTGGTTGGCGGAACTGGGGTGACTGGGGTGACTGGGGCGACTGGGGCGACTGGGGAGACGGCCGTGTCCGCACCCGAGAGTTCCGCGTGGGCGCCGCTGCGAAATTCTCTGTATCGCATGCTGTTTCTCGCTCAGCTCGTGTCCAACATCGGCGGTTGGATGCAGACCGTCGGGGCGCAGTGGTTCCTCGTCGAACGGAGCGCGTCTACGACGGTGATCGCCTCGGTGCAGACCGCGAGCCTCGCCCCGACGTTGCTGCTGGCGCTGTTCGCGGGAGTCCTCGCCGACGCACTGGATCGTCGGATCCTGCTTCTCGTGATCGGCGTCGCGTCGAGTGTCACGGCCGGGGTTCTCACGGTCCTGGCCTGGACGGACGCGCTGACGCCGATCGGTCTGCTGGCGTCGACCTTCGTCCTCGGGTGTTGGACGTCGCTGTCGGCTCCGGCGTGGCAGGCGATCCAGCCTGAATTGGTTCCGCGGGATCAGATTCCAGCCGCGTCCGCACTGGGAAGTGTCACCGTGAATGCAGCTCGCGCCATCGGTCCGGCTGTCGCAGGCGTTCTCGTCGCGTTCGCCGGGCCGACGTTCGTCTTCGGTCTCAACGCGCTGTCGTTCCTGGCCGTCGTCGGAGCGCTGCTCGGGTGGAAGCGTCCCCGCACGGACACGTCCGGCCGGGAGCGACTCGGAGAGTCACTGCTGACCGGCCTTCGGTACGTCCGCTCCGGCCCGATAATCCGACGGATCATCGTCCGCTCGGCACTGTTCGCCTTTCCCGCGTCGGCTCTGTGGGCGCTCCTTCCGTCCATCGCGGCGTCCGTTCTGGACCTGGGCGCAATGGGATACGGCGCACTGCTCGGCGTGCTGGGCGTCGGGGCGGTGGCAGGCGTCGCCCTGACACCTGCGCTGCGAGCCCGGTGGTCCGCCAACACCCTTCTCGTCGTGTCGGCTCTGGCGTACGGCGCGGGAACCGCCGCCCTCGTGTGGTTGCCGATGTGGGTGGTGATCCCGGGTCTCGTGCTGGCCGGTATCGCGTGGATCACGACGCTGACCGCACTGAACGCGGCCATCCAGCTGTCGGTCGCGCATTGGGTCCGCGCTCGGGCGATGTCGGTCTATCTGTTGGTGTTCATGGGATCGCAGGCCGCCGGATCCCTGGTCTGGGGGTGGGTGGCGTCGACCATCGGTCTCGTCGACGCCGCGCTGGTGGCGACGGCACTGCTCGTGATCGTCGCCGCCAGCGTGGCCCTGCTGCCGCTGCTGCCGGACACCGGAACCCTCGATCGGACCGTGTCCAGCGCCTGGCCGACACCGACGGTGGTGTTCGAACCGGAACCGGACGACGGACCAGTGCAGATCACGGTGTCCTACACGGTCGAGGACTCCGAACGGGACGCGTTCACCGCAGCCATGGCAGGAGTCGGGCGTTCACGTCGACGCACCGGAGCGTTCTCCTGGCGCTTGTATCGCAGCCTCGACAACCCGGAGCTGATTCTCGAACAGTTCCGCGTGCCGTCGTGGTCGCAGTACCGACGCCAGCGCGACGAACGCTGGACCGGCTCCGACCACGAGGTCATCGCGGCGGCGCTCACCCACGTTCTCGGCGGAGCACCGGCAGGCGAAACCCACGCGGTCTGCCTTTCACCCCGTCACCAACCGGCGGTCTCCACGGCAGCGCAATGAGTCTGCTCGAGGAACCGGCGCACCGTGGCCGCGGGGTCGTCCGACTGGCGAACGAGGTGGTACGGCAGGACGTACTCCCCGAGTGCGGAGTCCCAGTGCGCCGGCGCCTCGACGGCAGGGTGGGTGTCGTACCCGTCGGGATGGGGGTAGGCGTAGGCGTAGAAGACGCCTTCCTCCGCCCCACCCGGCCAGTACCCGGCGCTGGAGACCTCGTCGCTGTACGCCTCGTGCATCACCCAGTCCGGGCAGTTGGGGATACCGCCGGGATGAGTGGGCGCTGGTCGGCCGGAGAATCGCGTGACCGCCAGGTCGAACGCACCCCAGAAGAAATGAACTGGGCTCGACTTGCCGCGGAAATCGGCCCGGAACGCGGAGAACACCGAGTGCGCGCTGACGAGCGAACGCCAGAACGCCGACACCGCCTCCGCGTCGTAGGAACCGTGCACGGTGTCCTCGGCGAACGGCGTCGCGTCGGGCAACTCCACCGGCGTTCCGACGATGTCGACGTCGATGCTCAACGCGTCGAGGTGCGCGGTGTACTCGGAGTAGAAGTCCGCGACGGTGCGCGGTTCCAGCTTCATGCGGCGCGTGCGGCCGTCGGTGACCTCGAAGATCAGGTCGTGAGCGAGGAAGTCGAACCTGATCTCGAGCCCTCGATCGCCGACGGGCATCAGCGACGTCGTCAGGCCGCGGGCGTCGACGTACAGGGGCACACCCCACCAATGATTGACGGCCGGGCCGAGCGCCATCCGCGTCTTACCGACGATCTGGGTCCAGAGCTGAACGGTGTCGCGGGTCTCGATCCACGAGTCCACCGGAAGTGACGGCCATGCGTCGTATTCGGGTTGCATGGCCATATCGTCCTGCACTTCGACGCGACAAACATCAGTACGTCGACTGACTACTCGCGATTCACCCCGCTACCGGCTTCCGCTGCGCCTGCTGCGGAAGGCGTCGAGCCCGTTGCGCTGCAGAGTCCGCACCGCGGTGCGCCACACGGATCGGTTCGGATCCGGTTCGGATCCTGCGCCGATCAGGTGCAGCTGGTCGGTGTGCCATTGCAGGTCCAGGGCGCCGTCGAGTGGTTTGGCGTACTTGCGCGGCAACCCGAGGCCGATTGCCGGCGACACAACGCTGTCGGCGCCGTCTCGGAGCAGCGCGTTGCCTGCGTCGGGTGTGACAGCGGCGGGCCGCCCGAGACCGACGACGTCGCATTCTCCCGACGCCACGGCAGCGCCCATCGCCGACCGCGTGCGGAAACCGCCGGTGACCGCAAGCGGAACGTCGCCCGCGGCAGCGCGGACCTCGCGAGCGTAATCCAGGAAATACGCCTCACGCCGACGCGTACTCTCGGCCACCGACCGGCCCATCATCGCGGGCGACTCGTAGGTTCCACCGCTGATCTCGATCAGATCGATGTGTTCGTCGGCCAGATGTTCGACGACGAGACGTGACTCTTCCTCACCGAATCCGCCCCGCTGGAAGTCCGCCGAGTTGAGCTTGATGCCGACGGCGAAGCCGGGGGACACGGCTGTGCGGATGGCGCGGACCACCTCGAGTACGAACCGCATGCGGTTGTCGAGACTGCCACCCCATCGGTCGTCACGTCGGTTGGCCGACGGTGAGAGGAACTGCGAGACGAGGTAGCCGTGTGCCCCGTGGATCTGGACGCCGTCGAATCCGGCGGACTCGGCGACGAGTGCTGCGGTCGCGAATCGCTCGACGATGCCACGAATCTCGTACTCCGTCATGGCGCGCGGCGCCGGGATACCGGGGATGCCGGGGGCGATCGCCGACGGGGCGATCGGCTTGGACCGGGTTGCCATCGGATTGGCCTGGCGGCCGGGGTGATTGAGTTGCATCCAGATCGGGGAGCCGCCGTCGCGGGCGGACTTGGCCCACCGGGTCAGGCCGTCGAGGTCGCGGTCGTCCTCGATCACCACGTTCCCGGGTTCACCGATGTGGTGACGGTCGACCATGACGTTGCCGGTGAGAACGAGACCGTAACCGCCCGCGCCCCAGCGCGTGTACAGGCGTTCGAGGCGAACGTCGGGGCTGTGGGTCCTGGTGCCGAGGCCCTCGCTCAACGCGGCTTTCATGAGGCGGTTCGGCAGCACCTGGCCGCACGCCAACGTCAGCGGTGCCGCGAGCGTGGTGACAGGATCGACCTCGGTGGTCATGGTGGCCTCTCGTCGTCGACGTTATGCTGTGGTGCATACCCGACGTCACCGTAAGTGTGACGATCGGTAACGTCAAGAGGGGTAGGTCGCGTGAGTCGGAGTACAGCCCGCGAGGACATGTTGCGCAGCGCGGCCTTGCTGTTCAGGGAACGCGGCGTCGAGGCAACGTCGCTCGCGGACGTCATCGAGCATGCAGGCGCGCCCCGCGGGTCCATCTACCACCACTTCCCCCGGGGAAAGCCGCAGCTGGTCGAGGAGGCGACGCGGACCGCGGGTGCGCTGATGGGGTCGATGATCTCGCGTGGCCTCGCGGCCGAGGGGCCCGCCGCGACGCTTAGAGCCATCATCGGCGGCTTCCGGCAGCAGTTGGAGGCCACCGACTACACCGCCGGATGTCCGGTGGCGCCGGCTGCCCTGGAGGGTATGAACTCTCCCGCAGCCCTCGTCGCCGCAGGCGAGTCGTTCACGTCCTGGGAGGACACGATAGCCGCGTCGCTGTGGCAGCGCGGTCTGTCGCAGGAGCGTTCGCGCGGTCTCGCCACGATGGCGATCGCGTCGTTCGAGGGTGCCTTGATCATCGCGAAAGCCCAGCGCAGCACCGCTGCACTGGACCGGGTCGAGGTCGAACTTCTCGCCTGGCTGGAGGCTGCGCTCGACGCGTCCTGACGCCGACACTGTTGCTATTACTCCGAGTTACAGTTACCTTCCGATGGTCGCTATGTAGCGCGTCATAGCCGAGGCACGTTCGGTAGCCCGCGGCATGACCAGTCGGGAAGGATCCGCCCGTGGTTCGAACATCTCAGCACCGATCGCTCGCATCCCCTGTTTCGATGTCGACAGCCAGGCAACGCTGGATCGCGCTTGTCGTCATCTGTACCGCCGAACTGCTCGTCGTACTCGACAACACCGTCGTCAACGTCGCGCTCCCGTCGATGGGCCTGCAACTGAGGTCCAGCATCAGCGGCCTGCAATGGGTCGTCGACGCCTACACGCTGACCTTCGCCGGACTCCTGCTCGCGTTCGGCCATCTGGGGGATCGCTACGGGCGGAAGAAAGTCATGATCGTCGGCCTCGCCGGAATCGCGGTGATGTCGATCGGCGGCGCGCTTGCAGCGAACCTCGGGCAGGTGATCGCGGCCCGCGCGCTGATGGGAATCTGTGCCGCAGCCGTGTTTCCGGCAACCCTCGCGCTGATCATCAATATCTTCTCCGACGCCAGGGAACGCGCACTCGCCATCGCTGCGTGGACCGCGATGGCAGGTTTCGCCATCGCGATCGGACCCACCGCGGGAGGCTTTCTGCTGGAACACTTCTCGTGGCACTCCGTGTTCTGGATCAACGTGCCCGTGGCCGCGGTGGTGCTGGCTGCGGCATGGAGATTCGTGCCGGAGTCCAAGGCGTCGCACATCGGTCGGTTCGATCCGGTCGGCATCGCTCTGTCCCTGGTCGGCATCACCGTACTGGTGTGGGCCATCATCGAAGCCCCGCATCAGGGTTGGTTGTCCGGAATCAGTGTTGCGGCCTACCTGCTCGGTGTCGTCTGCCTCGCGGTCTTCGTGTGGTGGGAACTACGCACCCCCTCGCCCGTACTCGACATGGCGCTGTTCCGGATCCGCCGATTCTCGCTGCCTGCCTTGGCCATCGCCGTCGCCTACTTCTCGATGTTCGGGTTCCTGTTCATGATCACCCAGTACTTCCAGGGTGTGATGGAACTCAGCCCACTCCAATTCGGCATCCACTCGCTACCGTTCGCGGTGTCCATCGCCATCGGCGCGCCACTGGCCACCTTGATCGCACAGCGCGTCGGTACCACGGCGGTGATCGTCTTCGGACTCGTCGTGATGAGCGTCGGCATGTTCATCGCGGGACAGGTGAAGGTCGAAACCCCCTACCTCGGACCGGTGTTGATCTCGATGGTGCTGATGGGATTGGGACTGGCCATCGTTCAGGGGCCGGCAACGGAATCCATCATGTCCTCGGTCTCGCTCGACGAGGCAGGGGCAGGCTCGGCCGTCAACGACACCACCCGCGAAGTCGGCGGAACGCTCGGAGTCGCGGTGCTGGGGTCGATCGTCGCGTCCATCTACACCACGAAGGTGGGACCTCGAATCGACGCGATCCCCGACGCCCTCATGGAGCCCTACCAGAAGGCGTTCGCCCGGGAGACCGTCGTCAGCGTCATCGAGATCGTCAAGGCGCCGACCAATTCCGTCTTCGCCACGCAGAAGGCGGACTTGGTGTACGCGATGAAAGCCGCCTCGCTGGAAGGATTTCAGCTCGCGTCGTACGTCACCGTCGGGTCGGCACTGGCCTGCGCCCTCGCCGTGGCCGTGTTCCTCCCGTGGGCGCGTCAGTCCGGAACCGGTGTGCTCTTGGCCTGGCGAAACACCGACTCGCGCTGACTTCGCCCGCGTGCGGTGCCGCACGCGCATATCCTGACCGCATGGCCGAGCCGATCGACGAGTACTTCCTGCAGTCGATCCGAGCTGCGGGAGCAAGCCGAGAAGAACTCGGGCCGACTCTCACCCCGACGAGAGCACTGGAGTTGTTCGACGCTCAACTCGGCAGCCGCCACCTCGACCTGGCGGCACGATGGTTGCGGTCCCACGGCACGGGCTTCTACACGATCGGATCGTCCGGGCACGAGTTCAACGCGGCCGTCGCCGGTGCATTCCGGCCGACGGACCCGGCTCTTCTGCACTATCGGTCCGGCGCGTTCTTCCTGGAACGCGCCAGACAGGTAGGGGGAAGCGATCCCATTCGCGACGTCCTGCTCGGGGTCGTCGCCGCCACCGAGGACCCCATCTCCGGTGGCAGGCACAAGGTGTTCGGACGAGCTGACCTCGCGGTCCTCCCGCAGACCTCGACCATCGCATCGCATCTGCCGCGCGCGGTGGGAGTCGCGTTCTCCGTGGCGCGGGCCCGCAAGCTCGGGGCGGACTCCCCGTGGCCGTCCGACGCGGTGACCGTGTGCAGCTTCGGTGACGCATCCGCCGGGCACTCCACCGCGGTAGGGGCGATCAACTCCGCGATCAACACTGCGTATCAGGGCGTTCCGATGCCGCTGCTGTTCGTCTGCGAGGACAACGGAATCGGTATCAGCGTGCGCACCCCCGCGGGCTGGATCGCGTCGAACTTCTCCACCAGAGCGGGCCTGGAATACTTTCACGCGGACGGCCGAGACCTCGAGGCCGTCCACGCCGCGTCGATCGCGGCCGCGACCTGGGTTCGAACACGGCGTCGTCCGGCCTTCCTGCACATCGAGTCGGTCCGGTTGATGGGCCACGCAGGATCCGACGTGGAGTCGTCCTATCGGTCGGCTGCGGAGATCACCGCCGATCTCGCCCGCGATCCCGTTCTCTGCACTGCACGGCACCTCGTCGACGCGGGCGTGATCGGTGTCGACGACGTGGTGGAGCTCTACGAGAACAAGCGCGCACACGTGCTGCGTGTGGCGCGGGACGTAGCCGAGCTACCGCAGTTGAACAGCGCGGCAGCAGTCATGGAACCCCTGACGCGGGTAGCCGACACGGCCAAGGAATCGACCGGGGAAGGCGGCCTGGAGTTACCGGCGGGCACCACCCTGGCGAAGGCCGTGAACGCTGCGCTGCAGCACATTCTGTCCACCCGTCCCCAATCGATCCTGTTCGGCGAGGACGTGGCGCGCAAAGGTGGAGTGTACGGCGTCACCCGAGGTCTGCAGGCGCACGCCGGAGCGGCCCGGGTGTTCGACACCGTGCTCGACGAACAGACGATCCTCGGGCTGGCCCTGGGAGCCGGAGTGTCCGGTCTGCTCCCGATCGCCGAGATTCAGTACCTCGCCTACCTGCACAATGCGGCAGACCAACTTCGCGGGGAAGCGGCGACCCTGCAGTTCTTCTCGAACGGGCAGTATCGAAATCCGATGATCGTCCGGATAGCGGGATACGGCTACCAGAAGGGCTTCGGCGGGCACTTCCACAACGACAACGCTGTCGCCGCCCTGCGCGACATTCCCGGCATGATCATCGCCTCGCCGTCGATGCCGGACGACGCAGCCGCCATGCTTCTCGCCTGCGCCCACGCTGCCGTGGAACACGGCGCCGTGTGCGTCGTCCTGGAACCCATTGCGCTGTACCACACCAGGGATCTGTACCTGGACGGCGACGGACTGTGGCTTGCCGGGGGAGCAGTGTCGCCTGCCTCGATCGGACGCGCTCGAATCCACGGCGACGGAGTCGATCTCACCATCGTCACCTTCGGCAACGGCGTCAGGATGAGCCTGCGGGTCGCGCGGACACTCGCCGACGACGGCGTGGGCGTGCGCGTAGTCGACATCCGGTGGATCGCACCACTTCCGTTGGCGGACATCGTCGAACATGCAGAGGCCACCGGCCGCGTGCTGGTGGTGGACGAGACGCGGAAGTCCGGTGGTGTGAGCGAAGGCATCGTCACCGCAGTGGTCGACGCCGGATACTCGGGCAAGGTGCGACGCGTCTGCAGCGAGGACAGTTTCATCCCACTGGGCGATGCAGCACTGCACGTCCTGCTCTCCGAAGCCACCGTCCTCGAAGCAGCACGGCAGATGACCGCCTAATCGCCCTTCCTGGTCATGGGAAGGTGGGGGATCCCGTCCTCGTCGTAGTTCTCACCGCTGCGAACGAAACCGAACCGGCCGTACCACTGCTCCAGTTGAGCCTGTGCGCCGATGACGATGGTGTCACCGTGTGCGTGATCGATTGCCGCGCGCAGCAATTCGGCACTCAGGCCACGGCCGCGAGCGTCCACCGCCGTACACACCCGTCCGATTCTGGTTTCCCCGTCGGTGTACAGCAACCGCAGCGTGGACACGATCCGTCCGTTGTCCGTGTGCCAGAAATGCACCGTCGACGGATCCTCGTCGGCGCCGTCGAGCTCCGGGTACGCGCAGTTCTGCTCGACGACGAACACGTCGACCCGCAATTTGCACAGAGCGTAGACCTGGTGACCGGACAGCTCGGCGAAGTGCGCGCGGTGTAGCTCGCTCATGCGGTGTGCCTCGCTCATGCGGTGCCCTTGATTGCGTCGACGAACGGAGTGAGCAGCGACGCCAGGTCCGCAGCCACGTCGGACGAGTTCTCCGGCGGCATCGAGATGTAACTGAGCGCCAGCCGAACCACGGTGCGCCCCAGCACGTCTGCGTTGTGCGCCGACGCGCGAAGCCAACTACGCTCGAACGTCGACGCCAGCCGCAGCGACGCATGCTCGATCAGGGCACCGCTCTCGGTGGTGACCAGCCGCAGCAGGTCCGGCGGAGGATCGTCCGTCAGCATCGACAGCACCAGCGGGTCCGATGCACTGCGACCGAAGAACTCGGTGAACGCGACGTAGAGGGTGCGCAGACTGTCACCCTCGTTGGCATACACCGCATCGTCCACCGCCGAGACGAACGAATCCGTCAACCGCAGTGCGTACCCCTGTGCCAACCCTTTACGGGTACCGAACTCCTTGTACAGCGTCTGCCGCGAGATGCCCGCAGCCTTGGCGACGTCCGCCATGTTGACCGTCGACCACGTGCGCTCGAGCAGGAGATCGTGCAGCCCGTCGAGAATCGTCGTCCGCATCGGACTCGACACGGCACCCTTGAAGGGTGCGTGCTTGATCGGTGCGTCCTGATAGAGGCTCGGGTCGACCGGTTGCGTTGACACGACCCCCACTCTATCGGGCGCCCCGAGGGTCATGGCCTGCTGATCTCGACCATGAAGAAGTCGGCCTTCGCAGCGCCGCAATCCGGGCAGCTCCAATCCTCGGGGATGTCCTCCCACCGAGTGCCCGGCTCGATCCCGTCCTCCGGCCAGCCCAGTTCCTCGTCGTACTCGAAACCGCACTGAATGCACTGGTAGAGCTTGAAATCCGTGGCCATCTCTCATCCTGCTTTCTGTTCGAAGTCGATCTTCTCCCGGACACCGCAATCCGGGCACGGCCAATCGTCGGCGATCTCGGACCACGGCGTTCCTGCCGGGAAACCTTCACGCGGCGCCCCGGCAGCCTCGTCGTAGACGTAGTTGCACACCGGGCACTCGTACGCCGTCATCACTTCGCGTCCTTCGGTGCATCCGTAGCTGCATCCGATCGGCTACCGGACCGGGCGCCGTGGCGTGCGAGGATCTTCGCGCGCTTGCTCGGCTCGATGTTGACCGCGGTGATGTCACCGCGGTAGTGCTCGAGAACCCTGTGGTCCATCACCTTTCGCCAGATCGGCGGGAAGTAGGCGACGGTGATCATGCTGGCGTACCCGCTGGGAAGGTTGGGTGCACCTTCCATGCTGCGCAGGGTCTGGTATCGCCTGGTGGGGTTGGCGTGGTGATCGCTGTGGCGCTGCAGGTGGTACAGGAAGATGTTGGTGACGATGTGGTCGGAGTTCCAGCTGTGGGCAGGTGCGCACCGCTCGTAGCGTCCTGACTTGGTGGTCGCCCGCAGCAATCCGTAGTGCTCGAGGTAGTTCACCGTCTCGAGCAGCGAGAACCCGTACACCGCCTGGATGAGAAGGAACGGCAGGATGCCGACACCGAACACTGCCGTCAGAACGCCGAACAGCACGACGGACATGAGCCAAGCGTTGAGTACGTCGTTGCGAATGTTCCACGTGGACTTGCCCAGTCGCTGCATGCGCGTCTGCTCGAGCTTCCAGGACGATTTCAGACTGCCCCACACGCTGCGAGGAAGGAACCGCCAGAAGCTTTCGCCGAACTTCGAGCTGGCGGGATCCTCGGGGGTCGCGACGCGAACGTGGTGCCCACGATTGTGCTCGATGTAGAAGTGGCCGTAGAACGTCTGCGCCAGAGTGACTTTGGACAGCCAGCGCTCCAAGCTGTCCTTCTTGTGACCCATCTCGTGCGCGGTGTTGATTCCGACGCCGCCCATGACGCCGATGCTGATTGCCAACCCGATCTTCGAGGCCAGCCCGAGGCCACCGTCGATGCCGAGCCAGCTCAGGTTGTCCGCCGTCCACAGGTAGCAGGCGATCACCAGACTCGCGAGTTGGAAAGGAATGTAGATGTAGGTGCAGTATCGGTAGTACTTGTCGTTCTCCAACGCTTCCATGACCTCGTCCGGCGGATTCTGGCCGTCGGGCCCGAAGAACAGGTCGAGGATCGGCAACAGCCCGTACACCAGAATCGGCCCGATCCACCACCAGATCGGTGAGACGGCATTCCAGCCGAGTTGGTTGAACGCCCACACCAGACCCAGCGCCATGAAGATCGCGGTCGGCGGCACCAGGCCGAACAGCCAAAGATACCGCTTCTTGTCCCGCCACTCGTCGACCGGCGTATTCGACTGTGGACTCGTCTGGGTTGCCACGACTGAACTCCTCGTCTTCAGGCGATCGAGCCCTCTCGAACGCCTAGTGGTGTCGATCACTGTGCGGATGACAATACCGCGTAAATGTAAACCTGGATAGACAAAATTGAAAATTTGTCCATCGGGTTGTGACTCAGTCCATATCCGAGCGTTGTGATCGGGTGCCGGTCCCGTTCGAGCGTCGACGTCGAATTGCAGTGGTCACAGCGGCGAAACATTGCCGCCACGGGAGCTTCGTAGTGTCGCCAGGTCGGACTCCGCGAAATCCAATTGCGGAGCGCACCTTGTCAAGGGGTAGCTCATGAGTGGAAATACCGTCCGCCTGCAGGCGATCAAGGACGTCGAGGCGTACGTCCCGCCTGCGGTCAGCTTCGTCGGGGAAGAGAAGCCCGGCGAGATCTTCGGCGAGAACGTCTTCAGCAAAGTGGTCATGCAGAAGCGCCTGCCCAAGTCGGTCTACAAGTCGGTCATCGCGACGATCGAGAAAGGCATGGCCCTCGATCCCATGGTCGCCGACGCCGTGGCGTCGGCGATGAAGGACTGGGCGCTCGAGAAAGGCGCCACCCACTACGCGCACGTCTTCTACCCCCTGACGGGATTGACGGCGGAGAAGCACGACAGCTTCTTCGACCCCGTCGGTGACGGCAGTGCGCTCGCCGAGTTCGCCGGCAAGACCCTCATCCAAGGCGAGCCCGACGCGTCGAGCTTCCCCAACGGCGGTCTGCGCAACACGTTCGAAGCCCGCGGCTACACGGGTTGGGACGTCACCAGCCCGGCGTACGTGCTCGAGAACCCGAACGGCAACACGCTGTGTATCCCCACGGTGTTCGTGTCCATGACCGGCGAGGCGCTCGACCACAAGACGCCGCTGCTCCGTTCGCAGCAGGCGATGGGCGGTCACGCCGAACGCATCCTGACCCTCTTCGGGCACGAGGACATCGAGAACATCGTGTCCTTCTGCGGCCCGGAGCAGGAGTACTTCCTGGTCGACCGGCACTTCTTCCTCGCACGCCCAGACCTGCTCAATGCAGGCCGTACGCTGTTCGGCTCGAAGCCCCCCAAGGGGCAGGAATTCGACGATCACTACTTCGGCGCCATCCCGGAGCGTGTCCTCGGCTTCATGATGGACACCGAACGCGAGCTGTTCAAGCTCGGTATTCCAGCGAAGACACGGCACAACGAGGTCGCGCCGGGGCAGTTCGAGATCGCGCCGATGTTCGAGCGCGGCAACATCGCAGCCGACCACCAACAGCTGTTGATGACGACGTTCAAGACGATCGCCAAGAAGCACGGTATGGAATGCCTGTTCCACGAGAAGCCGTTCGACGGCGTCAACGGATCCGGCAAACACGTCAACTTCTCGCTCGGCAACTCCGAGCTCGGGTCGCTGCTGGTGCCGGGAGACAACCCGCACGACAACGCCCAGTTCCTCGTCTTCTGCGCTGCGGTCATCCGAGCGGTGCACAAGTACGGCGGCCTGCTGCGCGCCTCGGTGGCGTCGGCGACCAACGATCACCGGCTCGGCGCCAACGAAGCCCCGCCGGCCATCATCTCGATCTTCCTCGGCGACCAGCTCGCCGACGTCTTCGATCAGATCGCCAAGGGCGCGGCGACGTCGTCGAAGGGCAAGGGAACCATGATGATCGGTGCCGACACGCTGCCGGTGCTCCCGACCGATCCGGGCGACCGCAACCGGACGAGCCCGTTCGCGTTCACCGGCAACAGGTTCGAGTTCCGCGCACCGGGCTCGATGCAGACGGTGAGCGGGCCGATGGTCACGATCAACACCATCATGGCCGAGTCGCTCGACTACATGGCCACCAACCTGGAAACCGCGGTTGCGAACGGCACCGAATTCGACACGGCCGTCCAGAATCTGCTCACCGAGATCATCACCGAGCACGGCGCCGTGGTGTTCAACGGTGACGGTTACTCCGACAACTGGCAGATCGAGGCCGAGTCCCGCGGGTTGCCGAACCTGCGTACGACGCTCGACGCGCTACCGGAACTCATCACCGATTCCGCGATGGAGCTGTTCGAGAAGTACAACGTCTTCAACCACCGAGAGATGCACTCGCGGTACGAGATCGGCTTGGAGCAGTACGCACTGACGGTGTTCGTCGAAGCGCGCCTCACCGTCGAGATGGGCCGGACATCGGTGCTTCCCGCGGCCGTGCGGTACCAGACCGAGCTGGCACAGAACGTCGCAGCGCTGAAGGCTGCAGGCGTCGAAGCCGACACCGCCGAACTGCAGTCGGTGACCGAGCCCCTGTCCGCATTGCGTTCGGCTCTGGCGACTCTCGAGGCTGCACTGGACAGCGACCCCGGCGGCGACGCTCTCGCCGAGGCGACCCACGCGAAGGACGCTCTGCTTCCTGCCATGGCCGCAGTCCGGACAGCAGCGGACACTCTCGAGGGCATGGTGGCGGACGATCTCTGGCCGCTTCCGACCTACCAGGAAATGCTGTACATCCTCTGACTCACGTGAGCCCAATGTGAGTGGAAATGACAGTGCCACCGGGTCGCTCCGCAGGCTCCGCTCCTGTCCAGGGCCTGCATTTCCACTCACACAGGGGTCAGAAGTCGACCTTCGCCCGAGCGCGGATCTTGCTCACGATCGTGAAGACGATGGCCAGAGCCATCAGGGAGTACAGCACCACGGTGATGGCGCTGCCGACGAGAATGGTCGGATCGCCTTCGCTGACGGCGAGTGCGCGTCGTAGCGAGTCCTCGGCGAGGGGTCCGAGGATCACCGCGATGAGGACCGGGGCCAGCGGAATACCGTAGCGGCGCATCATGAATCCGAGGATTCCGAGGCCGAGCATGAACATCAGATCGACGATGGACGCACTGGATGCGTAGACACCGAGGGCCGCGAACACCGAGATGCCTGCGTACAGGTAGTTCTTGGGGATCTTCAGCAGCTGCGCCCACAGCGGGGCGAACGGCAGGTTGAGGATCAGCAGCACGATCATCGCGAGGAACAGGCTGGCGATGAGGGCCCAGACGATGTCGCCGCTGCGTTCGAACAGCAACGGCCCCGGCTGCATTCCGTACTGCTGGAACGCCGCGAGAAGGATCGCCGCGGTGGCGGACGTCGGCAGCCCCAGAGCGAGCAGTGCGCCCATCGCGGTACCGGCGGTGGAGTTGCCAGCAGCTTCCGGCCCGGCGACGCCGCGGATAGCGCCCTTGCCGAACATCGGGTTCTTGCGCCGACGGTCGAGCCTGCGCTCGGTGCCGTACGCGAGGAAGCTCGGGACCTCGGCGCCGCCGGCGGGGATGACGCCGAACGGAACACCGAATGCGGTGCCGCGCAGCCAGGCCGGCAGCGCTTCCCGGAACTCGGACTTGCTCAGCCACGGCCGGCCGCCCGAGTTGATCAACGAATTGTCCTCGGGGCGGCCGATTCTCGATGCGATGTGAATGACCTCGCCGAGCGCGAGCATCGCGACGGTGATGACGACGATGTGGATGCCGTCGAACATCGCGGGTACGTCGAAGGTGAAGCGCGACGCCCCGGACGGCCCGTCGATGCCGATGACCGCCAAGGTCAGGCCGATCAACAGAGCCGTCAGACCCTTCAAGGCGGAATCCGATACCACCGCGGACGTCGCGATGAACGCGAACACCGCGAGAGCGAAGTATTCGGCGGGCCCGAAGTTGGTCGCCAGCGAGGCGAGGGTCGGCGCGAAGAACACGACGAGTGTCGTCGCGATCATGCCGCCGATGAACGACGCGATGGCCGAGGTCGCCAAAGCCTGGGGCGCACGACCGTTCTTGGCCATGCGATGGCCTTCGAAGGTGCCGGCGATGGCGGTGCTGTTGCCGGGGGTGTTCATGAGGATGCCGGAGATCGAATCGCCGAACAGTCCGCCGAAGTACACACCCGCGAACATGATGAGGGCAGCGGTGGGATCGAGGGTGAACGTCACCGGGAGCAGCAGGGCCACAGCCATGGCCGAACCGAGGCCGGGGAGGACACCGACAGCGGTGCCCAGGAGCGCGCCGACGAACACCCACACGAGGTTCATCGGCGTCAGCGCCGTGCCGAAGCCCTCGAAGAGATTGTTCAGTGAATCCATGAGAACGTCAGCTCCATCAGAAGATCTGGGCGAGAACGCCGCCGGGCAAGGTCAAGCCGAGGCCGGCGGAGAACGCCAACTGCACCGCCGAGGAGACCAGTAGCGCCACGGCCGCGTCGAACACGTAGCGACGTCCGCCGAGGCCGATCGACACACCCCAGAACAGCAGTGCACCGGCGAGGACCCAGCCGAGCGGGTTGAGCAACACGATGAACAGCGCGACCGATCCGACGGTGATCGCCAGGGTGCGCCAATTGCTGACCGTGCCGGTCAACGCGCGTCCGTCGTCGTCGACGCCCCGATCGATCTCGTCGGGCCTGACCAACAACTGAATGGTGACCAGTACGGCTACGACGAAGCAGCCTCCCGCCACGATGGAGGGGAACACCTGCGGCCCGGGGGACGTCGCGGTCGCCGGAACATCCATGGTGATCGTTCCGTAGACGAGGAAGATGCCGAGCGCGACGAGCAGCGCCGGAACGATCAGTCCGCTACGGCCGACCCAGAACGAGCGCGAGGTCTCGGATTTCGTAGTCGTGTCGGTCATACGAGTCCCAGCTCTCGGAGAATGTCGGTGATGCGGGTCTGTTCCACATCGAGGAACTCGGCGAATTCGTCCCCCGTCGAGAACGATTCCTTCCACCGATTACGTTCGACGGCCCCCTGCCACTGCTCCGTCTCGTGCATTTCGGTGGCGATCGCGATCAACGTGTCACGGTCCTCGTCCGAGATACCGGGTGGCGCGACGATGCCGCGCCAGTTCACCAGGTCGACGTTGTATCCGAGCTCGGTGAAGGTGTCGACGTCGATGCCGTCGACGGGTTCGGGTGCGGCGACCGCGAGTGCACGGACGTTGCCTGCCTCGATCTGGTCGCGGAAGTCGTTGTATCCGCTGACGGCGACCCCGACCGTGTTGGACAGCAGCGAGGTGAGGACTTCGCCGCCTCCGGAGTACGCGATGTAGTTGATCGCGGCGGGATCGATGTCGGCTTCCTGCGCGAGCTGGCCTGCCACGATGTGGTCGATGCCGCCGAGCGATCCGCCGCCGATGGGGAGGCCGCCGGGGTTGGCACGCCACGCCGCGATCATGTCCTCGAGATTCTGGTACGGCGATTCCTTCGGCACGACGAAGACCTCGAAGTCCTCGGCGAGCTTCGCGATGGGAACGGTGTCGGCCAGTGTCGTCTCGGAATTGTTGATCGCGATGCCGCCGAGCATGACGGTGCCGGTGATCATCACCGTCGTCGCCTGACCGGACAGATTGTCGAGCTGGCTGAGGCCGATCGTTCCGCCCGCACCCGGCACGTTGACCACCTGCGCGTTGTTGACGATGCCGTCGCTGCGCAGGGCTTGCTGCGCTTCGCGGGCGACGAGATCCCAGCCGCCACCCGCCGCGGCAGGCGCGATCATCGTGAGCTTGGACCTGGCGTCGGAGCCGCTTTCGCTGCGGCTCGCATCGATACCTGCGACGCTCACGGCAGCCACGACGGCGACGGCAAGAATCGACTTGGACAATGTGGGCGAGACCGCCATCAAAAACCTTTCGTGTGATGTGTCACAGCGACACAGTAGATACGCTTTGTCCGAATAGTCCAATCATTCGACGTGACCACAATGAGCACAATTCAGAGGAAGTGAAATGCCCATGTCTGTAGCGGTAGTGGCGAGCGATTCGCCCGAGGGTCGGGAGGCCCTCGTCCGGGCTGTGTCGGAAGCGAACCTCCGGGGCTTGGAGCTCGTCGCCCTGGCTGTCGTGGACACCAACTCAGTGTCCGAGGAGGACAGGGAAGCAACGACTCTCGCGACGGAGCAGATTCTCACCAGCCGCGGTGTCGCTGACGCGACCTTCTCGGTGCGCGTCGAACCGGACGGGGGAGATCCCGCCGGAGCGATCGTCGACCTGGTCGCCGACACCGGTGCCGAACTTCTCGTCATCGGGTCGAAGCGGCGCTCTGCCGTCGGGAAATTCTTGATGGGAAGCACCGTGCAGCGTGTGCTTCTGGACAGTCCGGTCCCGGTTCTCGTGGTGAAAGCACCCGAAGTCGAGCGAGCCCGCTAGAATCGGACATCACGGTCCGAAGCAACACCCGAAACCACGGTGTTGCAGCACCCGAAACCACGGTGTCGAACAAACCAGGGTCGTGCACTGCCCAACCCATCAAACAGAGGATTCATGGACAGCGATAAACCCGGGCCGGACACGGCCCCCCGCACTATTTCCACGACGTGCGAGGCGGTGTCCGGCGAATGAGCGTGATTCTCACTCTCTTGCTCGGCTTCCTCGTCGTATTCCTGATCACGGTCGGTACCGGCTACTTCGTGGCCCAGGAATTCGCGTACATGACGGTGGATCGCTCACGGCTGAAGGCTCGCGCCGAAGCCGGTGACGCGGGTGCCCGTCGAACTCTTCAGGTAACCAAACGCACGTCCTTCATGCTGTCCGGTGCCCAACTGGGAATCACCGTGACCGGACTGCTCGTCGGTTACGTCGCCGAACCACTCATCGGTCAGTCGCTCGGCACCATCCTCGGCGGTGTCGGAATCCCGACCGCCGTGGGAGTCGGCATCGGCGCAGTCCTCGCGCTGCTGTTCTCGACGTTCATTCAGATGCTGTTCGGCGAGCTGTTCCCCAAGAACTTCGCGATCGCTCGTCCCGAGCCGGTGGCCCGGTGGCTGTCGCTGTCGACCACCATCTATCTCAAGCTCTTCGGTTGGCTCATCACCATTTTCGATCACGCGTCGAACCTGTTGCTGAAGGCACTGAAGATCGAACCGGTACACGACGTCGAACATTCGGCCACCCCTCGGGACCTCGAGCACATCGTCGCCGAGTCCAAGGACTCCGGAGATCTGCCCGACGAGCTGTCGGATCTGCTCGATCGCATCCTCGACTTCCCGACCCGCACGGTGGAACACGCGATGATTCCTCGTTCGCGGGCGGCGACCGTCCGCGCAACGGACACTCTCGCCGAGGTCAAAACGCTGATGGGGCAGGAGCACTCCCGGTACCCCGTCCTCGACGACGACGACGGAATCGTCGGCGTCGTGCACCTGCAGGACATCCTGGCGGTGACCGATCGACCGGACGCTCAGGTGTCCGAGTTCGTCCGCCCCGCGTTGATCCTGCCCGAGGTTCAAGCCCTGCCCGACGCCGTCGTCGAGCTGCGGTCGTCGAAGAACCAACTCGCCTGCGTCATCGACGAATACGGCGGGCTGACGGGCGTCGTCACGATCGAGGATCTCGCCGAGGAACTCGTCGGCGAGATCACCGACGAGCACGACGAGGACGAAGTCGATCAGACCCCGATCGCGGGTGAGGACGGCTCCTGGACCATGGCGGGTGAGGTACACGTCGACGAGGTCGAGCGGTCGATCGACCACGACCTTCCGGACGGTGATTACGAGACCATCGCCGGTTTCGTCATCGCGCATCACGGTTCGCTGCCGACCGTCGGCACACGCATCGAGGTGGATCTGCCGGCCGAGTCGGAAGACCTCATCGCCGACGACGACGAACTCCCCGAGCGTTTCGTGTCCGTCGAGGTGCTCGAAATCGACAACTACGTCCCATCGTCCGTGCGCCTCGAACTGGGGCAGCGGGACAAGGTCGAGGCCGATTCGGCCGAGGCGGAAATGGATGATCACCGATGAGTAATCCCTGGGTAGTTCTCGTGGTCACCATCGGGCTCATCGCAGCCAGTGCGTTCTTCGTCGCGGTGGAGTTCGCGTTGCTGGCGGCCAAGCGTCACCGGCTCGAGGACGCAGCTCCGAACAGTAGGTCGGCGAGGGCCGCACTCCGTAGTTCGAGCGAGCTGACGGTTCTGCTGGCAGGCTCGCAGCTCGGAATCACGCTGTGCACGTTGGCGCTCGGTGCAACGACCAAGCCCGCGGTGCACTACGCACTGACTCCGATGTTCGAGTCCTGGGGCATCCCGTACTGGGTCGCCGACGTCGCGGGCTTCGTTCTCGCGTTGATCATCGTCACCTTCCTGCACCTCGTCGTCGGTGAGATGGCACCCAAGTCCTGGGCCATCGCTCACCCCGAGAAGTCGGCGACGATGCTGGCACTGCCGATGCGCGGTTTCATGTTCCTGACCCGGCCCGTCATCGTCGCGATGAACGAAATGGCCAACTGGTTGCTCCGCAAGGTCGGCGTCGAGCCGGCGGCGCAGGTGGCGTCCGGCCAGAACCCGGACGACCTGAGGCAACTGGTGGAGCATTCGGTGAACGTCGGTGCGCTCGACGCCAGTTACTCGGTCCAGATCGCGGGTGCGCTCGAGTTGCAGAACCTGCAGGTCGGCGATCTCGTTCGCGCGCAGGGTGTCCCGATCTCGGTCCCGACGGACGCGACGGTCGAGGACGTGCGTGCGGTGGCCCTGGAATCCGGTCATCTGCGCATCCTGGTACGTGACGGTGACACGATCAGCGGTGTCGTGCACGTGCGTGACACCCTCGCCGGGGACGTGACGCTCGCCGAGGTCACTCGGCCGGTCTTCACGTTGGAGGCGTCGACGCCGGTCTATGTCGCTCTCGCGTCGATGCGTGAGACGAGCAGTCATCTCGCACTCGTCGTGAACAGCTCCGCGGACGGAGCCGATACGACGGTGGGCGTCGTGACGCTGTCGGACGTTCTCTCCCGTCTGCTGCCGACACCCGTACCGGCAGGCTAGCCGCAGGAAACACGAGGGCCGCACCGAGAGTCACAGCCCGTCGGGTCGTTCCCGCAGGCTCCACTCCTGTGCGGCCCTCGTCGTGTGTAGTGCCACCGCAGTGATCAGGCTGGGGTGATCAGGCTGGGGCGATCAGGCGGGGTTGATCACCAGGAGGGTGGCCCAGTAGGTGGC
This sequence comes from Rhodococcus sp. 06-156-4, assembly GCF_002259345.1. NCBI lineage: Bacteria > Bacillati > Actinomycetota > Actinomycetes > Mycobacteriales > Nocardiaceae > Rhodococcus > Rhodococcus sp. 06-156-4. Next base: position 54,987 of record NZ_NPGB01000003.1, on the reverse strand, counting down.
GATATCGTGTCCGAGCTGGGGGAGCAGGGCGTCGTACAGCAGGTAGGACATGAGGGGCGAACTCCTTGTTCGTCGCTGCGCCGCACGCGGCGCACGGTGGCGGGCATCGACGTTCATGTTTCCCCACGCCGGGCCCGTGGTCAACGTGCGACGTGGAGCCCGCGGAACGTCCCCGAGATCCGGTCAGGGTTGTCGGACGAGTGGCTCGGGACTTCTGGCCAGTTTCCACAGGATCGGGGCGGCGAGGTGCAGGACATCGCGTTCCAGTTGGGTCAGTTCCTCGCTCATAGCGTCGGCGAGCCAACTGTCGCGCTGTTCGCGGTCCGCTGCGACGAGTTCGGTGCCGGAGTCGGTGATGCGAATCAGCAGGCGTCGACGGTCGCCGGGATCGGGGCTTCGGGTGATGAACCCTTCGGCCTCGAGTGCATTCAGGTTGCTGGTGAGGGATTGGATCCGCACGCCCTGCATCGCGGCGAGGTCGACGGGTGCGCTGGACCCTCCGCTGCGTTCCACGTCGCCGAGCACCTGCATCTGACTCGGCGTGAGGTAGTGCCTGGGGCGTTGGCGTCGGAGCCTGCGTGTCAGGGCGAGCATCGCCTCGCGCAGCTCGGTCGCGTGCGGCGGACTCACCTCCGCGCCGGCAGGTTTGATGGCGGTGTTGTCGATGCTCATGCGTTCCGACCCCGTTCTTGGTAAGGGTGTACGTACCTTTAACAGCCTTCGAATCGATTATGTTCGCCCCAATGATAAGAGTAGGCTTAGCGTGTGCGAAAACTTGGGTACACGCTGCAGCGAGCTGTGAGGCTGTGGGTGGGCCTCGTACTCGCCACCGGGGTGGTGTGGGCGGTTCTGGCCGTGGCCAAGCTGTCGGCAGCACCGTTGTTCGCTTCGCTCGTCGTTGCGGCCGTGTTCGCGGTGAAGGGGTACGGACCCAGTAAAGTGCCGAGGCCCGCGGGTATGGCAGCGCAGGGCATTCTGGCGGTCAGCATCGGATTCATGATCGACACGGAGACGCTGTCCGCGCTCGGGGCGAACTGGCTTCCGGCGCTTGCCGTATGTCTTGCCACGTTGATCGTCAGTGTCGGCGCCGGAGTGCTACTCGGCGCCCACCGCGACGTCGACGTGCTGACCGGCGCACTGTCGATGATCGCCGGCGGTGCGCAGGGCCTCGTCGCGATCGCCCGAGAACTCGGTGGTGACGAGCGGATCGTCGCCGTCGTGCAGTACGTCCGCGTCGGTCTGATCATCGTCACCATGCCGTTGGTTGCGACGCTCGTGTTCGGTGCCGGCTCGTCGGGCGGCGCGCTGGGTTCGGGTGACGGTAGCCCGCTCTACGTGGACCTTCTGGTGGTGCTCGGGTGCATCGTCGTCGGAATCGGGGGTGCCCGCCTGATCAGGTTGCCCGCGCCTGCCACGCTCGGGCCGCTGGTGGCGTCGGGCGCGCTGGAGTTGTCGGGGTGGATCGACTCGGTGTCCGCGCCGATGGTCCTGCTGCCGATCGCGTTCGTGCTGATCGGTTGGCAGGCGGGCCTCGCTTTCACCGGTGAGAGTGTGCGGGCGGTCGGCCGGGTGTTGCCGTGGGCGATCCTGCTCATCGTGATCCTCGGCGTCGTCTGCGCGCTGCTGGGCCTCCTGCTGTCCCACCTGACCGGGATCAGTCTGCTCGAGGGATACCTCGCGACGACGCCGGGTGGTCTGTCGGCGGTACTGGCCGTGTCCGCTGCCAGTGGCGCCAACGTCACGTTCGTGGCGGCGGTGCAGGTGATTCGGTTGGTCATCATGCTGTTCGCCGCGCCGTTCGGGGCCAAGGCGTACCTGGCGGTCAGGGCGCGGTCCGAGCGCAAGAAGCAGCGAGACGACGCCCTCGTGGGCTGACCGTCACTTCTGTCGATTGGGTGATGAAAGAGGAAGTCGCTTATCATCAGCCGATGACATCGACCGGTGACATACGCGATGCCCCAGTCGGTACGCGCAGCCGACTGCTCGTACCTGTCCTGATCGCGATCTGCACCATCGTGGCTGTCGTCAGCAGTGTCGGTGCACCGCTCATCCCGACGGTGGCCGAGACGTACGGCGTGTCCTTCACCGGAGCCCAGTGGTCGTTGACCATCACCATGCTCACCGGCGCCGTGACGGTTCCCGTACTCGGACGGCTCGGCGACGGGCCCAGGCGTCGGGAAGTGCTGATCGGTGCCCTGGCCGTGGTCCTGCTGGGATGCATCTTCGCGGCCGTCCCCGGTAACTTCGCCCTACTGATCGTCGGGCGTGGTCTACAAGGAATCGGGCTCGGCCTGATGCCTCTGGCCATGGCCATCGCCCGCGACCACCTGGACCCGCCGCGGGCCCGCTCGTGTGTCGCGGCACTGTCGGTGACCGCCGTCGCCGGTATCGGCCTCGGATATCCGTTGACCGGCGTCATCGCCCATGTCTGGGGATTTCACGCGTGCTTCGTCGTGGCCGCACTGGCGTCGGCGCTGGTTCTCGTGTCGGCCGTCGTCGTCGTACCGAGCAGCGGGCACCTGACGCGGCACCGGCTCGACGTGACGGGCGCCCTCGTGCTGGGCGCAGGCCTGACGTTCCTGCTCCTCGCGATCAGCCTCGGTGGGCAGTGGGGTTGGGGCTCACCGCTGCTCGTCGGTTCGTTCGCAGCCGCCGCCGGCACCCTCGCCCTGTGGGCTCGCCACGAACTGCGCACGCCGCACCCCATCGTCCAGCTTCGACTGCTGCGGAACCGGTCCGTACTCACCGCCGACGTCACCGGGCTGCTGGCAGGCATCGGCATGTTCGTGCTGTCCTCGACGGTCATCCGGCTGGTGCAGACCCCCACCGACACCGGGTACGGCCTCGGTCGGTCGGCCATGGTCGCCGGACTCGTCCTGGTGCCGTTCTCGCTGGCCAGTGTCGCCGCCAACCGTCTGCTGCCCGCAGCGAGCAGGGTCCTGCCGAAGAACCTGATCATGCCCATCGGTGCACTGGCATTCGTCGCCGCGCTCGTCGTCTTCCTCGTCGGTCGCTCGGAACTGTGGATCGTGTTCGCGGTGATGGGCATCGCCGGTCTGGGTGTCGGCTTCACGTTCGCCGCCATGCCTGCACTCATCGTCAGTGCCGTTCCACAGCACGAGACCGGCAGCGCCCTCGGCGTCAACCAGGTCACGCGCACGGTGGGCGGTGCCATCGGAAGTGCGGTCAGTGCAACGGTTCTGGCGGCGTACACGGTGCCGGACACCCTGTACCCGACGGCCGACGGATACGAGGCCATCATCGTCGTCGGAGCCGTCCTGTGGCTCGTCACGGCACTGTTGGCAACGGTGCTGCCCTACGCCCGTCGGCGAGCGTCTCGAACACAGAAGGCGAACGGCAGCCCACGCGGTGATCTCGAGGTACGTCATGGGATCTGAGGGGCGAAGCAGGAATTCGGCGCGTACCAGGGCGGATTTGCTGGCTGCCGCGGCCGAGCTGTTCGGGCAGAGGGGATTTCAGAAAACGACCCTGCGTGACATCGGCGATCGTGCAGGCGTCGACCCGGCGCTCGTTGCACGATACTTCGGCAACAAGGCGGCGCTGTACCTCGCGACCCTCCCCACCGACGACACAGGCCCGGACCTCGCCGACATCGCCGATCCGTCGCGCATCGAGGACACGATCAGGAGGGTCGCTCGCCTCGGACCCGGACCGGTTCTGCATGCCGTCGTAGGCAAGCACGACGACCCGGACGTGCAGGCGACCGCAGCCGAGCGGGTGGACAAACGACTGACGGTAGGGCTCGAGAACCGGCTGCGCGCAGCCGGTGCCGGTAATCCGCGGCTACGTGCACAGGTGGCGGTCGCGGCGCTCTCCGGCATCGCGCTCGGCCGGGCCGCCGGCACGCTCGACGAACTGGCGACCGCGGATCAGGACGACGTCGTCGCCCTGACCGCACGGATACTCGGATCCCTGCTCGAGCCGTGAATCACGTCCAGAGATGCTTCAGGACTCCAGTACGTCGAGCATCTTGTTCGCTTTCATGATGCTGCCGAACAGGTAGGCGTTGGACGGCAGGTACTCGATTCGTCCCTGAAGGAGGCCGAACAGCGGGTTGGACTTGACGGTGTCGAGGAACTGGCCGGGCTCGGCCGCAGCACCGTCGGTGACGACGAAGATACGGTCGGCGTCGAGCAGATTCGTCTGCTCGAGGCTGACCTCGAAGAACGAATCCTCCGCTGTGCCGACGTCCTGGTACTCGGGCGAGCGGAAGCCGACTGCCTTCGGTGTGGTCCAGATGAACGAGCCCTCGTATCCCATGTAGTTCAACTTGTCCGAACGCACGCGGACGAAGCTGGCCGTGCCCGGGTCGGGACCGAGTTCCTGCCGCACCGCGTCGACGCGGGCCTCGTAGTCCGACAGCAGCGTGGCGGCCTCGTCCTGTTTGCCGAGGTGATCGCCGAGCAGCCGGAGGGTTTCCTTCCACTCGTTCGCGACATCCCCGACGGCGACGGTCGGGGCGATGCCGGAGACGTTGTCGTAGAACTCCCGCTGGGACTCGTCCTCACTGGTGACGATGATCAGGTCGGGGTTCGCGCCGATGACCTTCTCCACGTCCACGTTGGCCTCGGAATCGCCCACCGACGCGGCGTTCTCGGGAAGCTTCTCGGCGATGAAGTCCGGCCAGGTGCCGGTCGTCTTCGGAACGACCGTCGCGACGGGTTCGACGCCGAGAGCGAGGACCGACTCGAGCACGTTCCCGGCGTCGAGCACCACGACACGCTGCGGGTCCACCGGAATGTCCGTGGCGCCGTACAGGTGGGTCACGGTTCGAGTATCGGCGGACGAGGTCTCGTCTTCCTGCGGAGAGCTGCACCCGGCCAGGACTGCCACGCACACGAGGGATGCCGCGAACGTACTTTTGTAGACAACATTAGGCATGGCTTAGAAACTAGAGAGTGACTCCACTCGGACACAACTCGGCGGGGCGGACGTGACACGTCTCACTTCAAGCTTCAACCGACTTCGAACGGCGACGAGACCCCGGTGAACGGTGTCGGACGCCCAGCGAGATCGCGCGAGCTCCCGTAGAGCACCACCCGATACGAGCCCGCAGGCTGATCTGCCGGTATGTCCCACTCGACGGTCGTCGTGGTGATCGGCCCGGCGGCGTCGAAGAAGATCTTCGTGTACCAATCGCCGTCGTCGTATTCGCGAGTCCACGTACCCGCTCGGTCTCGCTCGATCGCGAGATAGGTGTCGTCGCGGCGTAGATCGGAGTTCGGGTTGGAACCGGAAAAACGAACCGACACCCGCTGCCCGACGCCGTATGCCGCGGCCGGTTGGGTCAGGACGTCGCCGAACGTGGTTCCGGGTGCGGCCACGTCGACGAAGGACAGTCCGCCGGGGGAGTTGGGAATCGATCCGGTGAGGTCTCGCTGGGGTTCTCCGCTCGGTACGGGTGTTCCGTCGCGGAGAGCGACGGCGAGTTCGGTCGCGATCTGCACGGTGGCGGGCAGTTGCCAGCGCCCGAATGCGGTGGCGCCGCCCTCGTAGTCCTGCTGGTCGTACTCTTCCGGAGTGGTGACGTAGTGGCCGTAGCCGTTGGTGTAGCCCTGGACGACGACGAGTTCGCGGTCGACTCCCAAGGTGTCCGCCAGCGCGGTCCGCAGGCGCGACCCGGCCATCACCGTCGGCTCGAACGGGCAGGAGAAGAGGTGGAATGCGCCCAGTCGTGCCAGATGAAACGGCAGGACCTGCTGTACGACACCAGGGATCAACCCGACGGGGAGTATCACGTCCTTGGGTGCGTGTGCGTCGCGCAACCACTGAGGCACGACAACCGAACCGATCGCTGCCAGAGCAGGATTGCCGCCGCGCTCGCCCTCCTGCAGTCCGAGCTCCGGCAGGCCGCCACCGTCCTCCTGGCTGGACGCGGCGAAGGCGGCACCGAGGGCCGCGGGGCTGGTGGTGTGGGTGCGGCCGTCGCCGGTGAACTCCGGTCGTACCGTGACGGACGCGAAGTCGACGTACGTTCCGCGCATCTCGATGCCGGACTGCAGTGCGGTGCCCGGTGCGCCGATCTGCGCACTCGCCGAATCGAATTGGCGTTCGCCGATGATGCGGGTGTTCTCGAACTCGTCGGCCGTCGGACCGGACCCGGGCTGCTTGTCGAGGTTCGGTGTCACATCGCCCGGTGTGCTCTGGCAGAACGCCGCGACGAACGACGGATCGCGGTAGTCGACGCCCGCGACCTCACGCTCCCAGTGCCACGCCGCGTAACCTTTGTTGTCGGTGCTCACCAGCAGATTGGTCGCCTTCATCGACGTACCGTGTGTGGAAAACCAATTGACGACGCCCGCGAGCTCACCGCGTCTGGACACCTGCAGCGTCACCGAGCGTGGATCGATCCGCCCCGGCAGTTCGGCGGCGTCGGGGTTCCTGTCGAACGCCTGCGGCGAACGGTTCACTCCGGCATCGGTCAGGGAGGATGCGGTGACGACGACATCCGAGGGCTGAATGTCCTCGTGTGCCCGCGTGATCGCGTCGACGATGCCGGAGACGTTGGCCTCGAACGTGATCGGCCGGAAGCCGAGGGTCGTGATGTCCACGAGGAGGTGTCCGTCGGTACCGCCGGGGGCAGCGTGGGTGTGCGTGGCCGACAGCAGAACGTTCCCGCGATGGTAGAGGTGCCCGTACCGAGCGTCGAGCCGAGTGAGCACCGCTTCGAGGATGCTCTCGAACATCAACCCGACCTCGCACGTCACGTGTACCAGGCGAGTGTCCGACGCCGGGTCGACGAAGACGAATGCCCGCGCGCGCTGCCGTAGATGAAGGCCTGCGCTCGATTGTTCCAGTACCGCATAGCCGTTCATGCCTGCGCCGAAGGGCTCACCCGTCATGTCGCCGATTCCGCGACCGACATGCAGTCCGGCAGGTGACGCCCATGCGGATGTCGATTCGCGCGTTGCAGTCGCCAGAGTTGCCACGCCGGCTGCAGCAAGGAATGTTCTTCTTGACGGATGCGAGGTCACCGGAGACACGCTATAGGCCGGTGCTTTTTCAGGCGCGCAAATCGCTCAGCGAGCGTCGTGCTGCGCGCGAGCGTCGAGAACGGCGGGGAGATTGGATTCGACCAACTCGATCAGGCCGACCAGTCGATCCGCGACGGAGCGGCCGAGTGGGGTGAGGCTGTATTCGACCTTCGGCGGGATCGATTCCAGGACCGTACGCAGGACGAATCCGTCGCGTTCGAGGGTCTGCAGCGTCTGGGACAGCATGCGCTCGCTGACTCCGTCGACCCGTCGCCGAAGGGCGTTGAACCTGTAGTCGCCTTCGGACAGAGCGGCGAGCGCGAGGATGCCCCAGCGGCTGGTGACGTTCTGCAGTGCTTCACGTGAGTGGCAGCCCCGCGCGAAGACATCGGCCTCGAGGGTCGGGTCCTGTTCGCTCATGTAGTCCAGGGTAGCGCATGCAGATGGATTAGCGCTGCATCAAAAGGTTGCACTGTCGAAAAAATAAGTGCATAGTGGTCGACGAACACCGACAACCGGAGGAACGAATCATGACCACAGCAGTTACCGGCGCAACCGGACACCTCGGCGCACTCGTCGTCGACGGCCTGATCGAACGTGGCACGGCCGCGGGCGACATCGTCGCCGTCGTCCGCGATGCAGCCAAGGCGCAGTCGCTCGCAGACCGGGGAGTCCAGGTGCGCGTCGCCGATTACGCCGACACCGACGCGCTGAAGGCAGCGCTCGCGGGCGTCGACAAGCTTCTGCTGGTTTCGGGGTCGGACGTCGGCCGGCGCATCGCGCAGCACGAGAACGTCATCGGCGCAGCCGAGGCTGCAGGCGTGTCGCTCATCGCGTACACCTCGTTGCTGAAGGCGGACACGTCCGGACTGAGCCTCGCACCCGAACACCTCGCGACCGAGAACCGCCTGGCCGAGTCCTCGATCCCCACCGTCGTGCTGCGCAACGGCTGGTACTGGGAGAACTACCTCGGCGCACTGCAGCAGGCAGCCGACAGCGGTGTACTGCTGGGCGCAGCGGGCGAGGGCAAGCTCGCGGCCGCGTCGCGCGCGGACTTCGCAGCCGCTGCGGTGGAGGTGCTCCTCGCCGCGGATCAGGGCGGCAAGGTCTACGAACTGGGCGGAGACGAGCGGCTCACCTACGCCGAGCTCGCCGCCGTGTTCACGCAGGTGTCCGGCAAGCCGGTCGAGTACAAGAACGTGTCGGAGGACGAGTACAAGGGCGTCCTCGAAGGAGCGGGCCTGCCCGGCTTCGTCGCCGAGATGCTGTCGAGTGCCGACGCGGGAATCGCGCGCGGCGAGCTCGACACGGACTCGGGCGACCTCCAGAAGCTGATCGGCCGTGCGTCGACTCCCGTCGCGTCCGTTCTCGGCTGACGGTAGGACGGAAGGGAAGCCGGACGGACCGTCAGACCAGGTGGTGGCGGTCCGCCCGTTCCACCGTCAGGGCTGCAACGCAGATCCCGATGACCACCCCGACGAGCGTGTCCCCGATCCGGCTCACGGACACCGAGGGGCTCAGGTGCCCGGCCAGACCGGTCATGAGCAACGCCATCGGAGTGATCGCCAACGAGGTCAGCGCGTAGTTCTTCATCACCAGAAGTTCGGCGGCGACCTGCATCACGACGATCACCACCACGGTCTCCCAGTACCCGAGTGACGACGCGATGAGCACCGCGGCGATCACGGCACCGCCGACGTTCCCCAGCAACCGCTGGATTCCGCGCTGAACCGTGGTGTGGTAATCGATACCGTGCATGGCGGCCATCGCGCCCATGGTGGCCCACAGTGGGTGCTCGAACCCGAGCGCAGTCGCGCACAGGGCAGCCAGCGCGGCGGCGACGGTGATGCGCGCGGCGCTCCGCACGATCGGTGTCGACGCCGCCTGGGTCACGCCCTCGGCGAAGAAATTCCGTGGTGTCGGGTGCGGCGGTGATTCGGCCGAGAACTCGCCTGCCGTCGGAACGCGGTAGCGGCGCATTCTGCGCAGGTGCCGTTCGTGGGCCAGAACCTCGGCGGCGTGCGACGGATCCTCACCGCGGCTCCACGCGTCGAGCACCGCGTCGGCATCGTCGAGAAGTGTGGTCAGACCGCGCCGATGCTCACGGTCTCCGGGATCGAGCGCGACGACGGTCCGGGCGCGGGCGATCGCGGCTCGCGCGCCGGGCGCATCCCGACGGTCGAGTGCGGCGAGGGCTCGGGCGACGGCGAGCTGCGAGGGCCCCGTCGGATGCAGGATCGCCGGGGCCATCGACAGCGTCCACCCGACGACAGCGCCGATGGCGACGGACACGAAGACAGTCCCGAGGTCACCGACCGCGTGCGAGAAGCCGACGGCGGCGGTCGCGGCGAAGATGAGAACGACCGCACCGGGACCGGTGATCGCGAACGCCGTGAGCAGCAACGCCGCCACACCGGCCGCGACGGAGATGGCCAGCACCTGGATGATCGCCGATGTCGTTGCTGCCCCGAGTGCGGCGCCCAGCGTGGCGTACACGACGATGAGCGCCCCGACGAGCGCGATCTTTCCGGCCCGGCGTGGATACGGCTCGTACCGGCCGAAGGCCGAGCACAGCGCTCCGAGCGCAGCGAATCCCGCGAGGTCGTGGCGTCCGAGGATGCCGCCTCCCAGCAGGACGATTGCCACGGCGAGCCCGACGCGCACGGCGGGCGCGACGGTCGCGTCGGCCTTCCCGACGGTCAGTGCCTGGCGCCAGGTGCTGACCGCCACGGCATGGGCGAGGGCGGAACGAGTGTGGTCGATTCGGTCGAGAAGCACGGAGTCGAGCCTACAGATATTTCACTAGTAAAATAAACCGCGTGTCGATGTGATCCTCGCCGTAGGGTGAAGTCATGATTCCGGCGCAGCGATCAGGTGGGGACTTCGTCGACGAGGTCAGGCGAGAGTGGACGGCCACTTTCCCCGACGTCGACACCTCCGCGATCGAGGTGCTCGCTCGTGTGGGTCGGATCGCCTCGCGGGCCAGCCACCTGCTCGACGCCACACTTGCTCCCGTCGGGGTCTCGCGTGCCGAATTCGACGTGATGAGCGCGTTGCGACGGGCTGGACGGCCGCTCCGCGCCAGCGAGGTCACATCGGTCACGCTTCTCAGCGGGGCGTCGACGACTAAGATCTCCGAGCGATTGGTCAAGGAGGGCATGGTCGAACGCCGACGCTTCGAGCGAGATGCCCGAGTGGTTCTTCTCGAATTGACCGACCGGGGAACCGATCTGGTGGACCGGGTGTTTCCCGTCCGGCTGCAACGAGACGAGGAACTCCTCGACGGGCTCGACGAGGACGAACTGCGCACTCTCGCAGCACTACTGCGCAAGGTCGCTCTGAATGCCGACAAACCTGTGTGAGTGGAAATGCAGCGTCTTCTGGTCGCTCCGCAGGCTCTGCTCCTGGCCCATGGCCTACATTTCCACTCACCTAGGGGTCGGACCGAGGGGGTCAGACCGTGGAGAGGGGGCGGATGTCCGTCGCCCCGCCCGCAGTGGGCGAGGTCAGGATGAACGTCGAGTTGTATCCCTTGGACTCGACCACTGCCCGGATCTCACGGAACTTCTCGGTACTGACCTCGGGAGAACGCGAGAGGATGAAGCCCGACGTACGCAGCGGGTCGCCGACGAGCGCCCACGAGTAGTCGTCCGCGATGTAGGCGACGATGTAGTTGGTCGGCCCTTCCGGGTTCTCCTGCGTGGGCACGCCCGGGAAGCTCACGTGCAGTTGTGCATTGGTCACCGTGTCGTTCACCCGTGCATTACCGACGATGCGGTTCTGCTCACCCGTCCACGTGGTGCAGGTGTTCTCGACGCGGATGTTGGCCGGATCGATCAACTGGTAGTTGGCCTGGGTGTCGCGCGCGCACTCGAGGTTGAACGGCTGCGGAACCGCGGCGACCTGGTTCCAGGTTCCGAGATAGCGCTCGACGTCCAGCGACGGAATCGGGGTCAGTGGCTGCCATCCCGCCGATCCTGTGTCGGGTGCGGCCTGGGCCGGACTGCCGACGAGGGCGAGTCCTGCGACGCAGGCTGCCGCCGCGATCGAAACACGTACCTTCATGAATCTCACTCCTTTGTTCCCACCAGTTCGGTTCTGCTGGAATCGATTCGGTTCGGCCACCATATCCCCGGGCCGACAAGGGTGAACAGTGCCGGTATGACCAGCGTGCGCACGACGAACGTGTCGAGAAGAATGCCGAACCCGACGATGATGCCCAACTGCGTCAGCGTGATCAGCGGTAGCACGCCGAGGACGCAGAACACGGCGGCCAACACGATGCCGGCGCTGGTGATGACTCCACCTGTCGCGCCGACGGCTCGAACGATCGCCGAGCGCGTGCCGTGACCGGGAACTTCCTCGCGCGTGCGAGTGACGAGGAAGATCGTGTAGTCCACACCGAGCGCAACGAGGAACAGGAACGCGTACAGCGGAACGTTGTCGTCGAGCGCCGGGAATCCGAACACGCTGCTGCTGAACCAGCTTCCGACGCCGAGCGCGGCCAGGGCGCTGAGCACCGTCGTGCCGACGAGTATCAACGGCGCGATCAACGAGCGCAGTAGTGCGATCAGTACGACGAGTACGACGATCAGGATGGCAGGAACGACCACGAGTCGGTCGCGTGCGGCGGCGTCGGATGTGTCGAGGGCCTGTGCGTCGCTGCCGCCCACCAGGGCGTCGGGGATGTCCGCGAACGCGGCACGCAGTTCCTCGACGGCGGCGAACGCGTCGTCCGAGGCAGGGGCGGCGTCGGTGACGACGGACCACTGAGTCAGGCCGGTCCCGGAATCCGCTCCGCGCGTGAACGAGTCGACGGAGGTGGCTCCGTCCAGCGCGGTCTCGATGCGCTCGGCGGAGTCGGTGGGTGCGACAACGGTCGTCGGATCGGCCAGTCCGGCCGGGAAGTGTTCCGAGAGTGTGTCGAAACCCTCGACGGATTCGGCGGTGACGCGGAACTGCTCGGTCTGGGACAGGCCGATTCCGGTGCCGAACAGTGCTGCAGCACAAGCGATCAGCGCGACGAGTGTGATGGATGCAGTGCGCGTCGGGTGGCGTGAGACCGCGGCAGCGACCGAGTGCCAAGCACCCGTCGTCGCGGTGTCCTTGTCCTCACCCTTGGGGATGAACGGCCAGAACAGTTTCGGTCCGCACAGTGCGAGCAGTGGCGGTAGAACGACGAGGACGAACACGGCTGCGACCACGAGGCCCGCGGCGGCGAGGGCACCGAGGCTGCGGGTACTGGGCAGGATTGCGAGCAACAACGTCAGAAGCGCGAGGACGACGGTGGCGTTGCTGGCGAGAATGGCGGGCCCGGCGTGGCGAACGGCATGACGCAGTGCGTCGCGGTGGTCGTCGCGGGTGCGCAGCTCCTCTCGATAGCGCGAGATGAGAAGGAGCGCATAGTTGGTACCCGCGCCGAAGACGAGCACGCTGGTGATGCCGGACGTCGACCCGTCGAACGACAGGCCGGTCAGTTCCGCCAGTGCGGTGCCCACCGACGTGGCGACGCGGTCCCCGAGCCCGATGACCAGCAGTGGAACGAGCCACAGGATGGGGGAGCGGTAGGTCACGATGAGCAGGATCGCGACGACGAGTGCGGTGACGGCCAACAGGGTGAAGTTCGCGCCGGAGAAGGAGTTCGCGATGTCCGCGCCGAATGCGGGCCCGCCGGTGAGCTGCGCCTCGAGGTCCGAGGGGAGGCCGTCGACCGCCTTGTCGCGGAGCGAGGTGACGGTGTCGTTCAGGTCGAAGCCGGACAGGGAGCTGTCCACCTGCACGATGCCGAGGGTGGCTTTGCCGTCCGGCGCAGGTACCAGCGGTGACGCGGTGTCCGACAGGCGTGCGAGGGCCTGAGCGGCGGCATCGGTGTCGGCCGGGGTCAGGACACCGTCGTCGATGCGGCTCACCACGAGGATGACCGGCGCGGTCTCCGACCCCGGGAATTGGTCGAGTAGTTCGGTGACCTGCGCGGAATCCGCTTCGGGTGGCACCGAGGAAGGGGCTTGCCCGGCTGAGTCGTTCTCGCCCACGAGGCCCATGAAGGCGACGGAGAGAACGATCACGGCAAGCGACAGGGCCCACGAGCGTCGTGAGCTGACAATTCGGGCAAATCGAGTCCAGAAGTCCACCGGGCAACAATCTCACTAACTTAACAATTAAGCAACTGAGAGAACTCGCGCGTCTTCAGCGCGATAGTGTTGCCCAGGACCCGATGGAACGAAACCGAAGAAAGTGAACTCCGTGCCCGACCGCAGTGCATCCGAGCCACGTGCATCCGAACGACGCGCGGAACTGGAGTCGATGATCTCGTCGGACGTCCGTGCCCTGTCGTCGGTGTCCGAGGAGATCGGGCGGGCATTCGGGGCGCAACACGAGCTGCGGCCCAACGACTTTCGTGCCCTCCTGCTCATCATGGTCGCCGACGTCGAGGGGCAGCCGCTCACCGCGGGCGAGCTCGGGGGCCGCCTCGGACTCTCGTCCGCCGCCATGACGTACCTCGTCGAACGCATGATCTCGTCGGGACACATCCGGCGGGAGAAGGATGCACACGACCGCCGCAAGGTGATCCTCCGGTACGACGAGCACGGCATGGAAGTCGCGCGCGGATTCTTCGGACCACTGGGGGTCAAGACGTCGGCAGCCCTGGCCGACCTTCCCGACGGAGATCTGGCTGCCGCGCACCGGGTGTTCGCCGTGCTGATCGACGCCATGCGCGACCACCACGACGAACTACACACCGGGCAGAACTAGGGCTTCAGCAGCACCTTCACGGCTCCGTCCTGCTTCTTCTGGAAGATCTCGTAGGCGTGCGGCGCCTGGTCGAGGGGCAGTGTGTGGGTGGCGAAATCGTCGACGCCCAGGGGATCGTCGTCGGTCAGGAGCGGCAGGATGTCGTCGACCCAGCGCAGCACGTTGGCCTGGCCCATGTGCAGCCGAATCTGCTTGTCGAACAACGTGAGCATCGGCAGCGGGTCCGCCATTCCTCCGTACACGCCGCTCAGCGAGATGGTGCCGCCCCGTCGGACGATGTCGATGGCACTGTAGAACGCGCCGAGACGGTCCACGCCCGCCTTCTGCATCATCGGTCCGGCGATCGCGTCGGGGAGCAGAGACGTCACACTCTGGGCCAACTTCGCCACGGGAGACCCGTGTGCCTCCATGCCGACCGCGTCGACGACGGAGTCGGTACCGCGACCGTCGGTGAGGTCGCGGATGGCGTCGGCAAGATCGCCGCCCAGATCGTCGAAGTTCAATACCTCGATTCCGCGGTCCGCGGCACGCTGGAGTCGCTCAGGGACTCGGTCGACGCCGATGACTCGGTGGCCTCGGTGATGCGCGATGCGGGCTGCCATGTCGCCGATGGGGCCGAGTCCGAGCACCGTGACCGAACCTCCGTCGGGAATGTCGGCGTATTCCACCGCCTGCCACGCTGTGGGGAGCACGTCGGAGAGGTAGACGAACCGTGAGTCGTCCGGTCCGACGGGAACCTTGATGTGCGTGTTCTGCGCTTGCGGAATCCGAAGATACTCGGCTTGACCACCGGGAACTTGGCCGTACAGGCTCGAGTATCCGAACAAGGCGGCACCCATTCCCTGGTCGCGGACCTGCGTGGTCTCGCACTGGGTGTACAGACTCGAATTGCACATGTAGCAGTGACCGCACGAGATCTGGAACGGAACGACCACCCGGTCGCCGACCTTCAGATCGCCGACATCCGGCCCCACCTCCTGGACGATCCCCATGGGTTCGTGCCCCAGGATGTCGCCCTCGGACATGAACGCACCGAGCACTTCGTACAGGTGAAGGTCCGATCCGCAGATGTTCGTGGTGGTCACCTTGATGATCGCATCGGTGGGTTCCTCGATCCTCGGATCAGGCACGGTGTCGACGCTTACCTTGCGCTTTCCTTGGTATGTAACAGCTTTCATGTTCGGTCCTCGCTAGGTCGGAGACGGTCGAGCTCATGTCTCGGGTGCCCTGGGTAGGACGAGCCGAAACGCGGGTGTACGGGAAGCCCCCGGTGCCGTAGGGTTGGACGCGGTTGAGATAACAGCCGTTGTCGGAGGAGACTCCACGGGATAGCCCGGCGGCTTGTTCGGATTTGTGGCCGGCTCCGGTCACCCGCATCAGCTCGCTCAGTTTCCTCCCGATCGATCAACGATGGGATGGCTATGACTGTTACTCCACACGGTTTGAACGACGAAGGAACTACCCGGCCGCATGCTGCCACCGAAACTTCGGTCTCGGTTGCCGCGACAGGTGCCATTTTCAGCGCCTCCGCGGCCGGATCCAACTCTCTCGTCGTCAAAGTTCACGGCGACATCGATATGCGTAGCGCACCGATTCTGACGGATTTCGTTCTCAGTCGGGTCACCCCCGACGTCAGGATGATTCTCGATCTGTCGGATGTGGACTTCTTCGCGATCGCCGGATTGACGATCTTCACAGCACTGGACGAGGCACGCCTGGACTGGTGCCTGGTCGAGGGGTACGCGGTGCACAGGTTGCTGCAGGCAGCAGCCGTCGTTCCCACGGCCCAGAGGTTCGACTCGGTCGAGAACGCGGTCCACTGACCGCCCGCTAGCAGATTCATGTAGGCACGCACTTCATCTGGTGACCAGCTCCAACAGGGAGCTGGTCACTTTTTTGCGTACAGGGCCGAGCAGGCCCGTCTGTCCAAGGGCAGCGCGAGCTGCGTTCATCCCGGCTGCGCCGTGCACCCCGCCACCGGGATGAGCGGACGAACTTCCCAGGAACAGCCCTTCGACGGGCGTCTCCGCCCGCCCCAGACCCGGCGTCGGCCGGAAGATCAGTTGCTGTTGCAGTTGCGCGGTCCCGCCGTTGACCGCACCGCCGAACAGGTTGGTGTTCTCGGCCGCCAGATCGGACGGGCGTTGAACGACCTCGCCGACGATCGATCCGCTGAAACCGGGTGCGTGTTCCTCCAGTACCGTCCGCACCCGAGCCGCGATGGTGTCGGCCGACGCGTCGTCGGTGACTCCGCGGGGAAGGTGCGTGTACGCCCATGCGCTCTCGGTCCCTGCCGGTGACCGAGAAGGATCCGCGGTGGTCATCTGGCCGAACAGCATGAACGGACGCTTGGGCAAAACGTTGATCGACAGGTCCGTGGTCCACCGCAGCAGCCCGTCCTCGTCCGCACCCAAGTGGACGGTCCCCGCGTCGGACAGGCTCTTCGATCGCCACGGAATCGGACGGTCGAGCGCGTAGTTGACCTTCACCACCGGGGTGTCCCATTCGAACTTCGCCAGGTCGTCGTGCATGCGCTGCGGAATGGCGTCGTGCGGGAGGAGGTCCTGGTAGAGCATCGGCGCCGAGACGTCGGCGACGATCGCCTTACGGGCCAGGACTACGTCGCCCGACGCGGTGCGAACCCCGGTGGCCCGCCCGTTCGACGTGATCACCGACACCACGGGGGTGCCGCACCGGAGCTCGGCGGACCCGGCCCGACGAACCAGGGCGGCTGTCAGCTCGCCGGCTCCGCCGACCGGAACGGGGTAGCCGACGTCCTGAGCCATCATCGTCAGCAGATAACCCATCGCGCCGCTGACCGACGCATCCAGGGGTGCGTCGCCGTGCATCGCGTTCCCAAGCAGCAGACATCGGGCCGCGGAGCTGCGGAACGTCTCGTGCGCCATCGCACGTGCAGGCAGCGCCATGAACCGCGCGAACCGCAGCGTCTCCGCGGCACCGAGCTTTCGGGACAGCGACACACCGGCCTTGACGGGCGGAAACGGCGTGAAGAAGGCGTCGAGCAGCGGTTTCTTGATGTTCTGCCACTGCTCGAACAGAGCGAGCCAGGCATCGCCGTCACGCCGGTCGTGTTCGCTCAATGCGGCAGCGGTATCGGCGACGTCCCGCAGAACCGTCGGCGCATCCTCGTCGGCGGACGACCGCGCGTGGCCGTACGCCGCCGGCGACCGTGACCACCTCAATCCGTGGTCCTCCAACCCCAGCGCCGTCATCGCCGGAGACGACGCGCCGAGGGGATAGAACGCGCTGAACAGGTCACTGGTGAACCCGGGAACCAGTTCGGCGCTGCGTACCGCGCCGCCGGGAGCAGGCGCCGCCTCGACGATCACCACGTCCCATCCCGCGTCGGCAAGTGCGGCAGCGGCGACGAGGCCGTTGTGGCCTGCGCCGATGACAACGGCGTCGGCAGTGGTGGTGCTCATGCGGGAGGCGACCTTTCGCGAGAGTGCTGCCGGGTGCATGCCCCGCACGGTCGAGAGTCAATCAGGACTGGTCGCGGCCGACCGATTCGACGATGCGGTGAGCCAGGGTGTGCAGCTTGACGTTCTCGTTCTGCGATTGCAGCGACAGTACCTCGAAGGCGTCGTCCGCAGCGATGCCCCGGATCGCCATCACGATCCCCTTGGCCTGCTCGATCGTCGCTCGTGTCCGCATCGCCTCACGAAGTCCCGTGAGTTCTCGCTGTGCCTCGCTCGCACGTCGCGAGTTCCAGATGGCGCTCTCGACCGCGGTGACGAACACCTTGATCAGGATCTCGTCCGTCTCGGTGAACGTGTGGTCGGTGAAGCTGTAGACCTCGAGCGCACCGATCTGCGTCGTGTCGACAGAGATCGGCGCCGAGAGGCAGCCCGGCGCATCGAACTCGAGAACACGAGGGTCCGTGTACGCAACCGTCTTCGGAGTTCCCGTCGACTCGTCCACGAGCGTGACACCCGCCATGTCGGCACCCAGCACGGTGTCGACGACCTGGGTGCACACACTGTGCAGCAGCGTCTCGACCTGAGCGTGCGACAACAGAAGGTTGCGGAACGATTCGAGCCCCGGCTCGAGGGCTCCGTCCTCGTCCGCGCGCAGCTCACCGTCGCGCGGGTCGCAGACTCGCGGCGTCTCTTTCATGTCATCACCACACTCTTCGAGTGCACTTGCCGTGCCCTTGGATTGCCGGCGATGACTTCACCGAATGAGACTGGAAATATTACGACAACACCTGTCCGACTTCACGCACCAGGTCACCGGAGCGCCGTCGGATCGCACGCGAAAGGGCGGACCCGCGTGTCGGATCCGCCCCTTCGGTGCTGAGCGTGTTACCGGGATTTGACCAACAGGATCTCCACCGGTATCTCCAGCAGCAACCGCTGGACCGTCTGCCCCATCAGGAACTTCCCGACGGCGCTGCGGTGACGTGACCCGATGACCACGAGCTCCGCGTCGACCTTGTCGACCAGTGCGAGCAACGTGGACGTCGAATCGGGATCGGGAACTCCTACCTCGACCCGTGCACCCGGTGCCAGGGCGTGCACCGCGGTTTCGACCGCGGCAACCTCCTGCGCTTGGGCGCGTGGATCCGGTGAACCCGACAGTGCGTGGATCACAACGAGTTCGGTTCCTCTGGACTGCGACTCGCGGACACCTGCGGCGAGTGCGCTTCTTCCCTCGTCGGACTGATTGTGAACTACTACGACGGACATGTGCTTGACCTTTCGGTACGTGGGGATCAGCCGAACGGGATCTGGCCGAGGGCAACACCGACGACGAGCATGGTCAGGGAGATGACCGCTGCGCGCCACAGAACCTTGCGGTGATGGTCGGCGAGCGACACACCGGCGAGGGTCACGAGAAGCAGGATGGCGGGGACGAGGGGGCTCTGCAGGTGGAATGCCTGACCGGTGATCGACGCACGCGCCATCTCGACGGGCTCGATTCCGTACTGCGCAGCGGTTTCACTGAGAACCGGCAGAATGCCGAAGTAGAACGCGTCGTTGGTCATGAAGAACGTGAACGGAAGGGACAGAACGCCGGTGATGACGGCGAGGTACGGACCCATACCCGCCGGAATGACGTTGAGCAGCCACTCGGCCATGGCCTCGACCATGCCCGTTCCTTGGAACACGCCGGTGAGGATCGCTGCAGCGAGAACCATGGCGACGACGGACACGATCGACGACGAGTGCCGCGCGATGGCCTCGCCCTGCTCCTTGACCTTCGGGAAATTCACTGCGAGCGCGATCGACGCTGCGATCATGAAGAGCACCGGGATGGGGAGGATGTCCATGACCAGGACAACCAGCAATGCCACGGTCAGAGCGGCGTTGAACCACAACAACTTCGGACGCAGGGTATCGCGATTGGGATCGAGGCCGTCGATGAACTGACCGGCTCCGCCGTCGTGATCACTGCCCGTTCCGGCCGAGCCGCCGGTGTTCTTGGAGCCACCGGTGCCAGTGGAGCCGGTGCCGGTCGAGCCGCCTGCGTGAACGAGCTCGGATTCGTAGACCAACTTGCCGATTCGCTTGCGCTCCATCAGCCCGAGGTGCACCGAGAACAGCAGCACGATGACCAATCCGGCGATCAGCGAGGGCACCATCGGCACGAAGACCTCGGACGGCGAGATGCCGAGCGCAGACGCTGCCCGGACCGTGGGGCCGCCCCACGGGATGATGTTCATTGTTCCGTTGGCCAGACCGGCAACGACGGTCAGGATCACCGGGCTCACACCGAGTTTCAGGTACAGAGGCAGCATCGCGGAGGTGACGATGATGAATGTCGTCGACCCGTCACCGTCGAGGGACACGACCATCGCCAGAACGGCAGTACCGACGACGAGTTTCATCGGGTCGTTCCTGACGAGCTTCAGAATGCCCTTCACCAGTGGATCGAACAGGCCGACGTCGATCATGATCCCGAAGAAGATGATCGCGAAGAACAGCAGGGCAGCCGTCGGGGCGAGCGACTTGATGCCGTCGGTGATCATGTCGCCGATCCCGAGTCCCGCACCGGCCATGAGGCCGAACGCAACCGGCACCAACGTCAGCGCCACGACCGGGGTCGCGCGCTTGGTCAGGATCAGATACATGAAGACGGCAACCATGAGGAAGCCCAGTATCACGAGCATGGGTGTACTCCTTTGTGCGAGCAGGGTGAAACGTGGTGTCGGGTGAATCCGAACGTCAAGGGGTGACGGTCAGCGTCTCGTGGACGAATCGAGCTTGTTCGCCCAGGAACTCGGCGAAGTCGGAGCCGGTCAGTATCGAACTGCGCCAGCCGTTTCGGGTGAGGATGTCCTGCCATCGGCCGGACGTGTCGAGATCGCGGATGCGGTCGGTCCACGTCGTCGCCTGGTCCGGTGTGATGCCCGGCGGCGCGAGCAGGCCTCGCCAGTTGGCGAAGACGACGTCGACGCCGGCCTCACGTGCGGTCGGCGCGTCCACCACCGGCACCCGTTCGTCGGTGCTGATGGCAAGTGCCCGCACGGTTCCGGCGGAAATCTGGTCGAGATACTCGCTGACGCCGGTCGTCGCGACGTCGACGTCACCGGTCAGCAGAGCCGGAAGCAGTTGTCCGCCACCTTCGTACTGTCGATACTGCGACGCCGACGGGTCGACGCCGATGGCCCGAGCAAGAAGGATCCGGAACAGACCGTCGGGCCCACCCTCGGCGGAACCACCGGCAAAACTGAGCGCCGACGGATCGGCGCGCCACGCGTCGACCAGATCGTTCATCGTTCGAAGCGGCGAGTTCGCCGGAACCAGAACTACTTCCGGTTCCTCCAGCAGCTTGGCGACGGGCGTGGCCTCGGACAACGAATTGTCGGACTCCGTCGTCTCCAGCGCGCCGATCAGACCGAGGCCCATGACCATCGCGAGATCGGGGTTACCGCGCTCGAGAGCCAACCGACCCAGGCCGACGATCCCACCCGATCCGGGCAGCACCACGACGTCGTAATCGGGGTCGGTGCTGCCGGGTGTTCCGCTGCCCAGAGCTTGGGTGAGGTTCCGGGCAGTCAGGTCGTATCCGCCGCCGGCGTCGGACGGCACGACCAGTTGGACTCGAGGAGTGCCGTCTGCGCCGGCGAAGACCGCAGGCTCGGAACTGCATGCGCCCACGAGAACGGCAACCGCGACGCACACGGCGCTGGTTGCTGATCGAACTCTCGTAGTAGGCACCATGGAAGTGAACAACACTTTGTGACTGCGGTCACCCTTGCGATCACAGTTTCTTTTGTGTCCATTGTGGTCGCGCCGAACTGCGCTCCAGGCTCCTGGCCGCGCAGTAGGGTCTTTTGGTGCGCAGAACCACGCTGGCGGCCCAGTTGCTGAGGTTGCAGCTGCTGATCGTCGTGGTCGTTCTGGTCGCCATCGGCGGGTTGTCGCTCGCCCAGTCGTCCGCCGCGTTCCAACGGGACGCAGGCCGCCGCGCACAGTCGGCGGCGGAAACTCTCGCGGCGAACCCCGTCGTCCGTCAGCTGTTGCCGTCGGCCCAGCCTCGCATCCGAACCGGTCTGCAGAGCGCAGTCGAATCCGTACGCGCGGTCTCCGGCCTCGACTACGCGGCACTCTCGGGCGTCGACGGTGTGGTGGTGTTGTCCACCGTTCCCGAACAAGTCGGGACGACCGTGCAGACCGGTGCGGACGGATCGAGGGTCGGGCTCACCGACACGGCGGCAGGCAAAGCGGTCGAAGCGCGGGTGCCGGTGCTCGACGACTCGGGAACACTCGTGGGAACGGCCGTCGTCGGCGACCGATATCCCTCGGCCGTGGACCGGTTCCTGCAATCGGCACCCAATCTGATCGTCTACCTGGCGGTCGCGTCGGTGCTGGGCGGGCTGGGTTCGGTACTGCTCGCGCGGAGAGTCAAGCGTCAGACCCTCGGCATGGAGGCCAGCGAGATCCTCGACCTCGTCGGGCAGCGTGAAGCGATGCTGCGGGGGCTCAAGGAAGGCGTCATCGCCCTCGACCCGAACGGCCGCGTCGTGCTGATGAGCGAAAGTGCGCACGAGTTGCTGCACATCGAATACGGAAGCAAGGGCGCAACCGTCGACGAGCTCGGGGTCACCGGTCGGCTTCGCGACGTCCTTCTCGGAACCGTGGAGACCTCCGACGAGATCGTGCTGGTCGGCGATCGAGTCCTGGTCCTGAACACAGTCCCCGTCGTCGCCGACGGCAAAGCGGTGGGAACGGTCACGACCTTCCGTGACCGCACCGAACTGACCGACGTCGAGGAGGAACTCGGAGTCACCAAGACCAGTTCGACGGCGCTGCGTGAACACATCCACGAATTCGACAACCAGCTGCACACCATTTCCGGACTGGTTCAACTGCACGAATACGACGAGGTGGTGCGCTACGTGGACGGCCTCACCGCGCGCCGCGAGGATGCGACGTCGGTGGTCACCGATTCCGTCGCCGACGTCAGTGTCGCTGCGCTCCTGATCGCGAAAATCGGTGCTGCCGCGCATCGTTCGGTGACCGTCGACATCGTCGAGGGGTCCGCTCTTCGATCGCACGGGGGAGCGTTGTCCCGAGATCTCTGCACTGTCCTCGGCAATCTCGTCGACAATGCCGTGGCGGCATCGAGTGGACGGGTACGGATCGCGTTGCACGAGAACGACGGTGACATCGTCGCCGAGGTATTCGACGACGGACCGGGCGTCGACGCGTCGGACACCACGAATATCTTCGAACAGGGCTGGAGCACCAAAGGGGCGGCATCGACCGGTCATGGCTTCGGTCTCGCGCTGGTCCGGCTCGCGTGCAGGCGTCGGGGCGGCGACGTGACGGTCGGAACGGACGGCGAGTGGACGGTGTTCCGCGCGATGATGAAGGAGTGAGTGTGATTCGGGTTCTCGTCGTCGACGACGACTTCATGGTCGCCAAGGTGCATTCGGGGTTCGTCGGTAAGGTCGACGGCTTCGAGGTCTGCGGCGTCGCCCACACGTCCGAGTCCGCGATCGACGCAGTGTCCGCTCTCCGGCCGGACCTCGTGCTGCTCGACGTGCACCTGCCCGGTGCCAGCGGTCTGGACCTCATCGGGACGTTCCGAGAGTTGGTGCCGGACCTCGACATTCTCGTCATCACCAGCGAACGAGAAGTCGCGTCCGTGCAGAAAGCGCTCCGGAGCGGCGTCGTGCATTACCTGATCAAGCCGTTCAAGTTCTCCGTGCTGCAGGCGCGGCTGGAGCAGTACCGAACCACGCGGCAAACCCTCGGGTCCTCGGCGGAGGCGGAACAGGCCGCCGTCGACAAAGCGTTCGGCATAACCGGTTCCGGCCAGGACCTTCCCAAGGGTCTGAGCCGCGTCACGCTGGATCTGGTCGAACTCAGACTTCGTGACGTCGAACGGCCGGTGTCGGCCACCGAGATGTCCGAGCGGTCGGGGATCTCCCGATCCAGCGCCCGGCGATACCTCGAGTACCTCGCGGGCATCGGACGCGTCGAGGTATCCCTGGACTACGGGAACGTCGGGCGGCCCGAAAGGCTCTATCTGCGTAAGTAGTCCATCACTCGACTGCCCGTCGGACAATGGCTGCGATCTTCTTCTCCGTCGCGTCGTCGAGCTCCGTCAGAAACCATCCCGACGGCATCAACAGGTCGTCTGCATCGTCCGGCGCGGACACGTTCGCCTTCTCCGACAACCCGAATGCAATGTACTTCTCTGCGATGAAGTGGCACAGAATCGGGCCCTTCCCCTTCGCGTATCCCGGCATTCCGTAGAACAATCGAGGTTGCAGCTCCGGTGCCGCAGCCAGAATCACCTCGTGCAGCCTGCGCCCCACGGAGTCGTACGGCGCGGGGTACGAGGCAATCTTCTCCAGTACTGCAGCGGTGGGGTCCTGTGTCGATTTCTTGGCCGGCATGCACGTCATCATTCCCCACTTCGGTAGTTTTTTCGTCCGTGTCGGACCCTCTCGGTATATTCGAACGCATGTTCGATACGGGGGTTTCGGCGGGATCGAGTACGGCATGCGTAACCGGGTTGGCAGGCTACGCCGCGGTATGCCGGGTACGGGAGAACATCGCCCGCGCCAGAACGGTGGAAGCGGTGTGCGAAATCGCCGACATCCGCCTCACCGACGCCGACACCACCACCGACGCCGACACCACTGGTGGTGATCCGTTGACTGTTCTGGCGCAGGTGGTCACCGAGGTGGCGGTGACGCTGGGTCTGTCGCAGAGCGCCACGCGGCCGTTGCTGACCGTCGGGCAGGAGCTGTCGCGGATGCCGCTCACGGCGCTGCGGTTCGTCTTCGGCGGAATCGACTGGCCGCGGATCCAGGTACTGACCGCTGTGCTGGGCAAAGCATCCGATGCCACCATCGCAGCCCTCGAACACGAGGCCGTCGCTGCAGCGGAACGGTTGACCCCGCGATCACTGCGACTGTGGCTGTGGCGACTGTGGCTCGCCCACGACCGGGACGAGGCCGCAGCCGCACAAGAGCGCACGGTGCGCAGTAGCCGGGGGATGCGGGTGCGCCGCGACTCCGGTGGTGCGTCGGTACTCGAAGCGATCGTCACCGACCTCGAAGGCGCCGAAGTCGACGCATTGGTGACCGAGATCGCCGCAACGGTCTGCCAGCAAGACCCCAGGTCGAGCACGGCGTTACGGGTCGATGGGTTGATGGCGTTGATCCACGGCGAACACGCCCTCGAATGCCACTGCGGGCGCGGTGAACGTTGCCCGCTGGACGGTGCCGCGGATCGGCCCGATCCTCGGCGGGGTCCGCTGGTGCAGATCCTCCTCGACGCCGAAACACTGCTCGGATTGCGTCAGAACCCCGCCGTACTGGCCGACGGAACCCCACTCGATCCGGAACTGGCTCGGCTCATCGCCACCGACGCCCACTGGCAAGGCCTGCTCACCGAACTCCACGACGTCCTCACCGCCCGAGCACCACACACCCAGACACAAGGTGAACCGGACAAGGCCGACCCTCCCGGCGACGCAGGGACCCACGTCGATGCCGATACCGACACGGGCACACCTGACACGGGTCTGGGTGACACCGAGACCGAAGACGACGAGAGCACAGACAACGAGAGCACTGACGACGAGGCGGCTGGCGACGGGGCGGCTGGCGACGAGGCAGCTGATCGGCCCGGCACCGAGGGTCCCGGCGCCGAGGGTCCCGGCACTGACGGTCCCGACGATTCCGGGAACGCAGGAACCGGTGCTGCCGCGACGAATCGACGACAAGTACCGAGGACAGTGCTCTCGTCCCTACGGATTCGGGTACCGCGGCTGATCCACCGCGGCCGGATCCGCCGAGCAGGCGCCGTACCCACACCCACCAGCACACCCACCAGCGGCAGAGGTCTGCCCAGCGCCACCGGTCTGCCCGATAACACTGGTCTGCTCAGTGACACTGTTCGTGCGCAGATCACCGCGGCACTACTGGCAGCGATCACGGCCGACCCCGCCCTCGCTGCAGGACCCCATCCCGACGGCCACGGCGGTGTCACCGAGCCACCACCCGGCGCCCTGACCTACCGACCCGACACCGACCTCGCCGCTCGCGTACGCATGACCTACCGCACCTGCACCCACCCTGGATGCGACGTCCCCTCCACCGACTGCGAACTCGACCACATCGTCCCCTACGACCACCACACCCCCCACCGCGGCGGATGGACCATCGAGACCAACCTCCACCCCGTCTGCACCGCCCACCACAAACACAAAACCGCCAACGCAGCCACCGTCGCCTACCTCGCCGGCGGCATCATCCTCTGGACCCACACCACCGGCACCCGCACCCTCACCTTCCCCGAACTCGGATGCCCCACCACCGCACGCACCCGCCGACACCGGCGACCCGTCCCCGAACCCGACATCACCACACCCACCTGGTGGGAACAACACATGTCCCCCACCACACCCGAACCCACCACCGCAGACCTCCGACACGCACCCACCGACACCGCCCGCACCCGAATCCGACTCCTCCGCCGAAAACTACGACAACACAAAACCATCCAACGCCTCCGCGAACGAAAGAAACCACCACCGTTCTGATCTACGAAGGCGGTCGATCGCCCTCGGGCACTCGGTATTTACCGCCTCGGATCACATACATCGCGTACCCGGCGATGCCGAGCACGTAGGCGACGGTCGGAGCCGCGAGGACCCACGTCGAGACCGACCCGTCGTCGGATCCTGTTGTTCCGGCGACCACGGTCATCCACGTCAGGAGGGCAAACGTCGCTGCGCCGATCCATTCGAGATCCTCGGCGATCATGTGATCGAACGTTGGGCGCTGCGCGGGATGCGTCCAGTATCGGTGTGCCCGGGGATCGGGGAGATTGATCATCTGCGCGGGGATGTACCGGATCCACCGGCGCGCACCCGCGAACAACACACCGAGCGCAAGACCGACGCCGGCCATCGTGGCGACGAACGACCACGGGGATTCCGTTCGCGTGACGACGCCGGACCCGTCGAAATGTGCCGGAACGTCGCCGTCGGAGGTCGCGGCGACGAAAACGAGCGAGAGAACGAATACCAGACACGAGGCCCAGAAGGCTGTTCTGGATGCGTGCCGACCGTTCCTCATCGCCGACAATTCTACGAAGGTGCCCGGTGACCGCTGATGCCGGTGGTGAGGAGGGCGGCGAGCTCGGCGTACGCCTGGGAGTCGTCGAGGCCGGTGCGTTCGGAGATCTCACGCGATTGAATGCGCGCCATTGTCGATGCGGCGACGTCGGCGACGAATGCGGCATGGACGCTGCGGACTTCACCCGCGGCGGCACCGTCGTCGATCAGGTCTTGAACGCGTTGGGCGGCGAACGCAGTGTTCTGCTCGTAGATGTCGCGGGCAGGAGGGAAGGCGGCGAGGTCGTCCATGAACTGTCGTGATGCCGGCTGCAAGGCAATTCCCACCGCGGTCAGGTACGCGGTCAGGCGGTTGCCGAAACCGTCGACGCCGACGATCGCTGACTCGACGCGGTCCGTTGCTCCGCGGAAGAAGTGCACGGTTGCCGCTCGAACGAGTTGTTCCTTGCTGCCTGCCAGGGTGTAGAGCGTCGATTTGCTGCAGCGGAGGCGTCCCGAGATGTCGTCGAGTGTGAGGTGGGCGAACCCTTCGCTCAACAAGAGGTCGACGAGTTGGTCAAACAGTTGGGCACGGCGGGCCGTCGCGTGAGCTGCGGTCATGAAGCATGACAGTACTGCAGTGGGCGAGCCAGTATCATCTACAGTACTGTGATGGGACCGTCAGTACTGTGAGGAGTTCGAAAGTGCCTGTCGATCGTTTGTTGCCCACCGAGGAAGCTCGCGACCTCATCCAGCTCACTCGCGATGTCGCGGACAAGGTGCTCGATCCCATCGTCGACGATCACGAGAAGAACGAGACCTATCCCGAAGGCGTGTTCGGCACTCTCGGTGAAGCCGGGCTGTTGAGCCTCCCGTTCCCGGAGGAGTGGGGCGGCGGTGGCCAGCCGTACGAGGTCTACCTGCAGGTGCTGGAAGAACTGGCGGCCCGCTGGGCGGCGGTGGCCGTTGCGGTCAGCGTGCACAGCCTCGCGTGCTCCCCGCTGCTGGCGTTCGGAACCGAGGAGCAGAAGCAGCGCTGGCTTCCGGACATGCTGGGCGGCAGTCTCGTCGGCGCATACAGCTTGTCCGAGCCGCAGGCCGGATCCGACGCCGCCGCGTTGACCTGCAAGGCGACAGCCAAGGACGACGGATACGTCGTCAACGGCGCCAAGGCGTGGATCACGCACGGCGGTATCGCGGATTTCTACAACCTCTTCGCCCGCACCGGTGAAGGGTCGAAGGGTATTTCCTGCTTCCTCGTTCCCAAGGATCAGGAGGGGCTCTCCTTCGGCAAGCCGGAGGAGAAGATGGGTCTGCACGCAGTGCCCACCACGTCGGCGAACTACGACAATGCCTTCGTCTCGAAGGAGCGACGTCTCGGCGCCGAGGGGCAGGGCCTCCAGATCGCCTTCAGCGCACTCGATTCCGGCCGCTTGGGAATTGCTGCGGTCGCGGTGGGTATTGCGCAGGCAGCGCTGAACGACGCAGTCGCCTACGCCAACGAGCGCACGACGTTCGGCAAGAAGATCGTCGATCATCAGGGCCTCGGGTTCCTGCTGGCCGACATGACGGCCGCGGTCGACTCCGCGAGGGCCACCTACATCGATGCTGCGCGACGTCGGGACGCCGGGTTGGACTACTCGCGGGGCGCATCCGTCGCGAAACTCGTCGCAACCGACGCCGCCATGAAGGTCACCACCGACGCGGTCCAGGTGTTCGGCGGGTACGGCTACACGCGGGACTTCCGCGTCGAACGGTACATGCGCGACGCCAAGATCACTCAGATCTTCGAGGGCACCAACCAGATTCAGCGCCTTGTCATCGCACGGAGTCTGCGGAACTGATGCCTGTGCGGTGGATCCGTCTACTGCAGTTCGTGGACGGTCTGCTTCCCTTTGAGCCAGCGATTGGGTAGCCGACCGACCAACTCGCCCAACGGATTCACCGCCTGCGACAAGATCTCGACCGAATCCTGCAGGATGTCGATGCTGACGCCCATGCGTTCGATGTTGGGTGCCAGCTGCGACAAGGTTTCGGTCAAGGTCACGAGCTGATCGAGCGGACCACCCTTCGCGGTCAACCTCTCGATGGCACCGCCCTCGGCGAGCAGCTGTTCCAGCAGGCCGCCTTCCTGGGTGGCGCGTTCGATGATGCCGTCCTCGCGAGTCAGAAGTTCGAGCGGCCCGTCCTTGGCGGTGAGGCGTTCGAGGGGGCCGTCGACGGCAGTGATTCGATCGAGAAGTCCGCCGTCGGCAAGTAGCCGTTCGAGTGGACCGTCCTCGGCGAGCAGCCGGTCCAGCGGTCCGTCGGTGGCGGTCACACGATCGACGGGTCCGCCTGGTGCCAGCAACCGTTCGAGCGTGCCTTCCTCCGACGTCAACCTGTCGACGACGCCACCCGGCGCGAGCAGCCGGTCGAGTGGCCCGCCCTCACGCAGTGCGTTGCCCAGCGCTCGGTCGTCCGAGGTGAGCTGACCCAGCTGGGACAGCAGCTGCATCGTGCCGCCCTTGGGATCGGTGAGCGAGGCCAGGTTGGCAGGCGTGGCTGCCCCGGTCTCGAGGGCGAATCGAGTGGTGGACAGAATCGCCCCCGAGACCTCCAGGGCAGTTTCCGCGATGGCAATCCCAGCGCGTGCAGGCAGTGTGATCGCGGACACCCAGTTCATGGAAGTTACTGTAACTGCTGGATCGGTCAGTGCAGCAGCTTCAGCCCGACGACGCAGCCGACGATGCCCACGAGCAGCGCGACCTTGATCCACGACGACGATTCGTCGCCCGTGATCATCGCGTAGGCGACGGTGAGGGTTGCGCCGATTCCGACCCAGACGGCGTATGCGGTGCCGACAGGCAGGGTACGCATCGCGACGGCCAGGCCGCCCATGCTGGCGACGAGGGCGACACCGAAGACGATCGTGGGAACGGGACGCGAGAAACCGTCGGACTTGCCGAGGGCGGTGGCCCACACTGCTTCTAGTACGCCGGAGATGACAAGAATGACCCAAGCCATGAGAAAACACTCCCATGCACCGTCTTGTCGCTGGCCGGGTACGGTGCGCTCGTCCGCTGGTCCCACTGTGTCGAATTCAGCAAGACTGGTACTAGGGTACCACTAATAGGCGTACGTGTTCTCGGGTTCGTCGATCTGCTCGACGCCGGTCACCGCCATCGTCGGAATGTTGCCCGTCTCCGGAGACGACTCACCGACGGTTCCGCGCACCCGTAGCCACTCGCCCTCGACGTCTCGGTCCAGGTGGATGCGGATGGATCGCGCGTCGGCTGCGCAGCAGATGATCAAAATGCGCGCCAGATCGACACTGCCGTCCGGGTTCTCCACTCGAATACCCGTCACGGTGATCTCGCGATCGTCGAGGCTGCCCGTGCTGTCCCGCGCGGCGCGCTGCACGACGTCGAGCAGTGGTACTTCGGGCGCTTCGCCGTCGGGCAACGGTGGAAACGCAGTGCGCTCCGCAGGACCGGCCGCGACCACCCGATCCGACACCGACAACACGTCGAGTGCGGGCGGCGCGACGAACAGAATCAACGCCGCCGGAAGAAGCAACATCCAGTACGGACGAGAGCTGTGGGCGTGGTCGTCGTCCGCCGGTCCGCCTCGCCGGACGTCGCGCACGATCGCCACCAACGCCAAGCCGACGATGAAAATCCCGCTGGCCAGCAGGTAGGGGTGCAGGCTCGGCTTCACGTACCGCAGGAAGCTTCCGTCCACGGAGATCTTGACCATCGCGCCACCGACGAGCAGAAGCAGGACGTTCTGCGTCTCCCGCCTCATCGGGCACCCAGAACGAGAAGCCCGACGGAGGTGGCGCACGCCACCGCGACGACGAAGGTGACCGGGGCGAATCGGGCGACGAATCCACGTCCGAAACTGCCCGCCTGCATCGCCATCAATTTGACGTCGACCGCGGGGCCGACGACGAGGAACACCAGCCGGGGGAGCAGAGGCAGCATCGACATGCTCGCTGCGACGAAGGCGTCGGCCTCCGAACACAACGCGAGGACGACGGCCAGAACTGCCATCACCAGAATCGCCAGGAGCATCTGCCCGGCGAGGTGCTCGAGGATGGAATCGGGAACGACGATGTGCAGCAGTGCCGCGGCTCCGGCTCCGAGGACGAGGAAGGCGCCCGCCTGCATCAGGTCGTGTCGGGCGGATTCGGTGAACACTTCCCATTTCGACCGCGAGGAATCGTGGCTGTGATCGGCAAATTTCTTCGTGATCCACTCGGCACGTCCGATTCTGGCCCACAACCAGCCCATCACCAGGGCGGTGGCCAGCGATGCGAGAAATCTCGCCAACACCATCCGCGGTTCACCGGGGAACGCGACAGCCGTCGACACCAGCACCACAGGGTTGATGGCAGGTGCGGACAGTAGGAATGCGAGCGCCGCCGACGTCGGCGCACCCTGGTCCATCAGACGCCTGGATACCGGAACGGCGCCGCATTCGCACCCCGGCAGGGCCATTCCGGCCAGGCCGGAGACACCGACAGCAGCTTTCTCGTCGGCCGGCAGCAGTCGTTTCAGAACCCGCGGCGAGACGAACGCGGCGATCGCGCCGCTGACCAGCACGCCGAGCACCAGAAACGGGGTTGCCTGAACGAAGACGCCCAGGAAGATCGTCGCACCTGTTCGGAGCTCGGGAAAGGAGTTCACCGCCGTGACCAGCTGATCCCGGAACACGATCGCGCACACGAGCAGAAGTGCGAATACGTGCATGGAATTGATGCGGCGGGCCGGACTCGCCGAGGTGTCCGTCGTCGCCATCGCCGTCCATCATGCACCCCGTGCGGCACTCACAGAAACCTCACAGCGAGAGTGCAGCAAGTGCGCAGGCTGCGGGTCCAGAATGGGTACGTGAGCGAAACACCTGAGGCCCGTGTGCTGGTCGTCGACGACGAACCGACGATTCTGGAACTGCTGTCTGTCAGTCTGCGATTCCAGGGGTTCGACGTCCAGACCGCATCGTCCGGGCCCGAAGGGCTCGACAAAGCGCGCACCTTCCGTCCCGAAGCGGTCATCCTCGACGTCATGATGCCGGGGATGGACGGGTTCGGTCTGCTGCGCAGGCTGCGCGCCGACGGCGTCGACGCGCCCGCGCTGTTCCTGACCGCTCGCGATTCAGTGGAGGACAAGGTCTCGGGCCTGACGCTCGGCGCCGACGATTACGTCACCAAACCGTTCAGCCTCGAAGAGGTGGTTGCTCGGCTGAGGGTCATTCTGCGTCGATCCGGAAAGACGGAGGAGACTGCACCGTCGCGAATCTCGTTCGCGGACATCGAACTCGACGACGACACCCACGAGGTGTGGAAGGCAGGCGAGCCGGTTGCACTCTCGCCGACGGAATTCACGCTGCTCCGGTACTTCATGGTCAACGCGGGCACCGTGCTGAGCAAGCCGCGAATCCTGGATCACGTGTGGCACTACGACTTCGGCGGTGAAGTCGGTGTCGTCGAATCCTACGTGTCCTATCTGCGCCGCAAGGTGGACACCGGGGACACCAGACTCATCCACACTCTGCGTGGTGTCGGCTACGTCATGCGGCAGCCGCGGTGAAGAAACTGCCGACGCCCAGGGACGTTCCGCTACGGTTCACGCTCGTCGCGGCACTGCTGCTTCTCGTCGCGACCGGGCTGCTGGCGTCCGGTGTCGCAGTGACGTCCGCGCTGCAGCAATCGCTCGTCGAACGCGTCGACAAGAGCTTGTTCGACGCGTCCCGCGTGTGGGCGGAACCCCGGAACCCGGACATGCCACCGCCGTCGGAGTCCAGGCGACCACCGGCGGACTTCTACGTGAAAGCGACCGACACCGACGGCCAGATCAGGATCGAGGAGGACGCCGGGCAGAACGTTCCCGACGTCGACGGCGTCGACACGTCTCGGCCCACCACGGTCGGTTCCGTCGACGGAGACGAGGAGTGGCGAGCCTTCAGCGTCACCAACTCCCAGGGCACCACCGTGGTTGCGCAGAGTCTGACACCCACCAAGATCACGGTCGATCGTTTGGTGGTGCTTCAGTTGATCATCGGGACCATAGTTCTGGCACTTCTCGCGGTGCTGGCGTACTTCGTCGTTCGCCGCAG
Source organism: Rhodococcus sp. 06-156-4 (assembly GCF_002259345.1). Lineage (NCBI taxonomy): Bacteria > Bacillati > Actinomycetota > Actinomycetes > Mycobacteriales > Nocardiaceae > Rhodococcus > Rhodococcus sp. 06-156-4. The sequence continues at coordinate 22,597 of NZ_NPGB01000003.1, read as the reverse complement.
TCTGCGTCCACTCGTGCAGGTCGAGGAAACAGCGGCCGCGATCGCAGCCGGTGACCTGCACGAGCGGGTGCCGGAGCGGAGTTCGCGCACCGAGATCGGCAAGCTGTCGATTGCGTTGAACGGCATGCTCACTCGCATTCAGCAGGCGTTCGCGGCGAGCGAGGCGTCCGAGGAGGCGGCCCGCGCATCCGAGGACAAGATGCGGCGCTTCGTCGCCGACGCGAGTCACGAACTACGCACACCACTGACGACGATTCGAGGATTCGCGGAGCTGCATCGGCAAGGCGCGATGAGCGACATCACGTTGTTGATGAACCGAATCGAGGGTGAATCGGCACGCATGGGTTTGCTCGTGGAGGATCTGCTGATGCTGGCCAGGCTCGACGCGCAACGCCCGTTGGAGGCTCGATCCGTCGACGTGCTCACCATCGCTGCCGACGCCGTGCACGACGCCCGGGCCGTCGCTCCCGAACGCGACATCTCACTGAAAGTCGTATCAGGGCCCGGCATTCCCGAGGTGACCGGTGACGACGCACGGCTACGTCAGGTAGTGGCCAACCTCGTCGGAAATGCTGTTCGGCACACTCCGTCCGATGCGTCCATCGAGGTCCGTGTGGGCACCACGGACACGTCGGTGCGACTCGAGGTCAGCGACACCGGGCCCGGCTTGTCGGCCGAGGAATCGGCGCACGTCTTCGAGCGCTTCTATCGCGCGGACAGCTCCCGTACTCGTGAAAGTGGGGGCAGCGGACTGGGATTGTCGATCGTCGCGGCCCTCGTCGCCGCGCACGGCGGAACCGTCACCGTCGACAGTACGCCCGGACTGGGCGCAACGTTCCGGGTCGAACTGCCCCGGGTGAATCAGGACCGGGTCGACTAGGCCCGGCGGCGGCAGGCAAGCACCACCAGCGCGCCGACGATGGACGCGGCGGTGGTGAACAGCACTGCGCTGTTCCATCCCTCGACGAGCCCGGCGACACTGGGCGTTCCGGTCGGAACAGCGAGCACGGCAACCACGGTGACGCCGACGGCCGAACCCACGTATCGAGCAGTGTTGTTGGCGCCACTACCCATGCCTGCACGCCCGGCGGGCACGCTGGCCACGGCCTCGCGCCCGAGGGCTGCGTTGAGGACACCGCTGGAGACACCGGCGACGAGCAGGCCGGGCAGCAGGCGAGACCACGTCGAGTCCTCGGACAGACCGAGAAGAAAGAGCTGCCCGACGGCGACGCCGAGCAGTCCGACGGCCAATTGTGTTCCGCCCGAGATGCTCGGCGGAATTCTCCGAGCGAGCAGAGCTGTGACGACCGACGTGCCGGACCACGCGAACATCAGCAGTGCAGCTTCCAATGCTTGGATACCGTAGGCATTTCCGAGGAATCCGGACACGTACGACATCAGGGCAATGACGCCGGCACCGGTCATGAGTGCCGCGAAGGTCGCTGCGACGAACGGGGGATGAGCGAACAGCGACAGGTCCAGCATCGCCGTGCTGCTTCGTAATTCGACAATGACGAACATGCTCAGTAGCAGTGCTGCGACGACGAACAATCCGATGGGCAGAGGGTCTGCCCATCCCTGGCGCCCCTCGACCAACGCAGCCAGCAGCGCACTGACGCCGAGGCCGAGCAGAAGCGCGCCCGCCGGATCGAGGCCTCGCGGAACGTCGGTTCTCGACTCGACGACGAAGCGGTGCGAGACGTAGGCCAGCACAGCTGCGGCGACCGCGAGCACGACGTACGCATCGCGCCAGGTGGCGATACGATCGAAACCGGCCGCGATCAGCGGCCCGAGGGCAATGCCTGCGCCGACGCTGGCGCCCCAGATCCCGCTTGCGCGCGCCCGCAGCGGGCCGACCGGGTGAGTGTGCGCGATGATCCCGAGGCTCGACGCGACGAGTGCTGCGCCGCCGATGCCCTGTGCGATGCGGGCGATCACGAAGATCAGTGTGGTGGGGGCAACCGCGCAGGCAACGGAACCCGCGGCGAGCACGACGGCGCCGATCGCGAACGTCCGACGGCGTCCGAAATCGTCGGCGACGGTTCCAGCGGTCAACAGAGCAGCACCGAGCCCGATGCTCATCGAGCTCAGAATCCAGGTCTTCCCGGCAGCGTCACTTCCGAGGGTCGTCGCCGTCGGATTGATGGTCGCCAAGGGCGCTGTGAACGCCACCAGGGTCAGCAGAGTGCCGAGCGACGCGATCACAAGTGAGCGTCGTTGCACGGTGGACGGGTCGGTGGTGGTCATGGTTCCCCTTGGTTCGGTGACCGAACTGTAACCGCGCGATTCGGTTCGGTCAACAGACCATTCGGGTAGGCTTCCGTGCATGGCCCTCGGCGTCGACTACGTACATCAGGATTGCTCGATGGCACGTGCGCTCGAACTCGTCGGCGAGCGCTGGACGCTTCTCATCGTGCGTGACTCGCTGTTCGGTGTACGACGGTTCTCGGACTTCCAGACCCATCTGGAGATGTCGAAGGCCGTCCTCACGCAGCGGCTCGCAGGCCTCGTCGACGCTGGATTGCTCGAGCGTGTACCTCACGGCGGCCGCGACGAATACGTTCCGACGACAGCGCTCGAGGGGTTGTGGCACGTGGTCTTCGCGCTGAACGACTGGGGCGGTACCCAGGTTCCGTCGCCGGGCGGTGCGCGTCGGGAATTCCTGCACGCCGACTGCGGCACCCTGCTGACCGGCCCCGGTCTGTGCACCCGTTGCGCGCTCGCGCCTGGCCCCCGCGATGTGCTGATGCGTCCCGGGCCCGGAATCGGTGGCACCGTGCGGCCGAACGCAGTGTCCGCGGCCTTGCGTTCGACGCGGCGGTTGCTCGACCCGATCAGGTAGGGACGTTCTCCCCGTAACCCAGGTCGGTCAGTGCAGCCTTGATCTTCCGCGCTGCCTCGTCCTGGGACTCGGCCGACGGACTCGGGTCCGCGCCGGAGATGTCGAAGTTCCCCATCTCGAACGCCGGGAACACGTGCAGGTGCAGATGCGGCACTTCCAGTCCGGCGATCAGGAACCCTGCCCGCGGCGCGTCGAAGCCCCGGACCACCGCTCGACCGATCTTCTGTGCAACCGACGTCAATTTGCCGAACACCGCGCCGTCGACGTCCTGCCACTGGTCGATCTCCTCGCGCGGCACGATCAGGGTGTGTCCCTGAGTGACGGGAGCGATGGTCAGGAACGCGACGACGTCGTCGTCCTCCCAGACGAATCGTCCCGGAATCTCTCCACTGATGATCTTGCTGAATACCGATGCCATGCGCCCAACCCTATGCGGCGTGCGGGACCCATGGGTCAATCCGCAGGCTCCACTCCGACGGCACAGGAAACTGCCAGCTTGGATCCAGGCTGGTCGCAGGCAGGCAGACGAATCTGTGGTTCATGACATCGAACTCGCTACTCCGAGCAGGTGGCCGTGAGCCCAGCTCGTCCCCGGGTGACGCTGCGACGGCCGTCCTCGAGGTGGTCATTCCGGTCTACAACGAGGAGGCGGATCTCGAGCAGTGCATTCGTAGACTGCACACGCACCTCGAGGGCACCATTCCCTTCCGCGCCCGGATCACCATCGCAGACAACGCCAGCACCGACGCCACACTCGACGTCGCCCGGCGATTGGCGGCCGAGATCGACGGCGTGCACGTCCGCCACCTCGACGAGAAGGGACGTGGCCGAGCGCTGAAAGCGGTGTGGCTGGAGTCCGATGCCGACGTCGTTGCCTACATGGACGTCGATTTGTCCACGGATCTGAACGCGTTGATGCCTCTGATCGCTCCGCTGCTGTCCGGGCACTCCGATCTCGCGATCGGTTCACGCTTGAGCCGATCGTCGCGGGTGGTGCGCGGAGCGAAGCGTGAATTCATCTCTCGCAGTTACAACCTCATCTTGCGTACCTCGCTGCGTGCGCGGTTCTCCGACGCGCAGTGCGGCTTCAAGGCGATGCGCACCGATGTCGCGCGGACACTGTTGCCGCTCGTGGAGGACAACGGCTGGTTCTTCGACACCGAACTGCTCGTCATCGCCGAGAAAGTGGGTCTGCGGATTCACGAGGTGCCGGTCGATTGGGTCGACGACCCCAACAGCAGCGTGAACATCGTCGACACCGCCGTGAAGGACCTCGAAGGATGCTGGCGAGTGGGCCGAGCATTGGCGTCGGGCGCATTGCCGGTCGCGGAGTTGCGCAAGAGTCTCGGACGGGAGCCGCTCGTGGCCGGAGTACCGCACGGAATGGTCGGGCAATTGGTCCGATTCGGAATCATCGGCGTCGCAAGCACGGTCGCCTACGCGCTGCTGTATCTGATTCTGCACCCGCTCATCGGTGCACAGGCCGCCAACTTCCTCGGATTGTTGATCACCGCCGTCCTCAACACGGCGGCGAACCGGGCCTTCACGTTCGGAATACGTGGGGCCGAGAATGCCGGCCGGCACCAACTGCAGGGGCTGTTGGTGTTCGGCTTCGCACTGCTGGTCACCAGTGGTTCACTCGCCGCACTGCACGCCGCGGCACCCGACGTGTCGCGGCACGTCGAACTCTCGGTGCTCGTCGTTGCGAATCTCGTTGCAACGGTGTGCCGGTTCGTTGCCCTTCGTTGGGTGTTCCGTACCAAGGAGGACGCGCAGAAATGACGACGCTGATGCAACGACCCGTGGAGGAACCCACCCAGAAGACGCACTCTCGATGGGAATGGATCGGTCTTGCAGTGCTGTTGGTGGGTACGGCCGTGGCCTACATCTGGGGCCTCGGCGCGTCCGGTTGGGCGAACTCGTTCTACTCCGCGGCAGTGCAGGCCGGTTCGGTGTCCTGGAAAGCGTTCTTCTTCGGCTCGTCGGACGCGGCAAATTCCATCACCGTCGACAAACCACCCATGTCGTTGTGGTTGATGTCGTTGTCGGTTCGAGTCTTCGGACTCAGCTCCTGGGCGATGCTGATCCCGCAAGCACTGCTGGGCGTCGGTTCGGTCGCGCTTCTGTGGGCGACCATTCGTCGTCAGTTCGGTTCCGCCGCCGGTCTCCTCGCCGGACTGACCCTCGCAGTCACTCCCGTTGCGGCACTGATGTTCCGCTTCAACAATCCCGACGCCCTGCTGGTGCTGCTGATGATCGCCGCGGTGTGGGCATCGATGCGGGCCGTCGAGAACGGGCGTACTCGGTGGCTCGTGCTCACCGGAGTGTTCGTCGGGTTCGGGTTCCTGACCAAGCAGCTCCAGGTGATGCTCGTCATTCCGCCGATCGCGTTGATGTACCTCGCTTTCGGCCGGCCGAAGTTGGTCACCAGGCTGATGCAGCTCTTTGCCGCATTGGGCGCGGCGATCGTGTCGGCCGGCTGGTGGCTACTCGTCGTCGAACTGTGGCCGGCGTCGTCACGGCCCTGGATCGGGGGCTCGCAGGAGAACTCCATCCTCGAACTGACCCTCGGATACAACGGTCTCGGCCGCCTCAACGGTGAGGAAACCGGAAGCGTGACCCCGGGTGGCGGCGCTGCCGGTGGCCCGGGCGGCGGTGCAGGAGGTGGCATGTGGGGTGAAACCGGCATCACGCGCATGTTCGACTCCTCGCAGGGCGGTCAGATCGCATGGCTCATCCCGTCGGCGCTGATCCTGTTGGTCGTCGGCCTCGTGATCCGCGGACGTGTTCGCCGCACCGATCCTCAGCGCGCGGCCTTGACGGTATGGGGCCTGTGGTTGCTGGTCACCGGTCTGACGTTCAGCTTCATGGCGGGCATCTTCCACTCCTATTACACGGTGGCACTGGCACCTGCTGTGGCAGCACTGATCGGCGCGGGCAGCGTGCTGGCGTGGCGCAACCGCGAGCGGTACTGGGTGCGCATCGCAATGGCAGTGTCGACCCTCGCCGCCGTGGCGACAGCCTGGGTTCTGCTCGGCCGCAGTGCGGACTTCGTGCCGTGGTTGCGGTGGGCGATCCTCGTCGTCGGCGTCCTCGGCGCGGTCGCACTGCTCATCCCGGCGATGACACGTGGAAAACTTTCTGTCGCAGCCATTCTCGCAGTGATGTTCGCGGGCCTCGCCGGCCCGACCGCGTACGCACTCGACACCATCGCGACCCCGCACACCGGATCCATCGTCTCGGCCGGGCCGTCGACAGGAATGGGCGGTCCAGGCGGTATGGGCGGTGGCCGCGGAATGGGCGACGGCCGGACCCGCGACGGTCAATCTCGGATGCAGGGCTTCCCGATGCAGGACGGTCAGATGCCTGCAGGGCTTCCCGGCGGTGGCATGGGCGGGGCCGGTGGACTCCTCAGCGGCAGCACCCCGACCGAGGCGATCACCTCGTTGCTCGAACACGACGCAGACTCCTACACCTGGGTCGCGGCAGCCATCGGATCCAACAGTGCGTCGGGTTATCAGCTGGCGACCGAGGACCCCGTCATGGCGATCGGCGGATTCAACGGCACCGACCCGTCGCCGACGCTCGAGCAGTTCAAGGAGTACGTGGCCAACAGTGAGATCCACTACTTCATCGCAGGTGGAGGGCTGGGTGGGTCCAGTTCCGGCACGTCCGCCGAGATCTCCGAGTGGGTCGCGGCGAATTACACGGCCACTACCGTCGACGGTGTGACGTTGTACGACCTGAGCTGACCATCTTTTTCTCCGATGGGAGTCGAGCCGATAGTCTGATGCACTGTGCGCGTACTCGTAATCGGTTCAGGTGCTCGTGAGCACGCCCTTCTCCTTGCGCTGAGCAAGGACCCTGAGGTCAGCAAACTGCTGGTCGCTCCCGGCAATGCAGGCACGGCGTCTATCGCCGAGCAGCATCCCGTCGACGTGGCGTCGGGTGCAGCGGTGACCGAGCTGGCTCGCAAGGTCGAGGCAGATCTCGTGGTCATCGGTCCCGAGGTCCCGCTCGTGCTCGGTGTTGCCGATGCTCTGCGTGAGGCCGGTATCGCCACGTTCGGACCGTCGGCCGACGCTGCTCGAATCGAAGGTTCCAAGGCGTTCGCCAAGGACGTCATGGCGGCAGCGGGTGTGCGGACGGCGCACAGTGAAATCGTCGATTCGCCGGCGAAGCTCGACGAAGCTCTCGATCGTTTCGGCCCCAACTGGGTCGTCAAGGACGACGGGCTCGCGGCGGGCAAGGGCGTCGTGGTCACCACCGATCGCCTCGCGGCCCGCGATCACGCTGCCGAGTTGCTCGAGACCGGGCATCCGGTGTTGCTGGAATCGTTCCTCGACGGACCCGAGGTGTCGCTGTTCTGCCTCGTCGACGGCGAGACAGTGGTTCCGCTTCTTCCGGCGCAGGATCACAAGCGCGTCGGCGACGGGGACACCGGTCCCAACACCGGCGGCATGGGCGCCTACACCCCGCTTCCGTGGCTGCCCGAGTCCGTCGTTCAGCAGATCGTCACCGAGGTGGTCGAGCCCGTCGCCGCCGAGATGGTGCGGCGTGGCTCACCGTTCTCCGGTCTGCTGTACGCGGGACTGGCCATCGGATCGCAAGGACCGGCAGTCGTCGAATTCAACTGCCGCTTCGGCGATCCCGAGACCCAGGCAGTGCTCGCGCTGCTGGACTCCCCGCTGGGCGAGGCCCTGAACGCAACGGCCACCGGCACGCTCGACTCGCTCGAGCCGCTGCAGTGGAAGAACGGCTCGGCCGTGACCGTGGTGGTCGCAGCCGAGAACTACCCCGGCCGTCCGCGTACGGGCGACGTCATCACGGGTGCGGATGCCGACGGTGTTCTCCACGCAGGCACCGCGCACAAGGACGGCGCAGTCGTCTCCGCTGGTGGCCGCGTGCTCAGCGTCGTCGGTTCGGGCGCGGATCTGGCGGAGGCGAGGGCAGACGCGTACGCGAAGATCGACGCGATCAAGTTGCCGGGCAGTCACTACCGCACCGACATCGGCCTCGCCGCGCTCGAAGGGCGCATCTCACTCTGAGGACCCGATCCTGATGCTCCACTATCGAGTCGAATGCGCAGAAAACCGCGTATCCGTCGAAGGAATGGAGCGTCAGGCACCCCTGCTGCGCTGACGAGAACGCCTGTGGATGAACCGGTTACAACTCGAGCGGCTCGATCCGTGCCCGCGCACGGATGTCGTCCGGAGTGACCGAGGCAAGGGCGTCGAGGTACGCCACCGAGAAAGATCCGGGCCCCGACGACGTGTGTTCCGCCACCTCCGCTGCCACCGCCACGTGCGTGTGTGCGGCGGTGAGTCCGGTCAGCGAATCCGGGGTGACGGCCAGGTAGGCAGCGACGAGAGCGCCCAGCGAGCATCCCGTTGTCGTGACCTTGGTCAGAAGGGGACTGCCACCGGCGACCGTGAGGCCCACTGGACCGTTGTTGCTGCGCCCGACGAGGTAGTCGATCGGTCCGGAGGCGGACACCGCGTCAGCGTGGTCGAGTAATGCGATCGCGGCCGGTACGGCGTCTTTCGAATCGACCGAGCTGTCGACTCCGCGTGTCGAGCTACCCAGGCCTGCGAGTGCGACGATCTCGGAAGCGTTGCCGCGGACAGCCGTCGGGCGCCGGGTGAGCAGGTCGGCAGCCAGGGACGTGCGCCACGGAAGCCCGCCGACACCGACGGGGTCGAGTACCCAGGGTGTTCCGGCTGCCACCGCGCCGTCGGCGGCGAGAACGAAGGCCTCGGCAGTGCCGTCGTCGGGGGTGCCGAGATTGATCAGTACCCCACCTGCGATCGCGGCGAATGCGGCAGCTTCGTGCACGTTGTCGATGTGTGCGTTGCTCGCACCCGCCGCCAGGAGGACGTTGGTGACGAAGTTCGCCGAGACGACGTTGGTGAGTGACTGAACCAACGGGGTCGTCTCGCGCAGTGCGTCGAGGGCATCGGCGACGGTGTGTGCGGTGGGGTGTGTCATGCGAATCGACCTCGGATGGTTGGGCAGGCGTACCCCACGAACGTAGCGATAACCTCGATCGCGTGCGTACTCCGTCGTCCAGGTCCGAGATTCAGCCCTTTCACGTCATGGATGTGTTCAAGGCTGCTGCTGTGAGAGCTCGAACGCATGGGGACGTGCTGTCGCTTGCTGCGGGGCAACCGTCGACGCCTGCGCCGGCACCGGTGCTGCGGGCCGCTCGAGAGGCTCTGGACGGTCATCTGCTCGGGTACACGGAAACTCTCGGCATTCTGCCGCTTCGGGAAGCGATCGCGGCGTATCACTCGGCCGAGTCGAACATCGACGTGCACCCCGACGAGGTGGTGGTGACGACCGGATCGTCCGGCGCGTTCACGCTGCTGTTCCTCGCTGCGTTCGACGTCGGGGACACCGTGGTCATGGCCCGTCCGGGGTATCCCGCGTACCGGAACACGCTCGCGGCCCTCGGCTGCCGCGTCGTCGAACTGGACTGCGGCGCCGAGTCGCGGTTCCAACCGACCGTCGCGATGCTCGAAGAACTCCCCGAGCCGCCGAAGGGGTTGATCATCGCCAGTCCCGCCAACCCGACGGGAACGATCGTCGACGCCGACGAGTTGGCCGCGATCGCCCGGTGGTGCGAGACCAACGGAACCCTCCTGATCTCCGACGAGATCTACCACGGCATTTCCTACGGGGACGTGACGACGTCGAGCGCGTGGGAGACCTCGCGCACCTCCTCGGTCGTCATCGGATCGGTGTCCAAGTACTTCTCGATGACGGGGTGGCGACTCGGGTGGATGCTGCTGCCGTCGCACCTGCACCGCGCGGTGGAGCGCCTGGCGTCGAACATGACCGTGTGCCCGCCTGCGATCTCTCAGGTAGCGGCCGTCGCGGCGTTCACCGAGGAGTCGCGCGCCGAGCTCGACGGCCACGTCCGGCGCTACGCCGTCAACCGGCGGATCCTGCTCGACGGATTGACCGCGGCCGGCGTCACCGACCTGGCACCCGCCGATGGCGCGTTCTACGCCTACGCCGACATCGGGCACCTGACGCAGGACTCACGGGCATGGTGCGAGCGCATCCTCGCCGAGGCCGGTGTGGCGCTCGCCCCCGGTGTCGACTTCGACATCGTGCACGGCCACCACACCGTCAGGTTCTCGTTCGCCGGGACCACCGAGCACGTGGAAGAGGCTCTGACCCGCCTCGCGCCCGTGCTCTAGAGACGACTCAGGGCTTCCTCGATGTCGGATCGTGAGACATCCCGGTGGGTCACGAATCGAGTTCGTCCGACGACGCTGACCGCGGCGATCCCGAGATCGGCGAGCTCGGCGACGGTCAGTGGTCCGTCGGCGAGAACGATGTTGGTCTGCGGCTCGTCGACGGTCCAGCCGCGTTCGCGGAGGCCGTCGGCGAGGAGACGGGCATGGGCGTGGTCGTCGACAAGGGAGTCGACGGTGTCCAGCGCCACCAGACCCGCCGCGGCGAGGACACCGCCCTGGCGCACTCCTCCACCGAGCATCTTGCGGATCCGCCTGGCCTCGGTGATGCGGGCGGAGTCGGAAACGAGCATCGAACCCACCGGTGCACCCAATCCCTTGGACAAGCAGACCTGGACGGTGTCGGCGCCGCGCGTCAGATCCGAGACCGGCACCCCGAGCGCCACGGCCGCATTCCACACGCGCGCGCCGTCGAGGTGCACCGACAGGCCCCTCTCGCGGGCCGCGGCCAGCAGAGCCGTCCATTCCTCGGCGTCGAACACGGCCCCGCCGGCGAAATTGTGGGTGTTCTCGAGGCACAGCAGCGTCGTGGTCAACGTGAAGTACGGGCCGTCGGACACCGCTGCGGCGACGGTCTCGGACGTCGGGCGTCCCGGTCCCGCGTCGTGCGGCAGGATTCGAGGCATGCCTTGGGCGAGCCACGCGGCCGTGCCCAACTCGGAATCGAGGACGTGCGCGTGTTCCGGCGCGAGGAATGCGTCACCCCGCCTCAGGTGCATCATCAGCGCGATCAGATTTCCCATCGATCCGCTGGGCACCCACAGCGCACTCTCGTACCCGAGAACGTCCGCAACACGCTCCTCCAGCCGGGCCATGGTGGGGTCGTGGTCGAGAACATCGTCGCCCACCTCGGCGTCGTACATCGCCTGCCGCATCTCCGGCGAAGGCCGCGTCACGGTGTCCGAACGGAGGTCGATGGTCGAAAAGTGCATGATCTTCAGGATTCCACACCGTTTACCCCAGAAGAACCGACGCGGGCTGGCACCATGATTCGAATGTCAGCAGGCCACACCGATTCGCCGAGCAAGGCGTCGGGTGCGACCCCGAAAGGGGAGCGTCGACGGCACGCACTGGCGTGCGCAGCGGCAGATCTGCTGGTGGAAGGCGGATTCGACGCGGTGCGTCACCGTGCCGTTGCCGCGAAAGCAGGACTGCCACTGGCGTCGACGACCTATTATTTCGAGTCGCTGGGTGATCTGATCGCCTGTGCCGTGGAGCTTCTGGGGACACGGGAACTCGAAGTGATGCGCGGCCGGATCGATTCGCTGGGAGACCTGGCGCACGACACCGATTCGACGGTCGCCCTGATCGTCGACCTCCTCATCGGGCCCCAGGGCGCGGTCGACGACGGTCCCGAACGCCTGATCGCGCGGTACGAGCGTTTCATCGCCTCCGCCCGTCATCCGCAGCTCCGCGAAGTTCAGCTGCGGCTGCGCGCGCAGACCGACGACCTACTGACCGACGTCCTGCGCAGATCCGGTCGAATCGTGCAGGAGCAGCAACTCCGCCGCCTCGTCGCTGTAGTCGACGGGGCGGTGGTCGGAGCTCTCGGCGAAGTCGACCCGGAACCGCGGGCCATGGCGTCGTCGATGCTTCTCGCAGTCCTCGACGTTCTCGCTCCTGCCGGGGCTAGCTAGACTGGGCAGTCGTGACCATTCCGAATGTCCTCGCCACCCGTTACGCCAGCCCCGAACTGGTGGACCTCTGGTCTCCGGAACACAAGATCGTGCTCGAGCGCCAGCTCTGGATCGCGGTCCTCAAGGCTCAGTCCAGCCTGGGAGTCGACGTTCCGTCCTCCGCCGTCGCAGATTACGAACGCGTGCTGGATCAGGTGGACCTGCAGTCCATCGCCGAGCGTGAGCGCGTGACGCGCCACGACGTGAAGGCACGCATCGAGGAGTTCAATGCTCTGGCCGGCCACGAGCACATCCACAAGGGTCTGACCAGCCGCGACCTGACCGAGAACGTCGAGCAGCTGCAGATTCTGCGGTCCCTCCAGCACATCCACGCACACGGTGTCGCCGTCGCAGCCAGGCTCGCGGAGAAGGCGGCCGAGTACTCGTCGATCGTGATGGCGGGAAGAAGCCACAACGTCGCAGCCCAGGCGACAACGCTCGGCAAGCGTTTCGCATCCGCCGCGGACGAGACGCTGATCGCTCTGGTCCGCCTGCAGGAACTGATCGCGCGCTACCCGCTTCGCGGAATCAAGGGCCCGATGGGCACCGCGCAGGACATGCTCGATCTGTTCGGCGGCGACTCGGCCAAGCTGACCGCGCTCGAGCGGATCGTCGCCGATCACCTCGGTTTCCGGCACGTCCTGACGAGCGTCGGTCAGGTGTATCCGCGTTCCCTCGATCACGAGGTCGTCTCTGCACTCGTCCAGCTCGGTGCGGGACCTTCGTCGTTCGCACACACCGTTCGGTTGATGGCGGGCCACGAGCTGGTCACCGAGGGCTTCCAGCCGGGCCAGGTGGGGTCGTCGGCGATGCCGCACAAGATGAACACCCGCTCGTGCGAGCGCGTCAACGGTCTGCAGGTCGTGCTCCGCGGGTACGGATCGATGGCCGCCGAACTCGCCGGTGCACAGTGGAACGAAGGCGACGTCTTCTGCTCGGTCGTCCGCCGAGTGGCACTTCCCGACGCGTTCTTCGCCATCGACGGCATGATCGAGACGTTCCTGACCGTGCTCGACGAGTTCGGCGCGTACCCGGCCGTCATCGCCAAGGAACTGCAGCGCTACTTGCCGTTCCTGGCCACGACGAAGGTGCTCATGGCCTCCGTGCGTGCCGGCGTCGGCCGCGAGACCGCGCACGAGGCCATCAAGGAACACGCGGTGGCCGTCGCGCTTGCGATGCGGGAGCAGGGCCAGGAGCCCGACCTGCTCGATCGCCTGGCGGCCGACGATCGAATTCCGCTGGATCGGGATGCGCTCGACGCCGCCCTCGCGGACAAGTCCGCATTCATCGGATCTGCGGAAGCGCAGGTGGCGGCCGTTGTCTCCGATGTGGAGACGCTCGTCAGCCAGTTCCCGTCGGCAGCGAAGTACTCGCCGTCACCGATTCTCTAGGACACCGGGAAGGTCTGCGACCGAGCCGATGACGTGGTTCGGTTGCAGGCCGAATTCCTGCTTGGATCGGCGGTCGAGCACGTCCTGCTGGAACTTCCCGGTGCGGACGAGCACACCCGTCATACCCACGACCTGAGCCGCCAGCACGTCGTTGTCCAGGTCGTCGCCGACCATCACGACATCCACCGGGTCGACGCCCATGCGCTCGGCAGCAGTCTGGAATCCGAGCGGTGCGGGCTTGCCGATGGCTTTCGCCGTGTGCCCCGACGCCTTCTCCATCCCCGCCAGGTACATCCCGGTGTCGATGCGTAGACCGGCACCCGTCGTCCACATCAGGCTTCGGTGCATCGCAACGACGGGAATTCCTCGGCAGAGCCAGTCGTAGACGCGACTGAGGCGTTCGTGGGTGAATTCGGGACCCGCGCCGCCGACGACCACGACGTCCGGATCGCCGTCGCCCTCGTCGACGAATTCGATGCCCGGCATGTCCCCGGCGATGTCCCCGTTGTTGATCAGGACCGTGCGCGCCCCAGGGTAGGTCTGACGCAGGTAATCGGCCGTCAAGGACGACGCGGTCACGATCTCGTCGGCGTGGACCGGCAGGCCTGCTTCGGTCAACGCGTCGGCGATCTGGGATCTGGTCTTCGACGTGGTGTTGGTGAGGAAAGCGCGTGCGATGTCCTTGCTGTCCAGATAGTCCAGTGCCTCGGCAGCACCTGGAACGGGCTGCCACGACGTGACCAGCACGCCGTCTATGTCGAAGAGAACCCCGCCCAACAATCCCATGGCCGAACTCTAGTCGGGGCGCAAGGAGGTCGCAGTCTCTGCCTAGACTGGCGAAGTATGAATCCGTACACGATCTTCGCCGAAATCATTGCCGGGAACGCCGAATCCAGCCTCGTGTACTCCGACGATGTCGCGGTGGCGTTCATGGATATCCGACCGGTCACCAGAGGCCACGTCCTGGTCGTTCCCAGGCAACAAGCGAGGTCCCTCGCCGAACTCGAGCCCGACGTGGGGGCACACCTGTTCGTCGTCGGGCAGAAAGTCGCGGCCGCGCTGCGGGCGACGAATCCGCGTATCGCGGGCGTCAACTTCTTCCTCGCCGACGGAGAAGTGGCGGGTCAGGAGATCTTCCACGTCCACCTGCACGTCATCCCGCGGACCGTAGGGGACGGTTTCGGTCTTCGGGCGCGCCCGACGTCGCCGCAACGCTCCGAACTCGACGCGCAGGCAGGCGACATCTCTCGCGCATTGGGTGCCGCGGGTAGGTAAGCCGTGCCTGTGTAAGGTGTACCTAATTCGAGTAGGACAGGTATTGCGGGAGCACCACGATGACGACGGTAGTGAAGGCGGGTGACTCCGGAGACCCGGAAGCGCCTGTCGCAGGCCGGCTCGAGACGCCGAGCACTCCCGGAGGGCTTGCCAAGACCAACGCCAGACGCACCGCGGGTCTTGTCGTCGTCATCGCGCTCCTTGCAGCGATCTGCCTGCTCAGCATCGCCGTCGGTACCAAGTACATTCCACTGAACGAGGTGTGGAACGGACTGTTCGCGTACGACGACTCGAACAACGCCGTCATCATTCGCGAACTCCGAGTCCCGCGAACGGTTCTCGGTCTCATCGTGGGAATCGCACTCGGCGTCAGTGGAGCGCTGATCCAGGCCATGACCCGTAATCCCTTGGCGGACCCGGGGATTCTCGGTGTCAACGCCGGAGCTGCGTTCTTCGTGGCCCTCGCGGTCGGTGCGCTCGGCTTCACCGGTATCTGGTCCTACATCTGGTTCGCGTTCCTCGGTGCGATTCTGGCCACGGTCGCGGTCTACGCGCTCGGGTCCATGGGACGAGCAGGCGCGACGCCGATTAGATTGACTCTGGCCGGAATTGCGCTGGCCGCGGTTCTCGGCGGTATCACCTCCGGCATGCTCCTGCTGGACCCGGAGGCGTTCGACAAGATGAGATTCTGGGGCGCAGGTTCGCTGTCCGGTCGAGGCCTCGACATCTCGTTCGCCATCGGACCTTTCGTACTCGTCGGACTGATCCTCGCCCTCGTCATCGCACGGCCGCTGAACGCAATCGCCCTGGGCGACGACCTGGCTCAATCCCTCGGTGCGAAAGTCACCCACACCCGCACCATCGGCATCGTCGCCGTCACGTTGCTCGCCGGCGCCGCCACCGCAGCCGCAGGCCCCATCGGCTTCGTCGGACTGATGATCCCGCACATGGTCCGCTGGTTCGTCGGGCCCGACCAACGCTGGATCCTGCTCTACACCGTCGCGGCCGCGCCCTGCCTGCTGCTGTTGTCCGACGTCGTCGGTCGTCTCGTCATCCGGCCGGGTGAACTGCAGGTCGGCATCGTCACCGCCTTCGTCGGCGCTCCGGTCCTCATCCTTCTGGTTCGACGCAAGAAGGTGAGTGGGCTGTGAGCACGGTGGATTTCGGTCGGCGAGTTCGTATTCTGCGTCTCGCCGACGACGAGGTCAGTGGACGCATCGACGTCAGGACCGTGGTGGTGTGCGCCGTTCTGGTCGCACTGTCGCTGGTGGTGTCGGTCGTTGCACTCGGGTCGGGTGATTACTACATTCCGCCGGGCGAGGTTCTGCAGGCGCTGTTCTCCGATGCGCCGCGGTTCACCGAACTGGTGGTGATGGAGTGGCGGTTCCCTCGTGTCGCGCTCGCACTGTTGCTCGGTGGCGCCCTGGGGGTGTCGGGGGCGATCTTTCAGTCCTTGACACGAAATCCTCTGGGAAGCCCGGACATCATCGGGTTCGACACGGGTGCGTACACCGGTGCGTTGATCGTCATCCTGACGCTCGGCGGTGGCTACTACCAGACCGGAGCGGGAGCGCTGATCGGCGGAATCTGCACGGCTGCAGTGGTGTATCTGCTGGCGTTCAAGAAGGGTGTGCAGGGGTTTCGGCTGATCATCGTGGGAATCGCCATCAGCGCCGTGCTCGCGTCGGTCAACACGTGGCTGATCATCAAGGCCGATCTCGCCGACGCCATGGCCGCGGCCGTGTGGGGTGCGGGCAGTCTCAACGGGCTGGGGTGGGCGCAGGTCGGACCCGTCGTGCTGGTTCTGGTGGTTCTGACGCCTGCCATCGCGGTCGTCGGCAAGAGATTGCCGATGCTCGAGATGGGCGACGACGCAGCCAAGGCCCTCGGTATCAGCGCCGAGCCGACACGGTTGATCCTCATGGTGCTCGGCGTTGCGCTGACGGCGCTGGTGACCGCAGCCGCAGGTCCCATCTCGTTCATCGCGCTCGCCGCCCCTCAGCTGGTTCGACGGCTGACCAGAACGGCAGGGGTCGCGTTGCTGCCGTCGGCGGTCATGGGCGCGTTTCTGTTGGTGCTCAGCGACTTCGCGGCTCAGCGTCTGTTCGCGCCGACGCAGTTGCCCGTCGGCGTCGTCACGGTGTCCATCGGCGGCGCGTACTTCGTCTGGTTGTTGGCTCGGGAAGGTAGAAAACAGTGATGTCGAATACGGGGACTCGGGTGCGGGCCAAGGCCCGGCTGTACGCCGACAACGTGACCATCGGGTACGACAAACGCGTCATCAGCGAGAACCTCTCCGTCGAGATTCCCGACGGCAAGTTCACCGTCATCGTCGGACCCAACGCGTGTGGAAAGTCGACGCTTCTGCGTGCGCTGTCGCGGCTGCTGAAGCCCGAGGCAGGCACCGTCCTGCTCGACGGCAAGGCCATCAGCTCCTATCCGGCGAAGGAAGTCGCACGTCGGCTCGGGCTGCTGCCCCAGACATCGATCGCACCCGACGGCATCTCCGTCGCGGATCTGGTTGCGCGAGGACGATACCCGCATCAGAAGCTGATCAAGCAGTGGTCGAGGGACGACGAGGCCGCCGTGGTGTTCGCGATGAACGCGACTGGGGTGACCGAACTGTCCGGCCGGCTCGTCGACGAGTTGTCCGGCGGACAGCGTCAGCGAGTGTGGGTTGCGATGGTGTTGGCGCAGCAGACCCCGTTGATGCTGTTGGACGAGCCGACGACGTTCCTCGACATCGCGCATCAGATAGATCTGCTGGAACTGTGCTCCCAGCTCAACCGCGAGCAGGGAAACACCATGGTCGCGGTGCTCCACGACCTCAATCACGCCTGCCGCTACGCCGATCACATCATCGCGATGAAGAACGGTGAGGTGGTGACCAGCGGGCGTCCGGCGGAGGTCATCACGGCGGAACTCGTCGAGTCCGTCTTCGGGTTGCCGTGCCGCATCATCGAAGATCCCGAGTCGCACACTCCGTTGGTCATTCCGCTGGCGCGAGTTGGTCGGCCTAGACATTTGGACATGAAGATAGGTTAGGCTTAGCTGGTTGATCCCTCGACTGACTAAGGACGGCACGTGCCCAAGGTGAACAGCGCTCGCGACGTGGTGGACATTCTCGGCGTCGGATACGGCCCATCGAACCTGGGGCTGGCCATCGCGCTGGCCGAACGCAACGAAGCGGTGTCCGAGAACGAACAGATCACGTCTGCTTTCGTCGAGCGTCAACCGGAGTTCACGTGGCACCCGGGAATGCTCCTTCCGGATGCCACGATGCAGATTTCTTTTCTCAAGGATCTCGCGACGCAGCGGAACACTCGCAGCGAGTACACATTCCTTGCCTACCTCCGGCAGCGAGATCGATTGAACCACTTCATCAACTTGCAGACGTTCTTTCCCTCGCGCATCGAATTTCACGACTACCTGCGGTGGTCGGCCGACAAAGTCGACGCGGACGTGTTGTACGGGAGCACGGCCACCGAGGTGTCGTGGAACGGTGAGCTGTTCGAGGTACGCGTCAGTGGCGCGGAAGGTGATGGCCTGCTGCGTGCTCGCAACGTGGTGCTGGCAGGCGGACTGACGGCGACTCTGCCGGACGGAGTCACCTCGGGTGCACGTGTATTCCACAACCATCGTGTCCTCGATCATCTGGATTCGTTGCCGTCGACGCCCCATGGAAGATTCGTCGTCGTCGGTGCCGGTCAGAGCGCCGCCGAGGTCGTCGCTTACCTCCATGAGCGCTACTCGGACGCTGAGGTTCACGGTGTGTTCGGAAAGTACGGCTACAGCCCCGCCGACGACAGTCCCTACGCAAACCGGGTTTTCGATCCAGAGGCCGTGGACGATTTCTACGTCTCCACCCCCCAGCTCCGCGAGCAGTTGATCGCCTACCACCGAAGCACCAATTACTCAGCGGTGGATCTGCCTTTGATCGAGGAACTGTACAACCGCGAATACACCGAGCGAGTGACGGGCAGACGTCGATTGTTCGTCCGCGGTGCGTCCGAGGTGAGTGTCCCGCGAGAGACCGACGGTGGCGTGGAAGTTACTGTGTTGCACCGTCCGACGGGGCGCGAAGAATCGCTCACCTG
Source organism: Rhodococcus sp. 06-156-4 (assembly GCF_002259345.1). Lineage (NCBI taxonomy): Bacteria > Bacillati > Actinomycetota > Actinomycetes > Mycobacteriales > Nocardiaceae > Rhodococcus > Rhodococcus sp. 06-156-4. The sequence continues at coordinate 4,054 of NZ_NPGB01000003.1, read as the reverse complement.
CGACGCTGTGGTGTATGCGACGGGCTTTCGTCCGCTCGACCTCCACGGGATCCTCGGCACACTTGCCGACGACTGTGTATTCGCAACCGACGGCACGCCGGAAGTGGAGCGAGACTACCGGCTACGGACGTCGTCCCACATCACCGGCGGAATCTACCTGCAGGGTGGTACCGAGCACTCTCACGGACTCACATCATCCCTGTTGTCCAACATCGCCGTGCGATCCGGGGAGCTCGTGGATTCTTTCGAGTTGAGACGCTTCGCCCTCGTGAGCGGGAATCGATAGGGAGACTGCTCCAGTTGTTCGACGCTCCTTGTTCGATGTCGTTTCGAAGAAAGGTTGGCCATGCGAGTGGTGATGTTCGGTTACCAGACCTGGGGGCACAAGACCCTGCAGTCCCTGATCGACTCCGTGCACGACGTGGTAGGTGTTGTCACGCATCCGACCAGCGACCAAGTGTACGAAAGCATCTGGGCCGATTCCGTCGAGGACCTGGCTCGCGAACACGACGTTCCCGTCCATCTTGCTCGCCGTCCGGATGCAACGATGCAGGAGCAGATCCAGGCCTGGAAGCCGGACATCATCGTCGCCAACAATTGGCGTACTTGGTTGCCGCCGGAAATTTTTGCCCACCCACCGCATGGAACGCTCAATCTCCACGACTCGCTGCTTCCGAGGTTCACTGGTTTCTCCCCGATTGCGTGGGCGCTGATCAGCGGTGCCGAGGAAGTAGGACTGACCGCGCACCGAATGGACGGCGAACTCGACACCGGTGACGTCCTCACCCAGGCTGCAATCCCGATCGGACCCCGAGACACTGCAACGGAGTTGGTACGGGCCACCATCGATCTGATTCCCGGCGTGCTGCTCGAAGCACTCGAGCGCATCGAGTCCGGCACCGCACAGTGGCGTCCCCAAGACCTCGCGCAACGCACCTTCTTTCACAAGCGGCACGAAACCGACAGTCTGATCGACTGGTCGTGGGAGGCGTCGGACATCGACCGGCTGGTGCGAGCGATGTCGGATCCGTACCCGAACGCGTTCACCTACTACCGCGGTGAGCGTATTTCGGTCGTACAGGCTCACGTGTCGGAAGGCATCTACGGCGGGACGCCAGGCAGGGTGTTCATCCGCGAAGGCGACGGAATGGCCATCGTCGCCGGCCCCGACGCCCACCGTGGCCGTAATCACGCCCTCGTCATCGACCGTGTCCGAAGCAGCGACGGCACGGAATACTCTGCGCTCGAATACTTTCCGAGCGGCGGCGGGTACCTCACAGCCGATTCACGCTGAATCGGACAATCTATATCGGAAAGGTTTCACGTGGCGATCAAAGGATTGCAGCGCTTCTCCTACGCCGAGGTGGTGAGCGCGAAGCGTATTTCTCCCTCGCTCGTGCGCGTCGTATTCGGCGGCGACGGATTGGCCGACTACACATCGAATGGCACCGCTGACGAGTGCGTCTCGCTCTATTTTCCGGCCGAAGGCGAAGACAAGCCGCCGGCCATGACCGAGAAGGACGGCGACTGGGCCTATCACGACATCGACGAGCCCGAGCATCGCAACTACACGGTTCGGGTGTGGGACGCGACCGCCAAGGAAATGACGATCGACTTCGTCGCTCACGAGGGCGGAATCGCGGCGGCATGGGCCCTTGCGGCGACACCCGGTGACGTCATTGGATTATGGGGACCGCGCGGCTGGTACGACCCGCCCAGTGACACTGCATGGCAACTCCTCGTCGCCGACCTGACAGGATTGCCTGCTCTGTCCCGAGCCGTCGAAGAGTTGCCGGCCGGCTTTCCTGTCCGGGCAGTCGTGGAAGTCCTCGACGAAGGCGACAAGATCCCGATCGAGACGAGTGCGGACCTGAGCATCGAGTGGCTGATCGGCGGCAACGGACATTCGCCGTCGCAGCTGGCCGACGCCGTACGTGCCGAACGCCTTCCAGAGGGACCGGGCTATGTGTGGTTTGCGGGCGAAGCGGCTGCGAGCCGGGATGTGCGCAAGTACCTGCGCAAAGAACGAGGCTTCGGCAACGCGCAGTTCGAGACCATCGGGTACTGGCGCGTCAGGGCCGAGGAGTGGCTCCAGAAGTACGAAGCCGTCGAAGATCAGCTCCACAGTGAGTACCAGCAGCTGATCGACGCCGGAGTCGAAGAAGCAGATGCCGACAACCGCTGGGAGGAGATGCTCGAGGAGGCCGGGCTGTAACTGTCCTCGGTGGGTGCGCCAGAGATGTGCGTGCCCTCTTCGGCCACGGTGCCGCCCTCCAGGACCACGATTCGATCGCACACTCGTGCTTGCGAGAGCCGGAGGGCATGATCCGGGCGCGTACTTCCCGCCGTGCGACCTCCCACACAGCCGCACGAATCCGTGCAGCGCGTCCGGGAGCGGCTTGGACTGCCTTCACAGTGGGAAGCGCCGACAGGGTGGTGAGCACGCGTTCTTGCGAATCGTGATCCGCTGTGTCGGTGGTGTATCCGGGATCTCGAAGAAGGCTGGAATGTACTTGGTTGACTTCCACGCCGTCTTCACACTCGGCTGCGCTTGACGTCGGTCGCCGCGTCGAACCGTGCGGACAGCTCGATTCCCAGTGTTGCCACCGCGCTCTGCGACAGCCCGATGACGTCGAGCTCCACCGAACCATCGGCGACGGAAAAGCGGATCACGCAGCGGTACGCGGTCTCCACGCCCTCCCTCGAGCCTGGGTCGGCGAGCTTTCCGACGGTGTTCGTCACGAGCACAATGGAATTGCTCGACTTCCGCAAGCTCCGCCGCCCGGCACGGTTGTGGTAGCGAAGCAACGAATACTGTCGTCGTTCGGCTTCGGACAGCCCGCTGATGTACGGCCACGTTGCGGTGAACGGCCCGATCGCAGGTCGCGGTGATGCCATAGTCGTTTCGAGATCGACCGTCACCTCTGTCGAGTCTCTCTGTGCAACCTGGCGAAGAGACTCGGCGATGAGCTCCGGCAAGTCCGATGCCTCGACCGCCAGGTCAGCCCGGATGTGTGCATGATTGCCGTCGGACCACATGGTCGAATCGCCGAGCCGGCTGACACCGGTCGCATCGACCCAACGCTGCGCGAGTTCGCCGTCGAGGTTCTGTCCCGCGGTATCGACCGCTTCCAGCGCGGTCTCGAGTGACACAGTCGCCGAACCTTCGACGTGCCCGGTAAGAATACGGGCGATCTCGTGAACCGAGCCTCGGTCGGCAGCCGCGGCATGCGCAGCAACCAGTAACCAGCTCTGGGTGGGTGTGCTCCACGTTGCGATTGCCGCCGGTAGACCCTCCGTGATGCTGATCAACGATGCGACGCGAGAGGCTGCGGCGGAGTCACTGGTCTCCGGATCGAGTTCGACGACCTGCTTCGAAAGATCGACCGTTCCGGCGGGCGCGATCTCGGATGTCCACAGCCGACGGTTCAACGGCGAAACCCTCATCCGCAATGCATCGGTCCTGTTCACAAGCGAGACGAACGCGGACTGCAGTCCCGACAGAGCTGACCGGTCGATCGCGATCAGCTCGGTGTAGACCCAATCGTTCGGCTCGGCACCGGCCTCGCGGAGCCGTTCGAGCGTGGAAGAGGCACTGAGAGGAATCGGGTCTGCCGCGATCTCCGGAATGTCCAGGACCCCGGCCAGACCCGCGATCGTGCGCTTTTCGAAGACGTCTCGCACGGTGAAGTGCAAACCTTCACGGCGAGCTCTCGAGACGACGAGAATCGACGAGATGGAGTCGCCGCCGAGGCGGAAGAAGTCGTCGTCGATGGACAAGGGTGCATCGCTGGGTAGTCCGAGTACGTCGGTGAAGATGGTGGTGAGGGTGATTTCTGTTGCGGTGGTGGGTGCTGTTCCGCCGGTGAGGGCGGTGGTGAGGTCGGGTGCGGGCAGCGCCCGGCGGTCGAGTTTGCCGTTGGGGGTGACGGGGACGGTGTCGATGGGAATGAACACCGTGGGGATCATGTAGTCCGGTAGCCGGTCGGTCAGAAATGCCCGCAGTTCATCGGGGTCGATGGCGTCGCCGGTGTGGTAGGCGGTGAGGTATTTT
>NZ_NPGB01000016.1:0-2535 GCF_002259345.1 Rhodococcus sp. 06-156-4 | reverse complement strand
TCGCTCTCTGCGATGCGTGTCGTAGCCGCCGTGCAGGAAACCTTCGACTGTGAAATCAGCGTCCGTGCACTCATGGAAGCCCCCACCGTAGCGGGCCTGGCTCGTGTGGTGGGTGGAGGACAGTCGGGCACCAGGCAAATCTGGGAGCCATATGCGCGTCCGGCCCAGTTGCCGCTGTCGTTCGCCCAGCGTCGGTTGTGGTTCATCCATCAGCTAGAGGGACCATCGGCGACATACAACATCCCTCTGGTACTACGCCTAATCGGTCTACTCGACGTCGACGCGCTGACCCTGGCGGTTGCCGATGTCGTAGCCCGGCACGAGAGTGTTCGCACAGTGTTTCCCGCTACGGCTGGCGTGCCCGAGCAGTGCATTCTCGATGCCTCTGAAGGGCTTGTCGCCTGCAAAGTCATCGACGCCACCAACTGGACCGATCAACAGTTGGATGAGGCGGTCGGTATTGTCACCCGCCACGCCTTCGACTTAGAAACCGAGATTCCCTTTCGTGCAAGGCTTTTCGCAGTCTCGACCACGGAACACCATCTGGCCCTGGCAATGCACCACATCGCCGCCGACGGATCATCTCTCTCGCCGCTGGTTCGCGACCTGACTACCGCATATCAGGCCCGCACCACCCGGACGGAGCCAGGCTGGGAGCCGTTGCCCGTTCAGTACGCCGACTTCACAATCTGGCAGCACAAGCTCCTCGGCGAGGCCGACGATCCTAATACCCGATCTGGTCGACAAACAGTTTTCTGGGAGCGGAACCTCGCTGGATACGCGGGACTGCTGGAGCTTCCCACGGACCGGCCTTACCCCGCCGTCGCCAACCATCAGGGCGGCCAAGTCGTCGTCGAATGGCCCGCCGAACTGCAGGAACTCGTGCGGGTTGTGGCGCGGGAACGCAATGCGACGACGTTCATGGTGATGTCGGCGGCGCTTTCGGTGCTGTTGGCGCGTTTGAGCGGGAGCGCGGATGTGGCGTTCGGGGTGCCGACGGCGGGGCGGGGGCGAACCGAGTTTGACGGCATGGTCGGGTTTTTCGTCAACACGCTGGTGTTGCGTACGCGGGTTTCAGCCGAGATGAACTTCGGTGATTTGTTGGAGGAGGTACGGGAGCGGAGCCTGGACGCGTTCGCGAACCAAGATGTGCCGTTCGATGCGCTTGTCGAGCGCCTCAATCCGGTCCGTACGCAGGCTCACCATCCGTTGATCCAAATCCTGTTCGCCTGGCAAAACGTCACCCTGCCCGATCTGTCTCTGCCAGGTCTCGACATTTCCCCGCAGCGCACGGACACCTTGACCGCTCGAATGGACTTGACTTTCAGCCTGCGTGAGCGGTTCGACAACTCCGGCCGTCCCATAGGCATTGGGGGTCTGGTCGAGTACCGCACCGACGTCTATGACGCCGAAACTGTAAAACAACTTGTTACCCGCTGGCAGCGGGTGCTCACGACGATGCTCGCCGGCACGGACCGCTCGGTGGCGTCAATCGACTTGCTTGACGAGAGAGAACTGACGCAGCTGGACGCCCTCGGAGCGCGGTCAGTGCTAAATGAATCGATCGTGGACCCCGCGATTCCGGAGTTGTTCGCCGAGCAGGTGAGGGTGCGGCCGGACGTCATAGCGGTGGTGTTCGAGGGTCGGTCGTGGACGTATCAGGAGTTGGACGACACATCGACGCAGTTGGCTCATTTGTTGGCTGGGCGTGGGGTGGGAGTAGAGGACGTTGTTGCACTGTTGCTGCCACGTTCGGAACACACTGTGATAGCCATACTTTCGGTGCTGAAGCTGGGTTCTGCTTACTTGCCGATCGACATCAACACCCCTGACGAGCGCCTGGCATTCGTTCTACAAGACGCTGCGCCGGCCGCGATTTTGACCACGGTGAGCCTCGCTGGTCGCGTCAGTAAGTCCGGGGTCCCACTGATAGATGTCGAGGATCCCAAGGTCGCTGAACAGCCGACGACGACGTTGCCGGTGCCGAATGCTGACCTCCTCGCGTACATCATCTACACCTCAGGAACGACAGGCACACCCAAAGGCGTCGGCATCACACAAACGAACGTCACCCAGACCTACGCAGCTTCGGAACATGCTTTCAAACATTCCCCAGATCAGGTGTGGTCGATGTTCCATTCGTACTCGTTCGATGTGTCGGTGTGGGAGATGTGGGGCGCTCTGCTGCACGGCGGCCGCTTGGTGATCATCCCTGAGCATGCCGCCCGCTCCGCAACGGACTTTCACCGAATCCTGGTAGACGAGCAGGTCACCACCGTCAACCAGACCCCGTCCGCACTCGAGATGCTCTCGCCCGAGGGAATAGATCAAGTAAGGACCATTTTTGTGGGGGGTGAGGCATGCTCGCCCGAACTTGTCGATCGGTGGGCTTCAGGCCGAGAAATGATCAATGGCTACGGGGAGACAGAGACGTTCTACGCCTCTATGAGTGCGCCCATGAAGCCTGGTCATGGAGCTCCTATCGGTACGCCGGTGCCGGGTGATGCGTTGTTTGTGTTGGATTCCGGTTTGCGG
>NZ_NPGB01000033.1:0-4022 GCF_002259345.1 Rhodococcus sp. 06-156-4 | reverse complement strand
CAACCACCCACGTCCTCGACACCTGGCTGCGCCCGGTACCCGTCGGGGTGACAGGAGAGCTGTATCTCGGTGGCATCCAACTCGCCGACGGCTACATCGCCCGACCCGACCTCACCGCCACCCGCTTCATCGCCGACCCCACCACCGCAGGTGAACGCCTCTACCGCACCGGCGATCTCGTGCGCTGGAACCACGCCGGTGAACTCGACTACCTCGGCCGCTCCGACGACCAAGTCAAGATCCGCGGCTTCCGCATCGAACTCGACGAGATCCGCGTCGTCCTGCAGCACCACCCCGCCGTCACCGCCGCCGTCGTCATCGCCGCCGACCACCCCGGCGGCAATGACAAATACCTTGCCGCCTATTACGTCGGTACCGACGTCACCGACGACGAACTGCGGGAGCATCTGACCGCACGGGTACCGGACTACATGATCCCCACCGTGTTCATTCCCATCACCACCGTCCCGGTCACCCCCAACGGCAAACTCGACCGCCGCGCACTACCCACACCCGACATCACCGGAGCACTCACCGGCGGACAACACCCCACCACGGTCACCGAAACCACCCTCGCCACCGTCTTCGCCGACATCCTGCACCTGCCCACCGACACCCCACTGTCGATCGACGACGACTTCTTCCGCCTCGGCGGCGACTCCATCTCCTCCATCCAAGTCGTCACCGCAGCCCGCCGCGCCGGCATCACCATCACCGCCGCCGACATCTTCACCCACCGCACCATCAGCGCCCTGGCACGAATCGCCGACACCCACACCCAGACCCACACCGAAACCGGACCCACCACCGTCACCACCGCACCACTGCAACCCATCGCCGCCCGCTACGTAGACCGACCCGGCTTCGACCACTTCACCCAATCCTTCGTCTTCACCACCCCACCCGACCTCACCACCGACACCCTCCACCGAGTCCTCAACAGGATCGCCACAGCCCACCCCACGCTCGGCGCTCGCCTTCGCCGCTCCGAAACCTGGGAGTTCACGCTTCCCTCCGCAACGGTCGAATCGCCGATCCAATCGCTGACGACGTCGGACGGTTGGTCGAGCCCGCAATGGCTGACGACAGTCGACGACCTCGTCACCCGAATGTCCGATCAGATGGATCCGACGAACGGAATCCTCTGGCGCGCAATGTGGTGCACCACCTCCAGTGATGCCACCGGCCGCCTCGTCATGGTGATCCATCACCTCGCTGTCGACGGCGTCTCCTGGCGCATCCTTCAAGACGACCTCGCACACGCCTGGGCACTCGAAACCGGCGCCACCGAAGACGACCTGCTCCCCGCCGGAACCTCCATCACCACATGGACCCACGCACTGACCGAACGCGCACGCGACCCCCACCTCACCGACCAACTCGAGCACTGGAACACCGTCGCCGACGCCACACAGCCTCTCTTCGGCGAGCGGAGCGTCGACCCGGAGCGCGACACTCACGCCACAACCGGACAGATCGAGGTCACGGTTCCCGCCGACCTCACCGCTACCCTCATCGGCGACATCACCACCGCCCTCTCGGCGAGCGTCGAAGACATCCTCCTCACCGCACTGGGCATCGCGACCTGCGCATGGCGCGCACGCCACGGCCTCGAGCCACGCCCGGTCACCATCGGCATGGAAGGCCACGGCCGCCAAGAAACCCTCGTCCCCGGAGCAGACCTCTCCCGCTCGATCGGCTGGTTCACCACCTGGTACCCGATCCTCGCCGACCTCACCGACCTCGACCCCCACCACACCATCACCGACCCCACCCTCGCCGCCGACGCCGTACTACGCATCAAAGACACACTCGCACGCGTCCCGGACCGCGGCATCGGCTACGGCATACTCACCCACCTCAACACCGAAGCTGCTCTCCCACAGAACATTCCGGACATCGGATTCAACTACCTCGGTAACTTCACCAGCGGCACAGCTGGTGATCGCTCCTGGACCAGCGCCCCCGAAATCCCGGGCATCCGTGGACACGTGCCCGCAGAGCTTCCCGCCGCCGCAGTTGTCGACGCCAACATCGCCGCGGTGTCGGACGCCGACGGCGCGACCGTCTTCGACGGTTCCTTCGCCTACGCCGAGAAAATTCTCACCACCGAACAAGCACACGAACTCGTCCAGTTGTGGACAGCCACGCTGCGATGCCTCGCCGCCTACACCGGCCGCAGCCGACGCTCACTGACCGACTTCACCGCCACCGGTCTCACCTACAACGATGTCACCGCATGGGAAGAGCGTTACGGCGACCTCACCGACGTCCAACCACTGACACCACTCCAACACGGCATGGTCTTCGAATCCATGCTCGGCGCTGTGTCCGGTACCGACGTGTACCTAACCCACACTGCGGTGACGGTGACCGGGCTGCTCGACTTGGACAGGCTCCGCATCGCCCTTGATCGACTCACGGACACACACCCCAACCTCAAGGCCGCGATCACACCCGCTGCGAACGGCGAATACGTCGCAGTGATCCCCACCGGTGCCACCGTCACTCTTTCGCATACCGATATCGATACGTACGACACGGACGCGATCGCGGCGATCATCGACGCAGACCGGACGATCCCGTTGGCGCTCGACGAGGCGCCGTTGATGCGCGTCACCGCGGTCACGACCGCAGCCGACCAGCACACCCTCATCCTGACCGTCCACCACGCCATCACCGACGGCTGGTCCACCCCGCCATTGATCAAGACACTGCTCAACGCCTACAACAACCCCACCACACCCGCACTCCCCGACACCACCTACCCGAGCTTCCTCCACTGGCTCACCCACCACGACCACACCACCTCACTCGACACCTGGAACACCGCCCTCGCCGACGTCACCGAACCCACCCTCATCGCCACCACCGACACAGCCACCACCGACACAGCACAACCGATCGAACTCACCCACACCATCGACACCACCCTCACCGAACAACTCCACACCCTCGCCCGCACCCACAGCACCACCCTCAACACCGTCATCCACACCGCCTGGGCACTGACCCTGAACGCCATCACCGGACAACCCACCATCACCTTCGGCACCACCGTCTCCGGACGACCCGCCCACATCGACGGCATCGACACCGCCGTCGGCATGTTCCTCAACACCACCGTCCTCGACCACCACCACACCCCACTACCCGACCTACACCACCTCACCGGCCTCCCCGCCCTCTTCGACACCCTCCTCGTCTACGAGAACTACCCCCTCGACGACGACACCGACACACACCACGACCTCGCGCTCACCAGCGTCGACATCCACGACTCCACCCACTACCCCCTCACCCTCGGCATCCTGCCCACACCCACCCACATCACCATCGAACTCTCCTACCAACCACACCGCATCACCCACCACACCATCACCACCCTCACCACACTCCTCGACACCGCCCTACACACCCTCGCCACCGCACCCCACACCCGAATCGCCGCACTACCCCTCCTCACCCACACCGAACGAAAGCACATCTCCGAACTCTCTTCCGGTCCGGTTGTGGTGGTGGCGGATTCGACGTTGGATGAGTTGATTCGGCGTCAGACGAATTCGTCTGCGGATGCGCTTGCGGTCGTCGACGACAGCGGACAACAGTGGACCTATACAGATCTCGACTTCCACGCAAACGCACTGGCACACATACTGATCGAACGTGGCGTGCAGGTCGGCGACCGCGTCGCAGTCATGCTCCCCCGCAGCGTCGACCTCGTCACCACACTGATCGCCGTCATCCGCGCCGGCGCCGCCTACGTCCCCATCGACCCCGACTACCCCAGCGAACGCATCACCCACATCCTCGACGACGCTTCTCCCACAGTGGTCATCACCGAAGATTTCCTCACCGACCCAGCAGTATCAGCACGCCTGACACACGGTGACACCGCGGCACCGGTACTGACACGCACCCTCACCCCCGCCGACACCGCCTACGTCATCTTCACCTCCGGCACCACCGGACGCCCCAAAGGCGTCATGATCTCCCACCGAGCAATCATCAACCTCATCCGC
>NZ_NPGB01000009.1:0-5138 GCF_002259345.1 Rhodococcus sp. 06-156-4 | reverse complement strand
CACTGCTTTCGTTACGTAGGGAGCCGAAAAGTAAGTAGATGTCCGCTGAGGGCGAGGTCCGTTCCACATGCAGAACTCGTCAGCCGACGCGGCCTCTGGATTATTGCAGACAACGACGGATCTAGTTCGGTGGCGTAAATCGATCGGGCGATCCACGACTCCAAGGAGCTGTTGCACAGAGGTGTCGCTTGTTTCCGGGGCAGGCGTGCATCATTCGCTTGAATGACGCTTCGGAAAAGTGCGACGTGCTTGGTTCACTGCATGTTCGTGTCCCGTTGTCTTAGCGATGATCTCGTGAACACTGCGGGATCACGATCAACTGTGCAGACTGTCCAGTGGCCGGCACGAACTGGCGCACGACTTCTCAGTTCAAGCGTTTACTATGTGCAGGGCAAGAGCGGCCGTCAATGTCGACGTGCCTCAGACATCTCAAATCGATTCTCGGGTTCGGTCTCTGACGGGGGAAGCAGCGCTATGCGGATCACAGTGTTCGGCACCGGATATCTCGGGGCCACGCATGCAGCCTGTATGGCTGAGCTGGGCCACGAGGTGCTGGGTGTCGATGTCGACCCCGCAAAGTTGGCCAAGCTCGAGGCCGGTGAGGTTCCCTTCTACGAGCCCGGGTTGGAAGAGGTCCTTCAGCGCAACATCGCGGCCGGCCGTCTCCGCTTCACTTCTTCCTACGAGGAGGCTGCCGAGTTCGCCGAGGTTCACTTCCTCGGCGTGGGCACTCCCCAGAAGAAGGGCGAGTTCGCTGCGGACATGATCTACGTCGACGCCGTCGTGACGACGCTTGCGCCGCTGTTGACGAAGCCCGCCATCATCTTCGGCAAGTCCACCGTTCCGGTGGGCACCGCGGCTCGCCTGGGAGCGCTTGCACGCGCGCTGTCCCCGGCGGGTGACGACGTAGAGGTCGCCTGGAACCCGGAGTTCCTCCGCGAGGGCTATGCAGTAAAAGACACGCTGCATCCCGATCGCCTGGTCCTCGGTGTGGACCGAGACCGACCAGGTCGTGCAGAAGGTCTGGCACGTGAGGTCTATGCCCAACTGCTCGACGAAGAGATTCCATTCCTGGTCACCGACTTGGCGACGGCCGAGCTGGTCAAAGCCTCGGCCAACGCCTTCCTGGCCACCAAGATCTCGTTCATCAACGCCATCGCCGAGGTATGCGAGGCATCCGGCGCCGACGTGAAGGTTCTGGCGGACGCGATCGGCCACGACGACCGGATCGGTCGCAAGTTTCTGAACGCAGGCATCGGCTTCGGCGGTGGCTGCCTTCCCAAGGACATCAGAGCATTCATGGCCCGCGCCGGCGAGCTCGGTGCCGACCAGGCGTTGACGTTCCTGCGCGAGGTGGACAACATCAACATGCGCCGACGCACGCGCATGGTGGAGCTTGCTCGGGAGGCCTGCGGGTCATTGCTTGGTGCTCGTGTCGCTGTCCTGGGAGCAGCCTTCAAGCCCGACTCCGACGACGTAAGGGACTCTCCCGCGCTGAACGTCGCCGGCCAGATTCAGCTTCAGGGTGCGGCTGTCAACGTGTTCGATCCGAAGGCCATGGACAACTCGCGTGCGTTGTTCCCGACGCTGGGGTACAGCTCGTCTGCCCTCGAGGCGTGCGAGGGTGCTGACGTAGTGCTTGTTCTGACCGAGTGGAAAGAGTTCAAGGCACTGAAGCCGGCTGACCTCGACGGAGTTGTTCGGTCGAAAACCTTGATCGACGGACGGAACTGCCTCGACCCGGACGAGTGGCGAGCCGCGGGATGGACTTACCGCGGGCTAGGGCGTCCGTAACCGTTCTTCGTGCTTGTTTCAGCCCGTTCGAGACGCTGAACTCGGGTTTTGAAGATTGTCTGAAACCAGCGTCATTCATGTGAATTAACAATTTCCATTCGACGTTTGTGCGGGACATGCAAAACCGGCACAATGACCGCTTGTGCGCAACCGCGCGCCGCAAGGAAGGTTTGTCAAAGCATTTGAGTGGCTTGTGTAAAAATCAGGCGCACTTGCATGTTTCGACGATGTAAATGAAGCTCGCTCAACGAGGCGAAGTTGTGAAACTTACGCAGACTTCCTTTGTGTCGCAGTGAGACTCACAAAACATGGCTCCTTGCTGAGTTGGCTGTAACGAAAGTTGAATTTTTGTCGATGCACCTCGCGTCGGGAAATCTCACAAACTTGCCCACGGGCGGGATTGCGGGTGTGGTAAACCAGTTGGGTCGGCGTAATCATTCTGTGATGTGACCCACTTGGAGAGTCGCTTTTCCGATTGCGTGCGAAAATTTGAATGCTCGAGCAGCGGGCAGCTAGCGATCGGTTCCCTCACGTCAGTGCAGATGTGTCGAACCACGGTTCATTGACGACAGTCCGCCGGCCTTCGAGCTGCGGGAGCAGAGTGAGGAGGGGGAGTCGGTGGCAACTATCGGATCAGTGCAGCGGACTCCGGGCGGGGGCACGCTACAGAAGGCACCGAAGCGTGAGAGACGACTTACCTCGCGCCGTGTCTGGGAGCATCAGTACGTCGACAGGCTTCGTGTTACGGACGTCGTTGTTGTCGTCGCTGCAGTCGCGGCAGCTCAATTGATCAGGTTCGGCGAGCTGCAGTCCGAGGGAGCACGCGCCTTCGCCAGCTACACCGGAGTGTCGGTTCTGCTGGCAGCAATCTGGATCTCGTTTCTCGCGATCTTCCGCACCCGCTCGCCCAGGGTTATCGGAAACGGTGCGGAAGAATACCGCCGCATCGTGTCCGCGACGTTCCGTTTGTTCGGAGTCATCGCGATTCTGTCGCTTCTCTTCAAGATCGATATCGCACGGCTGTATCTGGCAATCGCGCTGCCGGTCGGGCTCTTGGGTCTCCTGCTCAGCAGATGGGCGTGGCGCAAGTCTGTCGCCTCGAAGCGCAGTAAAGGTCAGTACCAGACAGCTGTGCTAATAGTCGGAAGCCGCAAGGCAGCCGTGTCGATGGCTAAGCAGTTCGAGCGCAACCCCGCCGCCGGCTACAGCGTGGTGGGAATGTGCATCCCTGGCTACGAGCCCGAGCGCGAGGCCGTCACGGTCGACGGATTCGAGATTCCGATCCTCGGTGACGAGTACAGCGTGGTCGACGCTATCGAGAAGTCCGGCGCCGACACCGTCGCAGTTACCGCTACTGAGCACCTGGGCACCAAGGGCATCCGCAAGATGGTGTGGGACCTCGAGAAGAAAAACGTGGACCTTGTGGTCGCGCCTGGCGTGGTCGACGTCGCTGGCCCACGCCTGGTGATGCGTCCTGTTGCTGGCTTTCCTCTGATCCACGTGGAGAAGCCGCAGTACAACGGTGCCACTCGCTTCAGCAAGACGGCTTTCGACTTCGCATTCGCCAGCGCGGTTCTCCTCATGATCACGCCCGTTCTCCTGGTCGCAGCGTTGGCGGTGAAGCTCACGAGTCGCGGTCCGGTGTTCTACAAGTCTGAGCGTATGGGCATCGACGGCAAGCCGTTCGCCATGATCAAGTTCCGCAGCATGGTGCAGAACGCCGACAAGCAGGTCGACGCGCTTCTCGCGCAGAACGAGAGCGACGGCGGCGTGCTGTTCAAGATGCGCGACGACCCAAGAGTTACCAAGGTTGGAAAGTTCATGCGCCGTTTCAGCATCGACGAGCTGCCGCAATTCCTGAACGTGCTCAGACGCGAGATGAGCGTCGTCGGCCCTCGGCCCCCGTTGCGCCGCGAGGTCGAGACGTACGACGGTGACGTTCGTCGGAGGCTTTTGGTGAAGCCTGGAATCACTGGGCTCTGGCAGGTCAGCGGACGAAGTGATCTTTCGTGGGAAGAGACAGTGCGTCTTGATCTTTCGTACGTCGAGAACTGGTCCATGGTCGGTGACCTACTGATCATTGCCAAAACAGTGAAGGCAGTTGCCGGAAGCGACGGCGCGTACTAGAGGCGCCGAAAGGAACGCGAAGTAACGTCAAAGGCGCCCAACCCTTCTGGTGTGGGCAGTATCTGGAGTCGGGGATTTCAATTGAGCAAGAAGCTTAAGGTCGCAATCGCGCATGACTACCTCACCCAACGAGGTGGAGCCGAAAAAGTGGTTCTGGCCATGGCTCGTGCGTTCCCCGATGCCCCCATCTACACGACGTTGTACGACCCAGACGGCACGTACCCGGAGTTTCGAGATTTCGACATCAGGACGTCCCCGATCAACCGCATCTCTCTTTTGCGAAAGAACCACCGGTTTGCACTTCCGGTTCTTCCGTTTGCAGCGTCGGCCCTCAAGATCGACGCCGATGTGGTGTTGGCGAGTAGCAGCGGCTGGTCACACGGATTCCGCACGACGGGCGAGAAAATCGTCTACTGCTACTCGCCTGCCCGATGGTTGTATCAGCGAGAAACGTACCTCGGAGAGGCGCCGTCGCGCGCGCTGCGAGCTTTGCTGTGGATGTACAGCCCACTTCTCAAAGCCTGGGATCGACGTGCCGCCGCAAGTGCATCCCGATACTTTGCGATCTCATCGGTGGTGAAGTCTCGGATCCAGGACGCCTATGGTCTGCCGTCTACTGTGCTCCCTGCCCCGCAATCGCTCGACGCGAGCCGACCGACGGAGGTAGTCGAAGCGGTCGGGAATCTGGGATGGGATGACGCGGGCTACTACCTGTGCATCTCGAGACTGCTGCCATACAAGAACGTCGACAAGGTGATCGACGCGTTCAATGGCGGCGCCAGGCGTCTGGTCGTCGTCGGAAGTGGTCCCCAAGAGTCGGAACTCGCTCGCCTGGCTGGATCCAACATCGTCATGGTGAAGGATCTGTCGGACGCGCAAATCCGTTGGCTGTACAGCCATTGCAGTGGGCTTGTGGCTGCAAGCTACGAAGATTTCGGGCTTACTCCGCTGGAAGCCGCGGCCTATGGAAAGCCGAGCGCAGTGCTCCGCTGGGGTGGATTTCTCGACACGATCGACGAGGGCGTCACAGGCGTCTACTTTGATCAACCGGATCCCGAATTGATCGAGGCAGCCGTAGACGACCTCGAAGCCGGCGAGTGGGCAAGCAGCAAGCTGGTTGATCACCTGGACACGTTCAGTGAGAAGCGTTTTTTCGACGCATTGGCCGCAAGCATGGCCAGCACCGACAACCATCATTCCGACGGAGCAAAGGTATT
>NZ_NPGB01000004.1:0-5369 GCF_002259345.1 Rhodococcus sp. 06-156-4 | reverse complement strand
TGGACTTGATGTCATTTGACTGATTGCACTGTCTTCTTTTGGGGGATGGTGGGATTGCAAGTCTTTTACGGAGAGTTTGATCCTGGCTCAGGACGAACGCTGGCGGCGTGCTTAACACATGCAAGTCGAGCGGTAAGGCCTTTCGGGGTACACGAGCGGCGAACGGGTGAGTAACACGTGGGTGATCTGCCCTGCACTCTGGGATAAGCCTGGGAAACTGGGTCTAATACTGGATATGACCTCAGCATGCATGTGCTGGGGTGGAAAGCTTTTGTGGTGCAGGATGGGCCCGCGGCCTATCAGCTTGTTGGTGGGGTAATGGCCTACCAAGGCGACGACGGGTAGCCGACCTGAGAGGGTGACCGGCCACACTGGGACTGAGACACGGCCCAGACTCCTACGGGAGGCAGCAGTGGGGAATATTGCACAATGGGCGGAAGCCTGATGCAGCGACGCCGCGTGAGGGATGAAGGCCTTCGGGTTGTAAACCTCTTTCAGCAGGGACGAAGCGTGAGTGACGGTACCTGCAGAAGAAGCACCGGCTAACTACGTGCCAGCAGCCGCGGTAATACGTAGGGTGCGAGCGTTGTCCGGAATTACTGGGCGTAAAGAGTTCGTAGGCGGTTTGTCGCGTCGTTTGTGAAAACCCGGGGCTCAACTTCGGGCTTGCAGGCGATACGGGCAGACTTGAGTGTTTCAGGGGAGACTGGAATTCCTGGTGTAGCGGTGAAATGCGCAGATATCAGGAGGAACACCGGTGGCGAAGGCGGGTCTCTGGGAAACAACTGACGCTGAGGAACGAAAGCGTGGGTAGCAAACAGGATTAGATACCCTGGTAGTCCACGCCGTAAACGGTGGGCGCTAGGTGTGGGTTCCTTCCACGGGATCTGTGCCGTAGCTAACGCATTAAGCGCCCCGCCTGGGGAGTACGGCCGCAAGGCTAAAACTCAAAGGAATTGACGGGGGCCCGCACAAGCGGCGGAGCATGTGGATTAATTCGATGCAACGCGAAGAACCTTACCTGGGTTTGACATACACCGGAAAGCTGCAGAGATGTGGCCCCCCTTGTGGTCGGTGTACAGGTGGTGCATGGCTGTCGTCAGCTCGTGTCGTGAGATGTTGGGTTAAGTCCCGCAACGAGCGCAACCCTTGTCTTATGTTGCCAGCGCGTTATGGCGGGGACTCGTAAGAGACTGCCGGGGTCAACTCGGAGGAAGGTGGGGACGACGTCAAGTCATCATGCCCCTTATGTCCAGGGCTTCACACATGCTACAATGGCCAGTACAGAGGGCTGCGAGACCGTGAGGTGGAGCGAATCCCTTAAAGCTGGTCTCAGTTCGGATCGGGGTCTGCAACTCGACCCCGTGAAGTCGGAGTCGCTAGTAATCGCAGATCAGCAACGCTGCGGTGAATACGTTCCCGGGCCTTGTACACACCGCCCGTCACGTCATGAAAGTCGGTAACACCCGAAGCCGGTGGCCTAACCCCTTGTGGGAGGGAGCCGTCGAAGGTGGGATCGGCGATTGGGACGAAGTCGTAACAAGGTAGCCGTACCGGAAGGTGCGGCTGGATCACCTCCTTTCTAAGGAGCCTCTTCTCTACTCGGACCGTCACACAGGTGACGGGGGAGTGAGACAGAAACCGTGTAGTTCTCACATGTAGAACTGCGGTGCTCACGGGTGGAACACTGACAACCAACTTGTTCATCGTGTGGCCGGCGCTTGTGTCGACCATCGAACTGGTTATATCGGCATACTGTTGGGTCCTGAGAGAACACGTGAGTGTTTCTTTCTAGGCAAGACATATACAGGCAACTTCGGTTGTATCTATCGGTTCCCTTGGTTGGGGATGTCTGAGGTCGACGTGTACGGGGTTGTGTGTGTGTTGTTTGAGAATTGCACAGTGGACGCGAGCATCTTTGTTGTAAGTAATGAAGAGCGTACGGTGGATGCCTTGGCACCAGGAGCCGATGAAGGACGTAGGAGGCTGCGATAAGCCTCGGGGAGCTGTCAACCGAGCTGTGATCCGAGGGTGTCCGAATGGGGAAACCCAGCACGAGTGATGTCGTGTTACCTGCATCTGAATATATAGGGTGTGTGGAGGGAACGTGGGGAAGTGAAACATCTCAGTACCCACAGGAAGAGAAAACAATTGTGATTCCGTGAGTAGTGGCGAGCGAAAGCGGAGGAGGCCAAACTTTGTGCGTGTGATACCCGGCAGGGGTTGCGTATGGAGGGTTGTGGGGTTTGCATGTGATGGTTCTGCCGGACTGTCCGACAGTGAGAAATCATGGTGTTAGTCGAAGTGGTCTGGAACGGCCTGTCGTAGAGGGTGAGAGTCCCGTAGACGAAAACATTGTGACTGTCGAGTGTGGATGCCCAAGTAGCAGCGGGCCCGTGAAATCTGCTGTGAATCTGTCGGGACCACCCGATAAGCCTGAATACTCCCTGGTGACCGATAGCGGACTAGTACCGTGAGGGAAAGGTGAAAAGTACCCCGGGAGGGGAGTGAAATAGTACCTGAAACCGTGCGCTTACAATCCGTCAGAGCTGGTGCACAGTTTACTGTGGCTGGTGATGGCGTGCCTTTTGAAGAATGAGCCTGCGAGTTAGTGGCATGTCGCGAGGTTAACCCGTGTGGGGTAGCCGTAGCGAAAGCGAGTCCGAATAGGGCGTATCACCGTTTGGTGTGTAGTGGCGTGTTCTAGACCCGAAGCGGAGTGATCTACCCATGGCCAGGTTGAAGCGACGGTAAGACGTCGTGGAGGACCGAACCCACTTAGGTTGAAAACTGAGGGGATGAGTTGTGGGTAGGGGTGAAAGGCCAATCAAACTCCGTGATAGCTGGTTCTCCCCGAAATGCATTTAGGTGCAGCGTCACGTGTTTCTCATCGGAGGTAGAGCTACTGGATGGTCTAGGGGGCTTACCGGCTTACCGAAATCAGCCAAACTCCGAATGCCGGTGAGTGAGAGCGTGGCAGTGAGACTGCGGGCGATAAGGTTCGTAGTCGAGAGGGAAACAGCCCAGATCGCCAGCTAAGGTCCCTAAGCGTGTACTAAGTGGAAAAGGATGTGGGGTCGCGAAGACAACCAGGAGGTTGGCTTAGAAGCAGCCACCCTTGAAAGAGTGCGTAATAGCTCACTGGTCAAGTGATCCTGCGCCGACAATGTAGCGGGGCTCAAGTACACCACCGAAGCTGCGGCACTCACACAACAGCCCGCATCGTTCCTACGGGGATGGTGCCAGGTGTGTGGGTGGGTAGGGGAGCGTCGTGCAGCCGTGGAAGCATCGGGGTGACCTAGGTGTGGAGGCTGTGCGAGTGAGAATGCAGGCATGAGTAGCGAAAGACGAGTGAGAAACTCGTCCGCCGAATGACCAAGGGTTCCTGGGCCAGGTTAATCCGCCCAGGGTGAGTCGGGACCTAAGACGAGGCCGACAGGCGTAGCCGATGGACAACGGGTTGATATTCCCGTACCCGTGTGAACGCGCCCCTGGTGAATCAGTGATACTAACCGCCCTGAATCCCGGTGATGGATCTCTTTCGAGAGTGATGCGCTGGGTGGATGCGTGGGACCTGATCTGGTAGTAGCCAAGCGATGGGGTGACGCAGGAAGGTAGCTGAGCCAGTCAGTGGTAATACTGGTGTAAGCCTGTAGGGCGAGACATAGGCAAATCCGTGTCTCATACAGCCTGAGAGGTGATGCGTAGCCGATTGAGGCGAATTCAGTGATCCTATGCTGCCGAGAAAAGCCTCTAGCGAGCTTTCACACGGCCCGTACCCCAAACCGACACAGGTGGTCAGGTAGAGAATACTGAGGCGATCGAGATAACTATGGTTAAGGAACTCGGCAAAATGCCCCCGTAACTTCGGGAGAAGGGGGACCTCGTCCGGTGATCATCCTTGCGGTGTGAGCTGGGTGGGGTCGCAGAGACCAGTGAGAAGCGACTGTTTACTAAAAACACAGGTCCGTGCGAAGTCGTAAGACGATGTATACGGACTGACGCCTGCCCGGTGCTGGAAGGTTAAGAGGACCGGTCAACTGCACTTGTGTGGTGAAGCTGAGAATTTAAGCCCCAGTAAACGGCGGTGGTAACTATAACCATCCTAAGGTAGCGAAATTCCTTGTCGGGTAAGTTCCGACCTGCACGAATGGCGTAACGACTTCTCAGCTGTCTCAACCATAGACTCGGCGAAATTGCATTACGAGTAAAGATGCTCGTTACGCGCGGCAGGACGAAAAGACCCCGGGACCTTCACTATAGCTTGGTATTGGTGTTCGGTTCGGTTTGTGTAGGATAGGTGGGAGACTGTGAAGCGGTGACGCCAGTTACTGTGGAGTCGTTGTTGAAATACCACTCTGATCGTATTGGATACCTCAACCTCGGACCATGATCTGGTTCAGGGACAGTGCCTGGTGGGTAGTTTAACTGGGGCGGTTGCCTCCCAAAATGTAACGGAGGCGCCCAAAGGTTCCCTCAGCCTGGTTGGCAATCAGGTGTCGAGTGCAAGTGCACAAGGGAGCTTGACTGTGAGACTGACAGGTCGAGCAGGGACGAAAGTCGGGACTAGTGATCCGGCACCGGCATGTGGAAGCGGTGTCGCTCAACGGATAAAAGGTACCCCGGGGATAACAGGCTGATCTTCCCCAAGAGTCCATATCGACGGGATGGTTTGGCACCTCGATGTCGGCTCGTCGCATCCTGGGGCTGGAGTAGGTCCCAAGGGTTGGGCTGTTCGCCCATTAAAGCGGCACGCGAGCTGGGTTTAGAACGTCGTGAGACAGTTCGGTCTCTATCCGCCGCGCGCGTCAGAAACTTGAGGAAGGCTGTCCCTAGTACGAGAGGACCGGGACGGACGAACCTCTGGTGTGCCAGTTGTTCCACCAGGAGCACCGCTGGTTAGCTACGTTCGGAAGGGATAACCGCTGAAAGCATCTAAGCGGGAAGCCTGTTCCAAGATGAGGTTTCTCACCCCCTTTGTGGGGGTAAGGCCCCCGGCAGACCACCGGGTTGATAGGCCAGAACTGGAAGTGCAGTAATGCATGCAGGTGACTGGTACTAATAGGCCGAGGACTTACCACAAAGAAGCTACGCGTCCACTGTGCAATATCTGAAACAACACACGATTTCAGTGCAACCATAATTGAATGAACCAACCATTCGCCCCCCGTGTTGTGCGGGGATCGTGAATGCCGTTGTGTTCCGTGTAACTGTTTCGCAGAGTTACGGCGGCCATAGCGGAGGGGAAACGCCCGGTCCCATTCCGAACCCGGAAGCTAAGCCCTCCAGCGCCGATGGTACTGCACCCGACAGGGTGTGGGAGAGTAGGACACCGCCGAACACACTTTCACAGCACACCCCCGGGAACC
>NZ_NPGB01000022.1:0-665 GCF_002259345.1 Rhodococcus sp. 06-156-4 | reverse complement strand
TTCAAGAAAGTCGTCAGTATCGACCTGGTGACCGATTCGGTGGGTAATGCGTTGCCCAGCAACGCGGATGTGAAGGTTCGCGGTTTGATCGTCGGTGAAGTGCGGTCGGCGTCGTCGGTCGACGGTGTGGTGACGGCGAAGTTGGCGATCGATCCGGACAAGGCCGATCTGATTCCGTCGAACGCGACGGCGCGGTTGTTGCCCAAGACGTTGTTCGGTGAGCGGTACGTGGCGTTGCAGATTCCCGAGAACGACACGGCGTCGCCGATCACCGACGGGACCGTGCTCAGGCAGGACACCAGTGGCAGTGCCATCGAGGTCGGTCAGTTGTTGGACAACTTACTGCCGTTGCTCGAAGCGATTCCGCCGCAGGATCTGGCGAGCACGTTGGGTGCGTTGGCGCAGGGTCTGAGTGGTCGTGGTCAGGAGTTGGGGTTGACGATCGATCGGTTGGACACGATCTTCAAGGGTCTGAACACCGAGTTGCCGAACATTCAGGAGGATCTGCGTGGGTTGGCGGATTTCTCGCAGACGTATGCCGATGCGGGTCCGCAGTTGATCGATGCGCTCGACAATCTGTCGGTCACGGGGAACACGTTGGTCGAGCAGCGTCCGGCGGTGGATACGTTGATCTCGTCGTTGACGGCGACGAGTGCGTCGACGGC
>NZ_NPGB01000007.1:0-20125 GCF_002259345.1 Rhodococcus sp. 06-156-4 | reverse complement strand
GCGGCTGGAAAAACTCGCTGTTCGGCGACACCCACGCCCACGGCACCGAAGGAATCCACTTCTTCACCCGCGGCAAAGCCGTCACCTCCCGCTGGCTCGGCCCCAGCCACGGCGGCATCAACCTCGGATTCCCCGAAAACAACTAGACCCCACGTGAGTGGAAATGTAGGCCTGGGTCAGGAGCGGAGCCCGCGAAGCGACCAGAGAGCACCTACATTTCCACTCACGACGTTTTTCGTATCTGCCGTCGATATAGCAAACTGGTACCAGTGAACGCACAACTACAGCAGCTGAAGTCCCTTGTCCTCGATGCGCGAGGAGCCGTACTGGACAATGCTGTCGCCGAAACCGAAGGTTCCGAATACGGAGCTCATCACCTGACGATCGACGGTCTTTCCGTTCACTTCCGCGTTGCTCGGACCACACCCAAGAAGGTCGGCCAGTTCGTGACGTTCTGGAAGCGCGCGACCGGCGATCAGATCGAGCCCTTCGATGTACGTGACGACTTCGATCGTCTGATCGTTGTCACGTGGACGCCGAAATCGTACGGCTACTTCGAGTTCCCCAAGCACGCACTGTCCGAGCACGGCGTGCTCACGGTGGGGACCACCGAGGGCAAGCGCGGTTTTCGGGTCTACCCCGAATGGGACGAACCGAACAACAGGTCCGGCGTGGCCGCGCAGACCTGGCAGCTCAACTACTTCTCCGACCTGTCCGACCAGATCTGACTGCCCATCGACGGTCCGGTGAGTCGTGCCCGCGTCGCTCACACCGAGACCTAAGGTTGTTCGCGATGAAAACGATTTCGCGAACTGCAGCGGCACTGGCCGCAGCTGCGGTCCTGTTCGTGGCAGCCGGCCCGGCTGCTGCGCAGGAACCCGACCCTCCCGCCGGGACTTCGACCCCGTTCTCGACGCCGAACACCGACGACTGCCCGCAGGCGACGTCGCCACCGCCAGCCATCGATCTGTCCGAGGTGCCGAAGCCCGGGGAGAGCGCGCCCACGCCACTCCCGGTTCCCGCCGACGCCGTGGGCGGTGAGCAACTCGGTTACTGCGGCGTGGTGGTGCCGGACGGTGCACCCGCCCTCCCCGAGGACATCTCTGCGACGGGTTGGGTTCTGTCGGATCTGGACTCGGGTGACGTCATCGCCGCGAAGGATCCGCACGGCCGGTACCGCCCGGCCAGCACGATCAAGATCCTGCTGGCGTTGGTCGCCCTCGACGAGCTCGACCTGAACACCACCGTCGTCGCCACAGCCGAGGACGCGAATGCCGAGGGCAGCGCCGTCGGCATCGGCAAGGGCGGCGTGTACAGCAACTTTCAATTGATGCAGGGCCTGGTGATGGCGTCGGGGAACGACGCTGCGCACGCGTTGGCCTCTCAGATGGGCGGCGACGACGCCACTGTCGCCAAGATGAACGCCAAGGCACGGTCTCTGGGCGCGCTCGACACACGCACGGCGACGCCGTCCGGTCTCGACGGTCCTGGAATGTCCAGTTCTGCATACGATCTCGCGTTGTTCTTCCGTGCGGCGATGGAGAACCCCACGTTCGCTCAGTTGATTTCCACCGAGACCGTTCAGTTTCCGGGCTTCCCCAAGGATCCGAACATCCCCGACGACGTCGACCGTCCAGGATTCACCCTGTCGAACGACAATCAGCTTCTGTACAACTACGACGGCGCCGTGGGCGGCAAAACCGGATACACCGACGACGCACGTCAGACGTTCGTCGGAGGCGCCGACAAGAACGGCAGACGCCTCGCGGTCACCATCATGAAGGGCGACGTGCTGCCGATTCGTCCGTGGGAGCAAGCAGCCAGGCTGCTCGACTACGGCTTCGCGCTACCACCGGGCACGAGTGTGGGAACGCTGGTGCCGCCGGAGTCGGTGGGAGGCGTCACCAGCACACGCACGGCCGCGCCGACTCTGGCATCTCCGCCGGACACTCCGAGCACGGCAGGCGAACGGGAGACGTCCCTCGAGGCGGGTGGTGACACTGCGATACGAATCGGCGTCGCCGTCGTCGGCGGGTTGGTGGTGATCGGGCTCCTGCTGTGGGCTCGGCAACTCCACCGGCGTCGCTGAGGTCAGCGTCTCCGGTTCAAGAACCCGAGCCCGACGGCGGCCAGCGCGCCGGCGCCCACGAGCGCAATTCCGCCGCCGAGGGTCGGGCCCTCGTTGACCTCCACCCGCGTGTTGATGACGGCCGGCTCCGGCGGAGGGACGTAGGCCAGCGCCATGCTTTCTCGGGTCGTCGCCGCAAATGCCGTGGCGAACAGGATGAATCGCGATGTCGTGAACACGAACACGAGGAGACCGATGATGGGGCCGAAGACGACTCCGGCGGGACCGTTGGTGACCGACGCGAGATAGATCGCGGCGATCTGCTTGAAGATCTCGAAGCCGACGGCTGCGATCAAGCCGCCCTTGACCGCGCTGCGGAACGGGACGGGCTCTCTCGGCAGCCTCGAGATGACCCACGTCATCACCGCCCAGGTCGCGGCCAGCGCCAACAGCACCGACACGACTCGTAACAGAATTCCGACGCCGGGAGCCTGGTCGAGATTCGCCAGTTCCAGCAGACTGCGCATGACGGATCCGCCGTTCAACGCCGACAGGCCGAGCGAGAGCGCGAGCGCCAACCCGAGGCCGACGAGTGCCGCGAAATCCTTCAGCTTGGTCGCGAGAAAACTTCCCGGCTCGTGTACGAACTCCCACATCGCCGTCAGCGCCTCGCGCAGATTGGCAATCCACCCCAGACCTGCGTAGAGCGCACCGAGCAGACCGATGATGCCGACGCTCGTTCTGGACTCGACGGCGGTGTCGATCAACGAATTGATGGTCTCGCCGAAGCTTCCCGGAACGTTCTGCGCAATCTGGTCACGGATCTGATCGAGCCACTCCGGCTGACCGACCAGGATGAACCCGGCAGCTGCGAACGCGACCATCAGCAACGGGAACAGCGCGAGGACGCTGAAGTAGGTCATGCCCGCCGCGTAGTAGTCGCCCTTCTGAGCCTGGTATCGAGTTGCTGCGCGGACCGTGTGATCGAACCACGGCCATTTGTCACGACGGTCTTGCAGAGTTGCTGCGAAGTCAGGAACGACAATCACCCTCTTGGAGTCGGGCCCTCGCTGTCAGTCCCCCCAGCCTGTCAGAGAAAGCGTCAGTCAGGAGAGCGGAGCCAAGAACCCCACCCGGTCGTACACCTGCGCCAACGTGCGCGACGCTACTTCCCTGGCCCGATCCGCGCCGTCGGCAAGGATGCGGTCCAATTCGGCAACATCGGACATATACCCGTCGACGCTCGCCTTAAGCGGCGTCACGAACTCGGTCAGCACATCGGCCGTGTCGGATTTGAGGTCGCCGTAGCCTTTTCCCTCGTACCCGGACACGAGGTCCTCGATCGACCGGTCCGAGAGGGCGGACTGGATGACGAGCAGGTTGCTGACGCCCGGCTTGTTCTCGGGATCGAACACAATGTCACGATCGTTGTCCGTGACCGCGGATCGGAGTTTCTTCGCCGTCACCTTGGGGTCGTCGAGAAGGTTCACGATGCCAGCCGGGTTGGATCCGGACTTGCTCATCTTTGAGGTCGGCTCCTGCAGATCGAAGATCTTTGCCGTGCCCTTGATGATGTGCGCGTCGGGCACGACGAACGTCTTCTTGAAGCGAGTGTTGAAACGCTGCGCGAGATCACGGGTCAACTCGAGGTGCTGACGCTGATCCTCGCCGACGGGAACGAGATTGGGGCGATACAGCAGAATGTCGGCAGCCTGGAGAACGGGGTAGGTGAACAGCCCGACAGTGGTCTGGTCACGCCCCTGTTTCGCCGACTTGTCCTTGAACTGCGTCATTCGCCCTGCTTCACCGAATCCGGTGATGCAGTTGAGGACCCACGCGAGCTGCGCGTGTTCGGGAACCTGGCTCTGCACGAACAGAGTGGAGCGCTTCGGGTCGATTCCCACCGCCAGCAGCTGCGCCGCGGCGATGCGAGTGCGGTTGCGCAGCGCCTTGGGGTCCTGGGGAACGGTGATGGCGTGCAGGTCCGGGATGAAGTAGAACGCGTCGTAGTCTTCCTGCAACGCCACCCACTGACGCACCGCACCGAGATAGTTGCCGAGGTGGAACGAATCCCCGGTCGGCTGGATCCCGGACAGAACTCGCTGACGCGGGCCCTGTGGTGCGTCGGTGGGCGAAGGAGAAGACATGCTCGTAATCTTTTCACGCCCGAGCAAGGCGATTCTTCTCAGGTGTTACCGGTACCGGACGGTGACGGGCGCGTGATCGGACCACCGTTGGTCGTAGGCCTCGGCACGTTCGGTGACGGCCTCTTTGGCTCGCTCTGCGAGCGACGCCGTTGCCAGCTGGTAGTCGATACGCCAACCCGCGTCGTTGTCGAACGCCTTCCCCCGGTAGGACCACCAGCTGTACGGTCCTTCGACATCCGGGTGCAGAGCGCGCACGACGTCGGTCCACGGCGCCTTCTCCGTCAGCAGAGCGGAGACCCATGCGCGCTCTTCCGGCAGGAATCCGGAGTTCTTCCGATTGGTCTTCCACGCCTTCAGGTCGGCCTCGGTGTGGGCGATGTTCCAGTCTCCGCACACGACCACGTCTCGATCCGCGGACTTCGCTGCTTTCGCGGATGCGGCGAGGTATTTGGCGAACGCCGCCATGAAGCGTTCCTTCTCCTCTTGGCGTTCGGTACCGACCTCGCCGGACGGCAGGTACAGGCTCGCGACGGACACATCACCGAAATCGGCCTCGATGTAGCGTCCGGAATCGGAGAACTCCTTCGCGCCGATGCCGACCCGGATGGCATCGGGCGCCGTGCGGGACAGGATCGCCACACCGTTGCGCCCCTTCGCCGACGGTTCGGCGGAGGCCAGGTGCCAGCCTGCGTCGAGTGCAGGGGCGAGCGCCTTGGTGAGTTCGCCGTCGTTCGCGCGGGTTTCCTGCAGACAGATCACGTCCGCGTCGGTGGTCTCGAGCCACGGCAACATGCCTTTCCTGGCTGCTGCGCGTACTCCGTTTACGTTGACTGTGGACACGGTGATAGTCACGTAGGGCACCGTAGCCGAGACCACCGACAGACCTGGAATCTATCGGCGTCGACTTTTAGGGCCTCCGGGCTTGACACCGGGCCGGGGCTTCGACGGCGCGGCCACCGTGGCGTCGGCCTGCGTCGTCCCGTCGTCCGCGTCGCTGACTGCGGCAGCGAGGGAGTCGATGCGTCGGTAGACCACATGCTGCTGAACATAGGTCCAGAGGTTGTTGCTGACCCAGTAGAGCAGCACGGCAATCGGCAGAAATGGACCGCCGAGCAGTACGCCCGCGGGAAACACCCACAGCGCCAGACGGTTCATCAGCGCCGTCTGCGGATTGGCGCGCGCCGCGTCGTCCTGTCGAGCGATCGACGCACGAGAGTTGAAGTGCGTCGCGATGCCGGCCAGCACCATCAGCGGTACCGCCACCATCGCGATGCCGATCACTGTCGGTACACCGCCGAACGGCGCGAACGCCTCCAGTGTCGCCGCCCCGCTGTTCATCGCGGCGGAGATCGGTGCACCGAAAAGCCGTGCGTCCAGGAATGATTGGACGTCTGTTGCGCTGAAGAAGTAGTTCGCGGTGTTCGCGTTCTCCTCCGGCGACATTCCCAGTTGCCCGATACCGGTGCCGGTTCGGTTGAAGGAGCGGAGCACGTGCAACAGCCCGATGAACACCGGGGCTTGCACCAACACGGGTAGGCAGCCGAGCAGCGGATTGAATCCGTGCGCTTTCTGCAGCTTCTGCATCTCGGCGGCCTGCCGCGCGCGGTCACCGCTGTACTTCTTCTGCAACGCCTTGATCTCCGGTTGCAGTTTCTTCATCGTGAGCTGGGTCCGCACCTGGCTCACGAAGGGTTTGTAGAGCACGAGCCGGAGGGTGAACACCAGGAACATCACGGACAAAGCCCAGGTGATTCCGTTGTCCGGTCCGAGGACCGAGCCGAACACAGTGTGCCAGACCCAGAGGATTCCGGACACGGGGTAGTAGATGAAATCGAGCATGAGAGCACCTCTTCGAGGGAGTCGGTCGATGAACGTCACGACCGATCCCGGCAGGACTCGCCGACGGGAGTGGAGCCTGCGGGAACGGTCAGGTCATCGATCCGGGTGCTCTCGGCATGGGGCGCCCGGGGGCATCAGGGCGGTGTTGGCGACGGAATCGTCCACGCAGACGTCGCTCTTCCGCTGGTGGACCCGGCACCCGGGTTCGGTCCAGTCCGACTGTCGCGTCGACCGCACCGAGAGCGGCGAGTGTTGCCGCAGCGATCCCGAGCAGTAGTCCGCCGACCGTCGACGGGTCGTCGAGGACTGCCAGCAGCAGCAGTACGGTGACGACGAGTGAAACGAAGATTGTGCGCACGAGAACTCCCCGGGTGAACGAACTTCTTTCGGCAGAAAGGGTTCGGGGGCAGAGCCGCGGACGCGAGCGTCGCTCAGTGTGCCCCCACCGGTGCGCCCGGGGCTCTGGGCATGGGGCGGCCCGCTTCGTCGGGCCGTTGCTGACGGCGGAACGACCCGCGGCGCCTGCGTTCTTCTCCCCGTGGTCCGTGTGCGACGCCGAACAGGGCGTCGAGCACGATTCGCCTTGCCGCCGACGACGCGAGCGCCACGGCCACTGCGGTGACGACCAGCCCGAAGGCAACTGTGGTCACGGCGGTGTCGGGAAGGGTGGCGAGCATCAGGAGCAGGACGAGGTATGCCGAGACTGCGCTCAGGTATCGCATTGCCGTCCACCCCTTCCGTTCGCTTCGCCGGTGGCCAGCGTATCGCGTCCATCCGATCACGCGCAGTTCGCGCCTCCGGGACCACGCCCGTCGAGTGCTGCAGCTCGATCCTCGGCAAGGTTCCATTCCGTCCACTTCACCGTTGCCGTGACGTCGGAGAGCACGCAACTGCGATAGGGCTCGGGCAGGCGGTCGAGCTCCGGTGCCGCATCCGCCGAGAGGCTTCGGAGATACCGCGTGTCGATCTTGCCGGTGTCCTCGAACCGCTCGACGCTGTGCCGGGCGACGTACGCGTCCGGATTCAGCGCAGCAAGGGAAAGAACCGCGCCGACGACAGCGACCCCGACAGCTCGCGGCAGCCATTTCCCTGTCATACCGATTCCGGCGACCATGACGAGCACGAACACCGCTCCCAGCAGAACCTCGACGACCGTGACGAACAGACGAAGCGTCGTGTACCCGTATTGACGCTCGTACAGGGACATGCGATGCAAGGCCGAGGTCACCACCACGAGGGCGAGGACGCACAGCAAGCCGAGAACAACCCTCAGATACGTCCGCTGGGTACGAGTGTCTCGCGGCGCTGTGCGAACAACGGTGGCCAGTACCAGAAGAGTCAGGGCCGTCACCGCCAGCAACTGCCAGAACCCTTGACGGGCGTACTCGGCGTTGGTGAGGCCGTCCGTCGTGCGCACGTGGCTCTGACCGCCGAACAGTGTTGTCGTCTGAACGGCCACGAACAGGACGAACACTCCGACGAGAGCCGCGACGGGCACCATCCACTCCCAGAGTGACACCGACGACTTCGACGGCCGCGCGAGCAGATCGAAGTGCGGTCGATTGACCGCCAGATACGCCGCACCCAGTGTCGCTGCGCCGACGAAGGTGAACACGAGGATGCGTGTCACGGTGCCACCGAGATCCCAGTCGGGAGTCGCCGCGTCGACGATCTTCCCGAATGTCGGGTCGGCTGCAGCGAACAGCGCGCCGAACACGATCACCAGCATCACCGTCGATGCGAAGACCGCGGCCAGTCGGCGCGGGTGGGCACGGTCGGTGTCCAGCCGCCGCGCACCGGTGGACGCCCATCTCCACGTGCGGACCGGCAGAAACAGCGGAGCCAAGGCCCCCAGCCCGAGACCTCGCCAGGTCCATGAGCCGGAGAGTACCGCCGCAGCAACGACTATCGACGTCCATGTGCACAGTGCCACCAGCCATTCCGCTGCGCGGACGGTCGCGACCGATCCCAGCAGAAGCACTCCGCTCGCGCCGGCGAGCTGCCACGGGGTGGGCCTTTCCCGCAGTGCGAAGGCGACTGCGGCGACGATGACGGCCGTGGTGATGGAGTATCCGACGCCCTGTCCTCCGAGTACCGATGCCCCCACCGCACCTGCGGACATCGCGGCGATCAAAGCCTTTCGCGGCGCCGATGCGTGGCGGAGCACCGGCCACACTCGCGGGGCCCACGGTGACCATCGACGCGATGACCGGTTGCGTGGCGGAAGCACCGGAGCCGGCCCGGTGGAGGTGGACTTCGGTGTAGTGATTGCGTTCATTTCCTCTACCTCACAGTTGTTCTGGGCAGGACTTGGAGCGACGACACGCCTGTGCGTGCGCCGTGAGTGAAAGTGGTTCTCGTGTGGGACCGGGCAGGGTTCAGTTCTGTGGAAGGCACACCCGGATGTGGCACCCGGGTGATCTGTCCAGGACTTCTATCGTCCCGCCGTGCAGTTCGGTCGCCCACCGGGCGATCGCCAGACCGAGTCCGGTTCCGCCGCCTGTGGCACCACCTCTGGTGAACCGGTCGAAGACCGAAAAACGTTCGGAGGGCGAGATTCCCGGACCGTCGTCGGACACCTCGATCCTGACCCCTTCCGGTGCAGGCATCGCGGACACTGTGACGGCCGAGCCCGGAGGGGAATGCTCGACTGCATTGCTCAGCAGGTTCGTCACGATCTGCTGCACTCGTGACCGGTCGGCGGACATCTGCAGCTGGTGCGGCGTCACCACGACGCGCACACGCCCGTACTCCGACGCCACCGCGCCGAGGAAGTCGTGCACACCGAATCGTTCCGGCCGCAGTGGGAGCACTCCCCCTTCGAGCCGGGACAGATCCAGCAACTCGGTCACCAGGTCACCGAGCTTCTCCGTCTGACGCAGCGCGACGTTCAGCGTGGCAGGATCGGGCTCGGTCACGCCGTCGACCATGTTTTCCAGCACCGCACGAAGTGCCGCGATCGGCGTCTTGAGTTCGTGGGAGACGTTTCCGATGAGCTCACGCCGGTACGTGTCGGCTGCTTCGAGATCAGCGGACATCGTATTGAAGGCCTCGGCGAGTTGGCCGACCTCGTCACGCGAGCTCGCGCGCACCCGCGTCGTATAGTCCCCTCGTGCCATTGCGCGGGCCGCGGCCGTCATCTCTCGCAGCGGTG
This sequence comes from Rhodococcus sp. 06-156-4, assembly GCF_002259345.1. Classification (NCBI taxonomy): domain Bacteria; kingdom Bacillati; phylum Actinomycetota; class Actinomycetes; order Mycobacteriales; family Nocardiaceae; genus Rhodococcus; species Rhodococcus sp. 06-156-4. Next base: position 10,917 of record NZ_NPGB01000007.1, on the reverse strand, counting down.
AAGTCATACCGTGCGCCACCAATTGCGTTGCTGCGATGGACACCACGAGCGCGGCCAGCAGCGTGTAGCGGAACTGCCAGCTCGCACCGATCCAGAACGTCACGCTGGCCAACAGCAGAACGATCCCCACGATCAGAGCGACCTTGAGTTTGAACGACGTCAGCGAGTCCAGCGGTCGCGGCAACCGGACAAGCGGGATCGGAGCTCTCATCGTGGAGTCTCCAGCGCGTACCCGACGCCGTGAACGGTGCGGATCAGCGTGCCGCCGAGCTTGCGTCGCAACGCCTTCACATGACTGTCCACGGTCCGACTGCTGGCAGAATCCTCCCAACCCCACAGTTCGGCGAGGAGGGTGTCGCGGGCGACCGCAGCGCCGGGTCGAGCCGACAGGAATGCAAGGATGTCGAATTCGGTTCGGGTGAGGTGAATTTCACCGTCGGGTCCGCTCACGCGTCGCGCATCGTGGTCGATTCGAAACGCGCCGAGCGTCATCGCCGCCGTCGCAGTCGATGCCGCGGCGGTGCGTTCGGCGCGACGAAGGAGTGCGTGCACCCGCGCGACGACCTCGCGCATACTGAACGGCTTGGAGAGATAGTCGTCGGCGCCGACGCCGAGTCCGACGAGCATGTCGGTCTCGTCCGACTTCGCGGTCAGCATCAGCACCGGAATCGGACGGTCCGCCTGGATCCGTCGGCACACCTCCAGGCCGTCGAAGCCCGGCAGCATGACGTCGAGAACCACGACGTCCGGCTTCTCGCGGGCACAGACCTCGACCGCCGACGGTCCGTCGTGCGCCGTCACCACGCCGAAACCTTCGCCGCGGAGTCGTGCGGCCAACGCGTCGGAGATCGTGGGTTCGTCGTCGACGACCAGCACTGTGCGGTTCATGATGTCGACCCTAGAGCCCGGACGTGGAGGAGTCCGTCGGGAAATGTGGAGGTTCGGTGAAGATCCGTCGGGCCGCGCGGGCGTCGCGGGACACGGCCTGATTCCGTCACATAAGGGTCGGCTACCCTTACGGATCTGAACGAGGCCCGACAGAACTCGAGCCACGTCACCCCCTCGAAAGGCACCTTCATGGTCGAATCCACGCGACTGCTTCGGTGGGCCGCCGCCGCGGCAGCTGCCGCGCTCCTGCTGTCCGCATGCTCGAGTTCGTCCGACGACACGGCGAGCACTCCCACCAGCGGTTCCGAGTCGAGCGGGGCGTTTCCGGTGACCGTCGACCACGCCTTCGGCGAGACGACGGTGGAATCGGAACCGCAACGCGTCGTCTCCGTCGGTTACACCGAGCAGGACACCCTCCTCGCACTCGGCGTGATCCCCGTCGGCGTCACCGAATGGTACGGCGAGCAGCCGTACGCCACCTGGCCGTGGGCACAGGACGCGCTCGGCGACGCACAACCGGAGGTGCTCGACATCGCCGACGGCTTTCAGTACGAACGGATCGTCGGGCTCGAGCCCGATCTGATCATCGCGACCAACGCGGGTCTGGATCAGGAATCCTACGACCGGCTCAGCGAGATCGCGCCGACCATTGCACACTCCGGCGAGTACTCCGAGTACTTCGAACCGTGGGATGTTCAAGCTCGCAGCATCGGCGCCGCCGTCGGCAAGAAGGACGACGTCGAGAATCTCATCGCGGGCGTCGACGAGAAGTTCGCAGCCGCGAGGGCCGAGCACCCGGAGTTCGAGGGAACCAAGGCGATCTTCCTGCAGAACGCAATCTACGACGGCGACGCCATCGCCTACCAGAACGGCTTGAGCACGGACTTTCTGACCGATCTCGGGTTCGTCGTGCCGTCGGACATCGATGAATTCGCACCCGCGGACGGCAGCGGCCAGGCATACATTCCGCTCGAGAACCTGTCGGTCCTCGATTCGGCCGACGTGCTGCTCTGGGGCACCGAGAAGCCCGAAGATCGCACCGCACTCGAGCAGGAGCGGGTGTATCGGAACCTCGAGCGGGTGAAAGAGAACAAGCTCGTGTTCACCGATGGCGTCACAGCAGGCGCGATCTACTTCACCAGCGTCCTGAGCTTGCCGTACGTGATCGACAAGTTGGTCCCGGCGTTCGCCGGCACGCTCGCCGGGGGCGGCGCAGCCACCACCACGAGTTGACCGACCTCGGCCTGGATCTCTCGGACGCACACCGAGCGGTGCGCATCGAAAGATCCAGGCGAGTCGATCAAGCAGCGCGGGCGTCGGTCCGTCGCTGCATCCACATCGCGATGGACAGGACGACGAGGCCTGCGACGGCCAGGATGGCACCTGCAGCCGCGGGTGCCGTGTACCCGAAGCCGGCGGCGATGACGGCACCACCGAGCGCGGCACCGATTGCATTGGCGAGGTTGAACGCCGCGTGATTGAGCGACGCCGCCAGTGTCTGAGCGTCCTCGGCGACGTCCATCAACCGGGTCTGCAGTCCGGGGATCACCGACGAGCCCGACGCGCCGATCAGGAACACCAGGATCAGCGCGCTGATCGGGTTGTGTGCGGCCAGAACGAACGCAGCCAGGAACACAGCCATCGATGCCAGCCCGAAGAACGTTCCCTTCAGCTTGAAGCGGTCCGCGAGCCATCCGCCGAAGTAGTTGCCGGCAACCATGCCGAGGCCGTAGATCATCAGCGCGACCGGCACCAGAGTGCGTGCCAGTCCCGCGACATCGGTCAGCGTCGACGAGATGTAGGTGTACACGGCGAACATGCCACCGAAGCCGACCATGCCGACGAACAGCGTCATCCACACCTGGCTGCGGCGAAGTGCACCGAGCTCCGTGATCGGATTGGTGGTCGGCATGCCGTCGAGACGAGGCATCCACATGATCAAGGCGGTGACGGTGAGTGCACCGATCACCCCGACGACGGCGAACGCACTGCGCCAGCCGAGAAGTTGCCCGAGCCAGGTAGCTGCGGGGACACCGACGACGTTGGCTATCGAGAGCCCCATCATGACCATCGCAACAGCTTTGGCGCGCTTGCCCGGCTCGGCGAGATGCGCCGCGACGAGCGCCGCGATACCGAAGTACGCACCGTGAGGCAAGCCCGCGACGAACCTGGACGCGACCAATTCGTTGAAACTGGGAGCGAACACGGTACCGAGGTTGCCGAGAGTGAACGCCACCATCAGAGCGATCAACAGTGCTCGACGCGGTACACGCGCGGCCAGCGTCGCGATCGCGGGCGCACCGACGACGACGCCGAGGGCGTACGCCGAGATCATGTGACCGGCCGAGGGCTCGGAGATACCCATGCTCGACGCCACGTCGGGAAGCAGACCCATCGACGCGAACTCGGTGGTCCCGATACCGAACCCACCGATCGACAGGGCGAACATCGCGAACCGTCTCCGCGTGGAGTGCGGACGGTTACTGGTACTCAGGCCGCTCGACACCTTCGAACGCACGGCGCCGACATTCCTGGCGAGGGCGGAATCGGTGACAGACACGGCACAACGACCTTTCGGGGTTTCGGGGTTTCGGGATCGATCAAGAAGAAAAAGGACGGACTGGATCGGCAACGTCCCAGGCGTCAATTGTCATCCCCGGCACAAGCGATTTTCGAATCCTCCGGCGGTGATAGTGCTCACGCCGCCGTCCAACGGTCGATCCGCAGGCCCCACTACTACCTTTATAGTGCTCATTCCGCAGGCTCCACTCCCGGCCTTCATCGTGCTCGTTCCGCAGGCTCCACTCCCGGCCTTCATCGTGCTCGTTCCGCAGGCTCCACTCCCGGCCTTCATCGTGCTCGTTCCGCAGGCTCCACTCCCGGCCGTCGGCGCGCGTGTTGTGGCCGGACTGCTTGTTTCCCGAAGTCGATCGCACCGCTAGGATTCACGCCAGGTCATGAGTGCCAGCATCGAGCCCCGGCTTGCTGGCCGGCAACCCTCCAACCGCGGTGGGGTGCCCCGGGTGAGAAGACCTGGTTAGTCGGCTGCGCACACGCGTTGCCGTCGAGCAAGCGCGGGCCCGCCACGGTGATGTCACATGATGTCGGTGGGCCCACTGACCGGGAGTTGTCCGACACGTCGGCGGCCCCAGGAAGAGGTTGATCATGTGTTGTTGTACCGATACGCCCCGCCCCGGCTTTCCGGACGAGAGCCGATTCGAAACCTGATCATCCTTCGAAGACGGAGTTATCACTCACATGACCGACAACACCCCTGACGTCGTGGACGCAACCGGCGCCCCCATCGAAGACCCCACTGCTTCGTGGGCTTTCGAGACCAAGCAGATTCACACGGGTCAGACTCCGGACGGCGCGACCAACGCGCGCGCTCTGCCCATCTACCAGACCACGTCGTACACGTTCGACAACACCGATCACGCCGCCGCACTGTTCGGGCTGGCAGAACCGGGCAACATCTACACCCGCATCATCAACCCCACCCAGGACGTGGTCGAGCAGCGCATCGCTGCTCTCGAGGGCGGCGTCGCCGCGCTGCTCCTGGCGTCCGGGCAGGCCGCCGAGACGTTCGCGATCCTCAACCTCGCGGAAGCGGGCGATCACATCGTCTCCAGCCCTCGTCTGTACGGCGGAACGTACAACCTGTTTCACTACACGCTTCCGAAGTTCGGTGTGCAGGTCACGTTCGTCGAGGATCCGGACGATCTCGAGCAGTGGCGCGCAGCCATCACCCCGAACACCAAAGCGTTCTACGGCGAGACCATCTCCAACCCGAAGAACGACATTCTCGACATCCCCGGTATCTCCGCCGTGGCGCACGAGAACGGGATTCCGCTCATCGTCGACAACACCGTCGCGACTCCGTATCTCATCCAGCCGCTGAAGCACGGCGCGGACATCGTCGTGCATTCGGCGACGAAGTACCTCGGTGGGCACGGCACCGCCATCGCGGGCGTCATCGTCGACGGTGGCACCTTCGATTGGACGCAGGGGCGCCACACCAACTTCACGACGGCCGATCCCAGCTATCACGGCGTCGTGTTCGCGGACCTCGGTGCTCCGGCGTTCGCGCTCAAGGCCCGCGTCCAGTTGCTGCGTGATGTCGGCGCGGCCGTGTCTCCGTTCAACGCGTTCCTCATCAGCCAGGGGCTCGAGACGTTGAGTCTGCGCATCGAACGTCACGTCGAGAACGCACAGAAGGTGGCGGCGTTCCTCGAGGCGCGGGACGAGGTGGAGTCCATCAACTACGCGGGTCTGAAGTCCTCGCCGTGGTACGGCCGCGGCCAGGAACTTGCACCGAAGGGCCAGGGCGCCATCATCGCGTTCGAGCTGAAGGGCGGCGTCGACGCCGGCAAGAAGTTCGTCAACGCGCTGAGCCTTCACAGCCATGTGGCTAACATCGGTGATGTGCGTTCACTCGTCATTCACCCCGCCTCGACCACACATTCGCAGTTGACGCCGGAGGAGCAGCTGGCCTCGGGCGTCACTCCGGGCCTGGTCAGGCTCGCTGTGGGTATCGAAGGGATCGACGATATTCTCGCCGATCTCGAAACCGGATTCGCAGCGGCGGCGTCTTGACCATCGGCTCTGTGCACGACGTCCGTCCGGCTGCGGGATTCCCGCCGCCGGACGGACGGCTCGGCAGTATCGACATCGGCCGGCTCGACCTCGAGAGCGGTGCCTCGCTACCCCAGGTGACCGTTGCGGTGCAGCGCTGGGGAGAGCTCGCACCCGGACGTGACAACGTGGTTCTCGTCGAGCACGCCCTCACCGGCGATTCGCACGTCAGCGGACCCGCCGACGCGGATCACGCGTTGCCCGGCTGGTGGAACGGGATGGTCGGACCCGGCGCACCGATAGACACCGACGAGTGGTGCGTCGTCGCATCGAACGTCCTCGGTGGCTGCGGTGGAACGACGGGTCCCAGCTCGCTCGCCGAGGACGGTAAGCCGTACGGCAGCCGATTCCCCGGCATCTCCATTCGCGACCAGGTTGCGGCCGAGGTCGCGCTCGCGGATGCGCTCGGCATCCACCGCTTCGCTGCTGTTGTCGGCGGTTCCATGGGCGGCATGCGCACACTGGAGTGGATCGTCGGCCATCCCGAGCGTGTCGGCGCCGCTCTCGTACTCGCCGTCGGCGCCCGCGCCACTGCGGACCAGATCGGTACGCAGACCACTCAGATCGAAGCGATCGCGTCGGATCCGGACTGGCAGGGCGGTGATTACCACGGCACGGCTCGATCCCCTCGCGCTGGACTGAAGATCGCTCGTCGCATCGCGCACCTGACCTATCGCACCGAGAGCGAGCTCGACCTCCGGTTCGAGAACAACCCCCAGGGCGACGAGAACCCGTGGAACGGTGGCCGATACGCCGTCGACAGCTACCTTCAGCACCAGGCCAACAAGTTGGCCGACAGGTTCGACGCAAGCACGTACGTATTACTGAGCGAGGCGATGAACCGGCATGACATCGGTCGGGGACGCGGTGGCGTCGACGAAGCCCTGGCGCGCGCGACGGTGCCGACCATCGTCGGCGGTGTGGATTCCGACCGGTTGTATCCGCTGCGTCAGCAGAAGGAGATCGCGCGCGGTCTACCCGAGTGCCGTGGACTCGAAGTCATTCAGTCCAGAGACGGTCACGACGGCTTTCTCACCGAAGCCGGGTCCGTCGCGAAGCTGCTCGGCGAGACGATGCAGCACGCACGCGCTGCTCGCCACGTCTGAACTCAGGAGTCGACCGACTCGGTGCGGCGCTCAGTCCGTACCGAGTGGGTCGATCGAGGACGACAGAAAGACGATGGCGCCGCCCACCAGCGCGAGGGCGGACACGTCGAAGCCACGGCTTCGTACCGCGAGCAGCCCCACGCGGTTTTCGGGAACACACAGCCGGAACCCCGCCGCGAGAAGAGTGGCCACGCCCAGCACGAACGATCCGCGGCGCCACCGGTCCGCGAGCACGAGCACGAGCGCGGCCGCGAGGACGACCATCACGGCCAGTAGAGGCAGGTTCTTGCGGATCTGAGCGCCCATGCGACGTCAGACCGTCGCCGGGAGGTCTCGCTCGGCACGTTCGACAACGTTGGACAGCAGGAAGGCGCGAGTGAGCGGTCCCACGCCCCCGGGATTGGGTGAGACGAATCCCGCGACGTCCGCGACGCCTGCAGCGACGTCGCCGCGCAGACCATCCTCGGTCCTGCTGACGCCGACGTCGAGGACCGCAGCACCCGGCTTGACCATGTCGGCGGTGATGATGCCCGGCACACCGGCGGCCGCGATGACGATGTCGGCGCGAGACACCTCGGCCGCAAGATCACGAGTTCCGGTGTGGCACAGCGTCACTGTCGCGTTCTCCGACCTGCGAGTCAGCAGGAGTCCGATCGGGCGGCCCACCGTCACACCGCGACCGACGACGACGGCGTGAGCGCCGTCGATCCGTACGTCGTACCGACGCAGCAGATGCACGATTCCGCGCGGTGTGCACGGCAGCGCAGCGTCCTTGCCCAGCACCAGACGCCCGAGGTTGATCGGGTGCAGGCCGTCGGCATCCTTGTCCGGGTCGATGCGTTCGAGCGCCGCGTTCTCGTCGAGATGCTTCGGCAACGGAAGTTGGACGATGTATCCGGTGCACGCCGGATTGGCATTGAGTTCGTCGATGACGGCTTCGAGATCCGCCTGGGTGATGTCGGCGGGGAGATCGCGTCGAATCGATGTGATCCCGACCTTCGCGCAGTCGTTGTGCTTGCCCCGCACGTAGGCGGCCGAACCCGGGTCGTCGCCGACGAGAACCGTCGCGAGGCCGGGAACGATACCGTTCTCCCGCAGGGTCCGAACCCGCTCGGTGAGATCGACGAAAATCTCGTCGCGGGTCGTCTTGCCGTCCAGAATCGTTGCAGTCACGACCCACATTGTTCCAGGTCTGTCACCGGCCGATTTCTCACCCCTCGACAGCGAGTCCCTGCGCTTGCGCGTAGGCCACCGCCTGGGTGAGCTCGATCTTCGTGCCGACGAGCGAGGTCCCCACCCAGAGCGCCCCGTCTACCCTCGACCCGCGCAGATCCGCGGCGTCGAGTTTGGCGCCGGTGGCTCGCGCGCCGGAGAGGTCGACCGACACGAGCGTCGCCTTGCGCAGGTCGGTGTTCACGAGGTTGGCCTCGACGAATCGACATCCCGTCAGGTCCACTCCACGCAGGTCGGCGCCGCCCATCCCTGCCAGAGTGAAGTCGACCTCGTCGAACGTCGCGGGCCGCAGCCTGCAGTCCACGAATGTCGAACCCATGAACGTCGAATTGCGAAAAGTGGAGTGCAGCAAATTGGTTCGAGTGAAAGTACAGGACCGGAAGGCCGCGTCGCGGTGGACCGATTCGGTCAGATCGGCGCCGGTGAAGTCGCACTCGGTGAACACCACGGACGTCGTCTCCAGGCCGCTGAGGTCCGCATCCCGGAAGGTGCAGGCCACGTAACTTCGGCCGTTCCACCGTTGCCGATCGAGTCTGCTGTCGGAGTAGTCCTCGCCGATGATCTGTTCCTCGTCCACCTGCACCATCCTTCCCCGACGCGTGGTGGCAGAGTGAGCCGGGTGTTTCGACTCATGTTCTTCGAGCCCCGGATTCCTCAGAACACCGGCAACGCAATTCGCCTCGTCGCAGGCACGGGGTGCGAACTCCACCTCGTCGGCCCGCTGGGCTTCGACATGTCCGAGCCCAAACTCAAACGAGCGGGACTCGACTACCACGACCTCGCATCGGTGACCGTGCACGAGAACCTCGCCGCAGCATGGGAAGCACTGAAGCCCGATCGCGTCTTCGCGTACACCGCTCACTCGACGCGATTCCACACGTCCGTCGACTACCTCCCGGGCGACGTTCTCCTCTTCGGCCCCGAGCCGACCGGGCTCCCCGACGACGTCCTGGGCGACGATCGCGTCACCGACCGGTTGCGAATCCCCATGATCCCGGGGCGGCGATCGCTGAATCTCGCGAACTCGGCCGCCGTCGTGATGTACGAGGCCTGGCGTCAACACGGTTTCGACGGGGCGGTGTGAGTCCGGCTCGACTCACTCCGGTCCGGAACTGCTGCACCGCAGACCGACCGCCGATTCATTCCCGAGGCGCGGCGTTGCCTTCGCTCTCGTCGGTCCCCACGCCGTCGGTCCCGACGGCATCCGTGTCGTCGCTGTTGTCTTTCTCGACTGTCCGGCGCGGCCGGACTGCACGCACCGTCCGCACCACCGCGTAGACGACACCTGCTCCCACCACCAGCGCACCCAGCCACGGAATCGCACGCCCCACGGCAACGATCCCGTCTCCGATCGCGTCGAGCAACGAGTTCCACCCGGAGACCAGGCCGTCGAGGAAGTTGTCCGGTCCGGGCGACGGCGTGACGTCGTCGGTGCTGAATTGCACTGTGATGGTGGACAGTTCCACTTGATCGGCGAGGTAGCTGCGTTGCGAGACCAACCCGTCGAGCTCGCCTTGCCTGCTCGACAGCGCCGACTCCGCTTCGATCAGGTCGGCCGTGTTCGTCGCACCGGCGATGAGCGCCCGCAACCGATCGACCGACGCCTGAAGAGCCGCGATCCTGGCGTCGAGGTCCTGGTACTGCATGGTGACGTCGTCACGAGTGATGCTGACGCTGGTGACCTTCCCGAGGGCAGAGATCCTGTCGACGGTCACGGTCAGCTCGTCCGCGGGGATCCTGGCGGTGATGGAACTACTGGCCGTCGAGTTCTCCGTCGCTGGATTCTCGGTTCGGTTGTCGATGCGGCCTCCGGCGCTCTCCACCGCGCCGACCGCCTCGCGTGCAGCGTCGACGGGATCGTCGGCGGTGACGTAGATCTGGCCCGTGACAACTTCTTTGCGTTCGACGGGCGAGGGCGCCTGCTCTCGCACCGCTCCGCCGGAGTCCGGCGCGAGCGCGACACCGGGCGAGGTGAACGACGAATCCGCCGCCGGCGGACCCGCTGGACCGTCGGACGACCCGCTGCATCCGGCGAGAACCACCAGCGCTCCGGCAAGAACGACGACAAGACTGCGCTTCATCTTCGAAGATGCTAGAGCACCATCGACATGCGGAAGACGGCCACGACATCGACGGTGACGAATCGTTACATCCATTGGGAACATTCACTGATGACCTGACGCCCGAACCGGGGTACGGTGTGCCGCATCGACCCATTTGCAAGATTCCGTGAAGGAGCCCCCCTGTTGTTCGCTGTTCCGTCTTTCTCTCTGCTCCGCCGCTCGCCCCAGGATGGCTCCTCCTTCCGCTCCAGTAGTCGAATGTCCCGTGCTGCAGCAGCTTTCGCTGTCGGTGGCGGCATCGTCGCTGCTGGTTTCGCCGGCGCCGGCGTGGCCTCCGCGGCACCGGTGACGTGCGTGTCCCCTCCGTCCGCGAACGACATCCAGGTCGACGGTTACGCCAGCTGCGGCGCCACCGCTCAGGACGCGTCACGCGCTACCGCAACCGCAACCGACAGCGGCACCGCCGTCAGCGTCGCCGAGGGCGCGGGCAGCACCTCCACGTTGGCAACCGGCTACGGCACGGCACTCGGGGCCTCGCGCGCCGGAGGCACCGCGTACGCCGGAGCCATCGGCGGCGGAATCGCGCATTCCTGGGCGGACAACGGCGGAACCATCATCGCCATCGCGGGTTGGGGTTCGGGAGCAACCGCCGAAGCCGCAGGCGTCGATTGCGTCGGCCAGTGGTCGCTCGCCCTCAACCTGTCCTCGGGCCAGTTCTGCGCGTTGGGCAACTGACGCTCACCGACACAGTCGTCGTGAAATCCCGCCACCGTCGTCGGTGGCGGGATTTTTCGTCGAGATACACGACTCCGCCGCAACGAACTACGACCAAAGGTAGTACCCGAGCCGTTGCGGGTTTACGATGACTCCACTCGCATCTTCAGGAGGACTGTGTGACTGCCCTAGCGCCTAGGCCTACTCCCGCTGTGACGGCGGCTCGGCCTTTTCCGCCGCGGATGGGACCTAAGGGTTCGTTCGTTCACAAGGCGATT
>NZ_NPGB01000001.1:0-22112 GCF_002259345.1 Rhodococcus sp. 06-156-4 | reverse complement strand
ACGACGGGGTGGTGGGGGTGTTGTAGGCGCGGAGCAGTGTGGCGATCAGGGGCGGGGTGGACCAGCCGTCGGTGATGGCGTGGTGGATGGTCAGGATGAGGGTGTGGTGGTCTGGTGCGGTGGTGACGGCGGTGACGCGCATCAACAGCGCGTCAGCCAGAACGAACCCGGTTTCCCGGTTCCGCGCCACGGCTTTGTCCACGGCATCTGCATCTCCGATGCCATTCACTGCGGTGAGTTCGATCGTCGCGTGCGTGGGGATGACGGCGACGTAGTCGCCGTTCGCGGCGGGTGTGATCGCCGCTTTGAGGTTGGGATAGATCTCGGTCAACGTTCGCAGGGCTCTGTAGAGCCGTTCGTTGTCGAGCGTTCCGGTGACGTGGACCAGCGTGTGCGTGAGATACAGGTCCACGCTGGCGCTGTCACCGAGGAGTGATTCGAAGACCATGCCGTGTTGCAGTGGCGTCAGGGGCTGGACGTCGGTGATGTCGCCGTAGCGGTGTTCCCACGCGGTGAGGTCACTGTGGATGATACCGGTGGCGGTGAAGTCGGTGAGGGAACGGCGCACGCGCCCTGCACCCACGCCGGTGGCGTACGTGACAAGAGTCTGTAACGCGGTGGTCCAGAGTTGGACGAGTTCGCGCGCCTGTTCGCTGGTCAAGATGTCCTGGGCATAGGCGAAGGATCCGTCGAACATGGGCTCGCCATCGCTACCAGTGAGAACCGCGATGTTGACATCCACCACTGCTGCAGCGGGCAAGTTTTTCGGCAGGTGCGCGCGAATTCCGGGGCACTCCGGCGAATTGGACCATGGTTTGGCGGTGACGGCACTGAAGTTGCCGAGGTAGTTGAATGCGAGGTCGGGGGTGGTGGTGGGTAGGGCGGTGTCGGGGTCGAGGTGGGTGAGTATGCCGTAGCCGATGCCGCGGTCGGGGATGCGCGCGAGTGTGTCTTTGATGCGTAGTACTGCGTCGGCGGCGAGGGTGGGGTCGGTGATGGTGTGGTGGGGGTCGAGGTCGGTGAGGTCGGCCAGGATCGGGTACCAGGTGGTGAACCAGCCGATCGAGCGTGAGAGGTCGGCTCCGGGGACGAGGGTTTCTTGGCGGCCGTGGCCTTCCATGCCGATGGTGATCGGGAGTGGCTCGAGGTGGTGGCGGGCGCGCCAGGTGTCGGTCGCGATGGTGAGTGCGGTGAGGAGGATGTCTTCGACGCTGGCGGAGAGTGCGGCGGTGACGTCGTTGATCAGGGGCCCGGCCGGGATCTTCACGTCGATAGTGGTGACGGTGGCCTGGGTGTGGCGCTCCTGGTCGATTCCGGTCTCGCCGAACAGTGGGACGACCGCGTTCACCACCGTGCTCCAGTGACCCAGTTGCTCGGTGACATCCTGCTCGGTCAGTGCGTGCGTCCAGGTGGTGATGGAGGTGCCGGCCGGTAGCAGGTCGGTGTCGGTGGCGTCGGTGTCGAGTGCCCAGGCGTGTGCGAGGTCGTCTTCGAGGATGCGCCAGGAGACTCCGTCGACGGCGAGGTGGTGGATGACCATGACGAGGCGGCCGGTGGTGTCACCGGAGTCGGCGTCGTTGGGCTTGGTGTCACCGGAGTCGGCGTCGTTGGGCTTGGTGTCACCGGAGTGGGTGCACCACAGGGCGCGCCACAAAATCCCGTTCGTCGGATCGAGTTGCTCGGAGAGCCGTGTCGTCTCGGCAGTGACGTACGCAGGCCAGCGCGGTCCGGACCAACCGTCGGTGAATTCGGTGGTGTCGAGTCGGGTGGTGACCTCGATCGGGGTGGCGGCGCCGGTGAAGTGTGGTGCGCCGGAGTTGTCGATTCCGAGGCGGCCCTGCAGGGTCGGGTGATGACCGATGACGCGGGTGAGGATTCGGTGGAGGGTGTCGGTGGTGAGGTCGGGTGGGGTGGTGAAGACGAAGGATTGGGTGAAGTGGTCGAAGCCGGGTCGGTTTATGTAGCGGGCGGCGATGGGTAGCAGTGGTGCGGTGGTGACGGCGGTGGGGCCGGATTCGGTGTGGGTGCGGGTGTCGGCGATGGTGGCGAGGGTGGCGATGGTGCGGTGGGTGAAGATGTCGGCGGCGGTGATGGTGATGCCGGCGCGGCGGGCTCGGGTGACGACTTGGATGGAGGATATGGAGTCGCCGCCGAGGCGGAAGAAGTCGTCGTCGATCGAGAGTTCGGTGTCGGTGGGCAGGTGCAGGACGTCGGCGAAGACGGTGGCGAGGGTGGTTTCGGTGACTGTGGTGGGGTGTTGTCCGCCGGTGAGTGCGCCGGTGAGGTCGGGTGTGGGTAGGGCGCGGCGGTCGAGTTTGCCGTTGGGGGTGACGGGGATGGTGTCGATGGGGATGAAGACCGTGGGAATCATGTAGTCCGGTAGCCGGTCGGTGAGGAAGGCTCGTAGTTCACCGTCGGTGGCTTCGGTGATCTCGGTGTCGGTGGTGCTGGTGTGGTAGGCGGCGAGATAGGTGCCGGTGCCGGCGCTGTTGGTGTGTGCGGGGTGTTCGGCGGCGATGACGACGGCTCGGGATACGGCGGGGTGCTGTTCGAGGACGGTGCGGATCTCGTCGAGTTCGATGCGGAATCCGCGGATCTTGACTTGGTCGTCGGAGCGGCCGAGGTACTCGAGGTGTCCACCGGTGTTCCAGCGGACGAGGTCGCCGGTGCGGTAGAGGCGCTGACCCGATGCGGTGCCGGTGGTGGGGTCGGTGGTGGGGTCGGCGATGAAGCGGGTGGCGGTGAGGTCGGGTCGGGCGATGTAGCCGTCGGCGAGTTGGATACCGCCGAGGTAGAGCTCTCCTGTCACTCCGGTGGGTACCGGGCGCAGCCACGAATCCAACACCCGCACGATCGTGTTGGCGACCGGCACACCGATGGGCACGGTCACCAGATCGGCCAACGCAGAAGCGTGGACGGGTGCGGCGGTGACGTCGACGGCGGCTTCGGTGGGGCCGTAGAGGTTGTGCAGTTCGGCGCCGGTGAAGAGTCGGTCGGCGGCGGCGGCGTTCGGGGCGGGGAGGGCTTCGCCGGAGAAGAACACCCGCCGCACCGACGCCAACCGGTCCGGGTCAGGACTCGCCCCGAGGAATGCGGCGAGCATGGCGGGTACGAAGTGCAGGACGGTGATGTGGTGGCGGTCGATGACCTCGGCGAGATAGGACGGGTCTTTGTGGCCGCCGTCTTTGGCGATGACGAGGGTGGCGCCGATGACGGCGGGGAGGAAGAATTCCCAGACCGAGACGTCGAAGACGGCGGGGGTTTTCTGCAGGATCCGATCACCGGGGCCGATTGCGTAGTCGTCGGCCATCCAGGTGAGGCGGTTGATGATCGCTTGGTGGGAGATCATGACGCCTTTGGGGCGTCCGGTGGTGCCGGAGGTGAACAGGACATAGGCGATATCGGCGGGGGTCAGGGTGCGCGCCAGCACCGGTGCTGCACGTTCACCGCGTGCCAGACGTGCCGCGACCACAGGGTTGTCGAGGAACTCTTCGGTGATGACCACTGTGGGTGACGCGTCGTCGAGGATGTGCCCGATCCGCTCGTCCGGGTAGTCGGGGTCGATGGGGACATACGCTGCGCCGGCGCGGATGACGGCGTGCAGGGCGGTCACCAGCTCGATGCTGCGCGGGAGTTGAACGGCGACGCGGTCTCCGACCTGAACCCCACGTTCGATCAGAACGTGTGCCAATGCGTTGACGCGGGCATCGAAATCGGTGTAGGAGAACTCGGTTCCGCTGTCGTCGATGACCGCGAGCGCATCAGCAGACACACTCGACTGACGCCGAGTCAACGCATCCACCGTCGAATCCGCCACCGACACAACCGGACCCGCCGAGAGCGTCAGATCAGCATCGATCACCCTCACCGACGCGATCCGAGTCCCTGGAGCGGCCGCGAGTCGACCGAGGAACTGCACGAATCGATTTGCTGTGTCGACCACTCCAGAAGCGGCCACAGCAGGATCGCTCGTGGCCACGTCCACAAGGAATCCGTGGACCGAATCGCGATACGCCATGAGGTCGAGGAACCCGACCGGTCCGCTGGCGATCGTCTCTTGACGCCCACGGATCGCGCCGAAGGACTGGTTGTAGTCGAATGCCTTGATGTTCAGCTGCGGAATCGCCTGGTAGTCGTCCGGCCCGTTCGGCCAGATGCGAGCCAGCTTCTCCCCAGCTGCGACGTGACGTGCAGCGGTTCGCAGTTCACTGTTCACCTGCTGCAGCAGTTCGCGCACGGTTGCCGACGGGTTCGGACGAAAGACCACGGGGGCTGCGCCGACGAGCATTGCCGGAGTCGTCAGGGCGGGGCGCCCGGATCGGTTCATCTGCGGGAATCGCACGGCGAACGCATCACGGCCGACGAGAGATGCGGTGTACAGGCCCCAGCCCAGGGCGACAACATCGGACCAGTTCACGCGGGCAGCACGAGCCAACTGATCGATCGACTCGGCCACGTCCGCCGGGATGACGACGTGTGTTCGAGCGTCGGTCAGGAAGAACTGTCGGGACGCATCGAAGGTGACCGGAGTGATGTCGTCGACGGCTTCGAATCGTTGCACCCAATGGTCGTCGAGGTTCGTGTCGCGCGATTCTTCGATTTCGGAGTACGCCCCGAACCATCGCGGCGGGATCGGCTCGTTCCCGACGAGTGCGGTGTACACCTCGGCGACGCGGCGAGTCACCAATCCGAGGCCGTAAGCATCGAGGAGCAGGTGATGGGTGGCGAACTCCCACGCCCAGCCGTCGGCCCGGCGATGGATCACCGACACCGACTCGAATCGGTCGTCGCCTGCGCCGCATTCGTGGCACCTCGTCCACGCTTCGGCGCGGATCCGGTCATCCGGTCGATCGTGCTCGACCACGGTCGTCGTACCGACACCCCCGATCTCCCGATGCAGCATCGGTAGGCCGTCGGCACCCTCGACGGGGCGAAGGCCGAGGACGTCTGCTTCGGAGGTTGCGACGCCGATTGCGCGCTCCAGGAGCGGGGTGTCGATGTCGCCGTCCAGCCAGATCAGTTGGGAGATTCGAAAGGCGTCGGCGCCTGGTGTGACGTGCTCAGCGGTCCAAACGCCCAACTGCGCAGACGTCAGCGGAAGACGAACCTCGATCACACCAAACTCCTTCTCTAGGAAATGCTTAGCCTAACCTAACAGTAGGATCCCGAGTTTTGCGCGGAGGAGCGGCAGCGGACGCAGCGGACCGTCCCACGGGCACGGCCCGGATGAAAGCGCGTCGTGTCGATCGGCGACAGGTAGGCGGTGCCGCCGAGGTCACGAAGAGGTCGGAGGTTACTCAGCCGTGTGCGGGATGCGCCGGCGGCCCAGCGGTGTGACCGCCGGTGTGCCCGTGACCGGGTCGGGTTGAACGATGCACTCGAGTCCGAACACCTCGTGTACGAGGTCGGCGGTGACGATGTCCGACGGCGCACCCTCGGCAACGATGGAGCCGTCCTTCATTGCGATGAGGTGGGTTCCGTACCGGGCCGCATGGTTGAGGTCGTGCAGTACCGCGACGAGCGTCCGGCCGAGGTGATTCAGGTCCGTGAACAGCTCGAGGAGTTCGATCTGGTGGGCGATGTCGAGGAAGGTGGTCGGTTCGTCGAGCAGCATGATTTCGGTCTCTTGTGCCAAAGCCATTGCAACCCAGACACGTTGGCGCTGTCCGCCGGACAGTTCGTCGACCGGTCGTCCGGAGAGTTCGGTGACGCCTGTCGCGTCCATTGCCGTCAGTACTGCCGCCTCGTCGGACGCGGTCCACTGCCGAAGGAGCTTCTGATGCGGGAACCGGCCGCGGCTGACCAGGTCGGCAACGGTGATCCCGTCCGGCGCGAGAGCGCTTTGCGGCAACAGGCCGATGCGGCGGGCGACCTCCTTGGTCTGGTACGAGCGAATGTCCGCGCCATCGAGAATCACTTGCCCGGAGTTCGGCTTGATGAGCCGAGACAGTGCACGCAGCAGTGTCGACTTGCCGCACGCGTTCGGTCCGACGATGACGGTCAACGACTGGTCGGGAATCGACACGCTCAGTTGCTCGGAGATGACTCGTCGGTCGTAACCGATCGTGGCGGAATCGACGCTGAGTCGGTCGGTGGACGCCGGTGTGGGGGCTGGGCCAGGCGACGTGGATGGACCGACTTGGTGGGTGGTCGTGTTCGGCAATCGTCCGGTCTTTCTATATGAGCCTGGCGGCCTTGCGCTTTCGAGATCAGCTCTGTCCGGACGAGCGGATCCGGCGAGCTCGGACCCAGGCGAGCGTGCAGTGCTGAAGGTAGCCTAGCCTTAACTGATCTTTGTTGCTACTGTTCGCTGCGATATGTCGCCATACGAGCACGTCCGTCGGTGACCGTCCGTGCGGCAACGCCGAGTAACTGCGCTCGAACCGAAGGAGAAATGTGGCGAACAACCCGTTCGACGACGACCAGGGCCGGTTCTTTGCGCTCGTCAACCATGAAGAGCAGTACTCGCTGTGGCCCACCTTCAAGCCGGTCCCGGGTGGATGGGCGATCGCTCACGGAGCCCCCGACGGAGCACCACGCGCGGAGGTGCTCGAGTGGATCGAACGAACGTGGACCGACCTGCGTCCCAAATCGCTCCGCGACGTGATCGCACGGCGTGAGACCGGTGACGTCACGGCATCCGTGAACGTCTGACCGAACATCGAACCATCGAAGTACACGAGAGGAACGTCTATGAAAACGCTTGCCGCGCCTAGGCGCGCGACAGCATTGCTGGCCGGGTTGGTCAGTGTCGGTTTGGTGCTCGCGGGTTGCTCGAGCGACTCGTCCGACGGTGCCACGAACGGCGCGTCGAGCGACAGTGCGTCGAGCGACGGTGCGTTCCCGGTCACGATCGACGCCGCTTACGGTGACGTCACCGTCGAGGAGAAGCCCGAGCGGATCGTCGCTGTAGGAACCGACTGGATCGGACTGCTGGACGTCCTGGACGAGAAGCCGATCGCAGTGTCGGGAGAAGCGTCCGACCTCGATGACTACCCGTGGCTGCAGGGTCTGTACGACGGCGATTTCAACGCGGACCTCTACACCGCGGAGGGTATGGATTCGCCGGAGGCGATTGCCGCATTGAATCCGGACTTGATTCTGACGAGTGTCTGGAGCGCCGACGAGCAGCTCTACGATCGTCTTTCTTCCATCGCACCCACCTATGTCGGTCTGGAAACGCAGGACGAGGGCGGCGATACCAGCTGGCAGGACAATCTGGCGTCTCTTGCGGCGCTCACCGGGCACGACGAGAAGATCGTCGACGAGACCGAGGCCAAGTACGAGGCCACATTGTCCGAGGCCGCCGCGAAGCTGCCTGGCCTGAAGGGCAAGACATTTCAGCTGGGCGTGCTCGACGGCGACAATCAGCAATTGTGGCTCACCGAGTATGCGAACGAGCCCATCGAGGCGTTGGGATTGACGCCAGGAGACGGGCAACCGACAGGTGAGGGCGACAGTGTCGCGGCGAACGCACCCAAGTACTCGCTCGAGAACATCGACCAGTTCTCCGCTGACGTCGTGTTCATAGTCACTCACGAGTACGCCGACCCGGAGAACACGTTCAGGACGGCGTTCGAGGCCGATCCCCGCGTTCCCGAGCTTGCTGCCGCGAAGAACGGGACGCTCGTCTACCTCTACGGTCCGCAGTGGCTTGCGGTGAATCCGCCGACTCCCTCGAGCGTGCAGTGGTGGCTCGACGAGGTCGTCCCGCAGTTGGAGGCATCGACGCTCAACACGGGCGCCTAGGCAAGATCTATCGGTCATCCAGCCGCCTCGTAGCGCACGAGGCGGCTGGATGTGCGTCCACCATCAGGAGAGATGACGAGTGACAACACGAACCGGTCATGCTCCTCCGCCTGCTGAAACGCCGGAGGGGGTTCGCCGTGCAACGGCGTCGACGAGCGTGGGGCGGCGCGCGATGGGATTGCTCATCGCGATCGCGTCGCTGGTCGTCTTGGTGCTCCTGAGCATCGCCGTCGGATCGAAGGACATCCCGCTGTCGGTGGTGTTCGACTCACTCCTGCACAACACCGGCAAAGGCGACGCGTACGTCGTGTGGGACATGCGCATTCCGCGAACCGCAGTGGGTCTCGCCGTGGGCGTCGCGCTCGGGGTATCCGGTGCTCTCATTCAGGCTCTGACGCGTAATCCGCTTGCCGATCCCGGCATTCTCGGGGTCAACGCCGGCGCCGAATTCTTCGTCGTCGTCGGCATCGCAGTGTTCGGTGTGACCACCGTCAGTGGGTACGTCTGGTTCGCTTTCCTCGGCGCATTGGTCGTCACCGTCGTTGTCTACGTGATCGGTTCGATGGGGCGCGGTGGAGCAGACCCGGTTCACCTGACGCTGGCGGGTGTCGCATTCGGAGCCGTGCTGTCCGGAATCGTCACCGGTTGGGTTCTCACCGATCCGAAGACATTCGATCAGATGCGTAGTTGGTACGCAGGTAGTCTCGTCGATCGAGGCTGGGACGTTCTGTTGCCGGTGCTTCCGTTCTTGATCATCGGAGTGGTGCTGGCCGCGATCGCGGCCAATTCACTGAACACCATCGCACTGGGGGACGATCTGGCGAGCGCGCTCGGCGCACACGTCAATCGCACACGCGTGATCGTGATCATCGCGGTGACGCTGCTGGCCGGCGGCGCGACGGCCATCGCCGGTCCGATCGGTTTCGTAGGCCTCATGATTCCGCACGTGGCTAGGTGGATCGTCGGCCCGGACCAGCGCTGGATCATCGGTTACACGATCGTTCTCGCACCATCGCTGTTGCTGGCCGCCGACATCGTCGGACGCGTCGTCATCCGGCCGGGTGAGTTCCCGGTCGGCATCGTGACTGCATTCGTCGGCGCCCCGGTGCTCATTTATCTTGTCCGCCGAGCAAAGGTGAGTGGCCTGTGAGTTCGACAGGTCTCGAGACCGCCACCGAACGGCAGGTGGATTTCGGACACCGCACGCTCGTGGTACGCACCGGCGGTTGGGCCACACGCTGGCACGGCCGAAGTGTCCTCGTCTGCGCAGTTCTGGCGACGGCGACGCTCGCGGTGACGGTATGGGCCTTGACTCTCGGCGATTATCCGCTGAGCCTCGCCCAAGTGTGGGCTGCTGTCGCCGGAGATCCCGATGCCGGTTTCGCTCGCACAGTCGTCGTCGAGTGGCGGGCGCCGCGGGCGGTCGCTGCGGTCGTGTTCGGCGCTGCGTTGGGGGTTTCCGGCGCGGCTTTTCAGTCGCTGATCCGCAACCCGCTGGCGTCGCCGGACATCATCGGCTTCAGCGCGGGGTCCTACTCCGGCGCGTTGGTCGTGATCATCTTGATCCACGGTTCGTATCTGCAGCTGGCCGCAGGGGCACTGGTCGGTGGTATCGCAACAGCAGTCGTCGTCTACCTCCTCGCGTGGCGGGGTGGGGTACAGGGCTTTCGGCTGATCATCGTAGGAATCGCTATTTCTGCGATGCTGACCTCCCTCAACACGTGGTTGATGCTGAACGCGAAACTCAAGGTCGCCATGAGTGCCGCCGCGTGGGGTGCCGGATCGCTCACCGGCACGAGTTGGGGTCAAGCGCTGATCGGCAGCGGTGTCATCGTTCTGCTCTTCGGCGTGCTTGCCGTGTTTTCACCGGCACTCAAACAACTCGAACTCGGTGACGACGCCGCTCGGGCTACCGGTGCGCGTGTGGAACGTGTGCGCGTCGTCGTGCTCGTACTAGGAGTAGCGCTCACCGCGACCGTGACCGCTGCTGCAGGCCCGATCGTGTTCGTCGCGCTCGCGGCGCCGCAGATCGCCCGTCGACTGGCTCGTAGCCCGGGCGTCACCCTCGCGCCTGCGGCGTTCACGGGGGCATTGTTGCTCGCTGCCGCCGACGTCACGGCGCAGAATCTACTGCCGGTCGAGTTGCCGGTCGGTGTGGTGACCGTGGTCGCGGGAGGCGGATATCTGGTGTGGTTGCTCATCCGAGAGGTACGTCGTCGTCGCTGAGGTCTGTGTCCTCGAAGGTACCGAGTTCGGCCACCGGCTATCGGCTTGACACCACACCCCGGCAAGCACCACAGTATGAAAACAATAGGTTTGGCTAAGCTAACTCAGGGAGAAGTATGACCGCGCCCGTCGATATCGCCGAGCTGCATCAACGGTGGAACGACCACACATCTCCCGCAGTGACCGCGACTGTTCCGGAGCTGTTCGCGGCGGCGGCTCGCGCAACGCCGGACGCTGTCGCTCTCGTCGACGGTGACCGCCGACTCACCTTTTCCGAACTGTCCGAGAGGGTCGCGCAGCTGTCGCACCGGTTGCTCGGCTCGGGGCTCGACACCGAAGGGGTCGTCGGAATCTGCCTGCCGCGATCGGCCGAGATGGTCGTGGCCGCGTTGGCCATCATGACTGCCGGCGGTGCGTTCGTGCCGGTCGACCCGCAGTGGCCGGCGGCCAGGCGTGACCGCGTGATCGCAGACTCGGCAGCGCGGATCGCAGTCGTCTCGGCCCAGGACCAGACGTCGCTACCGGTCGAATCGATCGAGGTGAACCTCGACGACTGGCAGTACGGCGAATTGTCCTCCGTTGCACCGAACCTCGAGCTCGACGGCTCTCAGCTCGCGTACGTGATCTTCACTTCGGGATCGACCGGAACGCCGAAGGGCGCGATGATCCGTCATGAGGCGATCTGCGAGCGACTCACCTGGCAGCGGGACCACGTGCTCATGTTCGGCAACGACGATGCGTCGCTGTTCAAGGCGCCCCTGGCCTTCGACATCTCCGTGAACGAGATTCTGCTTCCGCTCGTGTCCGGCGGACGTGTCGTCGTCGCGGCGCCCGGCAGGGAGAAGGAACCGGAGTACCTGCTCGACCTGATCGAGAAGGAGCAGGTCACGTACCTGTACCTCGTCTCGTCGATGCTCGATGCGCTCCTCGTCCTCGACCTCGAGCGGTCGGCGAACGGCGCCTCGGCTCTCGCGGGGGTCCGGCACGTGTGGTGCGGCGGTGAAGTCCTCACCCCTGATTTGTTCAGCCGGTTCCGCGAACAGTTGACGACGACGCTGTATCACGGATACGGCCCGGCCGAAGCGACGATCGGTGTCTCGCACGTCATCTACCGACAGCGGGCCGAGCGTATCGCGACGTCGATCGGTCGCCCCAATCCACATACCCAGCTCTATGTCCTGGACGAGGACCTCGATCCGACTCCGGTCGGTACCGGCGGTGAGCTGTACGCCGCCGGATTCCTGTTGGGCCGTGGATATGTCGGCAGCGGGCACCTCACTGCGGGCAGCTTCGTCGCGAACCCGTTCGATGCCGACGGCTCGCGCATGTATCGCACCGGGGATCTCGCGCGGTGGACCGAGGACGGAACGCTCGAGTTTCTCGGCCGCGCCGACAATCAGGTCAAGATCCGTGGTCAACGCCTCGAGCTCGAAGAGGTCGAGATCGCGATCTCGGCGCATCCCGGGGTTCGTCGTGCAGCGGTGCTCGCGTTGGATCACCCGGCGGGGGGCAAGTTCCTCGCCGCCTACGTCACGGCCGCGGGCGAGTCGCCCGCGAACTTCGTCGAGATACTTCGGGAGCAAGCTGTAGCGACATTGCCCGAGTACATGGTTCCGTCTACTTTCACCGTTCTCGATGCGTTCCCCGTGACGGTCAACGGCAAGCTCGACCGGCGCAGCCTGCCCGCCCCCGACCTCGGATCAGGCGCGGGCGTCGGCGGCCAGTTGCCGGAAACCGCCGTCGAGCGGACGCTCGCGCGCGTGTTCTCCGAAGTGCTGCATCTCGGCGACGACGTCGTGCTCAGCGTCGACGACGACTTCTTCCGCCTGGGCGGCCACTCGCTGCTCGCGAGCGGCGTGGTTTCCCGAGTGAATGCGGCCATGGACGTGTCGTTGTCCTTACGTGAGGTCTTCGACAACCCGACGATCGCAGAACTGGCTCAGGTCGTCGGGGACACCTCACGCGTCTCACTTCCGGTGGTGCGCGTCGGTCGAATCGAACGACCCGACGTACTGCCGATGTCGTTCGGTCAGCAATCGCTGTGGTTGGCCGAGCAGGTCGCGGACCGGACGATCTACCGCACGGTGGAGGCACTCCAGTTCCGGGATCGCGCGTTGCACGATCGGGCCGATGTCGAAGCGCTGCAAAACGCGATTCGGCGACTGGTCGAAAGACACGAAGTGCTGCGCACCACGTTCGTCTACGACGAAAAATCGTCGACACCGATTCAGGTCGTGCACGAGGCCCGGCAGGGGCTGTTGGCGGTCGAGCAGATCGAGCGCAGCAATCTCGACGTGCGTATCGGCGAACTCCTTGTTGCGCCGCTCGAACTCGCAACCGAATTCGGTATGCAGTTCACGCTGCTACGGCACGAAGACGGCGATGTACTGGTGGCACACGCGCATCACATGGTCACCGACGAGAATTCGGTCGAGCCGTTCATCCGTGACCTGGCGGCCCTCTACACGGGTACACACCTCGAACCGCTCGCGTTCCAGTACGCCGACTTCGCGGTATGGCACCTCGAAGTCCTCGGCGACCGAGACGACTCCGGTTCGCGTCACAGGGGCGAACTGGACTACTGGCGGGACCTGCTCGCCGGCCTTCCGGTCGAAACGCCGCTGCCGCTCGATTCTGCTCGCGGCGACACCGACGAGCGTACGATTCGGTCCGTCGAGGCAGTGCTGTCGAGCTCGGACACCGATACCGTCGACGATCTCCTCATCGAGCATCGGGCCACGCCGTTGCATGCGGTCATCACGGCGCTGTCACTCGCGCTGTGGAACGAGGGCGCCGGTGCGCACGTGCCGGTCGGTACGCCCGTGACCCTGCGCGATGAACCCGAATTGGCCGATCTCATCGGATATTTCGTCAACTCGGTGGTCGTGCGTGTAGATATCGATGCTGCGCTCGGCTTCGGGAACACGCTCAGCGGCGTCCGGGACCGTCTGCTCGGCGCGGTGGAACACAAGCTCGTCCCGTTCGAGCACGTGGTCGAGGCGGTCAACCCGACGCGAATCCCCGGGCTGAGTCCGATCTTTCAGGTCATGGCCGCATTCCGCGACAATCGCGAGATCACCGACTACTCGGACGCGGCACTCGTGCCGTTGCTGCCGTCCGAAGCAGGCGTCGATGATTCGAGCCCGGCGCTGTTCGACTTGGTGTACTCGCTCGAGCGGCGGCCCGACGGAACGCTGAGCATCGGACTCGATGCCACCCGCGAATTGTTCTTCGACGAGACGACGTCACGCTTGCTCGAGACCGCTCGACTCTTCCTGGTCCTGGGCGCGCGTCACCCCGGATTGCCGGCCCGGCAGCTTGCGCAGCTCGTGCGTGCTGCACTCCGTGGCACGACAGCACCGCCCGCCGCCGACCCGTACGAAGTTCGAGTTCTACTGCCGGACTTCGATATTCGCGATGACTCGATGTGGCTTGCGGCGACCTCGCACCTTGCGCTCGCGGCGCCGTACGTGGCGTCCCTCCGGTTGGGTGTCCGAGACGACGGGAGCGGTGAACTATCGGCAGAGGTGGTCAACCCGTCGCTTCTCGATTCGGCGCGGGAGGTCGTGACAGCCCTCGTCGCCGCCTACCACGCCGGTACCGCGACGGAGATCGTCGTTGTTCCGATCGATCGAGACGAGCGTTCCGACGAGGTCTGGACCGAGGTTCTCGACGATCCGTTCTGGGAGGACTGGGTCGACGAACTTGCCGATCACGACGGCGGCGAGCCGGCTCGCGGGCCGATGGAGTCGGCGTGGCAGAACTGCACTGTCCCCGTCCATGAGGCCGCCGCGGGCGCGGAGCTCGCGCGGGCAGCGATCGTCGCCGCGGTGGTTCGCGCACTCGAAGCGGGCGATCTCGTCGACGGCGATCTCGTGCTCGAGGTCGCCGAACCGTTGAACGCCGACACGGTGGTCGTTCTGCCTTGTGTGATCGACGACGCTCAGCTTGCGGAGGATGTCACCGGTGCGTCGATCGCCACCCACCTCGAGCCGATCCGCGAACGCGCCGCGGACTACGCAGGGCTTTCCGGACATGCTCGGTTCGGTTCGTTCTTCGACGACCTTCCGACGCCACACGCACGGGTGAGTGTCTTCACCACGGACGCCTACAGCGCTGTAGCCGGCCATGCCACGACGCCGATCGCGGTGCGCGTACTCGTCGGCGGTTCGGGCGTCGAGACGGAAACTCGGTCGGTGCGAGTCGAGGTCGATGTCGATGCGACGGTCGTCACACCGGTCGACGAGATCGTGGCAGCCATCGTGGACGAGATTGCGGTCGCAGTCATCACGGCGGCCCCGTCATCCGGCGCGGGCTCACCGCTCAGTGTGCGGCGCGCGGACAGGTTGACCCTCTCCGCTGCGGACGAGGAGAGCGTCCGCGCGCGCTACGGTGCTGCCGCCGAACTGCTTCCACTGTCACCTCTGCAGCAGGGCTTGCTCTATCACATGGTGCGGGCCAGAGAGTCCGGCGGCCACAACTCGTACATGTCTCAGGTGACGCAGGGCGTCGTCGGTGCATTCGATCCGGACCGTCTGGTAGCAGCGGTTCGCACGGTGCTCGGTCGCTACCCGAACCTTCGATCAGCGTTCCTGCCGTCCGGTGAGGCGCAGGTCATCCCGGCTGTCGCCGACGCACCGATCCGGATCATCCGATTGGCGCAGTGGCGCGATCTCGGTGTCGGTACGACGGAATTTCTCGCCGAGGAATGTGCTGTGCCGTTCGACTTCGAAACGCCGCCGCTCATTCGCTTCACCCTCATCGAGCACGGTATCGACCAGTGGAAGCTCGCGATGACGTTCGAGCACATCCTGCTCGACGGCTGGTCGACGAGTGCCGTTCTCGACGAGATCTTCGATACCTACAGGGACCCCGAGTATCCGGCGCGAGTGCGGCCGGCGTCGTTCCGCAGTTACCTCGACTGGCTGTCCGATCAGGACATCGACGCTGCGTACCGCGCGTGGAGTTCGTACCTTGCCGAGCTGTCCGGCCCGACGCTCGTCTGGCCGGCCGGTGTGGCCGCCGGTGAAGGGCGCGACGGATCGGGTGAACTGCATCGCGATCTCGACGGCGCCGCCGCAGCAGCGGTACATGCCGCCGCGCGGACGTCGGGCGTCACCGTCGGCACGGTGCTGCAGGCCGCGTGGGGAGTGACGCTCGGGCAGTTGGTCGGCAGCAGCGATGTCGTGTTCGGCAACACCGTGTCCGGACGTCCGCCGGAGCTCGCCGACTCCGATCGAATCGTCGGACTGCTGTTCAACACTGTTCCGTTGCGAGTGAGCTTTTCACCGTTCGACTCGGTGCGAAGCTTGCTGACCCGCGTGCAGCACGAGCAGTTGCAGGTGATCGATCATCCCTATGCGTCGCTGACCAGAATCCAGGCCGCGGCCGACATGTCGACGATGTTCGACACGCTGTTCGTGGTGCAGAACCTTCCGTTCGAGGAAGAGACCGCCCCGGGTGAGTTCGAGCTCGTGACGACGGAGGTAGACGACGAGACGCACTATCCGGTCACGTTCGCGATCGATCCGTCCGAGGTCGACGGTGAGACCGTTGTGCATGTCCGGCTGGTGTACCGCCACGATGCTTACACCGAGGCGGCTGCGGAGGAACTGCTCGAACGGTTCCTGCAGGTGCTGATTTCGCTCGTGCAGAACCTCGACGGTCCGGTCGGGCAGCTTTCCGCCCTTCTGGCCGGCGAAGCAGTGCCGCACACCGGCATCGCTGCGGACCTGGTCCGCGAGGTCCCGACCGTGACGGTTGCGAAATTGCTCGACGAGCAGGTCCGCCTGTCCGGAGCGGAGACTGCGCTGATCGCGGGGGACCGCGTCCTGACCTTCACGGAGTTTTCAGCGGAGGTCAATCGGTACGCTCGGCTACTTCTCGACGCGGGTGTCCGGTCCGAGCACCGCGTCGCGCTGCTCCTGCCACGTGACGAGCGCATGGTCATCGCGATGTTCGCGGTGTTCGCCGTCGGTGCGGCGTATGTGCCGATCGACAGAGCGCTGCCCGACGATCGCATCGGCTACATGCTCGACGTTGCGCGTCCGACGGTGACGCTGGTGACCGGTCGGGACGCGAGCCGAATCGGTGACACCCGCGGCGTCGACCTCGACGATCCCGCCACCCGCGACCGCATTGCGGCCCTCGACTCGAGCCCGATCGGAGATGCCGACCGCGGTGGCAGGATCGAGCTCGATCACCTTGCATACATCATCTTCACCTCCGGCTCGACGGGCCGGCCCAAGGGCGTCGCCGTGGGCTACCGCGGCCTGACGAACATGTACGTCAACCACGTCGAGAAGATCTTCGACCGTGTCGTCGCACATCAGGCCGGACGACGGATGAAAATCGCGCACACCACGTCGTTCTCGTTCGATGCCTCGTGGGAACAACTGTTCTGGCTGCTGAACGGCCACGAGGTGCATGTCATCGACGACGAGTTGCGCCGTGACCCGCACGGATTGCTCACGCATTACGACCGCACACGCGTCGACGGATTCGATGTCACGCCGTCGTACGGCCAGGTGCTGGTCGACGAAGGCCTGCTCGAACGTGATCGTCCGGCGGGACGATCGGTGTCGTCCGATGCACCGGGAGTCGTGTTCGTCTCGCTCGGCGGTGAGGCCGTGCCGGAGCGGTTGTGGCAACAGTTGCGCGACGCTCCCGGGGTCGAGTCGTACAACCTCTACGGTCCGACCGAGTACACGATCAACGCGCTCGGCGCGGACCTTGCCGACAGTCCCACGCCGAGTGTGGGCACCCCCATCTTCAACACGCGTGCGTACATCGTCGACGGAAACCTTCAGCCGACGCTGCCTGGCGTTGCAGGTGAGCTGTATCTGTCCGGCGCGGGTATCGCGCGCGGCTACTGGGGACAGGCCGCCCTGACGTCCGAGCGTTTTCTCGCGTGCCCGTGGGAACCGGGCGAGCGCATGTACCGCACCGGTGACCTGGCCCGCTGGAACTCCTCGGACAACATCGACTACCTCGGTCGCGCCGACGAGCAGGTCAAGATCCGCGGCTATCGAATCGAACCCGACGAAGTTCGGGCGGCGCTCGAGACCCATCCGGACGTGGTTTCCGCGGCGGTCGTCGCGGCGGATCATCCTGGTGGCGGAAAGATGCTCGCCGCGTATTACACCGCCGCCGACGATCTGAGCACCTTCTTGCGTACGTACGCGGAAGAACGCCTGCCCGAGTACATGGTGCCGAGTAGCTACACCCGAGTGGATTTCTTCCCGCTTACGCCGAACGGCAAGCTCGATCGACGCGCTCTGCCCGCGCCGGAGTTGGCGCCGACGGGTGGTTCGGGACGGGCCGCGGAGACCGACACCGAACGCACACTCACCGAGATCTTCCGGGACGTGCTTCGCCTGTCGGCGGACGCTGCCTTCTCCGTCGACGACGACTTCTTCCGCCTGGGTGGGGACAGCATCCTCTCGATCCAGGTGGTGTCACGGGCTCGGCGTGCCGGCGTCACGATCAAGGCGTCGGAGGTCTTCACCGCGCGAAAGGTCTCGGCGCTGGCCCGACTGGCCGATGCGCGCGCCGCGGAGGAATCGAGTGGCGCCCGGCCCGAAGTGCTCTCGTCGGGTCTGTGGCCGATTGCGGTTCCCATGGTGGATTCACCGTCCTTCGGTACGTTCGTGCAGTCCGCAGTCTTCGTGACACCCGCGGGTGCCGACGAGCAACTCGTGTCGCGGGTACTGGCCCGCGTAGTCGACCACCACGCGGCACTGCGCGGCCGACTGGTGCGAGACGAACTGGTGCGAGAAGGGCAGTGGCGGTTCGAGGTCACTCCGCACAGCGCGACGGACGAGCGGCTGCGCTCCGAGACGACGCCGCTCCAGTGGTCCGATCCGCAATGGGTCGAGCGTGTCGGCGAGATGGTCGCCGAGTTCGGACAGTCGATGAACCTGCAGGACGGTGTGCTGTGGCAGGCGCGCTGGGTGACCAGCGATGCCGAGCCGACCGGGCGACTGGTGCTCGTCATCCACCATCTGGTCGTGGACGGTGTGTCCTGGCGCATCATCGGTGACGACTTGACCCATGCCTGGGAATTGGAAACCGGAGCTGCGACGGATCCGCTGCCCGCGGTGGGCACGTCACTCGCGGCATGGTCGAGTGCGCTGGCCACGCGTGCTCGTGACGCGGACCTTCTCGCCCAGACCGAGTACTGGTCGGCGTCGGAGATCGACGAGCCGCTGTTGGGTTCACGTGAACTCGACCCCGCGATCGACACCACCGAGACGACGGCCGTGGCCGCTGTACGCGTGCCGCCTGCATTGACGTCGGCGTTGCTGACCGACGTGCCTCATGTGCTCTCGGCCGAGATCAACGACGTCCTGCTCGGCGGTTTGGCGATCGCGGTCGGAGCATGGCGCGGCAGACGGGGAACGACCGACGGGCGACTGCTCATCGGACTCGAGGGCCATGGCAGGGAGGAGAACATCGTTTCCGGTGCGGACCTGTCGCGCACCATCGGCTGGTTCACATCGTTCTTCCCCGTGGTGCTCGATACCGCAGACGTCGATCCGGTCCGCGCCGTCCTCGACCCGAAGAGCGCGGCGGAGGCGGTGCTTCGCATCAAGGAGCAACTCGCCGCGGTCCCCGACCGCGGTATCGGTTTCGGAATGCTATGGCACCTCAATCCCGAGGTGGGTGAGCGACTGGGGTCCGGTCGCGGCCCGCAGATCGGGTTCAATTACCTCGGTCAGTTCGCCGGAGGAGACGCCGCCGACGAGAACGCGGCGTGGGATCTCGCACCGGAACTGCCGGGTATCGACGCCTACGAGACGGCAGGCCAGAGCATCGACTCGGCGGCCGATATCAATATCGCCGCGGTGCCCGAAGGCGACGGGTGGACTCTCAGTGGCGACATCGCCTACGCGTCCGGTGTTCTGTCCGAGGACGAGGTCGACGAACTCGTCGAGCTGTGGGTCCAGGCACTGAGTTCACTGGCCGAGTACGCACGCTCAGCGGTCATGGTTCGACGATCTCCGTCGGACGTGCTCGCGCGTGGCGTGACGCAAGCCGATCTCGAGCGCTGGGAGGGCACCTATGGCGAGCTGGCCGATGTACACCCCTTGACACCGCTGCAGCACGGGCTCGTGGTGGAGTCGATGCTCGGGGCGAGTGACGGGGGAGTCGACGTCTACGCTGCCCAGACCGTGTTCCACCTCGATGGTGCCGCCGAGCCGGAGAGATTCCGGGTTGCGCTGCACCAACTGCTCGAGCGGTTCCCGAACTTGAAGATCGCGATTGCTTCCACGTCCGGGGGCGAGTCCGTTGCAGTCGTGCCGACCGCGGTGGACATCCCGGTCACGGTCATCGACGTCGCCGACATGTCCGACGTCGAAGAGATCGCCGAACGTGACCGCGCGACCCGGATCGACTTCTCAAGGGCGCCGTTGGTGCGCGCGACGGTCGTGCGGTATCGGACCGGCCACGCGTTCATCCTGTCGATTCACCACGCGCTCGTCGACGGTTGGTCCATGGTCCGACTTCTCGAAACGATGTGGGAGGCGTACGGTCGGCCGGCCGACGTGGTCGAACCGGACCTGTCGTTCGCCAAGTTCCTGTCCTGGATGACTGCACGCGATGCCCAGGCTTCGCTGCAGCGGTGGGCCGACGTGCTCGCCCCGGTCTCGGAGCCGACCCTTGTTGCGCCCGGTGCAGCTGCGAGCGTCGCGGCACTGCCCGAGGACATCGTGGTGAATCTCGACGCCGAGACGAGTGTCGCGCTCGCCGATACGGCTCGATCTGCCGGTGCCACGATGAGCAGCCTGTTGCAGACCGTGTGGGCAGTGCTCCTGAGCACGATCACAGGTCAGGGCACGGTGGTCTTCGGTGCCGTCGTGTCGGGTCGTCCCCCTGAGGTCGACGGTGTCGAGGACGCGGTGGGCTCGTTCATCAACACGGTACCGGTGGTCGTGCAGCTCGATGGCAGGCTGAGCCTGGCCGAAGCGGTGCGCCGGGTGCAGAACCAGAACTCTGCGCTCATCGAGGATCATCAGGTATCGCTCGCCGAGTTGCAGCGTCTGAGCGGGCACCAGCCGCTGTTCGACACGTTGATGGTCTACCAGAACTACCCGTCGGACTCCGAGACGCTCGAACTCGTCCGGGACAACGCCGGAATCACGATTCTCGGTGAGTCGGGCCGGGAAACGACGCACTACCCACTCACGTTCGCCGCGCAAGCAGGCGCCGACACGTGGGTGCGGTTGTCATATCGGCCAGATCTGTTCGACACCGACGTTGCCGCGCGGTTCACGGCAGTTCTCGAGCGCGTCGTCGAGGTGTTCGCAACCGACCCGGACCGCTCGATCGCTTCCCTGGACGTGTCTCTCTCGCGCGAGGTCCCGGCGGCATGGTCGACGGGACGGGTGTCCGAGGTCTCGGGTTCGACGTTGGATTCAGTGATTCAGGACCGCGTGGCTGCGTCTGCGGATGCGGTCGCGGTCGTCGACGACAGCGGAACCGAGTGGTCGTACACCGACTTCGATGCCCGCGTCAACGCTCTGGCACACGTATTGATCGAACGTGGTGTGCGGGTTGGGGATCGAGTCGCAGTCCAGCTTCCCCGCAGTGTCGATCTGGTGACTGCCCTGCTCGCGGTCGTTCGGGCCGGGGCAGCGTATGTTCCGATCGATCCGGAGTACCCGAGCGAGCGGATGGGGCACATCCTCGACGACGCCACCCCGAGGGTGGTCATCACCGGTGACTTCCTCGACGATCCCGCGGTATCCGCACGACTGGCACATGGGGAGCGTGCGGCACCGGTGTTGGCGCGCGCCCTCACCCCGGCGGATACGGCGTATGTCATTTTCACCTCTGGTACCACGGGCCGCCCGAAGGGGGTCATGGTCTCCCATCAGGCGATCGTGAATCGTCTCGCGTGGATGGCCGAAGACTACGGAATCGGCAGTGGCGATCGGATCCTGCAGAAGACTCCTGCCGTCTTCGATGTGTCCGTCGGGGAGTTCTTCCTTCCGTTCACCGTGGGCGCTAGCTTGGTCGTCGCGAAAGACGGCGGCCACAAAGACCCCGACTATCTGGCCGACGTCATCGACCGCCGTCAGGTCACGGTGCTGCATTTCGTGCCCGCCATGCTCGCGGCGTTCCTCGGGGCGTCTCCCGGCCCGGACCGGTTGGCGTCGGTGCGGTGGCTGTTCTTCTCCGGCGAAGCACTCCCCGCCGCGAACGCCGCCGCCGCAGACCGACTCTTCGCCGGAGCCGAACTGCACAACCTCTACGGCCCGACCGAGGCCGCCGTCGAAGTCACCACCACACCCGTTCACGCAGACGCGCTGGCTGATGTGGTGACCGTGCCGATCGGTACACCGGTAGCGAACACACACGTGCGTGTCCTCGACACCTGGCTCCGACCGGTACCCGTCGGAGTGACAGGTGAGCTCTACCTCGGCGGTGTTCAACTCGCCGACGGCTACATCAACCGACCCGACCTCACCGCCACCCGCTTCATCGCCGACCCCACCACCGGCGCCGGATCAGGTCAGCGCCTCTACCGCACCGGCGATCTCGTCCGCTGGAACCACACCGGTGAACTCGACTACCTCGGCCGCTCCGACGATCAGGTCAAGATCCGCGGATTCCGCATCGAACTCGACGAGATCCGCGTCGTCCTCGAACAGCACCCCGCCGTCTCCACCGCCATCGTCATCGCCGCCGAACACCCCGGCGGCACCGGAAAATACCTCGCCGCCTACCACACCGGCGACCCCATCGACCCCGATGAACTGCGGGCCTTCCTCACCGACCGGCTACCGGACTACATGATCCCCACGGTGTTCATCCCCATCGACACCGTCCCGGTCACCCCCAACGGCAAGCTCGACCGCCGGGCGCTGCCCGCACCCGACCTGACCAGTGCGTTGGCCGGTGGAAGTGCTCCTGCCACTGCAACGGAGTTCACTCTTGCGGGCATCTTCAGCGACGTGTTGGGACTTCCGAGTGATGCAGCGCTGTCGATCGACGACGATTTCTTCCGCCTCGGCGGGCACTCCCTGACCGCGACCCGCGTCGCCGCCCGCATCAACGCCGAACTCGGCACCTCCCTGACCCTGCGCGAAGTGTTCACCACCCCCACCATCACCGGCCTCGCGCACCTCGTC
>NZ_NPGB01000005.1:0-48763 GCF_002259345.1 Rhodococcus sp. 06-156-4 | reverse complement strand
TTCACCACGATCAAACCGCGAACCTTCACATCCGCGTTGCTGGGCAACGCATTACCCACCGAATCGGTCACCAGGTCGATACTGACGACTTTCTTGAAGGTCTTGTTGTACGAGGTGACCGACCATCCGAGGAAGAGGATCAACACCAGAAAGAACGCGAGGCCGAGCAGAAGTCGCTTCAGCCGCGACGGCGAGTCGATCATCCTGCAACCCTCACTGTCGTCGTGGTTCCCCAGATTGCGAGGCTGAGGAAGAAGTCCAGTACCGCCACCGTCACGATGGCCGTTCGCACGGCGCGGCCCACGGCTACCCCGACGCCTGCAGGTCCGCCCGATGCATGGAATCCGTAGTAGCAGTGGATCATGATCAGCACGAAGGCGAAGATCAACACCTTGAGGAACGAATAGAGAACATCCTCGGGCGGTAGGAACAGATTGAAGTAGTGGTCGTACGACCCACCCGACTGCCCGTTGAATATCGTGCTGATTCCGCGTGATGCGATGTACGACGCCAGGAGTCCCACGATGTAGAGCGGGATGACGGCGACGAATCCGGCGATCATGCGTGTGGTGACGAGGAACGGAACGCTGGGCACCGCCATCACTTCGAGCGCGTCGATCTCCTCGGAGATTCTCATCGCGCCGAGCTGTGCCGTGAATCCGGCCCCGACCGTCGCGGACAGGGCGAGACCTGCGACGACAGGCGCGATTTCACGCGTGTTGACGTACGCGGAGAGGAAGCCGGTGAGGACCGAGCTTCCGAGCTGCTCGAGTGCGGCGTATCCCTGCAGACCCACGACCACACCGGTGGCACCGGACATCATGACGATGACGCCGATGGTGCCGCCGATGACCGCGAGGGCTCCCGAACCGAAGGTGACCTCGGCGAGAAGTCGCAGAACTTCCTTCTTGTAGTGAACGAGCGTGCGCGGAATCCATCCGATGGCACGCACGTAGAACGACATCTGCTCGCCCGCGTTGTCCAACACGGTGAGCGGAGCACCGGCGATGCGCTTCGCGCGCATGAGAGTACGGTCGCCGCGACCTTTGGCGATGGTCATTGCGCGTCAGCTTCCCTTCGCCGGCACGACCTGGAGGTACACCAGGGTGAGAATGAGGTTGGCGAAGAACAGCAGCAGGAAGGTGATGACCACCGTCTGGTTCACTGCCTCGCCGACGCCCTTGGGGCCGGGGTTGGGATTGAGTCCCTTGTAGGAGGCGATGATGCCTGCGATCAGCCCGAAGATCGCTGCTTTCAGTTCGGCCACATACAGATCCGGCAGCTGCGCGAGCGCCGAGAACGAGGCGAGGTAAGCGCCGGGGGTACCGCCCTGCAGCACGACGTTGAAGAAGTAGCCGCCCGCGATTCCGACGACGGACACCAATCCGTTCAAGAGCAGCGCGACGAGGATCATGGCGAGCACGCGCGGTACGACCAGACGATGAATCGGGTCGATTCCGAGTACTCGCATCGCGTCGATCTCTTCACGAATGGTTCGCGAACCGAGGTCGGCGGTCACAGCCGACCCGGCAGCACCGGCGATCAGCAGCGCCGTCACGATCGGGCTGCCTTGTTGAATCACCGCCAGGACGCTCGCCGCGCCGGTGAACGACTCGGCGCCGAGCTGCTTGATCAGAGAACCCGTCTGCAGCGAGACGACCGCGCCGAACGGAATGGCGACGAGCGCCGTCGGCAGAATCGTGACGCTGGCGATGAACCAGGCCTGTTCGATGAACTCGCGAAACTGGAAGGGCCGTCTGAACGTGTTCCGAACGACGTCGACCAGTAGTTCTACGATGTTTCCGGCTTGCGCGAGTGCTGCGCCCGCCGGAGCAAGAGCGGACTTCTTCGATCCCCCCATGGTGCTTATTGTCCCCGCCCCTGCGCAGGACCGTGGCCCTGATCGCTACGTCCTGAAGTGTCATAGCCTGAATTGTCGTACCCGGATTGGTCGTAGCCGGAGTTGCCGTAGCCGGAGTTGTCGTACGCGGCGTTGTCGTAGCCGGCGTTGTCGTAACCGGCGTTGTCGTAACCGGTGTGGCCGTCGTTCTCGTACGTCTGGCTCCCCGCGTACGCGGGTGTCTGGCTGCCGGGGTCCGTGGTGTCGAGGCTTTCCTGAATGGCGACCTGAGCGCTCTGCGGAAGGGTGTGCATGATCTGACGCACCCGCTCCTGACGGCGACCGACTGCCTGCCGAACCGGCGTACCGGGAGTCGCTTTCATCTGCGGCACGATACCTTCCACGTCGTCGACACCACCAGCATGATGCCCGGCGTCGACAAGAGCTTGCTCGTGCGCCATCTGCGCCTCGTCCTTCTCCTCCGACATACCGATCGGCCCGATCATCGTGCCGTTCAGGAACTGCTTGACCACAGGTTCGTCGGAGGTCAGCAGCACCTCACGCGGACCGAACATGACCAACTGACGGCGGAACAGCATCCCGATGTTGTCCGGCACCGTCCGAGCCAGGTTGATGTTGTGCGACACGATCAGAATGGTCGCATCGATCTCGGCGTTGATGTCGATCAACGTCTGCGAAATGTAGGTCGTACGTACCGGATCCAACCCCGAGTCCGGCTCGTCGACCAGGATGATCTCCGGGTCCAACACCAACGCACGGGCCAAGCCGGCGCGCTTGCGCATACCTCCGGAAATCTCACCGGGCAGTTTGTCCTCCGCGCCGATCAGGCCCGTCAGTTCGAGCTTCTCCATGACGATCTTGCGGATGTCGGACTCGGACTTCTTGGTGTGCTCACGCAGCGGGAACGCCACGTTGTCGTACAAGTTCATCGACCCGAACAGTGCACCGTCCTGGAACAGCACTCCGAACAGCTTGCGGATCTCGTACAGCTCCCGCGAACTGCACTGCAGGATGTCGGTCCCGTCGATGAAAATCTTGCCCTGCTCGGGGCGAAGGAGACCGATCAGCGACTTCAGGAACACCGACTTACCGGTTCCCGACGGTCCCAGCAGTGCACTGACCTCGCCCGACGGCAACGTCAAAGTGACGTCCTGCCAAATCTTCTGGACACCGAAAGACTTGGTCAATCCCTCGACCGAAACCTCGACTCCCACGCTGACCTCCACAGTTCGTTCACATCGACCCGGATGTGGGTTGGGTCACTCTATC
Source organism: Rhodococcus sp. 06-156-4 (assembly GCF_002259345.1). Classification (NCBI taxonomy): domain Bacteria; kingdom Bacillati; phylum Actinomycetota; class Actinomycetes; order Mycobacteriales; family Nocardiaceae; genus Rhodococcus; species Rhodococcus sp. 06-156-4. The sequence goes on along the minus strand of NZ_NPGB01000005.1, from coordinate 45,633 downwards.
GCACACGAGTGTCCACACCGACACCGGAGCTTACTGCCCAGTAATAACTTCCCCGAGTCGGGCTGCGGTCCTTGCATCAGTGTGGCTCATCTCACCACGACACGCGTGCGACTCGCCCGATTTGTGATGAAACCCAACGGCACAACGTTGTGAGAACGAACAGAACCGAGGCGAAGACATAGGTAACAGACCCGAACACGACACGACGAAGGGCCACCCCCGAGTGGGGATGGCCCTTCGTGTGTACGAGCTACGCCAGAATTACTTGACGGAGATCTTCGCGCCGGCTGCTTCCAGCTTCTCCTTGGCAGCCTCGGCTGCATCCTTGGCGACCTTCTCCAGGATTGCCTTCGGAGCGCTCTCGACGAGGTCCTTGGCTTCCTTCAGGCCGAGGCCGGAGACGACCTCACGGACGACCTTGATGACCTGGATCTTCTTGTCGCCGGCCGACTCGAGGACGACGTCGAACTCGTCCTGCTCCTCGGCAGCGTCAGCGCCACCGGCAGCCGGTGCGCCAGCAGCGGCGACGGCGACGGGAGCGGCTGCGGTGACCTCGAAGGTCTCCTCGAATGCCTTCACGAACTCGCTGAGCTCGAGGAGGGTGAGCTCCTTGAACTGGTCGAGCAATTCTTCGGTGCTGAGCTTCGCCATGGTGGCGGTCCTTCCTTTAGTACCGAGTCGCTGATCCGCGACACAGGTTGGTTGTGTAGCTGTCGCTGTGAGTGCGGATCAGCTTTCGGCGGGAGCTTCTGCTTCTGCCGGTGCCTCGGCTGCAGCAGCTGCGGGAGCTGCAGAACCTTCGGTTGCCTTCTTGTCTGCCAATGCCTGAGCCAGACGTGCAACCTGCGAAGCAGGTGCATTGAACAGTCCTGCAGCCTTCGACAGGTTGCCCTTCATGGCACCTGCAAGCTTTGCAAGCAAGATTTCGCGGGACTCGAGGTCCGCGATCTTGTTGATCTCGTCCACGGACAGCGTCGCGCCGTCCATGTAGCCGCCCTTGACGACCAAGGCCTTGTTGTCCTTCGCGAAGGCCTTGATGGCCTTCGCAGCGTCGACCGGCTCGCCCTTGATGAACGCAATGGCGGTCGGTCCGACGAACAACTCGTCCAGCCCGGTGATGCCGGCTTCGGCAGCAGCGCGCTTGACCAGGGTGTTCTTGGCGACGGAGTAGGTGGCACTGTCGCCGAGCGCACGCCGCAGCTGGGTCAGTCCGGATACCGACAGGCCACGGTATTCCGTGACGACGGCAGCCGTCGAACCCTTGAACTGCTCGGTGATCTCGGAAACCGCTGAGACCTTTTCGGGCTTTGCCATACTTCGCCTCCTCTCGTGGAAGTTATGTCGATCGCGAGAGGTCCTGCAGAAACGACGAACGCCCCGGTGCAGGAGGCACACGGGGCGTAGACATGATGGCGGCGTGGAGTGATCCGAACCGTCGAACAGGTCCCTTACCTCGTTCTCCTGCGTGGGCCGTCCGAGTGTCTCGGACCTTCAACCGCAATCTCGTGAAAGAAATCCCCCGAGAAGGCGGTGACCAACGGTCTTGGGTAGAACTTGTTTGGGCGGATCCGAACCGAATTACGATTCAGAGCCGTCGACCAGACTACAGCGCTGCGCTGCAAAGTCCAAAACGCGCTGCTGTGACGACGCACCGGCGACGCTGTCATCGTGAACAACAATCGGCGCACGCAGGACAAGACGGTACTCGGGGCTGTTGAATCGAGAACATGACGGCAGCGCAGCCACGCCCACTGCTCCTACCGGACTCCGCCGGATCGAGCCCGGAGCGGGACCCGAGCGGCGGCGACGCAGCTGCCGCCTGGCGCAGCCTCGTCGAATCTCCACCGTTGTACCCGCGGATCGCACGCGCACGGAACGTCCCGGTCACGATGAGCGACGGGACGGTGCTACGCGCAGATGTCATGCGTCCGGCCGACGCGGCGGGTCGGGCCGTGGAGACCGCACTGCCCGCGGTCCTCAACATCACCCCGTACAACAAGCGGTTGATCACCGGCATAGACGCACTCCTCGGGGCGCCAGTCCTGGGACGTGCCCTTCGCGGTGCGTCGCGTCGATTCGACCTGAGCAACACCGCGTTCGACGGAATCACCGAGATCACGCGCATCGTGGACGGCGGTGCCGCCGATCTGCTGTCGGTCAACCGGCATCTGATTCGAAGCGGCTACGTCCAGGTCATCGTCGACGCACGTGGTACCGGCTCGTCGAACGGCACGTGGGACATCCTCGGGGATCGCGAGCAGCTCGATTCCGTCGAGATCATCGACTGGATCACCTCCCAGCCCTGGTGCAACGGCCGCGTCGGCATGACCGGTATCTCCTACTCCGCCATCAACGCACTGCAAGCAGCATCCAAGCGGCCCGACGGCCTGCACGCAGTGTTCGCCGTGGAGGGCTCCGTCGACATCGTTCGGGAGATCTTCGCGACGGGAGGTGCACCGTCACTGTTCATCCCGTTGTGGCTGACGGCGGTGAACGCGCTCAAATGGTTTCCGACGCTCCGCGGCGTCGACGCCCTGACGTGGCTTCGCGACCGAGCGGCCTCCCCCGCGACCCACATGTTCGATCTTGCCAAAGGTTTCCTGACCGGTGGCGACACCCGGATCTACGACGACCCGTACTACGACAACATCGACGCGGACATCGAAGAGATCGACGTCCCCACGTTCGTGTACGGATGCTGGCACGACATCTTCGGTGGATCCGCGCCCGACATCTACAACCGCCTGGCCCTCGAACGCGGCCGGAAACAACTACTCGTCGGAGACGGCTATCACGGCAACCCCGGAATCGGCTTCGGCCGACCGGGTTTCCCGCCACGGCTGGACGTACTGGAACGAGCATGGTTCGACCGCTGGCTACGCGACGAGGACAACGGTATCGAGCGATTCGGGCCCGTCACGCTCCGCAGCCAGGGCGGATCGTGGACGGCCCACGGCCGCTTCCCCGCACCCCACGCCGTACCGCAACGGCTCTACCTGTCCGCCGCCACGTCGGGAACGGCGCGGCACGCAGCAGCCGACGGCACACTCGGCGGCCGATCCGACGGCAGCAGTGGAACATTCACCGTCCGCCCCTCGCTTCGAGCCGTCGTCTCACGGGACACGACGCAGGTGCTCGCCGGAGTCACCGCCGTCCTCGGTGGTGGCTTTACCTACGACAATCGATTCGCCGAGGGCGCCGCGGTCAGTTTCACGACGATGCCGGCCTCGGTCGACACGGTGATCTCGGGACCGATGAATCTGCATCTGCGCGTCGTATGCCGTGCACGAGAAGCACTCTGGGCCATCATGGTGTGCGACGTCGCACCCGACGGCACGTCCACCGTCGTGACCAACGGGGCCCTGCTCGCATCGCGCCGAGCCGTCGACGACGAGAAGTCCTTGTTCGCCCCCAACGGTGACTACACCCGCCCGCACCACCCATTGACCGAAGCCTCGATGCTTCCGGTACCCGTCGGTGAACCGTTGACCCTCGACATCGACTTGCTCACCACCGAAGCCGCGATCTCCGTCGGACACCGCCTGAGAGTCGACGTATTCGCCGCCGACCCGCCCCGATTCATGCCCATCCTCCCCGACCTGCTTCGAACCCGAGCCCGCAGCCAGGACATCGTCATCGATCCCGAGAACCCCAGCTTCCTCGTCGTGCCCATGCTCGACGACCCAGGCTGGTGAAGGAGAACCAATGCAGACCCGCACCGGCTTCGCACCGTCGAACGGCATCGAACTCGCCTACGAGGACATGGGCAACCCCGACGACCCGGTAGTCCTGATGATCATGGGGCTCAGTGCCCAGATGACGCTGTGGCCCAAGGAATTCTGCGAGCGAATCGTCGACCTGGGATTCCGGGTCATCCGATTCGACAACCGCGACATCGGACTGTCCACCAAGATGGACGGGCTCCGCATCGAAGGCTCCGCCTTGCTCCGGCTGATCCGCACGGGCCTCGGCGCGTCGAGCACCGTCCCGTACACCCTGAAGGACATGGCACTCGACACCAAAGGCCTACTCGACCACCTCGACATCGAACAGGTACACGTCGTCGGCGCATCCATGGGCGGAATGATCGCGCAGGTCTTCGCCGGGCTGTACCCGAATCGCGTACTCAGCACCGCGATCATCTTCTCCAGTACCAACGAGGCCTTCCTGCCGCCTCCCGACCCGCGCGCACTCCTCCCCCTCATGAAAGGCCCTGGCCCGGGTGCCACCCGCGAACAGATCGTCGCCCACTCCGCCAACACCCGACGAATCATCGGCAGCCCCGCGTACCCCACGCCCATGGAAGAACTCCTCGTCACCGCAGGCGAAATGTACGACCGCAACTACAACCCCGCCGGCGCACTCCGCCAGATGGCCGCAGTGACCGGAACAGGCAGTCTCCGCCGGATCGCCGCGCAGATCGCCGCACCCACCGTCGTCGTCCACGGCCGCGCCGACCGACTCATGCGCCCCTCCGGTGGCAAAGCCGTCGCCCGAGCAGTCCCCGGATCCTCACTCCACCTCATCGGCGGAATGGGCCACGACCTCCCCCGTCCACTGTGGGACGAAATCCTCGGCGAACTGTCGTCCAACTTCGCGCGAGCCTGATCGGTTCCCGCGAGACGCACGAAATACGAAAGAGGGCCGACCCCCGGTGGGGTCGGCCCTCTTTCGGTACTGCTGCTTACGCTTCTGCGTCGTCCTCTAGGAGGTTACGCGTGCGGTTCGGGTCCACGGGGATTCCCGGTCCGGTCGTCGTCGAGACGGTGATCTTCTTGACGTAGCGGCCCTTGGCGGAGGACGGCTTCGCACGGAGGATCTCGTCGAGTGCCGCACCGTAGTTCTCCACCAGCTTGGCGTTGTCGAACGATGCCTTGCCGATGACGAAGTGCAGGTTGGCCTGCTTGTCGACGCGGAAGTTGATCTTTCCGCCCTTGATGTCGTTGACGGCCTTGGTCACGTCGTTGGTGACGGTGCCCGTCTTCGGGTTCGGCATGAGGCCACGCGGTCCGAGGACGCGGGCGATGCGGCCGACCTTGGCCATCTGGTCCGGGGTGGCGATCGCGGCGTCGAAGTCCAGGAAACCGCCCTGGATGCGCTCGATCAGATCCTCTGCGCCGACGACGTCGGCTCCTGCTGCCTCTGCTTCTGCAGCCTTCTCACCAGCGGCGAAAACGATGACCCGAGCGGTCTTGCCGGTGCCGTGGGGAAGGTTGACGGTGCCGCGCACCATCTGGTCGGCCTTACGAGGGTCGACGCCGAGACGAACGGCGACCTCGACGGTCGCGTCGAACTTGCTCGACGCGGTGTCCTTGGCCAACTGTGCTGCCTGAAGCGGCGAGTACAGGTTGTCTGCATTCACCTTTGCGGCCTGCTCGAGGTAGGCCTTGCTGCGCTTTGCCATTTCTTACTGTCCAATCATGAGTTCAGTGTGGTTGACAGGCCTGGCAGGCCCTCCCACGTGACGCTTCGTATGTGACGAGGCCTAGGTCAGCCTTCGACCGTGATGCCCATCGAACGAGCAGTACCGGCGATGATCTTCGCGGCCTGGTCGATGTCGTTGGCGTTGAGGTCTTCTGCCTTGGTCTTGGCGATTTCGCGCACCTGGTCCATGGTCACCTTGGCGACCTTGGTCTTGTGCGGCTCGCCCGAACCCTTGGCGACGCCTGCAGCCTTGAGCAGCAGCTTGGCGGCGGGAGGAGTCTTGAGCTTGAAGTCGAACGTACGGTCTTCGTAGACCGAGATCTCGACCGGCACGACGTTTCCGCGCTGCGACTCGGTCGCTGCGTTGTACGCCTTGCAGAACTCCATGATGTTGACGCCGTGCTGACCCAGTGCGGGGCCGACGGGAGGAGCAGGGTTGGCCTGTCCTGCCTGGATCTGAAGCTTGATGATCCCGGCTAGCTTCTTCTTCTTCGGGGGCATTTCTTTTTCCTTGTATTCGCTCGGGTTTCTTGCGGTAACTACTGCAAGTTCTGTGTGGGCTCGCCCACGCGGCGCCGACTAGATCTTGGCGACCTGCGTGAAGCCCAGTTCGACCGGAGTCTCACGGCCGAAGATGGATACCAGCACCTTGAGCTTCTGCTGCTCGGCGTTGACTTCGCTGATGCTGGCCGGGAGTGTCGCGAACGGGCCGTCCATGACGGTGACGGACTCGCCGACCTCGAAGTCGACCTCGATGGCCGGCTTCGACGTGGTCTCGGTGGTAGCGCCCTCGGCTGCAGCAGCCGTGGCCTTCGCGTCCTTCTTCTGCCCGTCCTGCGGCATGAGGAACTTGACGACCTCGTTGATGGTCAGCGGCGACGGACGCGACGTGGCGCCGACGAATCCGGTGACACCGGGGGTGTTGCGCACCGCGCCCCACGACTCGTCGTTGAGTTCCATCCGGACCAGGATGTAGCCGGGCAGAACCTTACGGTTGACCTGCTTGCGCTGGCCGTTCTTGATCTCGGTGACCTCTTCGATCGGGACCTCGACCTGGAAGATGTAGTCGCCGACGTCGAGGTTCTGCACACGAGTCTCGAGGTTGGTCTTGACCTTGTTCTCGTAGCCTGCGTACGAGTGGATGACGTACCAGTCACCGGGTGCGCGTCGGAGAGCTGCCTTGAACTCGGCGACCGGATCCTCGACCTCGGCGGGCTCGGCCTCTGCCGTCTCGTCGGCTACCGCGTCGTCACCGGCGGCAGCGGCGACGTCGGCAGCGATGGCCTCGTCGGTCTCGCGGTCCAGAGCGGCCTGCTCCGCTTCGAGGCCCTGTTTGGTCGCCTCGACATCGGCGTCGAATGCGGCCACTTCGGTGGCGTCGTTGTGCGGCGTGCTCACAGCAGGCACCCTTTCTGTCGTTTCATGCATGTCGTACTACTCATCGGACTCGGCCAGCGGATCGGTGTCAACCGAACAGCCACTCGACGCCTTGCGTGAATGCCAGGTCCAGACCGCTGATGTACGCGACCATGAACGCCACGAACACGAGCACGACGCTGGTGTAGGTGACCATTTGCTTGCGGTTCGGCCAGATGACCTTGCGCAGCTCTGCGACGACCTCGCGCAGGAACTGGATCAGACGCTTGAAGATGTTCGGGCGCTTCGCCTCGCGGGACTTCGGCGTGCGGGTGGCAACGGATGCCTTGCCTGCCGGCGCGGTGGACTTGCCGTCCGACGACTTGGAGATCGACACGGGCTCGGACGCAGCGCCTGCGGTCCGTGAACGTCGCGCAGTGCGCTTGCCGGAAGGCTTGGCGACAGCGGCGGAGGAAGTGTCGTTCTGGGATACAGAGGCATCCGGCGTCGACGAATCGGGCGTTGACGAATCCCCGGACTCGTCTTCGCGCTTGCCGCGCTCCTCGCTCACCCGTCGTTCCTCTCAGTAGCTGACACCGTCGCTCTCCTCACCGGAAATGCGGTGAGGGAGCCACATGGGCAGGGGCGACAGGACTTGAACCTGCAACCTACGGTTTTGGAGACCGTTGCTCTACCAATTGAGCTACGCCCCTTCGGTCCAACCCGATTGGAGTCGGACCGTTCTGGAGTCACACACGACGTACGCGCTACCTCACACCCTCGAAAGAGAGTCTTGGCAGCGCGCAGCGCTGAACAACCCCAGAAATCTCAGTGTACTGCACAGGCTATGGAAGTTTGAAATCAGGCAGGTCAGGCCAGACGGACGGTTGCCGTCGCCCTACCGAAGATCTTCTTGCCCTCGGACTTCGCTGTGATCGCGATGACCGCGGACTTGGATTCGGGGTCGACCGACTTCACCTTGCCGGTGTACTCGACCGACGCGGCCGAATCCGCGGGCACGTACACGGAGCTGGTGAAGCGGACGTTGTACTCGGTGACCGCACCCGGGTCGCCGAGCCACGACGTCACGAACCCAGCGCCGAGACCCATCGTCAACATGCCGTGGGCGATGACGTTGTCCAATCCCGCGAGCTTGACGACCTCGTCGCTCCAGTGGATCGGATTGGGATCACCGGACACGCCGGCGTAGTTGACCAGATCTCCGCGGGTCAGCTTGACCACGCGCTCGGGCAGCTCGTCGCCGACCGCCACATCCGCAAAACTACGAAGCGCCATGCATGATCACTTCCTTGACTGCGTGGGCGATGTTCTCGTCGACTTCGCCGCCGGTTCGGGCGACCAGCGTCGTCCAGGTCGTCTGGACCAGCTCGCCGTTCTGATCGGTCACGATGTTCTTGGTGGTGATGATGTCACTGCCGCTCATCTGGCGGAACGATTCGAGGTAGACCTCGCAGGACAACTCGTCACCGACCTGAATGGCCTTGTGGAATTGCAGCCTCTGATCGGTCTGCAGAATCTGACTCGGGTCGTACCCGGTGATGAATTCCTTGAACATCCGCGACTGCGCGATGATGCCGACCAACGAGATGAACGTCAGCGGGGCAAGCAGGCCGTCGTATCCGAGGCCTTTGGCTGCATCCTCGTCGTGGTGGGCGGGGTGCCAGTCCTGGACGGCACGGGCGTACTCACGCACCTTCTCACGACCGACCTCGTAGGCGTGGTCCACCTTGTAGTGGTGGCCCACCATCGCCGCCGCATGCAGAGCTGGATCTTGCACCAGCTCTGGGTCCTGCACTGACTCGGTCACGCTGAAAGAACCTTTTCTACCCAGGACGCAGATGCGGTTAGGGCACGAAAAGTAAGCCTAACGCGTGGCGTCGACTCCGAACGAGAACCAGCAGCCGATGAGGCTCGCGACTAGCGAGACTCGCGGTGCGCGCGATGCGTGCCGCAGTTCGAGCAGAACTTCTTCAGCTCGAGGCGGTCGGGATCGTTGCGGCGGTTCTTCTTCGTGATGTAGTTACGGTGCTTGCAAACCTCGCAGGCCAAGGTGATCTTGGGCCGCACATCGGTGGAGGAGGCCACTGGATGCCTACTTTCGGGTAAATCTGATCCGGTTAATCAGGACTGTGCATTCTTCTTGTGTAGCGGTGACCGGACTTGAACCGGCGACGCAACGATTATGAGTCGTTTGCTCTACCAACTGAGCTACACCGCCTCAGGTGCTCACCCCTACACCATCTCACTAACAAGGGTGTGGACGCGAACCATCCAATCCAGCGAGCCCCCTAACGGAATCGAACCGTTGACCTTTTCCTTACCATGGAAACGCTCTACCGACTGAGCTAAGGGGGCGTTCGCTTCTCTGCGCGGCAAGCCGTGCGTCGAAGCCTTCAAGAGGTTACACAGTCCGAGCGTCGAGTACCAAATTGCGTGCTCGCCGCGCCTTCTGCGGATCCTCTTACAGTAGAAACCCCAGCGAGAATTTCTCTCGCCGGGGCATCTGTGTGGCAGATGTAGGATTCGAACCTACGTAGGCATAAGCCGACGGATTTACAGTCCGCTCCCATTGGCCGCTCGGGCAATCTGCCGGGTGCTCGACGAGAACTTTCGCTCTCTTCGACGCGGAGAGAAGAATACAACGAACGTCCCCCGGAAACGCAAACCGGGTGGATAGCGCGGGTGCGAACGAGCTAACGTCGTCAGGACGAGCCTCACGGATCGGCTCACAGAAGCCGATCGAAACCGATTCGAGTACAGGAGTTGCACGTGGCTGATTCTTCCTTCGACGTAGTGAGCAAGGTCGACCGTCAAGAGGTCGACAACGCTCTGGGACAGGCTGCGAAGGAGCTCGCGACGCGGTTCGACTTCCGCGGTTCCGGCACCGTGATCGAGTGGTCGGGCAGCGGCGACAACGAGGTGATCGTGATCACCTCCGAAAGCGAAGAGAAGGTGAAAGCCGCCCTCGACGTCTTCAAGGAAAAACTGATTCGCCGCGATGTGTCGCTGAAAGCGTTCGAGACCAACGAGCCGGCGGCGTCGGGCAAGGTCTACAAGGTGACCGGGAAGCTCGTTCAGGGCATCTCGAGCGAGAACGCGAAGAAGCTGACCAAGAAGATCCGCGACGACGGCCCCAAGGGCGTCAAGGCGCAGATCCAGGGCGACGAGTTACGCATCAGCAGCAAGAAGCGGGACGACCTGCAGGCTGTGCAGCAGCTGCTCAAGTCCGAGGACTTCGGCCTCGCGCTTCAGTTCGTCAACTACCGCTAGTTCTACTCTCCCCTGGCCATTCGTTCGAGGCGATCGATACGGTCCGCCATCGGCGGGTGCGTGGAGAACAGTTTGCCGACCTTGTCTCCGGCCCGGAACGGGCTGGCGATCATCAGGTGGGACTCGGCAGCGAGGCGCGGTTCAGGCGGCAGCGGTGCCGCCTGAACGCCTCGCTCCAGTTTGCGCAGCGCCGACGCCAGAGCAAGCGGATCGCCCGTCAGCTCGGCTCCCGACCGGTCCGCCTGGTACTCGCGAGAACGCGACACCGCCAGCTTGACGACGGTGGCCGCGATGGGCCCCAGCAGTGAGACGAGCAGCAGCGCAAAGGGATTGGCGCCGCCGTTGCCGCGGCCGCCGAACATGGATGCGAACATCGCGAAGTTCGCGAGCCCGGAGATCACCGCGGCCATCGCGCCCGCCACCGACGAGATCAGAATGTCGCGGTTGTAGACGTGCGACAGTTCGTGGCCGAGAACGGCCCGCAACTCACGCTCGTCCAGGATCTGAAGAATGCCGGTGGTGCAGCACACCGCAGCGTTGCGCGGATTGCGGCCGGTGGCGAACGCATTCGGGTTGTTCGTCGGGCTGATGTACAGCGCGGGCATCGGCTGGTGCGCCGTCGTCGCCAACTCGCGCACGATGCGAAACATCGCCGGCTGTTCCACCTCGGTGACCGGCTGGGCGTGCATCGCTCGCAGTGCGAGCTTCGCGCTGTTGAAATAGGCGTAGCCGTTCATCCCGACGGCGAGCGCGATCGACGCGAACAAGATCGTCGGACTGTTGAACAACGCCCCCACGAAGACGATGAGCGCGGACATACCGACCAACAGGCCGAACGTCTTTGCGTTGTTCGCGAAACCCATTGCAGCGCCTCTTCCCGAAGTTCTCTCGTTACCCACGGGAAGAACGATCAGCGCACCCCACGAAGTTCCCCGTGGGTAGCGCGCCGGAGACGAGCGGGATCTAGCCGACCCGCTCGACGGTGTAGTCCACCAGTCGACCCAGCGCATCGTTGGCTGCACCCTGCGGGAGCTTCTCGAGCTCGGCGTGTGCTTTCGCGGCGAACTCTCCCAGAGTCTCCTTGGCCCGAACCATTCCCGGTGAGCGCCCCAACAGTTCGAGCGCCTCGGTGACCGACGCGTCGTCGGTCACGGGGCCGTCGAGCAGTACCCGCAATCGATCGCCGTCGGCGCCGTCCTCCCGAAGCGCGAACAGAACAGGCAGTGTGTGCACACCTTCGCGAAGGTCGGTGCCCGGCGTCTTGCCCGATTGCTCCGTCGCCGACGAGATGTCGATGATGTCGTCGGAGATCTGAAACGCCGTACCGACAGCGTCGCCGAGACGTTCCAGCGACGCGACGTGATCAGCGTCTCCGCCGGAGAACGTACCGCCGAAGCGTCCACACGCCGCGATCAACGAACCGGTCTTCTCCCAGACGACGCGGAGATAGTGTGCGACGGGATCCTCGTCCTTCTTGACGCCGATGGTCTCGCGCATCTGGCCGGTGACCAACTCGGCGAACGTCTCGGCGATGATGCGGACGGCCTCGGGACCGAGCGTCGACACCAACCGCGACGCATGGGCGAACAGGTAGTCGCCGGCGAGAATGGCGATGCTGTTGCCCCAGCGCGAGTTCGCCGACTCGGCGCCGCGCCGCATCGTCGCTTCGTCCATCACGTCGTCGTGGTACAGCGTCGCCAGGTGCACCAGTTCGACGACGGTCGCTGCGGTGACGATCGACTCGTCCGTCGGGTTGGGTCCGAGCTGAGCCGTCAGCACGGTGAACAGCGGACGGAATCGCTTACCGCCCGCTTTCGCCAAGTGCAGCGCGGCCTCGGTGAGAAAATCCTCGCCGTCGGACAATTCGGCGATCATCAGCTTCTCGACGCGTTCCAGCCCCGCGGCGACGGTGTCTGCAAGCTGCGGATCGACGAGGTCGACCCCGGCAACGACCGTCGATCCGGCCGCGTCGAAAGTGCTCACGATTGTTCGTCCTGTCCTCGTCGGGGGCGTCGTTTCGTCTCTACCGTAGTGAACCTGGCGCGGGCGAGCGCCGGAAGGTGCCACACACCACGCGAGAGGGGGCCGAAACCCCGCGGGAGCAGGCCCGTCGGCGCCACTGCTTTACTGGACGGGTGAGCGCTGTGCGAAGCACCGACGTCCTCGTCATCGGCGCGGGCCCTGCCGGGTCGTCCGCCGCGGCGTGGGCCGCAAGAGCAGGCCGGGATGTCGTCCTCGCGGACGCGGCGACCTTTCCGCGTGACAAGACGTGCGGCGACGGACTGACACCGCGCGCGATCGCCGAGCTGAATCGTCTGGGACTCGGCGACTGGGTTCGCGGACGAGCGGAGAATCGCGGCCTGCGGCTGTCCGGTTTCGGTCAGGAACTTCAGCTGGAATGGCCGGGCGGGTCCTTGCCGACGGTCGGGAGCGCAGTCCCGCGAACCGAACTCGACGACCGAATCCGTGTTGCGGCGGTCGATTCCGGTGCCACGATGATCGAGGGCGCGAAGGCCGTCGACGCAACCGGAGACGGCGCGAAAGTCACCTCGGTGACGTTCGCGAACGGTGAGGAGATCCGCTGCGAGAAGCTGATCGTCGCCGACGGTGTGCGTTCCACACTCGGTAAGAAACTCGGTCGACAGTGGCATCGCGACACCACGTTCGGGGTCGCTGCCCGCGCGTACATCGACTCCGACAGGTCGGACGATCCTTGGATCAGTTCCCACCTGGAACTGCGTGACGCCGCGGGCACCGTACAGCCCGGCTACGGCTGGATCTTCCCGCTCGGCACCGGTCAGGTGAACATCGGCGTCGGTACATTGGCGACAGCCAAGCGCCCCGGCCCCGGAGCGTTGCGGCCACTGCTGGATCTGTACACCTCGCAGCGTCGACAGGACTGGTCGTTGACGGGTGACCTTCGCGCAGTGGCGTCGGCTCTGCTTCCCATGGGCGGCGCGGTCTCGAACGTGGCCGGAGTCAACTGGGCGATCATCGGCGACGCCGCCGCGTGCGTGAACCCGCTCAACGGCGAAGGAATCGACTACGGCCTCGAAGGCGGCCGGTTCGTCGCCGACATGCTGAGCGAGAACGACCTCACACTGGCATGGCCGACGCTGCTGCGTGAGCACTACGGACAGGCCTTCTCCATCGCCCGACGCCTCGCCGGGCTCCTGACCGTCCCTCGCTTCCTGCCCGCGACGGGACCGATCGGTATGCGCTCGCGTGCGTTGATGACCGTCGCGGTGCGCGTCATGGGAAACCTGGTGACGGAGGCAGATTCGGACCTCGTCGCCAGGGCATGGAGAGCGTCGGGCACCGCGTCACTGAAAGTCGACAGCCGGCCGCCCTTCACCTGACGATCAGCGCACGGCGCGGTGCAGCGCGACGATTCCGCCGGTGAGATTGCGCCACTGCACTCCGGACCAGCCCGACTCGGCGATGGTGGTGGCCAACTGCTCCTGCGTCGGCCAGGCGCGGATCGATTCCGCCAGGTATACGTAGGCGTCCGGATTCGACGAGACGGCCCGCGCCACTGCAGGGAGCATCTTCATCAGATATTCCATGTACACCGTGCGGAACGGGGTGAACGTCGGCGTCGAGAATTCACAGATCACGAGGCGACCGCCGGGCTTGGTGACACGCGCGATTTCCTTCAGACCCGCCTGGAAGTCGGAGACGTTCCGCAGCCCGAAGGAGATGGTCGCGGCGTCGAAACTGGCATCGGCGTACGGCAGGTGCATGGCGTCGCCGGCCACCATCGGCACCGGCCGGGCAGCGCCGGCCTGCAGCATCCCTTTCGAGAAATCGGTTGCGACGCACCACGCGCCGCTACGCGCCAGTTCGACCGTGGAGACCCCGGTTCCAGCCGCGAGGTCCAGGACCTTCTCCCCCGGCTTCAGGTTCAACGCAGCGCGGGTCAGCTTCCGCCAACTGCGATCCTGACCGAACGACAGAACGGTGTTGGTGATGTCGTACCGACGGGCGACGCCGTCGAACATCGAGGCGACCTCGTGCGGTTCCTTCTCGAGGGTGGCACGTGAACTTGTAGGCACACGATCGAGTTTAGCCGCCGCCGGGATCAGGCCGTTCTCAGCGACCGCTCGCGCTGCCACCCGAGGACGTCGCCGTAGTGGCTGAGCAACTCGTCGCAGATCGCGGGCCAGGTGCGGTGCAGCACCGACGTGCGGGCGGCCTCACCGAACCGGGCACGCATGACAGGCGAGGCCAATGCCGCCACGGCGCTCGGCAGCAACTCGCAGAATCTGTCGACGGGCAACAGGTAGCCGTTGCGGCAGTGCGCCACCAGGTCGCGTGGGCCTCCGGCGTCGGGACCGATCACCGGGACCCCGCTGGCGAGTGCTTCCTGGACGGCTTGGCAGAACGTCTCGTGCTCGCCGGGGTGAACGAAGACGTCGAAGCTTGCGTACGCCTGCGCCAACTCGTCGCCGCCGAGCTGGCCGGTGAAGATCGCCGTCGGCATCAGCTTCTCGAGAGCGCCCCTGTCCGGACCGTCGCCGACGATCACCACCTGCACGTCGTCGGGCAGCGCGGCGAGTCGTTCGACGTGCTTCTCCGGAGCGAGACGCCCGACGAACCCGACGATCAGCCTGCCGTCGGGCGACCACTGCGTACGCAGCGCCTCCCGGCGCGACGACGGCGCGAAACGGACGGCGTCGACACCTCGGGCCCAACGGTGGACCCGCGGAACACCGTGCAGTTCGAGTGCCTCGACGGCCGAGCTCGACGGGGCCAACGTCCGTGCCGCTCCGCGGTGAACTCGACGTGTCCACCGCCACGCCGCACGGGATGTCAGACCGAGGCCGTAGCTTTCGGCGAACCCTGCGACGTCGGTCTGGTAGACCGCCACCGCGGGCACACCGAGGCGGCCGGCCGCTGCGAGTCCGCCCGCACCGAGCAGGAACGGAGACGCGAGGTGAACGACGTCCGGAGCGAATTCACGGATCGTCGCCGTCAGGCCCGGGCCGGGCACGCCGACAGGAAGCGAGCTGATCCTGGGGACCATGACGGCCGGGACGCGATGGACCGGTACGCGATCGTGCTCGATCGAGGCTCGCGGCTTGCCCGCTGGATTGTCCGGGGCGACGACCATGGCGTCGTGGCCGGTGCGCTGGAGATGTTCGAGAACTCGAAGCACCGAATTCGTGACGCCGTTCATGTTGGGTAGGAACGATTCCGCAACGATGGCTACTCGCACGATCCTCAGTGTGGAGTCGCACTCGGACCATCCGGCAGCGCCGACGTTACGAGCGGGCGAAGTTCGCGCTAATGCTGCGCGGCGTCACGCAAGAGTCCCGGCGCGAGACGACGATGGATCCGCGAGAGCCGTCGTCCACCGCCTGACCCACGATCGCTCATGATGCGATGAATTGCCCGATACTTCCTTCGATTGCCGCATTCCCGTCGATGCGCGGAGTATCGGGCAATGCGACCCGCTCGGCCGATCAAGAAGCCGACGTCTCCCGCCGCCGGAGAAGGAACAACACTCCACCCGCGACGATCCAGGTCCCGCCGATGACCGAGCCGGCGGGAACGAGCGCGACGCTTGCGTCACGCCCGGCCACGCGGACGAGATCGGGATCTTCGCGCGCGTACTCCACGTCGATGCGTTGTCCTGCAATGAGATTGGTTGGGTACAGCACACCCAGTTGAGGATTGTGGGTGACACCGTCCGGGGTCACGAAGCTGACTGCGGAACGCAACTTTCCCGCCGACAGCACTTCCGCCGTCGCGCGTCCCTCGTCCGAGGTGATGGTGCGATCGTTCTGCCACGCCGCGACCACCAACAGGAACGCCAGAACGGAAATCCCGGTAGCGACGATCAGGACGGAGATCCGCGCTCGATGCGTGACTTTCGGGGTGCTCACGCCGATAAACGTTACTGTGCGCCCACCGGCTCGCCTCTTTAGGTAGCGTCTGCTGGCATGTCTCGCGACTTCGAGTTCACAATCGTCTCCGAGTACCCTCCCGCCGACGTCCACGAAGCACTGACCAGTGAAGATCAGTGGCTGGCACGGTTCGAGAAGGCCAAGAAGACCGACGGATACGAAATGATCCGCCACGAGGACGGCGCCTTCACCGTCGACATCTCCGAGGAGGTCGGCACGTCCGAGCTGCCGGGGTTCGTCAAGAAGGTCATCAAGGGCAAGTTGCTGATCACCCGCACCGACCATTGGGGGCCACTCGACGGCGATGCAGCCGACGGCACCCTCGCGGGCGGCTCGTCGTCGTTGCCCGCGAAGGTCGAGGGCACGTTGGCGCTTCGCCCCGACGGTGACGGGTCGATCCTGACGGTGCGCGGCCGCTCGACCGTCAAGATCCCTCTGATCGGCGGCAAGATCGAGTCGCTCATCAACGACATGATCAAGGACATGGTCGACCAGGAAACCCGCGAGACCGTCGAGTGGGCCGAAGCGAGAGACACCGACTGACCGAACTCCTACAGCCGAGAGCGAATCCCGGCGTGCAGTTCACGTAGGCCGGAGCGTTCGGTCGTCACTTCGAGTACCCGGATGCCGGCAGGAGTGGAGCCTGCGGAACGACCATGGGGAGCAGGAGTGGAGCCTGCGGAACGACCAAGAGGGGCAGGAGTGGAGCCTGCGGAACGACCAAGAGGGGCAGGAGTGGAGCCTGCGGAACGAGCAAGAGGGGCGGGAGCGGGGCCGGCGAGAGCGTCGGCCAGTTCGGTCACGTCGACGCGGGAGTGCGGAATTCGGTAGGCCGCGCAGAGGGCAGCGAGATCCATGCCGTGCGGGGTTCCGAAGACACGCTCGAATGCACCGGCGTACTGCGGATCGCCCTGTTCGAGCAGTTCGAAGATGCCGCCGCCGTCGTCGTTGGCGACGACGATCGTCAAGTCCTCCGGCCTCGGCTCACCGGTACCGATGAGCAGGCCCGACGCGTCGTGCAGGAACGTCAGGTCACCGAGCAACGCGATGGTGCGTCCGGGGCTCGTCAGTGCCGCACCGACCGCCGTCGACACGGTGCCGTCGATTCCGGCGACGCCGCGGTTGGACCGGACCCGGACTCCCGGCGTCGGATACGCCACGAGTGCGGCGTCGCGCACCGGGTTGGATGCTCCGAGCAGCAGTTGGTCACCGTCCCGCAACGAGGACATGACCGTTGCGGCGACGTGGAGGCCGGTGGGTTTCGGGTGCGCCGCCAGCTGGTCCCGCACGGCGATGTCGGCGCGCGCGGACAGTTCGCCGCAGCGTGCGAGCCATCCCTCGCTCGGGCTTCCCGTCACCACAGCCCGCGTTCCGGTGGCCAGAACGTTGCCGGAGACGTCGGGCCACCGCGGACCCGTCGTGATCGCGAAGACGTCGACATCGGGGTTGGCGAGGAGGGCGGAGACCGGGCGATGAAGCGTCGGGCGGCCGGTGATGATCGCCTGCTTCGGCCGCAGTTGTGCCAGCGCGAGCGGATGCAGCGGCAGCCCGTGCAGCGGAGCTGTGGGTTCGGCGACGGTCGGCAACCCCGCCAACTCCGGCCGCAGGGCAGCGCCGTGCCCGGAGACGACGACGGTGTCGATCGACAGATCGATGTCGACGGGTACGTCGAGCGTCGCCTGCTGGGTCGTCGTCCAGGCGGACCCGTCCACACGGCCCGCGGGTGCGGCGGTGGCGTCGGCGAGATCGGGCACGAGGGGCTCGCGCAGTGGGATGTCGAAGTGGACGGGGCCGGCGTTTCCCGACCTGGTTCCGCGGGACGCGGCAAGGACACGGCACACGGCGCTGCGCCACTGACTGTTCTGCGAATCGGTCTCGGCGAGCCCGAGGCTGATGGTCGCGCGCACCTGACTGCCGAACAGCCCGAGTTGTTCGACGGTCTGGTTGGCGCCGGTCCCGAGCATTTCGTACGGGCGGTTCGCGCTGAGCACGATCAGCGGTAGGCGGGCGTAGTTGGCTTCGAGTACCGCGGGGCCGAGGTTGGCGACGGCGGTGCCCGACGTCATCACCACCGGTACCGGGGCACCGCTGCCGAGAATAAGGCCGATCGCGAGGAACCCTGCAGTCCGTTCGTCGATGCGCATGTGCAAGCGAAGCCGTCCGTCGGCGTCGGCTTGCTGCAGAGCGAACGCGAGCGGCGCGTTCCGCGAGCCCGGGCAGAGCACGACGTCTCGAACACCACCGCGGACGAGTTCGTCGACGACAGCTGTGGCCTGAGCACTGGACGGGTTCACCACTTCAGATTGTCAGATTCTCGCGTCGGCGCCCTAGTCGGCCCGCATGTGTCCTGTTTGACACCATGGAGCAGTGAGAACTGTCTTCGATCCGTCCGAGATGCCGCCCGGTGGCTTCTATCCCCTGCTCACAGCGTCCGTGGTGCCGCGTCCGATCGCCTGGGTCTCCACGGTGTCCGCCGACGGTGTGGCCAATCTCGCGCCGTACAGCTTCTTCTCGGTGTCCTCGTCCAACCCGCCCGTCGTGCAGTTCACGTCCGTGGGCCGCAAGGACAGCCTGCGGAACATCGAGGCGACGGGCGAGTTCGTGATCAACGTGGCCACCGACGCGATGGTGGAGCAGATCAACGCGTCCTCGGCCGGCTACGAGCACGGCGTCAGCGAGCTCGAGGAGCTCGGTATCGCGAGCGAACACAGCGAGAAGGTGGCCCCGCCCCGCGTCGCGGACTCACCCATCGCGATCGAGGCGACGCTGCACCGAATCGTCGAGGTCGGGGACTCCTTCGTCGTCATGGGCCGCGTCGTCGCCCTCGCCGTCCGGACCGATGCCCTCGCCGACGACGGGCTGCCGTCGTTCGCCGCCGTCGCCCCGGCCAGTCGACTCGGCCGCAACGAATGGGGTCTTCCTCCCGAGGTTCGTCTGCTCGATCGACCCGGGCGTCCCGCGACCACGGACTGAGGCACAGGTCATACAGTTCTAGTCATGCCCGATGCTCGAAAAGGTCATGCAGTGCTTCCCGAGATCGGCGAGATGGGTCGTCAGGCCTACGCCTCGCTCCGATCACGGCCGACGCCACGTGCCGAACGCTACGAACTCGGCAGGCAGTTGCGTGACAAGGTCTCCCGCGAGTCGATGGGCGACTGGACTCCGCCCGCGGATCGCTACGACCCGATCCGCCAGATCGAGTTCTCCCACGACGGTCGAATCGACTGGCTGATCCCGGTGCGGGCCGAACGGATGGTGGAGTCGCCGTACGGGTTCCTGCGCGGCACCGCCATCGTCATGGCCCGAGACGTGGCGCTGCTGCCGTCGACCGGCATCAATCCGGTGATCAGCGGAGACTCACATCTCGGCAACTTCGGTTTCTACGCATCTCCCGAGCGTGATCTGGTGATCGACCTCAACGATTTCGACGAGGCGCACCCCGGCGGCTGGGAATGGGATCTCCGACGCCTCGTCGCGAGCATCTGGGTGGCGGGCCGCCAGAACGGGCGCACCGAGGCCCAGTGCGAGGAAGCCGTCGCGGCATGTGTGCGGGCGTACCGCGTCGAGGTGTCACGCCTGGCCGACGAGCCGCTGATGTCGCGGTCGTTCCAGCGGCTCACTGCGGAGAAACTGCAGGCCGACGCCACCGAGGGTTCGCTGCGCAAGGAGATCAAGCGGGCCACGAAGAAGGCTCGCCGGCGCACCAGCGACCGCGTCCTTCCCCGGTTCACCGAGGAACACGAGGGCACCCGCAGGCTGGTCGAGGAGCCCCCGATCACCACCCGCATCTCGGCCCGCGACGAGGATCTCCTGGCCGAGGGGCTGGACGAGTATCTGACGACGCTCTCCCCGCACTGGCGTCGGGTGCTCGGTGGGTACACGCTCATCGACGTCGCGCATCGAGTCGTCGGCGTCGGAAGCGTCGGACTGCGGGCGTACGTGGCGCTGCTCGAGGGATCGAGCCCGGACGACGTGGTGTTCCTGCAGCTCAAGCAGGCGAGGCGTTCGGTGTTGGCGCCGTACGTGCACGGCAAGGATGCGTGGCACGCGCATCAGGGGCAGCGGGTGGTGGAGTACCAGCAGGATCTGCAGACGGTGAGCGATCCGCTGCTGGGGTGGACGACCATCGACGGCAGGCAGTACTACGTGCGGCAGTTCCGGAACATGAAGGGCACGATCGACCTGGGTTCGATCGATGCTCCGGCCCTCGTGGACTACGCGGGAGTGGTCGGTCGGCTGCTGGCCAAGGGCCATGCGCGTACCAGTGGTGCGTCGATGATCGCCGGTTACGTGGGCACGTCCGACACGCTCGATGTCGCTCTGTGCAGGTTCGCCCGGCTGTACGCCGATCAGACCGAGGCCGATCACGCGTTGCTCGTCGACGCCGTTCGCCGGGGCCGCTTCGCGTTGTGAGTGGAACTGTTCTGAGTGGAACTGTAGGCCCTGGCCTACTGGGAGCGGAGCCTGCGGAGTGACCCGCCGGTTCCGCTCCACTCACGTGAGGCTCAGGCGGCGTACTTGGTGACCAGCGCGCCCAGACGCGGGAGTGCCTCGGCAACGTTCTTCTGCGCAGAACCGCGCAGGCTGCCGTAGAACTTCTTCACGACGCTCTTGTCGGTGTCCTCGATGCGCGAGTCCGTCACCGACAGCAGCGCGTTCGACACCTGGTCCGAGTTCGCGACGAGGTAGTCGGAGAACGTCCCGGTGGGCGCGGCGTTGTAGGACTGCCAGAACGGCTCGAGCTGATCGACGAAATCGGGCCACAGTGTCTCGACGGCCTTTTCGATGTACGACGGTCCGACCTTCTTGACGGCTCCGTAGCCGCCCTTGACCGCCAGGCCACTGGCGCCCTTCTTGTCCGACACCTCGGCGTCGATCAGCGCCAGGACGTCGGGCAGCAGAACATCGCGCTTCGACTCGTCGAGCAACGATTCCCTGAGTGCAGCAACCACTTCGAATTCCTCCCGGAGGTTCAGTTTCTTCCTTCGAACCGGGGAAGACTACCGCAGGTAGGTGTATGTTCGCCGAACTCGCTCGTGCCACCACTGCACCCGCTCGGGTGCGGCGGCGAGTGCCGTCAACCTGTCCGGATCGGGTTCGACGGGCACGGCCGCGATGGTTCCGTCCACGATGTCCTGCCCGTCCGCGACGTCACCGGTGAACAGGCTTCCGGTCCCGAGGCCACACGCGAACTCCAGCCTGGGGATCGCGGCCGCAGCGGCGAGACCCGACGCCATCCCCACCGCGGAGTCGAGTGCACTCGACACCACGACGGGCACCCCGTACTCCTCGAGTTCACCGGCGAGCTCGAGGAGCGCCCGCATGCCACCGAGCGGCGCGACCTTGACGACGGCGACGTCCGCTCCGCCTGCGCGGACCACCCGCAGCGGGTCCTCGGCGCGTCGGATGCTCTCGTCGGCCGCGATGCGCACTCCGGGAAGAAGGCGTCGTAGTTCGACGAGCTCGGCGACCGTCGCGCAGGGCTGTTCCACGTACTCGAGGTCGCCGTCCTCCAGCAGCGCCGAGATGGCAGTCACCGCCTGCGGGACGGTCCACCCGCCGTTGGCGTCCACTCGGACGTGTGGAACGAGCGCGCGGACGGCTCGAACCCGTGCGACGTCGCCTGAGACGCTCGTCTCGAAACCGACCTGGCCTTTCTCGGCGACCTTGACCTTGGCGGTGTCGACGCCGGGGTACCGGGCCAGGATGCCGGGAACCTCGTCGGGGGTGACGGCGGGGACTGTTCCGTTGACGCGGACGCGTTCGCGATACGGCTGGGGAGGTCCGTCCCACGCTGCTTCGACGGCCGAGCGCAGCCAGTTCGACGATTCGGCGTCGTCGTATTCGACGAAGGGTCCGAACTCGCCCCAGCCGGCGGGCCCGCGGAACACCACCACTTCGCGTGTCGTGATGCCGCGGAACTTCGTGCGCATCGGCAGGGACAGCACGTGTGAGGACGCGAGAAGCTCCTCGAGAGGCGGTGTCACGGCTGGCCCTCGAGAAGTTGCACCATCAGGGCGTCGGAGTCCGCGAGTACGTTTCCGTCGAGGTCACGCAGGACGGCACTGATGAACGTCTTGCGGCCCTCCACTCGGTCGACGCTGCCCTCGACCACGAGTTCGGTGTTCAGTGGGGTGATCTTGCGGTAGTTGATGTGCAGGTATGCGGTTCGGCTGATCGGGCGTCCGTACGCGTGCTGGATCAGCCCGAACATCTCGTCGAACAGCAGCGGGAGTGTTCCTCCGTGCGCGGCGCCGTTCCCACCCAGGTGATAGCGGCGGAACACGCCTCGGCTGCGCACGCCTTCCGCGTCGAATTTCTCGATGCGCCACGGCAGCATCAGCAGTGATCCGCGGCCCGGCAGACGGATGGCCCGCCCCGCCGGAGATTCGCCTTCGGGAACTTGGAACGGGGCAAGTTCGGCGTTCATCGCCTCGACCTGCTCGGCGAGCTTCTCGGTCAGTTCCGGAGTGGGAGCGGTACTGACGGCGAGGTCCTGCAGCGTCCGCAGCGCCTCGACGAGGCGTCCCCACTCGGGGCCGACGTTCGCGGGGGTGAACTTCGGGAATCCGCCGTGGTGGGAGTACTCGTCCTGGCGTGCGTCTTCACTCATCTCTGCACCGTATCGTGCGGTCCGAAGCACTGGCTCTATCGTGGCCCAGGTGACCTTTACTCCTTCGCTCTGGCAGCCGGTTCCCGGGTTCGACGACCTCACCGACATCACCTATCACCGCCACGTCACCGACGACACCGTGCGGATCGCGTTCGACCGTCCCGAGGTCCGAAACGCGTTCCGGCCCCACACCGTCGACGAGCTGTATCGCACGTTGGAACACGCGCGCGTCAGCTCGGACGTCGGCACGGTGCTCCTCACCGGCAACGGACCGAGCCCGAAGGACGGTGGCTGGGCGTTCTGCTCGGGCGGAGATCAGCGCATCCGTGGACGCAGCGGCTACCAGTACGCCGAGGGAGACACGGCGGACACCGTCGACAAGGCCCGGGCCGGACGGTTGCACATCCTCGAGGTGCAGCGCCTGATCCGGTTCATGCCCAAGGTCGTCATCTGTCTGGTCAACGGCTGGGCTGCGGGCGGAGGCCACAGCCTGCACGTCGTCTGCGACCTGACGCTCGCGAGCCGCGAGCACGCGCGGTTCAAGCAGACCGACGCCGACGTCGGCAGTTTCGACGGAGGTTACGGCAGTGCGTACCTCGCGAAGATGGTGGGACAGAAGTTCGCTCGCGAGATATTCTTCCTCGGCGACACGTACACGGCCGAGGAGATGCATCGAATGGGCGCAGTCAACCGCGTCGTCGATCACGACGAACTCGAGAACGTGGCCATCGAGTGGGCCGCGAAGATCAACGCCAAGTCTCCGCAGGCGCAGCGGATGTTGAAGTACGCGTTCAACCTTCAGGACGACGGCCTGGTCGGCCAGCAGCTCTTCGCCGGTGAGGCGACGCGTCTGGCGTACATGACCGACGAAGCCGTCGAGGGCCGCGATTCGTTCCTTCAGAAGAGGGATCCGGACTGGTCGCCGTTCCCCCGCTACTTCTAAAGGTTTCATGTCCGTTTCTCGAAATCCCCTCACGCATCGACGCCGCGCACCGGACAGTGCGTGGTCGTCGGTGACGTCGTGGTTTCTGCAGAAGCACGACTACGAGTGGATGCGCGAGTTCCAGAACTCGCGGCCGTCGGGAAAGATCGTTCGGATCATCGTCGCCCTGTCGATGATCAACATCAGTGCGATGTCGTTCACGTCGCTGTTCGCGATCGGCGGCCCGACGGGTACTGCGGCGACTGCGCTGACGTTGACGCTGTGCACCGTCAACCTGATCATCGCTGCACTGTGGGTACTGCGGCCGTTCCCCGGGCGTCTCGGCGTGGTGTCGTTCGCGATCTACTCCGACCTGGGCGTCGCCGCCGCGCTGTCGGTCCTCGATCTCCGTAACGCGCTGCTCGGCTGTGTCCTGTACGCAGTGATCGGTGCGTTCGTGACGTTCTTCCTCAGCCCGCGCTGGGTGGTGGCGCACCTGATCTTCGCCTCCGGAATCGCCATCGGCTTCGCAGTCGCGATCTACGTGCGCGGCGACATGGACACGATCACCCTGCTCGTCCAGACCGACGTGGTGCTGCTCGGCATCATGAGTGTGCCCGTCACCTCGCACATCTTCCTGACGACGCTGTCCGCCGACGCGCGGAGTTCCAAGCTCGACCCACTGACGGGCCTGCTCAACCGTCGGGGTCTCGACGCCGCCCTCGAGGACCTGTGGCCGCGGGGACGCCGCGAAGGTCAGTGCGCTGCGGTGATCGTCGTCGACATCGACAACTTCAAGTCGGTCAACGACATCCACGGCCACGACGAGGGTGACGCGGTGATCTGCCGCGTCGCCGAGCGCCTCACCATGCACGTGTCGCGGTACGGAGCGCTGGGACGCACGGGCGGTGAGGAGTATCTGGCTGCGGTGGTGACGTCGAGACTGCACATCGACGCGCTTATCCACGGAATCAGGCGTGCCCTGCACGGTGAGGGCGATTCCGTTCCGGTCACCGTCAGCGTCGGCGCCGCGATTCTGTACGCCGAGTCCCCGCTGTGGACGACGAGCACGGACACGGTGAACACTGCGTCGAGAGTGGCCGACTCGATGATGTACGAGGCCAAAGCGTCCGGGGGCAACCGAGTGGTCACCACCCTCATCTGACCGTGTGCCGATCGACACCGTGCTTGATTGACACCGTGCCTGATTGAAACCTGACGAAGCGGCAATACACCGATCATGACGACCGACCGCCAGACCCCGTCTCCCGAACACCGACGACCGGACGGACTGTCCGACGACACCGTCGCTGCCGTCGGCAAGGTCTCCGAGGCACTCGAGACGATCGAACGCGCCCGCGGTCACCTGTACTCGTTCCACCAGCTGATGGGACACGCGGACCTGCAGCTCGGCGAGGCCGTCGATGCGCTGCGAGATGCCGGCAACACGTCGGCAGCCGACCGACTGTCGGAGGAGATGATCGGTCGCAACGCGATCGACGGCAGGTGGTCGTTCCAGATCGTGGAGGAGTTCGACGATCTCTACTGGTCGGCGTTCCGGCAGCACGAGAAGCAGACGAGGGACGAACTGCAGGAAGGGAAGCGACACGTCTTCGAGGCGGAAATGAAGGAGTCGCGGCGCACACACGAAAAATCGGGCCACGAAGCAACGCCCTGATGCTCACACACGTCGTGCAGGCTGTGGTATCGATGAGGCTGTGGTATCGATGAGGCGTGGAGATACTCAGCGGCCGAACGATCCTGCGTCCAGTCGACTACGAGAAGACTCTCGCGTTCTACCGAGACGGCCTCGGGCTCGCCGTGCATCGCGAGTACGGGGCGGGGACGGTGTTCTTCGCCGGGCAGTCGCTGATCGAGATCGCGGCTCACGGTAGTTCGGGCTCGGCGCAGGTGTTCGACGGGGCGCTGTGGCTGCAGGTCCGCGACGCAGAGGCCGCTGCCGACGAGCTTCGAGGTCGGGGCGTCCCGATCGAGCGTGACGCGAAGCAGGAGTCGTGGGGCCTGATCGAGATGTGGCTTCGTGATCCGGACGGGGTGCCGATCGTTCTGGTGGAAATTCCCGCGGACCATCCGCTCAGGCGGGACACGCGGGGCTGACGCCGGGAAGATCGCCGGTTCTCACGACCGTGTCGCGGCGACGACCCTGCGCACGGCTGCTGCCGACTGGGGCCGCGACCACAGAAACCCCTGTGCCAGAGTGCAACCCAGCTCCAGTGCGACGTCTGCCTGAGCTCGCGTCTCGATGCCTTCGATGATCATGACCAGACCGAGGTCGAGGGCGACGGTGGACAGGGCACGCAGCAGTGCCCGCCCGCGGGGGGTGTCGATGTACTTCGTCAGGTGTCCGTCGATCTTGATTCCGTCGGGCTCGAACGTGACGAGGCGTTCCAACGAAGACCAGCCGGAGCCGAAATCGTCGAGCAGCACCCGGAATCCGAGCGCGTGCACATCGTCGATGTGTCTGCGGATGAGCGGTCCGTCGCTGACGGACGACGTCTCGGTCAGTTCCAGCGAGATCGAGCTCGGCGCGACGGAAGACATGGCGACGGCGCTCTGCAACTGAGCGACGGCGTCGGGGTGCGCGAGGTGGCGACCGGACAGGTTGACGCTCAACCTCAGGTCCGGTCGTGTCGTATGCCAGGCTTCCGCTTCTTTCACCGCGAGGCGCAGTACTTCGAGATCGATGTCGATGATCAGTTCACTCGACTCCGCGAACGGCACGAAGTCGGCGGGCGAGACGAGGCCTTTCCGCGGGTGGTGCCAGCGTGCCAGTGCCTCGAACCCGATGATCTCCCCGGTGCGCAGATCCACGACGGACTGAAACCACGGCACGATCTGGCCCGCATACAGCGCACCTGCAAGGTCGTGGTCGTTGTCGAGCTTCGCGGCCGTCGACCCGACTCTGCGATGCAGATCCAGCTGTTCTTCCAGGACGGACCCGTACTGCTCGAGCTCCTGCAGCTGACTGTCGCTGAGCTCGCGGGGCATCCTGTCGAGCAGACACAAGGTGCCGATGACCAATCCTTCACGCCCGCGCAGCGGAACCGACGCGTAGGACGCGACCCCGTTCTGGTCGAGAATGTTGCGTTGCCGCACCGTGGCGTCGACGCGATTGCGGGTGAACACGGCGGCCTTCTCACTGCGGACGACGTCGTCGCACAGGGTGTCCGAGCGTTCGACCGTCGACACCGGCGGCCCGCCGATGTTGACGAGCGTGTACTGGGTTGTCTCGTCGAGGACGTTGAGCTGGGCGATGGCGAAGCCGACACTGCGTGCCGCGAGCTCCACCGTCGACCGCAACGCCGGGGTGGTCGCCTCGAGATCGAGATACCGGCGGGCGGAATCGCTCTGCCTGCGAGCCTGCGGCCGACGGGCAGCCGAGGACGGATCGTGCTCCATCGTCGTCTCCTGTCCCGCAGTCCCTGCCCTGCTGTTCGAGCCTTCTCGAAATCCGGCCGCACGTCAGCTTAGCGTCGGATTCCGGTCACACCGCCCGAACCCTGCCGATCACACCGACGGAATTCGGGTGTGAAGCAGTCTCCGCCGCAGAACAGCGGCCGCGAGACGCATCCCGTCGGGCGTGGGAGCGGGATCGTCGCCGTAGACGAGGAGGCCGAGCGCCGCCAGATCCTGCAGAACGTCGTCGCCGAGGGGTAGATCCTTGTCGGCAGCGTCGGGGCCGCAGACGTGCGACCACCCCTCGGCGGCCAACAGCTCGGTCACCAGAGGAGACGGATCGTCCGAGCAACTGCCTCGAGCGACGTCCGCCAACACGACCTCGGCCGCGATGGACTCCGGGTGGTACTCGGCGCCGACGAGCCGTTCGACGAGCGTCGACCACAACCGATCCGCGCTCATCTCCTTGGCGCGTGCCGTCGGCAGCAGGCGACCGTGGCGTTTCCGGACCAGACCCAACCGGAGCAGGAGTCGTCGGACACGGAGGACGGGCTCGGTTCCTCGTTCGTCGCCGACGGGAAACGGCCATTCCCGCGGTGTCCACAGTGTCCCGAGTGCCTGTTCGACGACCGGAGCGGGGAGATACCCCTTGTCGGTCAACGTGATTCCGTCGCCGACGATGGCGAGCATGCCTTCGAGTCGCCGGACGCAGCCGTAGGCCGGGGCGATCGCGTCGTGCAGCGCGGTGTTCAGGTCTCGGTAGAGCTCGACGCGCGGCGGGCTGTACCTCGTCCAGAGTGCGATCCGATGGTCGAGCAGTTGCTCGAGCAGAACACCACCGGCACGCTCGGATCGGAGGACCGAGTCGGTGATCCGTCGACGTTTCGCGGCGACCGCCGAGTCCCGCAGAGGCTTGCCGTCGATACCGGAGGACTGGAATTCTCCTGCGACGGAAGCGACTTCGAGGGTTTCTCCGATGAGGTCGACCATGGCGCGTTCGGCCCCTTCCGGAACGTCCTGCCAGGTGATCAGGTCGCTGTCCTCGGGTGCGACACCCGAGGCGTTCACGGCGCGTTCGACGCGTTCCTGCCGACTGCCTTCGTCGGTGGTCGTCAGTAGCTCGCGCGTCCGTTCGCTGCGCGCGATGTCGGCGTACCGGGCGTGCCCGAGCCGATCGAGAAGTTCTGCGAGCGCTTCCGCGATGTCCCACGCACGATCCGGGTCCCCCACCGATTCGCCGAGGTAGGACCACAGAAACGTCTGCACCGAGATCTGCGTCGGACCGCCGGGTGGCGAGACCGCACGCAGCCCCTCCCATCCCAGCGCCGCATCCGCTGCCGACGCAGGGTCGACGGAGTCCAGATACGACAGGGCTGCGGCCACTGCGTCGTCGATCTGCATGCCGTCCACTGTCCCACAATCGCGCGGTCCGACCCGCCCTCGGAGCCGAGTGACGCACGCCTCTCACAAATCGGGCAATTAGTGCAAAAAGGTGAACGGAAGATGAACCAGAGGCGTCGTCGAAGAACCCGAGAAGAACACTCTGAGCAAAATTATCCGAACGGGCACTCGGTACCCCACACTTTCAAGACGTGAGCGCAGAATTCCTCGTACTTCTCGTGGTGGTCGTAACGGCACTGGCCTTCGACTTCACCAACGGTTTCCACGACACCGCCAACGCCATGGCGACGTCCATCGCGACCGGGGCACTCAAGCCCAAGGTTGCCGTCACGTTGTCCGCCGTCCTCAATCTCGTCGGCGCCTTCCTGTCCGTCGAGGTGGCCGCCACCGTGGCCAAGGGCATCGTCAACCTCGGCGACACCGGCGGACAATCCCTCCTGACCATCATCTTCGCCGGCCTCGTCGGCGGCATCCTGTGGAACCTCGCGACGTGGCTCCTCGGAATCCCCTCGAGCAGTTCCCACGCTCTGTTCGGCGGCCTCATCGGCGCCACCATCGCCGGCCTCGGCACCTCCGGTGTCGTGTGGGACGGAGTCTGGAGCAAGATCGTCCTTCCGGCCGTCCTCGCGCCGGTCGTCGCAGGCCTCGTCGCCGCCGTCGGAACCTGGGGTGTCTACCGCATCACGAACGCCATCCCGGAGAAGAACAAGGAACGTGGATTCCGTTGGGGCCAGATCGGTTCCGCCTCACTCGTGTCGCTGGCCCACGGAACCAACGACGCACAGAAGACCATGGGGGTCATCTTCCTGGCGCTCGTCGCCTACGGAACCGTGACGCCGGACTCGGAGATGCCCCTGTGGGTCAAGGTCACCTGCGCACTCGCCATCGCTCTCGGTACCTATCTGGGCGGCTGGCGTGTCATTCGCACGCTCGGCAAGGGACTCGTCGAGATCGCGTCACCGCAGGGCATGGCGGCGGAGTCGTCGTCGGCAGCAATCATTCTGACCTCCAGCCACCTCGGACTTCCTCTGTCGACGACGCAGGTCGCGACCGGATCGATTCTCGGATCCGGCATCGGCAAGCCGGGAGCTCAGGTCCGCTGGGGTGTCGCCGGCCGCATGGCCGTCGCCTGGGTCATCACCCTTCCTTCAGCGGGCATCGTCGGAGCCGTCTGCTGGTTCCTCGCTCACATCGTCGGCGGCCTGCCCGGAATTCTGCTGGTGTTCGCCATCCTCGTCGCACTGTCGGCGCTGATGTACATCCGCTCGCGCCGCCAGCCCGTCGACCCCGACAACGTCAACGCCGAGTGGGACGGCGGCCTGATCCCGGCCGACGAGAACACCCCGAGCAAGGTTTAGGACTGACATGGAAACCCTCACCCACACCCTCGATTCGCTCTGGCAGGTAGTGCTCGTCGGACTGCTGCTCGGTGCAGGACTGCCCGCCATCTTCGCTCTGGGGCTCAGAGCACTCTCCACCGGCGACATCGCCGAGGACGGCACCGTCCGCGCTCGCCCGGCCGCGGCCACCGCAGCCGGCATCCTGTGCTTCGCCGTCGTCGTCGTCGCCATCGTCGCGGGAATCCTCTTCATCATGAAGAACTTCCTGGACAGCACCTTCGGCATCTCCGTCTTCTGAGAGGCATGACCATGACCGAGACAGCAACCTTCCCGGCGTCGGTGCTTCAGTGGCTGCGCGCGGGCTACCCAGAGGGCGTTCCACCGAAGGATCGTTTTCCTCTGGTGGCGCTGCTTCGCAAGGCGGCACTGACCGATGCTCAGGTCCACGAAGTCGTGCTCGGCCTCGTCGCACCCAACGGCGGCGCGCTCGAGGACGGTGCCATCACCAACTCCGAGATCACCGACTACATCCGCGAACTCGTCGACCACGAGCCGACGGCAGACGACATCGCCCGCGTCTCGGCGAAGTTGGCTTCGGGCGGTTGGCCTCTCGCGGAACGCCCCGGGTTCACCCCAGAGTGACGGACGGTGGGGTGTGATGGCTGTGCCCTCGTTTCTCCAGTCGATTCTGGAGTGGCTTCGAGCGGGGTATCCGGAAGGTGTGCCGGATGCGGATTACGTTCCGCTACTGGCTCTTCTGACTCGACGGTTGACCGAGGACGAGATCCAGGCCGTCGTGGATGCGCTCATCGCGGGAGGTCAGTTGCCCGCCGACAAAGCGGGTATCGCCGTCGTCATCACGAAGGTCACCAACGAGATGCCTCGCGAGGAGGACATCTCGCGAGTTCGATCGAAGCTGGCTGCGGGTGGTTGGCCATTGGCGGATCCGTTCACGATCTAGAATTTCGCCTGTGAGCGTGCTCGAAGAACTGAAGATCCCCACCGGCGACGCCGCGGCAGACATCCTGCCGCGGCTCGTCGACGTTCTGGATGGCTCGTCGCCCGCGGTGCTCCCGGTTCCCGCTTCGGATCCACGCGAGACGCAGAGGCTGCGCGACGCTCTGGCCCCGGGAACCGAGATCGAGGACGGCGCAGCGCTCGTCGTCGCCACTTCGGGTACGACGGGCACGCCGAAGGGAGCGATGCTGTCGGCGTCGGCGCTGCGCGCGAGCGGTGAGGCCACGGCGGTTCGGCTCGGTGGTCACGGATCGTGGCTTCTGGCGCTGCCTGCGCATCACATCGCTGGGCTCCAGGTCCTGATGCGCAGTGTGTTGGCGGGCACCGATCCGGAGATCGTGGATGTCACAGGCGGGTTCGACACGTCGTTGCTGCCCGACGCGATCGGGCGGATGCGCGGTCCTCGATACACCTCACTGGTGCCGACGCAGTTGGTCAAGGTTCTCGACGATGCGACGGCGACCGAGGCGGTCGCCTCTCTCGACGCAGTACTGCTCGGCGGTGCGGCGACACCGATTCCGTTGCGCGAGCGCGCTGTTGCCGCGGGTATTCGGCTGATCCGAACGTACGGGATGAGCGAGACCGCAGGCGGATGCGTCTACGACGGAGTTCCGTTGGACGGCACTCTGCTTCGTATCGACTCGGGACGAGTGGTGCTGGGTGGGAGCACGATCGCTCTGGGGTATCGAGGCATGCCGGATCACCCTGCGTTCGCCGAGCCCGGTTGGTTCCGAACCGACGACGCCGGGGCGGTCTCCGGCGGCGTGCTGTCCATTTCCGGGCGTCTCGACGAGGCGATCTCCACCGGTGGGCTCACCGTCGTACCTCAGGTGGTCGAGGCGGCTCTCGCGACGCATCCGCTGGTACGCGAGTGCGCAGTTCTCGGATTGCCGGACGAGCGACTCGGCCAGAAGGTCGTGGTGGCAGTGGTAGCCGATGGGCCACTGACACTCCACGATCTGCGTACGCACGTTGCCCCGACTCTGGATGCCACAGCCGCACCGCGGGAGCTGTATCTCGTGGACGCCCTCCCCACCCGCGGACCGGGCAAGCTCGATCGTGCCCGCCTGCGCGAGATACTGACCGCGTCGAACCCGAGCCGGTGAAGTCGACCGCCCGGCGCACGGTGTGCAAGCATTTCCGGTCATGAGCACATTGGTTTGCTTTCACGCCCATCCCGACGACGAGGTCTTCACGACCGGTGGCGTCATGCGTCTCGCGGCGAACGCCGGCCACCGCGTCGTACTGGTGACGGCGACGGACGGAGCACTGGGCGAGTTCCCGGACGGCATTCTGTCCGACGGCGAGTCGCTCGCGGAACGCAGGAGGACCGAGTTGCAGAAGTCGGCCGACGCTCTCGGTGTCAGCCGAATCGTGCTGCTGCACTACGCGGATTCCGGCATGGCGGGCACTCCGCAGAACGATCTGGGCACGGCGTTCTGCAACGCCGACGTCGACGAGGCGGCAGGCAAGCTCGCGGCCGTGTTGGAGGAGGAGCGGGCGGATGTGTTGACCATCTACGACCCTCACGGTGGTTACGGGCACCCGGACCACATCAAGGTGCACGTCGTCGGGCTCCGGGCGGGCGAGCTGGCCGGCACGACGCACATCTACGAAACGACCACCAACCGCGATCACATGAAGCGGCTGATGGAGGCCAACCCCAATTGGTCGGACGACAGCACCCCGCCGGACGTGGAGAGCTTCGGTCTGCCGGAATCGGAGATCACGACCGTCGTCGACGTCAGCTCGGTGATGGATGCGAAGCGACGAGCAATGGAAGCGCACGAGACCCAGGTCGGCGATTTCGGCCCGTTCCTGCAGATGCCACCGGAAATACTGGCGAGTGTGTTCGGACGCGAGTGGTTCCGACGCGTCGGCGGTGGCCCGGGGCTGACGGAGACGGCACTACCGCTCTGACCGCGCGCACGGTGCAAGCGTCGTGCATGCACCGTGCAAGCGGCTGGGTTCACGCTGGTCGACATGAACCCAGCCATCGAGGCAGACGGCCTCGTCAAATCGTTCGGCGCACACCGCGCCGTCGACGGTGTGTCCCTCACCGTCCCCACCGGCTCCGTGTACGGAGTCCTCGGCCCCAACGGAGCAGGCAAGACCACCACCGTCCGAATGCTCGCGACTCTCCTGCGTCCCGACGCAGGTTCGGCGCGCATCTTCGGCCACGACGTCACCCGCGAGTCGACGGCTGTCCGGTCCCTCGTCGGTGTGACCGGGCAGTATGCGTCCGTCGACGAGGATCTTTCGGCGACGGAGAATCTGATCGTCTTCGCGAGGCTGCTCGGTCGTAGCCGGAGGGACAGCCGACTGAAGGCAGCCGAGCTGCTCGAGGAATTCGGTCTGACCGAGGCCGCGACCAAGCCGCTGAAGAACTTCTCCGGCGGTATGCGTCGACGCCTGGACTTGGCGGCGAGCCTCATCTCCTCCCCTCCACTGCTGTTTCTCGACGAACCGACCACCGGGCTCGATCCCCGCACCCGCGCCCAGATGTGGGACACGATCCGACGCCTCGTCGCCCAGGGATCGACGGTCCTGCTCACCACGCAGTACCTCGACGAGGCCGATCAGTTGTGCGACCGCATCGCGGTCATCGACCACGGCAAGGTCATCGCCGACGGCACGGCGGACGAATTGAAGTCCTCCGTCGGATCGTCGTCGTTGCAGTTGACGTTGCGTGAGCCGACACGGTTCGCCGAGGCGCGGTCCATCGTCGCCCAGCAGTTGGGAGTCGAAGTTCAGATCACCCCGGAATCGGGTCGTCTGACCGCACCCATGACCGATGCGTCGCAGACACCGGACATTCTGATTCGTCTGCGCGACAACGGTATCGATGTCGACGAGATCACCGTCACCAAACCCAGCCTGGACGAGGTCTTCATGACCATCACCGGCCGCGACGAGAACGAGGCAGCATGACCACGACAATCGACCGACCAGCCGCGGTACAACCGGACCTGAATCCGACGCGCCACATCTCGCTACGCCAGTCCTTCGCCAATTCGTTCACGATGGCGTACCGAGGACTGCTCAAGTTCAAGCACAACCCGGAGCAACTGTTCGACGTGGTGTTCCAACCCGTCATCTTCACGTTGATGTTCAGCTACATCTTCGGCGGCGCGATCAGCGGCGACGTGTCGAGCTACCTCCCGTTGATCATTCCCGGCATCCTCGCGCAAACGGTCATCACCACATCCGTAGTCACCGGTACGCAGTTGCGAGAAGACATGGACAAGGGCGTGTTCGACCGTTTCAAATCGCTTCCCATCGCGCGCATCTCACCGTTGGCCGGTGCGTTGACCGCCGATGTGGTGCGGTACTTCATCGCCACCGTCATCACGTTCGCGACGGGTTTCGCGATGGGCTACCGACCGGAAGGCGGTGCACTGGGCCTCGTCGCCGCGGGGGCTCTCGTGATCTTCTGCGCCTGGGCCATCAGCTGGATCTTCGCCCTGATGGGTGTCCTGATGAACAAGGCGTCGTCGGTGCAGGGCATCTCGATGCTCATCCTGTTCCCGCTGACATTTCTGTCCAACGCATTCGTTCCCGTGGACACGATGCCGGGCTGGCTGCAGGCATTCGTCAAGGTCAACCCCGTCTCGCACCTGGTCACCGCGGTGCGTGACCTGGCGAACAACGGCACCGTCGGCATGGACCTGGTGTGGTCGCTCGTCGGCGCGGCGGCTGTCGTCGTGATCGTCGCCCCGCTGACGGTCAAGGCCTACATGCGCAAGGCGTGAGCCTCAGAGCCGGAGCAGTTCGCACACTTCCGCGAGCGCTCCGGCTCGGCTCGTCGACTCGGTTCGTGTCAGTTCGGCATCGACGACGTCCGCGCCGAGCATGGCTCGGGCTGCGTCCAGGTGCCGATCGATCCGCATGGACGGGTAGTCCTGCCTCGCTCGAAGCTTGCGGGACAGCGCGATCAGCGAGACACCGCCACCGGCGTCGCGCCCGGATTGCACCAGGTACGAGCCGAGCGCACACGCCACCGCACCCAGTTGCGGCAGATCCTGAAAACCCACCGGCCCCAACCGCAGCGAGGCCGCGGCGCCCAGATCGGCTGCCTGCGAGTCGATCTCACCGGTGGCGCCGTGCAGGGCGTGGGCGGCGACGGACGCGCTGGCGAGCATCGTGATGTACGGGTCGCCGCGTCGTTCCTCCTCGAACCGTGCACCGTCGATCGCCCGCCGGTACAGCAGTAGCCCGCTGGCGATCTTCCCTTCTGCCAGATCGGCTTCCGCCCGCGTCGCGCCGAGGGATACTGCCCGCTGATCCGCGTACTCGGCATCCGAGGACAACGCCGAGCCGGATCCGGAGCCCAACTCGGTGATTCGATCGAGCACGGCCCGCCCCTCGTCTACACGTCCGGCCGCGATCATCGACGCACCGGCGAATCCTCGGGTCTGCACCGATTCGTCGTAGGCGTGCATGTCCCACAGCAGATCCGCGGCGAGAGTGTAGTTCTCGATTGCGTCGTCCGCCGCTCCCGCCTGGCCGTGGATGCTGCCGAGAGCCTGCGCCGACGACGCGACACTCCACAGGTCTCCGCGTTCGGCAGCCAGTAGTTTGGCTGCCTCGGCGTCGGATGCCGCCTCGTGGAGGTGGCCGTAGTTCTCGTGCAGCGACGCTCTGATCATGAAGGCTGCGTTGCGCACTGCCGGATCCGCCGACCGCGTGCCGTGCGCGAGCATCCGAGCGAGCCCACGTCCGTCGGATCGTCCGAGCAGCGCCGCGGCGACGAACCTCAGGCTCGCGTCGATGCCGTTCCTGGACCCGACAATTCGACGCAGCCGCACACGCATTCGAGCCGATGACCTAACGTCGGCGTTGTACCCGACGTGCGCAAGCAACACCAGGTGGGCGAGCACCATCGAATTGTCGTCGACATCGCGCACGCCGTCACCGTCGAACGGGGCCTCCGTCATCCGCGGCGCCCAGTTCAACACCTCGGTGTGCGCGCCGCGCATGGACCACGAGCAGGCCAGTATCGCGAAGACCGAGTACGCTGCGGCCCAACGCTTCTCCTGCAACGCACTGCGCAGCACGTCGACGATGTTGTCGTGCTCCGCCTCGATGGAGGCGGTCGCCACCATCTGCCTCGACGCCCGGAAGTCGACCTCGGCGACACCGGCAACGTGCACACCCCACTCGATCAGCCGGTCGGTCACCAGCGCCGAATCGGCGGCCGAGAGATGCTCCTCGCCGAACTCCCGCACGGTCTCGAGCATGTGGTACCGAACTCGACCGTCCCGGTCCTCGACCGTCAGCAACGATTGTCCGACGAGCCCGTCCACCGCGTCGGCGACATCGGCGATGTCGATGTCGCCGAACCCGGCCACGCGAGCCGCAGCGTCGGCGGTGAAGCCCGCCGGGAAACGGCACAACCGGCTGAGCACCGCACGATGCGCGGGGAGCAGGAGGTCCCAACTCCAGTCGATCACCGCGCGCAATGTGCGATGCCGCTCGGGCCTCGTCCGATCACTGCTGCGCAGCAACGAGAATCGGTGCTCCAGACCGGCGCCGATGTCCGCGACACTCATGGTGCGGACCCGAGCCGCGGCAAGTTCGATCGCGAGCGGCAACCCGTCGAGCGACCGGCACAGGCTCGCGACGTCACCCCGGTCGAACGTCACGCCGGGACGCACGGCCCGAGCACGCGCGACGAACAACTGCGTCGCGGCCGAGTCGTTCCCGTCCGTCTCGAGTGCAGGCAGTTGGTACGTCGCCTCCGCGGTGATCGCCAACGGTGATCGCGACGTCGTCAGGACCGTGACGTACTCACTGGCGGCGACCAACTCGTCGACGACCTGCGCGACGTCGTCGACGACGTGCTCACAGTTGTCCAGGACCAACAGGCCGGGCGCGACGGACAGCGCGTCACGCAGACGTTCACCCGCGGTCTGCACCCGCGTGATCGGAAAACCGGTCATCTTGAGGTCGGATTCGCTCAGGCCGAGGGTTCCGGTGATCGCCGACGCGACGTCCTCCCCTCGCCTCAGGGACGCCAGTTCGACGAAGGCGACCGGCATGCTCGCGGCGGCACGCCGACCCAGTTCGTGTGCGATGCGCGTCTTACCCGCGCCGCCGGGCCCGACGATGGTCGTCACGCGCGCCTCTCGCATCGTCGCTTCGATGGCATCGATGTCCGCACCGCGGCCGATCAGGGCGTTCGGCGATGCTCTGAGCCCGACCGCGGCTTGGGTCCTCGGCGCAGGAGCAGGAGCCTGCAGGAGCTCTACGTTCAACTCCACCAGCGCGGGCGACGGATCCGCACCCAGGGTGTCCACGAGGAGGCGTCGAACACGGGCGAACACGGCCAGGGCCTCGTTGGTCCGATCGAGCGCGCGAAGGCAGCGCATCAACTCCGCAGCGACCCCCTCGTCCAGTGGATCGTTCTCGTGCGACGCGGTCAGCAACGGCAATGCGGCCCGGTGGTCACCTCTCCCGAGGTGGGCCGCGATCTCGACCGAGGTGAGGTCCACGGAAAGAGCGTCGGACCGACGGCGGAGATCCTCGACGATCGGGAGATCACCGAGGTCGGCGCCCGGCTCACCGCGCCACAGTTCGCGGGCGTCGGCGACGGATGTCAGCGCCTCCGTGTGGTCACCGCGTTCGACGTGGCGTCGGGCAGCCGACAACAGCGACGTCGCCTGCGTCAGGTCGACGCTGTCGACGCCGAGAACGAGCGCATAGCCGCTCGGGCCCACATCGAGCGCCCCGGAGGGAAGCAGTGACCGAAGCCGCGAGATCTGGGTCTGCAGGGCGTTCTTCGGTGAGCGGGGCGGCTCACCCGGCCAGACGTCGTCGACCAGCGCAGCAACGGACCGTCGGCGACCGGGATCGAGAGCCAGCGCCACCAGCAGAGCCCTCGCCCGAGCGCCCGGCACCGACACGAGCACACCGTCGATCCGTGTCACGACAGCACCGAGCAACCCCACCTCGACGTCGGGACGTGGGGTCGGCCTGATGTCGGCCGCGCGCTGGTCGACGGGTTGCGTGTGCACTGCGGGCAATCGTAGTCAACGGTCGACATCACCTGCATTTTCACCTTTCAGTCGGTTATGAGTCGGAAAACAAACCGATTGACGGTATGGTGTGACGGGTCGGGGATCGGAACGCTCACTGGACGGGAGGCCACGAGCAACGATGGGTTCGTCAGTCGGCATGTCCATGGGTGCGAGCGGCATCCGCGCGGTCCGGACGTCGGACGGGCATTCGTTCACCGTCGAGACTTTCCCGTCGGCGCGGTCCGTCCCGGACGCCGAGGACGTCGCGCACGCAATTCGCGCCATCGTCGATCGGCCGGATGCACCGACGTCGCTCGGTGTCGCCTTCCCGGACCCGGATTACAGTTCCGCCCTCAAGACCGCGCTGGTCGAGGAGTACGTCTCCGAGGTGCACATCATCTCGGAGATCTCCGGCACCATCGAGAAGCTGCGGGCCGATCCGGAGTTCCGATATCGCACGGTCGCGTTGTACGACCTGGGCGCCACCGGCTTGGAAATGACCATCGCGGACATCGACAGCGGGACGATCTACGCGGCCACCCGATCCAACGAGCTCAGTGGCTCGTCCATCGACTGGACCGTTCGTGAACACCTGCTGACGCTCGACATCCTCGCGGAACCTCGCAACCACGAGGAAGAAGCCTCACTGCTGGATTTCAGCCGGGAGATCAAGGAAGCCCTCACCACCCACGAGGCGACGCAGACCTCCGACGGTCAGTTCCGATTGATGGATCGGCGCATGTTCGACCTCCAGATCATCCGCCCCGCCGAGCGCACGGCCATCGCGCTGCGCGATCTGGCCGAGATGTCGGAGATACCACCCGAGGTCGTCGTCGCCATCGGCGGCGGCGCACGAATTCCGCTCATCCGGGACGTCCTGAGTCGCTACCTTCGCATTCCCGTCGTGGTGCCCGACGCCCCGGAGCTCATGGCCGCCGAGGGTGCTGCGCTGTACGCGACGAGGGTGGACGGTGCCAGACCGCCCGCGCCGACGGTCGCGAAACGCAGTGCTCGCACGTTGTTGACGCCGTTGCTCAGGTTCGGCCTGCCGTCTATCGTCGCCATCGGCTTTCTGTCCTGGATGGTGTGGCCCGACGACGGCACCGACCGCACTGTGGCGGGTACCCCGGTGACCACCATCGCCGACACCGCGTCGACGACGAAAGTGACCGCGTCCGACGAGCCGACGGCGTCTGCAGCCGACAAGTCCGCACCGCCGGTCGCGCCGACTGTCACGGCAACGACCACCGCGGCGCCGCAACCGGACCCCGAAGCACCTGCGCCGCACTCCGGCAACGGTGGCGGTAGTTACGGCGGTGGTAGCTACGGTGGCGGTAGCTACGGCGGCGGTTACGTGGCTCCTCCGCCGCCTCCCCCGCCACCGCCTGCCCCGTTCGGGCTTCCGCGTATCGAGCTGCCTCAGATCCAACTACCCCCGATTCCGCGCCTACCGTTCCCGTGATCGGCGTGCTCGGTACCTCACCGACACGCGCTCGGAGTCGATAGGCAAGGATCGAGCCATGGCCACCACAGCACATTGGATCGAGGGCGCACGCCCGCGGACCCTCCCGAACGCCATTGCACCGGTTCTCGTCGGCACCGGCGCGGCGGCGTCGATCGATGGGGCCGTGTGGTGGAAAGCAGTGTTGGCGCTCGTCGTATCTCTCGCGTTGATCATCGGCGTCAACTTCGCCAACGACTATTCCGACGGCATCCGCGGGACCGACGACGAGCGAGTCGGGCCGTTGCGTCTCGTGGGCTCCGGTGTCGCGTCGCCGAGGGCAGTCAAGTCCGCTGCCATCGGATGCTTCGCCGTCGGCGCCGTCGCCGGGCTCGTCCTCGCGGCGACATCCGCGTGGTGGCTCGTGGTCATCGGCGTCGTCTGCATCGCAGGCGCATGGTTCTACACCGGCGGCAGCAAACCCTACGGCTACAGCGGGTTCGGCGAGATCGCAGTGTTCGTGTTCTTCGGTCTGGTGGCGGTGCTGGGAACTCAGTTCGTTCAGGCCGGCCGGATCGACTGGGCCGGTGTTGTCTCGGCGGTGGCCGTCGGCTCGTTCTCGAGCGCAGTTCTGGTGGCCAACAATCTGAGGGACATCGACACCGACCCGGATTCCGGCAAGAACACACTCGCGGTCCGGCTGGGAGACACCCGGACTCGCCTCGTGCACCTGGCGTTGGTCGTCGCTCCGTTCGCGGTCACCGTAGCGCTCGTCGCGCGCACACCGTGGGCCCTGATCGCTCTGATCGCACTGCCGCTCGCCGCTCGGGCGAACAAGCCGGTCCGGTCCGGAGCAACGGGCCTCGCGCTGATCCCCGCCCTACGTGACTCCGGGCTCGCGATGCTGGTGTGGGGACTCACGACCGGCATCGCACTCGCCGTCGCCTAGCCTGCCTGTCTGTCTGTCTGTCTGTCTGTCTGTCTGTCGCCCAGCCTGCTGGGGCTCAGCGCTTCTCGGGAACGAACGCACCGAGCAGGAAGTTGACGATCGAGATGATCAACGCGCCCCAGAACGCTGCGCCGAATCCGCTGATGAGCAGACCGTAATCGGTGGCGGTGGAGATCCACGCGCTGAGCATCAGCATGAGGGCATTGATGACCAGGGTGAACAACCCGAGCGTCAGAATCAGAAGCGGTAGCGACAGCAGCTTGACCACTGGCTTGATGAATGCGTTCACGATCGTGAACACCGCGGCGATGCCCGCGAGGACCACCAGGTCCCATCCGGTGCCGCGCCCGGAGCTGGCCAGGTCGATGCCGTCGACCCACTGCGCCGCGAGCCAGATCGCAATTGCATTGATGACGAGCCGTACCAGGAATGTCATGCCCACACCCTATGCGAGCACACATCCTCGCCCCAGGACTCGAATCCGGTCACGACGCGAGACGCGCGCGCAATCCGTCCGGGTCGTCGAGGACTCCGTTCCGCTCGAGATCTCCGGCTCTGATCAACCCGAGCAGGACGTGCTTGCAGCGAATTTCGGAGTCCTTGGCGGCAAGTGCCTCCACCAACGACAGTTTCAGTGCCTTCTTCGATCCCGACGCGAACGCGAGGTGCCCCGTCCTGCGCCCGAGCCATCCTCGTTTCTCGCTCCGTGGTCGATCGAGTGCCCCTGCACCGAACGACGCTTCCAGGCTTGCCCGCACTGCATCGAGATCGATCCCGATCGAACCGAGCGCTTCGGCATCGCTCGCGCCGAGGGCGCCGCCGTCGGGTAACGACGTACGCACCGAATCGCGGGTGTATCCCTCGTCTTCGAGTACGGCCTTCAGGTCGCGGTCGGCAGAGGAAAGCACGCCCAGGAACACGTGCACGGGCTCGATCCGCGTCGCGTGCAGGTCTCGCGCCTCCGTCTGCGCGGCGAGGACTGCCATCCGCGCCTCGTCGGTGAATTTCTCGAACATCGCCGTCCTCCCTACGTGTCGTGCGTCAGATGTTGTTGTGCTTCTTGTGCACTGCTTGTTTGCTCACGTCGAGCGAGTCGGCGATCGCCTGCCACGACCAGCCTTGCCTGCGTGCGTTCGTGACCTGAATCGCTTCGAGCCGCTCGAGGAGTCGCCGTAGGGCCAGTACCGCCCGGAGCCCTTCCTTCGGATCGGGGCTACCTGCCGCAGCCGCCAGAGTCGTTGCTTCCGTCATGTCGTCAACTTAAGTTGACATTGCCCTGTTGTCAACCCTGGTTGACGACAATGCCACTCCCTTAGGGTGGAACCCATGACCGCGAACCTGACCCGAACCGAGACCAGACGCCGCGCCCGCCACATCACCGGCGTGTCGTATCGGGTCGAGCTGGACCTGCGGGAAGCATCCGAATCCGGGGCGACCACCTTCGGCACCCGCACGACCCTCGAGTTCGACGCCACCACCGAAGCGACATGGCTGGACTTCATCGGTCCCGAGGTCCGTTCCGTGACCGTCGACGGCACACCCGTCCCCGTCGACCACGACGGTTCGCGCATCGGACTCATCGGCCTCGGTGGCCACCATGTAGTCGTCGTCGACGCAGTGGGTCGGTACAGCCGATCCGGCGAGGGGTTGCACCGGTTCGTGGATCCCGCCGACGACGAGGTCTACCTCTACACGCAGTACGAGCCAGCCGACGCCAGGCGCGTCTTCGCGAACTTCGAGCAGCCGGACATCAAGGCGCCGTTCGTGTTCGAGGTACAGGCGCCCGAGAATTGGGAAGTGCTGTCGAACCGCACCGGCACCAGGTCCGGCGCCACCGTGACGTTCGAACCCACGTTGCCGATCTCCACGTACATCACGGCCGTCGCCGCCGGGCCGTACCACCGCGTCGACTCTTCCTGGCAGCGAGGAGAACTCACCGTACCGTTGGCTGCGCTGTGCCGCGCGTCCCTTGCCGAACACTTCGACCCGGACGACATCTTCGAGATCACCAAGCAGGGCCTCGACTTCTATCACGATGCGTTCGACTTCCCGTATCCGTTCGGGAAGTACGACCAGATCTTCGTCCCGGAGTACAACCTGGGCGCAATGGAGAATCCTGGCCTCGTCACGTTCACCGAGTCCTACGTGTTCCGTTCCGCGGCAACGGAAGCGCAGTACGAACAGCGCGCCAACACCATCCTGCACGA
Source organism: Rhodococcus sp. 06-156-4 (assembly GCF_002259345.1). NCBI lineage: Bacteria > Bacillati > Actinomycetota > Actinomycetes > Mycobacteriales > Nocardiaceae > Rhodococcus > Rhodococcus sp. 06-156-4. The sequence continues at coordinate 3,327 of NZ_NPGB01000005.1, read as the reverse complement.
GATGGCGCACATGTGGTTCGGCGACCTGGTGACCATGGAGTGGTGGGACGATCTGTGGTTGAAGGAATCGTTCGCCGACTTCATGGGCGCGTTCACCTCGGCTCGCGCAACGCGATTCTCCGACGCGTGGGTGAGCTTCGCCAACCGTCGGAAAGCCTGGGCCTACCTTCAGGACCAACTGCCGACGACGCACCCCGTCGTCGCCGACATTCCGGACCTCGAAGCAGCGAAGCTCAATTTCGACGGCATCACGTACGCCAAGGGGGCCAGCGTCCTCAAACAACTTGCCGCATACGTCGGCGAGGACGCGTTCTTCGAGGCCTCGCGGCGTTACTTCGCGGAATTCGCCTACGGGAACACCACGCTCGCGGATCTTTTGACCCACGCTTCGGCGGCGTCGGGACGAAACCTCGACGAATGGGCGTCGGCCTGGCTCCGAACGACGGGCGTGTCGACGCTGTCCTACACCGGATCCGCCGTCGAACAGACCGATCCACGTCCGCACCGCCTCGCCATAGGACTGTACGACGAGGACTCCGACGGGCACCTCGTGCGGACCGGCCGTCACGAGATCGACATCACCGATGCAACCACACCCGTCGATCTACCCAGCGCTGCACTGACTTTGCTGAACGACGACGATCTCACCTATGCGAAGATCCGCTTCGACGACCGCTCGCTGGAGACGATCAGAACGTCGCTCGGGCGTCTGATCGATCCCCTGGCGCGCGGGTTGGTGTGGTCGGCACTGTGGAATGCGACGCGCGACGCCGAGCTGGACCCCGCGATCTACCTCGACATCGCGTCGAGATTCGCGGGATCGGAGCCGAAGGTAGGCATCGCGGGCGCGGTGGTGGCGAACAGCCAGTACGCAGTCGATCATTATCTGCCCGAAACCGGCTCGGCGGCCGCGGATTGGCTCGCAACGTGCTGGAGCAGGCTCGAAACCGCGGACCCGGGCAGTGACGCACAGATCGTCTGGTTCCGAGCGGTGGCGTCGGCGTCGCAGAGGTCGGATGTTCGGGCCGGGCAGATCGAGCGCGTCGTCGACGGCACCTTGCCGATCGAGGGAATCGATCTCGATTCCGAGCAGCGATGGCTGTTGCTGCGTTCGCTCAGCGCCCTCGGCCGTACCACCGTGGCGCGCCTCGATGCCGAGCTGGACACGGACGCGACGTCCTCCGGCCGAAACTCCTACCGTGCCGCCGTCGCCGCGCAACCGACGCCCGAGGCGAAGACACGGGCCTGGGCCGACGTGATCGACTCCGACGAACTGTCCAACGACGCCGTCGACGCCACACTTGCCGGTTTCCGTGCCGGCGGCCGTGAGCTGTTGTCCGCGTTCGACGATCGCTACTTCGACGTCATAGCCGACCTGTGGTCGACCCGCAGCATCGAGATCGCCCGCCGGCTCGTCGTAGGCCTGTTCCCGCAGCAGGATTCGACCGACGCCGCCGACGCGTGGCTCACGGCCCACGAGTGGGCACCGGCCGCGTTGCGCAGGCTCGTCGTCGAGCAGCGTGATCACTTGGCCCGGAGTATTCGCGTGCGTCGGGCGTTCAACCGGTAGGTTTCCGCCAGACCGACACGTGCTTGACGCTGTCCGATGTGAAATCCGACCGATCCCAATCGGCCCACCGACTCTCGAGCCTCATCCCGGCTATCCGGGCCATGAGGTCGAGCTCGGCGGGCCAGACGTATCGAAAGGGAATGCGGCGGAAAGACCCCGAGCCGTCACCGGAGACCGTCACATGAGTCGAGGTGAACTGTTGCGTGGCGACGTCGTACCGATCGAACCCGACATACCCACCGCCGTCGCCCGCATCGTTCACCGCGAACGGGACCGTGTCTTGACCGGGCGGTAGCCGGCGCACGTCCGGCACCCCGACTTCGACGAGGAACCGTCCACCCGGACGTAGGTGGGATGCGGCGTTCTCGAACACGGCCACCTGCCCATCCTGAGTGGTCACATTTCCGATCGTGTTGAACACCAGACACACCAGGGCGAACTCACCGTCGATCCGTGTCGAGGTCATGTCTCCGATATGCACCTCGACCGACTCTCCACCAGATTTGGCTGCAATTCTCGACGCCATGGCACCGCTCAGCTCGATGCCGCTCACCCGTAGCCCGCGCAACGCCAGCGGTGCAGCGATCCGTCCGGTCCCCACGGCGAACTCCAGGACCGGTCCATCCGCCAACTGCGCCAGCAGTTCCACCGCCGGATCGATTGCCGCAGAATCGTTCTCGCCTCCCGGATCGTCGTATCGCGCGGCCACGCTTTCCGGAAACCACCCGTCCATCGGATCGTCGGTGGAATCGTTGTTCACTGTCATAGTGGCCGGACGCTACACCCGTGGCGCGGTGCACTTCCAGCGCTTTTCGAGGGAAACCGCAGGTCGAACCGGCTTTCTGCGGTTCGTGTCGGACCCTCTCGGTATATTCGAAAGTATGTTCGATACGGGGGTTTCGGCGGGATCGAGTACAGCATGCGTGGCCGGGTTGGCAGGCTACGCCGCGGTATGCCGGGTACGGGAGAACATCGCCCGCGCCAGAACGGTGGAAGCGGTGTGCGAAATCGCCGACATCCGCCTCACCGACGCCGACAACATCACCACCGCCGACAACACTGGTGGTGATCCGTTGACCGTTCTGGCGCAGGTGGTCACCGAGGTGGCGGTGACGCTGGGCCTGTCGCAGAGCGCCACGCGGCCGTTGCTGACCGTCGGGCAGGAGCTGTCGCGGATGCCGCTCACAGCGCTGCGGTTCGTCTTCGGCGGAATCGACTGGCCGCGGATCCAGGTACTGACCGCCGTGCTGGGCAAAGCATCCGATGCCACCATCGCGGCCCTCGAACACGAGGCCGTCGCTGCGGCGGAACGGTTGACCCCGCGATCACTACGACTGTGGCTGTGGCGACTGTGGCTCGCCCACGACCGAGACGAAGCCGCAGCCGCGCAAGAGAGCACGGTGCGCAGTAGCCGGGGGATGCGGGTGCGCCGCGACTCCGGCGGGGCATCGGTACTCGAAGCGATCGTCACCGACCTCGAAGGCGCCGAAGTCGACGCATTGGTGACCGAGATCGCCGCAACGGTCTGCCAGCAAGACCCCAGATCGAGCACAGCGTTACGCGTCGATGGGTTGATGGCGTTGATCCACGGCGAACACGCCCTCGAATGCCAGTGCGGGCGCGGTGAGCATTGCCCGCTGGACGGTGCCGCGGACCGTCCCGATCCTCGGCGGGGTCCGCTGGTGCAGATCCTCCTCGACGCCGAAACACTGCTCGGATTACGCCAGAACCCCGCCGTACTGGCCGACGGAACCCCA
>NZ_NPGB01000002.1:0-54804 GCF_002259345.1 Rhodococcus sp. 06-156-4 | reverse complement strand
GCTCGACAATCTGTCGGTCACGGGGAACACGTTGGTCGAGCAGCGTCCGGCGGTGGATACGTTGATCTCGTCGTTGACGGCGACGAGTGCGTCGACGGCGGATTTTCTGCAGGCCAACGCGGACAATCTGATTCGGATCTCGGCGGATTCGCGGGAGGCGCTGGAGTTGTTGGCGCAGTATTCGCCGTCGTTCGGGTGCACGTTCGCCAATTTCGTGCCGGTGGTGCAACGCGCGCAGGACGTCATCGGCGTCGGCGACGAGTACCGCGGCATCAACGTCTCCGCTGCGTTCGTCAACCCGAAGGGCCGCTACCTTCCCAACCAGGACGAGCCGCGTCTGTTCGACGATCGCGGACCGCGCTGCTACACCCCGGCGGACACTGCTGCCGGTGAGTTCTTCCCGCAGTACCCAGGCGGATCGGCGAACGACGGTTCCTACCAGGTGCCGTCGAGGAACCCCGGACCGCAGGATGTTCCGGAACTGCCTGCGCCGCAGTACTCGCCGCTGCCGGGCATCGTCGAGCAGACGCCGGTGTCCTACGCGGGCTCGGATTTCGAACGTGACACGCTCGCCGTGATCTACGGCGGGGCAACGGGAACCGCTCCGGAGGACGTTCCTTCCTGGGTGACTTCGGCGGGGGCGCCGGCTTTGAGGGGTGTGGAGGTGACCATCAAATGAGGGGGCTACTCGCACCGCTCGTCAAACTGATCGTGTTCGCTGTCGTCACGATTCTGGCAACAGGCACGCTGGCGTTCTCGATTGCGAACATCTCCGGGGGCGGAGGACAGACGTTCAGCGCGATCTTCAGTGACGTCGCATCGCTCAACAAGGGCGACGAGGTACGCATCGCCGGTGTGCGCGTCGGTGACGTCAAGAACATCGAGATCGTCAACGAGCGCGAGGCCAAGGTCGAGTTCTCGGTCGACGGCCGGGATTACCTGCCTGCCTCGGCGACGGCCAACCTCCGTTACCGAAACCTCGTCGGGCAGCGGTACATCGCCATCGAACAGGGTGCGGGCGACCAGGGCGGCAAGATCAACCCCGGTGAGACCATCCCGTTGAGCCAGACCAAGCCCGCCGTCAACCTCACGACGCTGTTCGACGGCTTCCGGCCGCTGTTCCAGACCTTGAGTGCCGACGACGTGAACAAGCTGTCCTACCAGATCATCCAGGTGTTCCAGGGTGAGTCCGGAACGATCAGCGAACTCGTTCGCAGTACCGCGAGCTTGACCAACACGGTCGCGGACAAGGACGCGGTGATCGGCGCCGTCATCACCAACCTGAACACGGTGCTGCAGACGGTCAACCAGAACGACGACCAGTTGGATTCTCTGATCACCAACACGCAGGCGCTGGTGTCGGGACTGTCCTCCGACCGCGACGTCGTCGGATCCGCCGTCACGTCACTCGCCGGTCTGACGGATGCCACCGCGGATCTGCTCGAACCGACGAGGCCGTCCATCCAGGGCTCGATCGCCGCGTTGAACACTTTGGCGACCACGCTGAACAATCGTGAAGCGGAGGTCACCGCGGTCATCCAGACCCTGCCGAAGAAACTCGACAAACTGATCAGGACGGCCCAGCAGGGTTCGTGGTTCACGTTCTACCTGTGCGGCATCGACATTCAGGCGGGGCCTGGAACGTCACCCAACCTGAACTTGCCGACAGGGCTTCCGACGGTGAATCAACCGCTCTACACCAACGCGGCCGAGCGTTGCAAAGCTGGGGGGATCAAGGAATGAAAAAGCGTAGCCCGCTCGTGGCCGGCGCGCTCGGCATCATGATCGTGCTTCTGGCTACCGTGTCGGTGTTCTTTCTGGACAAGCTGCCGATCCTGGGAGCCGGTTCGACGTACACGGCGCAGTTCAAGGAAGCCGCCGGGCTCAAGCCCGGCAACGAAGTGAGAATCGCGGGTGTCAAAGTAGGGCAGGTCGATTCCGTCGAGCTCGACGGCGACAGAGTCAACGTCGACTTCCGTGTGCAGGACGCGTGGGTGGGCAACAACTCGTCGGCGTCCATCCAGATCAAGACCGTCCTCGGACAGAAGTACCTGGCCATCGATCCTCGCGGTGACGACGTGCTCAAACCGAAGGACCCGATTCCGTTGGAGCGCACAACTTCTCCGTACGACGTGATCGACGCGTTCTCCGATGCTGCGTCCACGATCGAGGACATCGACACCACGCAGTTGGCGTCGAGCTTCGAAACGTTGTCGCAGGCGTTCTCCGAGACGCCGGCAGACATCCGTGCCTCGCTCGACGGTGTCAGCCGGTTGTCGCAGACCATTGCGAGCCGCGACGCCGAACTGCAGAGGCTGTTCGAGGCGACGGGTCAGACTTCGAAGGTGCTGGCGGACAGGAACGAACAGTTCACCAGGCTCATCGCCGATGCAGGGCCTTTGCTGGAAGAGCTGAACAACCGCCAGCAGGCGATCTCTCAGCTGCTCAGCGGAACCAGGCGGCTGTCGACGGAACTGACCGGCTTGGTCCGCGACAACGAAGAGCAGATCACTCCGATGCTCGAACAACTGAACGGCGTGATCGACATCCTCAACGAGAACAACGAGGCCGTCGAGCGCGGTCTGCAGCTGTACTCACCGTTCGTGCGCCTGTACGCGAACGTGGTCGGTAACGGCCGCTGGCTCGACATCACCTTGGCGAACCTCACGCCTCCTGGTCTGCCGTTGATCCCCGGCTACCGTCAGCCCGCGCGTGATCTGGGAGGCAACTGATGACCGACAGCACAGCTGACGGAACCACGGAGAACACCAAGAAGACCGGTGGCTCCCGCGCAGTCATCGCAGGCGTCGTCATCGCAGCGCTGGTGATCGCGGGCGGCCTCTGGTGGCTGTTCACCCGTGCGGGTTCGACCGACATCACGGCGTACTTCGACAAGTCCGTCGGTATCTACGAAGGTTCCGACGTCCGTGTCCTCGGTGTCGCAGTCGGCGAAGTCACCTCGGTCGTGCCGCAGGGCGACCAGGTCGAGGTGAAGATGCGCGTCGAGCGCGGCGTCGACATTCCGGCCGATGTGAGAGCGGCGCAGATCACGCCGTCCTTGGTGTCGGATCGCTACGTTCAGCTCGCACCCGCCTACTCGGGTGGGGAGAAGATGTCGGGCGACGCGGTGATTCCGCGTGACCGGACCGCAACCCCGGTCGAGGTGGACCAGATCTACGCCAGCATCGACGAGCTGTCCAACGCACTCGGACCCAACGGTGCCAACGCGAACGGGGCGCTGACCGATCTGGTCGACACCGGCGCCGCGAACCTCGACGGCAACGGCGAAGCGCTGGGCAACACCATCACTCAGCTCTCCGAGGCGTCGCGGACACTCAGCGACTCCCGCGGCGACCTGTTCGACACGGTCAAGAACCTGCAGACGTTCGTCTCGGCCCTCGCGGCCAACGACGCCCAGGTACGCGAGTTCAACGACCAGCTGTCCGATCTCACCGGATTCCTCGACGGGGAGCGGGAGAATCTTGGGGCGGCACTGAATCAGCTGTCGATCGCCCTGGGCGACGTGGCGGGATTCGTGGCGGACAACCGGGATCAGTTGGTGCGGGCGGCCGACGGACTGGTGCAGCCCACTCAGGCACTGTCGGACAATCGCGAGCAGTTGGTGGAGACATTGACGATTCTGCCGCTCGCGATCAGCAATCTCGTCAACTCCTACGATGCCGAGTCGGGCACTCTGGCCTCACGTGCCAACCTGCAGAACGAGACCCAGGACCCGCTCGGAACGGTGTGCCGTCTGATCGACCTCGGCAAGCTGGTTCCGGGCGACCCGAGATTCGAACAGCTCGGTGCCCAGATACAACCGATCATCGACCGGTGTGGCGAGATCACGACGTTGATCCAGGGGCCGGTTCGCGATTCCGGGCTGGTGCTGCCGTTCGGCGTACTGACCAACGACACCCAACAGGGCGACGTCGTGCCGGGAACGGTGCCCGGTGTCGTGTCGCCGAGGCTCGGCGAGAACAACACTCTGCCAGGACTGCAGGAATCGCTTGGAGGGGGACAGTGAGCGCGTCGATGAGAACGTGGATTTCGTCGAAACGGTCGTTGACGTCCGTCGTCGGTGCAGCTGTCGTGGTCATGTCGGCCACGGCGTGCTCGCAGGGCGTCTACGGAATTCCACTGCCCGGTGGTGCGGATGTCGGCAGCAATCCGATCCGTCTGACCATTCAGTTCCAGGACGTTCTCGATCTGGTTCCCCAGTCGACCGTGAAGGTCGACGGTGTCGAGGTCGGTCGAGTCGACTCGATCAGCGTTCCGGACGGTGAGTGGACCGCGAACGTCGGCGTCATCGTCAACGATTCGACGGACCTGCCTGCCAACGCGACTGCGGCGGTGGAGCAGACGTCGATCCTCGGCGAGAAGTTCATTCAGCTGTCGGTACCCGCCGGTGACGCGGATCCGCAGAAGCTGAAGGACGGCGACACCATCCCGCTGGACCGGACCCGCGTGACGACGAACATCGAACAGGTCCTCGGTGCCCTGTCGTTGGTCCTCAACGGCGGTGGCGTCGGGCAACTCGCTCCGATCGTGAAGGAGCTCAACGCGGCCTTCTCCGGTCGCGAGGGCACCACGAAGAGTCTTCTCCAGGAAGCGAACACACTGATCGGTGGGCTCGAGGAGCAGCGCGACGACATCACCCGTGCACTCGACGGTCTCGATCTTCTGACCACGCAGGTCAGCGGTCAGACCGAGAAGATCGACCGAGTCCTGCAGGACCTGCCGATCGCGACGGAGGTCCTCGAGCAGCAGCGTCCGCAGCTGACGCAGATGCTCGGCCAGCTCGACAGGCTCGGCAGCGTCGGGACGGACGTGATCGATCAGTCCAAGGACAACTTGATCGCGGACCTGCGTGCGTTGCGTCCGACATTGCAGGCGCTCGCGGCGTCGGGTGACGACATCGTGACCACGCTGCCGCTGATCCCGACGCTGCCGTTCCCCGACGGTATCGAGGAGATCACCCAGGGCAACTCGGCCAACCTGTACCTCTCGCTCGATCTGTCGATCGGCACCGCTCTGCGCAACTTCGGTGTCGGAGAGGGAGATCCGGTCTACATCCCGCCGAAGTACGGCGACACGCTCCCACTCGTGGATCCGTCGAACCCGTACTACAACGGAAACGGTCCACGACCGGGGTGGCCCACGATCTCGCTGCTGCCGTTGCCCCCGATCATTCCCAACCCGTCGCCTCCTCCCGGGGTACCGGTAGCGCCCGGGGCCGAACCGGACGAGGGTGAGACCGGCGCGCCGCTCACTCCGTTCGAGCCCTTGAACGATCTGCTCGAACAACTCGGAGGTGGGCTGTGAGATCGCGGCTGGTGAAGGTGCAGCTCATCTTCTTCGTCATCGTCGCTGTCGTGGGCGTTGTCTACGTCGGTGGAAAATACGTGCGGCTCGACAATCTGCTCGGCTTCGGCCAGTACAGCGTGACCGGTCAGTTCGCTGATTCCGGCGGTATCTTCACCAACGCCGAGGTCACGTACCGCGGCGTGCCGGTCGGCACCGTCGGCGCGCTGTCGTTGACCAACGACGGCATCGACGTGGAACTGTTGCTTGACAACGGCGGTCCGCAGATTCCGTCGTCGGCGCGCGCGGTCGTGGCCAACCGCTCGGCCATCGGTGAGCAGTACGTCGATCTACAGCCGACGAGCGACGAAGGTCCGTATCTCGAGAACGGTTCGACCATCGCGACGGCGGACACGCAGACACCGGTGCCCGTCGAGAACGTCCTCGCCAGCACGGATCAGCTCGTCAAGACCGTGCCGCTGGAGAACCTGACGACGGTCGTCCGAGAGCTCGGGGCGGCGTTCGACGGAAAGGGCGACGATCTGCAGGTGCTCGTCGACTCGCTCGGTGCGTTGTCCGAGACAGGCAACGAAGCACTGCCGCAGACACTCGCTCTGATTCGGGACAGCCGTACCGTGTTGGACACGCAGTCCGAGCAGTCGTCGGCCATCCGGCAGTTCAGCACGGATCTGGCGTCGGTGACCGCGCAGCTGCGCAGCAACGATCCGGACATCCGGAGATTGATCAACACCGGGACCGCAGCGAGCGATCAGGTCGGTGCATTGATCAACGAAGGCGGTGGGTCCTTGACGACGGATCTGACCAACCTGCGCAACGTGTTCGAGCTGGCTGCTCCTCGCACTCTGGCGCTCAAGCCTCTGCTGATCTTCCTGCCTGCACTGGCGTCCGGTGCGCAGACGCTTGTCCCGGGCGACGGCACGATTCACCAGGGTCTGCTTCTCGAGACGAACAATCCGCCTCCGTGCACGTTGGGTTACGAAGGATCGCAGGCGATTCTGGACGAGGAGAAGGCGAAGAATCCCAACTTCGACCTGACCGAGGAGAACTACCCGCTGAATCTCGACGCGAACTGCACGACACCGCAGGGCAGCGTCACCGGCGTTCGTAGTGCCAACCGGATCGTGTTCGCGGACCCCGAAACCCCGCAGCCGTGGGACAGCAAGCCCAAGGTGGATCCGGACAAGCTCAACCTGAATCCGATCGCCTCACAGCTCGCTCCCCTGATCGGAGTCACTCCGAAGTAACTGTGCACAGTCGTATCGTGGTCGTCGGCGGTGGATCTGCGGAAACCGAGCAGATTCACCGCCGTTTCGTGTTCCACGGTTTCACCGGCGTCGTCGATGCCGGTGTTACCGAAGAGTAAGGTTGAAGTGTGACGTCAAACACCGAAGCTGCACCACCGCAGCCGAAGAAGACACCGCGGCCGAAGAACAAGTCCCGGCCGGTCCTCGTAGCCCTGTCCATCGTCGCCGTGGTGGCCCTGGCGGCCTGCGTATGGTTCGGGATCGGATGGAAGAACGCGTGGGACGAGAAGGCGATCGCGGACACTCGCGATTCGGCGCTGAACGACGCACGTCAGGCCGCGATCAATCTCAGTACCGTCGACTCCGCCGACATGGACGGGTCGCTGGATCTGATGCTCACCTCGGTGACGGGCGATCAGATGACCAGCTATCTCGAGGAGACCAAGAAGGCCGTCACGGACGAGCAGCGCAATTCCGGCCGGAAGATCACTGCCGAGGTACTCGACGCGACCATCACGGAACTGAACGTCGACGACCGGACGGCTACCGCGATCGCGATCGTCGCGAACAACACGTCGGGGCCGGACGGATTCACCGAACGCACTCGCAGCGTCATGCGGATGTACCTCGAGGACGTCGACGGAACGTGGAAGGTCAACAACCTTCTGCCCGTCGGAGACCGAGTGCCGCTCAACCCCGTCGATGCACCGACCGATCCGGGCGCGCAGCAGCCCGCACCGAACGCAGGTACCCCGGACTCAGGTAGCCCGGAGGCAGGCACTCCCGCTCCCGATGCCGGAACCACAGACCCGAGCGCGACGCCTCCCTCCGGCGAGCCCGCGCCCGCTGATTCAGGCGCGTCCGAAGGTCCGTAGCCGAGGCTGCACCTTCCGCCCGCCCGCACATGTTCGAGTCAGGAGTACTTCAGTGCCCCCACAACGTCGCAAGATAGTCCCACCCGTCACCACCAGCAAGGTCCGTAAGAAGGTTGCGGGAACCAACCGCATGCCCGCCGATTCCAGCGCACCGGACTCGAGTGCTGTCGACTCGGGTGCTGTGGATTCGAGTGCGGTGGATTCGAGTGCGCCCGACACTGCGCATCCCGAAGGCCCCTCGTCTGCTGAGCCTGCAACCGCGGTCTCCATCTCGAAGCCGTCGAAGCAGAAGGCTTCCGTAGCTGATACTCCTGTAGCCGAGACGCCCGAATCATCGAAGGCGCCTGGAGCTGAGGTATCCGAGGAAGGCTCACCCCAGGCAGGCTCACCCGGGGGACAGCCGGCCGGTCGGACCAACTGGGTGCCGACGATCGTGGTCGGTGCTGTTGCTGCGTTGTTGGTTGCGTTCGCGGCGGTTGCCGCGCTGAAGCCCGGTACCGAGGTGGACAACGCCGCGTGGGTCGATCAGGGCGAGACATCCGAGGTGACGCGAGCGGCGTCGGACGCTCTGGTCGGGTTGTACAGGTACAACTTCGCGACGATCGACGCCGATATCGCGGCCGGGCTCGAGAAGATGACGCCAGCGTTCCGCGAGGAGTCGCAGAAGTTCATCGAGGAGATCAAGTCGACGGCGAACGAGACGCAGACGGCAACGGACGTCGACGTTCTCGACATCGGTGTCGTGCGTCTGCAGGACGACAAGGCCGAGCTCTTCGCCAACGTCAACGTGAGTGCGACGAGTGCCGGTGTCGCGTCGGGGAACGTCGTGTTCCCGCTCATCGCCAATATGGAGAAGATCGACGGGCAGTGGCTGTTGTCGGCGACGCAGGACAAGTGATCTGGTGTGATTTGGCCGACACGACGCTGAGTCGGCCACGCGGATAAACCGACTGTAGATGCGGTTTTTCGTTTCGAATCAGTAGTAAGGGTATTTTCACAGGCTAACTTCGGTCCTCTCGGCAGCTACCATCGCGCTTGCGTCCCACCACGGGGCGAGCTCTGGTTGCGCGAGAACGCCTCCCGGCAGCTCGTGCCACCGGAGGCGGTTTCGCGAGAACACGGAGCTCACATGACCGACCTTTCTTTTCGTCCGTCCACCACGCGTCAGGCGACCGGCCGCGACGGGTTTGCGGAGAACGTCAACCCCGAGTTGTACCGACTCCTGTCGGCGGTGGACGTGGACATCGAGTACGTGTCCGGTAAAGGGACCGAGCTGCTCGACGCGTCGGGTCGTACGCACCTCGATTTCGCCGGCGCGTACGGAGCCCTCCCGTTCGGGCACAACCCCGAGAACATCTGGCGAGCAATGGATGCCGTGCGACATTCCGGGGAAGCAGTGTTCGTCCAACCGTCGGTGTTGTATCCAGCGGGCGAACTCGCCCGCCGCCTCGTCTCCGTCGCACCCGCCGGTCTGACGCGGGTGACGTTCGTCAACAGCGGCGCCGAGGCGATGGAGGTGGTCATCAAGATCGCGCGCGCCGCGACGGGACGCCTGGGTATCCTCAGCACGACGAACAGCCTCCACGGTAAGACGCTCGGCGCACTGTCCGCCACGGGAAACATCAAGTACCAGGCTGGATTCGGTGCTCCGGTCCAGGGATTCGACTCCGTTCCGTTCGGTGACGCGGACGCGCTCGAGGCCGCACTGGTCGCTGCACCAGGGCAGTTCGCGGCGTTCGTCGTCGAGCCCATTCAAGGTGAGGGCGGCGTCGTCGTGCCTCCCGACGGTTACCTGACGCGTGTGCGCGAGATCTGCACCGAGCACGGGGTTCTACTGGCACTCGACGAGGTGCAGACCGGTTTGGGCCGTACGGGCACGATGTTCGCGTGTGAGCGAGAAGGCGTCGTACCCGATGTTCTCGCTCTGGCCAAAGCGCTGGGGGGTGGAGTGCTGCCGAGCGGGGCGGTGTTGAGCAAGCCCGAGTGGATGGGGGAAAGCTTCGCTCTGCGGCACACGTCGACGTTCGCGGGCAACGCGTTGACGGCGAGGGTCGGCATCGCGGTGCTCGACGAGCTCGCCGCGGACGGCGGTGCTGTGATCTCGCGAGTGCAGGAAGTGGGGGATCTGCTTGCTCGTGAACTGAGGAGGCTCGCTGCCGAGTATCCGACGGTGGTGTCGGATGTGCGTGGTCGTGGCTTGTTGTTGGGTGTCGAGCTCACCGACGACATCAACTTCGTGGGGAGGCAATCCATTCTGGGTTCGGTTGCGGATCAGGAGAACCTGGCGGTGATGATGTCCTCGTACCTGTCGCAGGTGGAGGGTATTCGGCTGGCGCCCACGATGTTCGGGGCGCGGGTGCTGCGGGTGGAACCGCCGCTGACGGTCACCGAGTCCGAATGCATGCGTCTGGTCGAGGCACTCGGTCGCGCGTGCGCGTTCGCGGCGGCAGGGGACCTCGCCGGTCTGATCGGTCATCTGGTCGGACGGAATCGGTCCGGTGGTTCTGTGGCACGGACCGAAGCGGGTCGCTCCGGAAGTACCGTGGGCGCACGGCTCCCGCACACCCCGGTGCAGTCCGGTGACAGCCGGTTCGGGTTCGTCGCTCATCCGCTGGATCTGAGCATCTTCGAGGCCTTCGATCCGTCGCTCGCCGAGTTCTCGCACCCCGAACGTGCGGAGCTCCTGGAGAGGTTCTCCTCGGCGACATCGGAACTGAAGCCTGCGTCGTACATCATCGGTAGCGGGAGGATCGTGACCGAGCACGACGGCGCAGCCCACGGCAACTTGATCGGGCTTCCCTTCACGTCGAAGGGCCTGCTGACGCTGCCGCCACACGCTGCGGTAGCAGCAGTCGGTGCTGCGGCGAATCTCGCGTTCGAGCGAGGTGCCACCGTCGTCGGGCTGGGCGGATACTCGTCGGTGGTCACGGCGAACGGGCTGGCGCTCGGCTCGATGGCGGGCGTTCTCACCACCGGAAATTCGTTCACGGCGGCAGCCAGTATCCGTGCGGTGCACCGAGTGTGCGCGGAACGCGGAATCGATCTCGGGGTGGTTCGGGTGACCGTTCTGGGGGCGGCCGGTGCCATCGGTAGGACCATCGCGCGTGCCTTGGCGCCCGATGTCGGCGCGATCGCCCTGGTCGGGCGGCCCGGTGAGCAGGGGCGCGTCGCGCCGAAACTGTGGGACGCAGCGGGGGAGATAGTCGACGCCGCTCGAGGTGGTGCAGGTGCGCTCGCCGCGGCGGCGGACGGGCGGAGTGTGGACGACCTCGTGGCCGGCGGGAACATCGAGTTCTTCGACGATCCGGCCGCCGGGGTTGCTCGCGCGCAGGTGGTCATCGCTGCGACGTCGGCGCCGCACTCGTTGATCGACGCCGCCGATCTGGGACCCGACGCCATCGTCTGCGATGTGGCGCAGCCCCCGAACATCCCGCACGACGTCGGCCTCACTCGGCCCGATGTGACGGTCTTCGACGGTGGCATCGTCTCGATGCCCGCGGGGTCGGATTTCGGTCTGACGTTCGGCCTCGCGCCGGGGCTGACCTACGCGTGCATGGCGGAGACGATGCTGCTGTCGTTGTCCGGCGAATTCGAACTGCGAAGTATCGGAACAGCGTTGAACGGCGCGAACGTTCGACGTCTGGGCGTGCTGGCGGATCGGTACGGGTTCGAACTCGCGGAGTCCACGCGGTGGCGCGAAGGGCAGTGACCGGGCACTGGCACCGGACGCGGTACTGACGTCCCGGCAGGAGCCTGCGGAACCCGGTGACGGAGTTCCGCAGGCCCTGGCGGCGTCACGGCGGACGCGGCTACGGCCGTGCGCTCGGACGGCGATTCATGCGGTGGACTTCAGGCCCGCCCGGACCGATGGTGTTCGTTCCGACTTCCTCGAACCCCATCGCGGTCCAGAAGGGGATGTTGCCCTGTTTGCAGATCCCGAATGTCGTTCGGCCCTCGCGGTCGACCCGCTCGAAGAAGGATCGCGACAGTGCCGCGCCCACCCCGGATCGGTGGAGCGTCGGCTCGACCCCGAGATACACCCACAGCACCGCCTCGTCGTCGGGCGCCCCGGCGTCGAGCATCTTGTCCATGTGCATTCCTGCTCGGACACCACTGCGCATGGCCCACAACAATTGTGGACCGGCAATCAGGATTCGCCACCACTCGGGCGACGCGTCGTGCGGATGCCACAAGCTGACGCCGACTATCTTCCCGCCGAGCACTGCAAGCTCTGCACCCCCCGAGGGTAGGTAGCGGTGCCTGATCAGCGTCGACATCATCCGTCGCTGCATCTTCGGCCGCCGAGCGTCCTTCGGGAAGAAGTAACTGCTCACAGGGTCGTCGGATTGGAAGGCGCGTGCCATCAGGTCGGACATCTCGCGAATGTCGGGGCTCTGTGCGGCTCTGATCTCGACCGTGCTGAATTCAACGGGCATGTTCGATGTCCCTTTCCAGTGGTGTGTCCGGGGGAGTGTCGCGCGGACGAGGTTTCGGGTGCAGCCACCAGTTCGCCTCACCCATCAACGCAACGAGGGCGGGGACCAGGAGCATGCGAACGACCGTCGCATCGATGATCAGCCCGACGATGACGCCTATTCCGAGCAGTCGCATCATCGACAGTTCCGACAGCGAGAACGCCGCGGTGACGGTGATGAGCAGCAGGGCGGCGGCCGTGACCACTCGGCCGGTGCGTGCAGTGCCGATACGGACCGCGTCACGGGTGGACTCGCCTCGATCGTGTGCTTCGACCATGCGGGAGAGCAGAAATATCTCGTAGTCTGTCGAGAGCCCGAAGACGACTGCGAGAACGAGAATGCTCATCGTTGCCTGCAGGGGTCCTGGTGTGACGCCGAGAAGTTCTGCGCCGTGACCGTCGTGGAAGATCCAGGTCAGGACACCGAACGTCGCGGCAAGGCTGACCATCGCCATGGCGATCGCTTTGACGGACAGTACGATCGAGCGGAACGCGGCGGTGGTGACGACGAAGGTCGACGCGATCATGATCGCGAACATCCAGGGGATCGTGTCCTCGATGGCGGCGATACCGTCCTGACTCAGCGCGGTGGGGCCGCCGAGGAATATTCGGGTACCGTCCGGCACGGGAAGGTCGCGCAGTGACTCCACCGCGGCGAGTGCACCCTCCGTTCGGTCGGGGGAGGACAGGATGGCTCGCACGACTGCGTAGTCTCCGGTCGAACCCCCTGGGGCCGCGGCCGCGAATCCGTCGAGCGCGCCGATGTCGTTCGTGATCCGTTGGACCGCACGAGGGTCGGGCGCGCCGCCGTCGGTGGACCGGACCATCACGGTGACCCCGGAGTTGGCGAGCGGGAATTCCGTGAACAGAGCGTCGGTCGCGATCCGCGCCGGTGAATCCGACGGAAGCCCCCGGTGGTCGAGATCGCCCAGGGCGACACCGAAGACCGGCGCGCTGAGCAGGGCGAGCAACGCGAGGATGGTGCCGGCGACGATCACCGGCCGCTTCATGACCGAGGTCGCCACCGCGCCCCAGAACCGTTCGGCGCGTTCGTCTCCGCGTTCGACGGCACCCGTCCGCCAACTCAACGAGTCGATCCGAGGACCGAGAAGCGCAAGCGCGGCAGGAAGTGCGGTGAGCGAGACGAACGCAGCGGCGGCCACGGCTGCCATGCCTCCGAAACCGAGCGACCTGATCATCGCCTGCGGAAATATCAGCATCCCGACGAATCCACACACCAGCAGCAAACCGGAGAAGGCGACGGTCCGACCGGCGGTGGACATGGTCGCTCGGACCGCGTCCGGGGTGGTCGACCCGCGCCGCAGCTCTTCCCGGAAGCGAGTGAGTACGAACAGGCTGTAGTCCACCGCCATACCCAGACTCACGAGGGTGGCGATGTTGGTGGCGAACACGCTCACCTCGGTGAAGGACGTCAGAATGCGCATCGCGGCCAGCGATGCGAGGATGCCCAGACCGCCGATGCACAGCGGAACAGCCGCCGCCGTCACCCCGCCGAAGATGATCAACAACAGCACCATCAGCACCGGGAAAGTGATGAGCTCGGCACGGATGAGGTCGGCGCGAGCCTCGGCGTTGTAGGCGTCGATGATGGTCGAGAAGCCGCCGAACTGAATCTCCACGCCGTCGATCGCGCGTTCATCCTTGATGCTCAGGTACGTCTTGACGCGGTGATCCTCGCTGCCGTTCAGCGTCAGCACGGCGATTGCCGAGTTTCGGTCGAACGACCTCAGGCCCTGCTGGAAGGCCGGCGCGATGTTCCAGTACGTCGTGGGAGGGCGTGTCAGCAGAGCCGGGTCGATGGCGGCGAGGTCGGCCGCGACGTCGTCGCCGATCTCGTCGATCGACCGCCCGTCTCGTGGGGTGTACAGAACGACGACGTCGGGAATCGTTCGTCCGAACTGCGCGTCCACGATGCCGTCGACGCGGGCCGCCTCGCTCGACGGATCCGAGTATCCACCGAGGCTGAGGTCCTCGATGACGCCGATACCCCAGACGCCGGCGGCGACGATCACGACGACACACGTGGCAACCACTGCTCTGGCGTGACCGATAACGAACTCCAGCAAAGGTTTACGAGCCGAAGGGGCGCTTCGCGGGCTCTCACGGTTCGATGAATCCTGGGTCAACGGCCGTCCTGTTCGATGCGAGAACGCGAAGCGAATGGATGAAAGACGTGTTCGATCACAGCAGAGGATCTTCTTCGATGTTGCCGTGACCCTACACCGATAGTTCTGCTCCGTCGAGACTGTCGGATCGACGCACGCGAGGTTAGGATACCGCTCGACTCTTCGGCGCATGGGAGCCGCTGAAGTCGTTCCCCCGCTTGTATTTTCGGCGCCATCTCTGGTCAAGAATTCAACTTCTGTCGAGCGAACGGACACTCGTGAACATGCACCCAGTCGTCAGCGTCACCGTCGGTCATTTCGCCGACGCAGTGCCGCCGCGCATCGTCGACAATGCCGAACTGTGCGCCACGCTCGACACCGACGCGGGGTGGATCGAAGAGCGCACCGGAATCCTGTCCAGGCGATTCCTCGACTCCTCGCTCGCCGCATCCGATCTCGCCCTCGATGCTGCCCGAAAGGCGCTGCGCTCCAGCGGATCGGCGGCCGCAGACATCGACGCAATCGTGCTGGCGACCGCCAACCCGGATCAACCGTTCCCCTCCACGGCCCTGACCGTCGCGCAGGCACTGGGAGCAACTCGGGCCGTGCCGATCGACCTCACCGCAGCCGCGTGCTCCGGTGGACTGCTGGCCATCGAAGTCGCGTCGTCGATGATCGGACTCCGCTACCGCACCATCCTCGTGCTCGCCGTGGAGGTGTTCTCCCGGCAGACCGACCCGAACGACCGAACCACCCGAATATTCTTCGGCGACGCCGCCGGAGCTGCCGTGGTGACCGCGGCCCCGGCGTCGGAACGCGGTATCAGGTCGGTGGTTCTGTCGTCCGAACTCGACATGTCCGTCGGGATACGCGCGGGTGGTTCGCGCCGTCCGGCCGACGCCGGTGCAATGATGCGCGGTGAGCAGTACATCTACATGGACGGGCCCCGGGTCTGGAAACTGGCCACGACACTGCTACCCGAGGTGGTGCGGCAGGCAGTGTCCGACGCGGGAATGCCGTTGTCCGACATCGACAATTTTTGCTTTCATCAAGCGAATCGGAACATCGTGCACGACGTCATGGACACCCTCGGGGTCGACCGATCACGCGCGCCGATCACACTTGATCGGCTCGGAAACACCGGTGCCGCCAGTATTTTCACCGTGCTGGCGTATCTCGAGCGGGAGGGACGGACGCTACCCGGCCACACGACCGTCATCGCGACGATCGGGGCCGGGTTCATCTGGGGTGCGATGGTCGTCGTCCACTGAGCTGCTTCGGTCACATCCTGTCGAGTACGGACGCCACCGTTGTCAACGCGGTGTCGATCTGCTGCTCGGTGTGCTCGCTGGAGACGAACAGACGCAGCCTCTCCTCTCCCAGCGGCACCGATGGGTACGTGATCGAGTTGACGTTGACTCCTGCCTCGAGAAGCGACACTCCGGCCAGAACTGCCTTCTGAGTGTCTCCGACGATGATCGGCAGAATCGGCGTTCCCTCGGCGAGCCCGGTGCGAAGACCCAGGCGCTGTGCGTGATCGAAGGCATACCGTGCGCGCGCATGCAGGCGAGCAATGCGTTCGGGTTCGGCATCGATGACGTCGAGGGCCGCGGACGCCGCGGCAATCGAGGCCGGGGCTGGTGCCGTGGCGAACATGCTCAGCCCGGGGGCCGAGTACTTGAATGCGCGGATCAGTTCTCGGCTGCCGGCGAGGAACCCGCCGACGCTGCCGAGCGCCTTGGACATCGTCCCCATCCACACGTCGACGGCGTCGCCCGGCAAACCGTACAGGTCCCGGATGCCGTGACCGTGCTCCCCGAGCACACCGAATGCGTGTGCCTCGTCGATCATGACCCCGCAGTCGTATTTGCGCGCGACGTCGACGAGTTGCGGAAGAAGCGCGACGTCACCGTCCATGCTGTAGTGACTTTCGAGAATCACCAGGGCACGCTCGAAGCTGTTCCTCGACATCTTCAGGATCGCTTCGAGCGCCGCTGGATCGTTGTGGCGGAACGTTATCCGTCGGGTTCCTGCCCACTCGGTGCCGGAGACGATGCTGCTGTGCACGAGGGCATCGCACACGGCCAGGTCGCCCTTCCCGAGCAAATACCCCACCGCTGCCGCGTTCGTCAGGTATCCGCTGGTGGTGATCACCGCGTCGTCGACGTCGTAGATGTTCGCGATCCTCGACTCGAAGTCCGCGTACAGCGGGATCTGGCCGGACACGATCCGGCTGGCGGACACCGACGTGCCGTACTCGTCGATCGCGGCCTTCGCCGCCTCCGCCACTCGGTCGTCGTTTCCGAGGCCCAGGTAATTGAACGCTCCGAAGTTGATCATGTCGCGACCCTGCTGCCGAATGGTCGCGCCGCTCTTGCCGTGGTGTTCCAGGTACAGCGGATTGGTGACACCCAACGACTCGAACATCGAGTCCACTCCGTCGAACTGCGCAACCGTGGACACGATGTCCGGATGGTCGAGCAATCCGCGTCCACGAACCTTCGGTGCCGGCGTGGCAGGACGTGGCGCCGTCGGTCGCTGCGGGGGAGCCGGGCTGGAGGCGTCGTCGACCTGGACCGTCGAATACCCACTGCGAGAGAGAAGTTGACGTGCAATCTCCCGTGCTTCTTCGGTCATGTCAGACGGCTCCGGACGTGTCGGTCGTGGCCAGTACGGGTTCGGCATCGGCAGGCGCGGGGATCACGTCGGTGACCACCGTGTCCGTTCCGCGTGCGTGGTCCGGGACGCCTACTTGGACGACGGTGGGGTCCGCCTCGGCAGGGGCTGTTGCAACCGGGTGTGCAACAGTCCGGTCCTCGCCGTGGGCTCGTGCGGTCAGTCCTGCGGCGAGCTTTCCTCCGATGGCGGCGAGGCCGAGCCCACGACCGAACTCCAGTACCGACAGTTCCAGCCCGACGGTCTTGCCCACGCGGGCCGCGAACTCGACGGCCATCAGCGAATCGAGCCCGAGCTCGGGCAACGGTGTCTGCACGTCGACTGCCTCGGCGTCGATGCCCATCACCAACGCCAGTTGCTCGGCCAGGATGAACGTCAGCACGTCGGCGCGTTGGTCCTCGGGTAGCGCGAGAATTTCGGCGTGCAGCGCGGTGATGCCCGACCCGCCGGTGCTCGCTGCGGCGATGTGCGCCGCGAAACGCGGAATGGTCACCGACGCCGGATTGGCGATTCCCCACTGCTCCCAGTCGATTCCGACGAGAGCGACGTGCGGAACGTCGAACGTCAGAGCCTCGCGTAGCAGGAGCGTCGCGTCGTCCATGTCGATGTTCTTGAAGCCCAGCATGTCCAGATACCGCACCACTTCCTGTTTGGCCTCGGCCATGCCACCGCCCGCCATCGATCCCCAGCTGACGGTGAACGCCGCCTTTCCGCGCCGGCGCCGAGTCCACGCCAACGCGTCGAGCACCGAGTTGGCGGCCGAGTACGACACCTGCGGCGCACCACCGGTGAGGCTGCTCATCGACGAGAACATGACGAACACCGACGGGTCGGCGCCTGCCTCGTCCAGTGCGCGGTCGAGGTTCACGGCGCCGGTCACCTTGGGCAGGAAGATGCTGCGCAGGGAGTCGTCGGTGATGTCGTTGACGGCGTAGTTGTCGACGAGGCCTGCCGTGTGGAAGACACCCGCGATCGCGACACCGCGTGCGTGTACTCGTTCGATCAGTCCGAGAACCGAGGCGTAGTCGGAGATGTCGAGCAGTTCTTCCCCGACCGTCACGCCCTGCGCGGCGAACTCGGCGAGCGTCTGCTTGGCGCGGTCGGTGGTGGCACCGCTGCGGCCGACGAGCACCAGATCACGTGCGCCCTCGGCGACGAGCCATCTGGCCACGGCGGTTCCGAAGGCTCCGAAGCCGCCGGTGATCACGTACGACGCCGCCGGATCGATGTCGACGGTGGGGATCTGCGGCCGTACGACGGGCGCATCGTCGTCCAGCGACAACACCACACGTCCGGTGTGCGAGGACCGGACGACCGACTCGAAGGCGTCGCCGACTCGGTCCATCGGGAACGTCGTGTACGGCAACGGTGCGTAGTCACCGGCCGACATCTTGTCCAGAACCTCGCGGGTCACCTGCCGGGCCAGGTCGGGTTTGTGCTCGAACATCCGGTCCATGTCGACGGCGTAGAAGGTCAGGTTCCGGTCGAACGGTTTCAGATCCATGACGCCACCGAAGTAGATGTCGGCCTTGCCGATCTCCACGATCCGGGCGAATTCACCTGCCACGTTCAGGTTCTGCGCCATGATCTCGCCGGGGGAGGAGTTGAAGACCACGTCGACACCCCGGCCGTCGGTGAGGGCCATGACCTCGTCCGAATAGTTCAGGGATCTCGACGCCAACACGTCGTCGGCGCCGGCATCCCGTGCGACCGCGCGGCGCTCCTCGGTGCCCGCCGTGGCGATCACGCGGGCTCCCATCAGTTTCGCGACCTGGACGGCGGCGAGCCCCATTCCGCCCGACGCGCCGTGGACGAGCACCGTCTCACCGGGCAGAACGCGTGCAAGGTGCACCAATCCGTATTGTGCGCACAGGAACGGCAGTATCGACGAGCACCAGCCGGTTTCCCAGTCCGACGGAATGGGCATCGTCCCGCCTTCGTCGATGCCGACGGTGACGTACCGACGCATCATGTTTCGAGCGCACACACCCATGTGGTCGCCCGGGGACACCTCGGTGACTCCAGGCCCGACCCGGGTGACGATGCCTGCGCCTTCGAGCCCGAGCGTGGTCCCGAAGTACGTTCCGGCCAGTTCCTTGTCGGTGAGGACGCCCATGACCTTCAGCGGATCCTTGTAGTTCACCCCGACCGCTTCCATCCTGACCTCGATCTCACCTGGACCGGGATCGCGACGAGCATGGGCACGGAAAGTGAGGTCGGACAGCAGTTTCGACGCAGGCACCTCGATTGCGAACGATTGCTCCGGATCGCGCACGACCGTCGGCTGATCGCGAACTGCGAGATGCTCGTCGGCGTTGCTCTTCAGAGTCACCACCCATCGTGACCCTTGCCGGAGAGCAACCTCGTCGACGACGTCGTTCTGGAACGGACCGAACGCGAACGTCTCGGTCGTGATGTCCGACAACGGTGTCGACGGCTCGGTGTCGACGAAACGCCATGCTGCCGGCGATTGTTCGTTGCGCAGCGACCTGCGTGCCCCGACGAGTCCCGCGTGCGCGAGATCGGCACCCTCGGTGTCGCCCGGCATGCAGAACGCTCGCTCGGTGACGATGACGGCCGACACCGATCCGGGATCCGTCGCAGGACCGGTCTCGTCGCCGTAGATGGCGACGTGCACGGCGCGAGCCGCGACGAGTGCCGAGCCGACGGCGGACGCCGGATCGGTGAACGCCCCCGCGACCGCGACGACGGTGGCCCGGTCCACGCCCGGTGTGGCCAACCCTGCGCGGAGAGCGGCCACGATGTCATCCACCGGCGTCACAGCGGCGTCGAGAACGATCGACGACGGTCGGGATGCGGCGATCGCGTCGGCCCGCGTGCGGGTTGTCTCGGTGGCGTCACCGAGGGTGAGGACGAGGGCGAAATCGCGCGCCGCCTCGGCGCGGATCGCCGCCGAGTCCCGGTTGTCACGCAACTCCCACACCGGCTCGTAGAACACCTTCGACAGGCGAGCATGCAGCGACTGCGGGGGAGCGATGGGCCGGAACTCGATGTTGCCGAGGGTGACGGCCGCGCGTCCCTCGGAGTCGGTCACGGCGATGTCGGCACACATGGGCTCCGCGCTGGTCCTCGTGACGACGACGGTCGCGTCGTCCGGAACCGGCCCGTATCGCCTGACCGTTCCCACCGAGAAGGGGACGACGGCCCCCGACGGCCCGGCGGACAGGGTCGCGACGCACTGCAGCGCGGTGTCCAGGACGGCAGGATGCACGAGGTGGCCCGAGCCTGCGTGGCGCCCGGCGTCGATGGAGGCGACGACGGTGTCCTTGCCGATGCGCGCGGACCTTATGCCCTGGAATGCCGGCCCGTACCGCAGCCCCGCCGACGCAAGCAGCGGATACAGCACGTCGCCGGTGATCTCGGTAGCGGTCTCCTCGATCTCCGACGCCACGAACGGAGCGTCGAAGTGTCCTTCGACGAGCCGCCCGGTTGCGTTGATCGTCCACGCCGAGTCCGTCGCCGACCTGGACCGAATGACGAAGCGCCTCGTGCTGTTCTCGACGGCCACTTCGAGCACGGGCACGTCGTGCTTGTCGACGACGAGTGGCGCGACGAACTCGACGTGTTCGAGGCCGACTTCCTGACGCCCGGACCGGACTGCGGCGGCGCTCATCGCCGCGTCGAGGTAGGCGGTACCCGGGAGAAGCACGAGTCCGTCGACGACGTGGTCCTGTAGCCACGGCAGTTGCGACACGGCGAGTTCCGCGTGCCATTCCGACGACAGTGCCGAGGTCCGGTCACCGAGCATCGGATACAGAGTGTCGGTTCCCATCCGGTCCGCGACGGTCTTCTCGTCCTCGTGCCAGACGCGCGACTTCTGCCACGGGTAGGCGGGAAGCGGCACGTGCGGCGACGGTTCGGTCCTGCCGCCGACGAACGAGCCGGCCGCGTACAGCGCGGACACCGCCGTGATCATCGACTCGGCGTCGCTCTGCTTGCGAACGAGCGTGCCGATGGACGTGCCGGGATCACCGGTGCGGATCAGGATCTCGCGGATGTTGCCGGACAGGACTGGATGCGGACCGACCTCGAGGAACACCCGGTGGCCCCGACCGATCAACGCAGTTACTGTGTCGGCGAACCGCACCGGCTTGCGCACGTTGTCCACCCAGTACCCGGCGTCCCAGCTCGCGTCGGTGACCTCGCCGGCAGTGACGGTGGAGAACAGCGTCAGGTCGGGTTGCCGCGGGTCGATCGACGCCAGGCTGCCGGCGACGTCGTCGAGAATCGGATCCATCAGATGACTGTGGTACGGCACCTCGACCTGCAGACGTTTGGCGAAGAACCCTCCCTCGGTGAGGCTTTCGGCCAACTCGGTCAGGTGCTCGGCGTCACCGGCCAACGTCACCGCGGTAGGACTGTTGATCGCTGCGATCGACACGTGCTCCACCATGTCCTTGCCTGCTTCGGCGAGGTAGGCCAACGCGTCGGCCTCGGACAGGCCGACCGCCAACATCGACCCCGTCCCTGCGGTCGTCGCCTGCAGCCTGGCGCGATGGCAGCTGACCAGCAACGCGTCGTGCAGGCTGAGGGCACCGCTGACGTATGCCGCACTCACCTCGCCCACGCTGTGCCCGACGACCGTCTCCGGTTCGATACCCGACGCTCTCAGCTCCGCGACCAGAGACACCTGGACGAGGAAGTTGGCGGGCTGCGCTACCTCGGTGTTGGCCACCCGTGAGTGTTCCTCGTCGCGGCTCAGCTCCTCGATGATCGACCACCCCGCGATCTCGATGAACGCGTCGTCGACGATGCTCGCCGTGCGGGCGAACTCTCCGCCTGCCAGCAGTAGTTCACGAGCCATGCCCCACCACTGCGGACCCATACCGCTGAACACGAAGACCGGCGCGCGTCCGCCGGCATCCACGACGTGGGACGTCTGCCCGGTCCCGGACGCGACGTCCCGAAGCTTCGTCGTCAGATCCTGCGCGTCGGTGTAGTGCACCGAGGTGCGGACGGGATGGTGGGCACGCCTGGTCCAGGCAGCCGCGGTGAACGCCTCGAGCGCGTCGTCGGAGCCGTCGCGTCGGTCCAGAGCGTCGGCGAGGGAGGCCGCGACGGCACGGACTGCGGCATCGGTGCGCGCCGAGAGCGGAAAGATCCGGACCGGGCGAGACGCGGTCCGGGTCGATGGGGCGGCCGACGGGGCGGCGGGAGCGGCGTCCATCAGCACGTGAGCATTGGTCCCGCCGTAGCCGAAACCGTTGATCGCGACGATGCGGCGGTCGTACTCCTCGGGAAACGGCTCGGCCTCGGTGGGGATACGAATTGCCAGTTCGTCGAACGGAATTGCCGGATTCAGTGTGTCCAGCCACGCTTGAGGAACGATGGTGCCGTGGTGCAGGGACAGTGCACTCTTGATGAGACCGGCGATGCCCGCTGCGGCCTCCGTGTGCCCGATCGACGCCTTGACGGACCCGACGACCAGTGGCGTCGTCCGACCGGGAACCGACCCGTACGCACCACCGAGTGCTTCGATCTCGAGCGGATCACCGACGGACGTGCCGGTTCCGTGCGCCTCGACGTATCCGACCTGTGCTGGGTCGATGCCTGCTTCGGCGCAGACCCGCTCGGCCAGTGCCCGCTGGGACACGGGATTGGGGACGGGAATGGCGATGGTGCGACCGTCCTGGTTGACGCCCGATCCCCGAATGACCGAGTAGATTCGGTCGCCGTCGGCGATCGCGTCGGCGAGCGGGCGGAGCAGCACCATGCCCGCGCCCTCGCCGCGGCCGTAACCGTCCGCGGCGGCGTCGAACGATTTGGAACGGCCGTCGAACGCGAGGAATCTGCCCTTGCACATCGAAATGAACGTTTCCGGCCTGATCATCGTGTTGGCGCCGCCGACGAGAGCCATCGTGCATTCACCACGGTCGAGCGCGCGCACGGCCTCGTGCACCGCGACCAGCGACGACGAACACGCGGTGTCGATCGTCATCGACGGTCCCACCAGATCCAGCGCGTAGGAAATACGGTTGGACAACAGCGTGTGCGACGAACTGGTCGCGCTGTGTGCATTGATGAAGGCCCTGCCCATCTGCGAACCCCGCAGTCCCGCAGAGTCGTTGGTGAAACCGCCGACGTACACACCGATCGATTCACCCGACACCCGTCCGGCATGGCCGGCGTCGTCGAGAGCCTCCCACGCGACCTCGAGCAGCAACCGTTGCTGCGGATCGGTGACCGCAGCCTCACGCGGAGAGATGCCGAAGAACTCCGGATCGAAATCCCACAGCGACTGCGTCAGAAAACCGCCCTTGCGCGTGTACATGCGGCCTGGAGCATCCGGATCGGGGTCGTAGAACCTGTCCGCATTCCACCTGTCCGCAGGAATGTCCACGATGCCGTCGCCCTTGGAGACCATGAAGTCCCAGAAACTCTGCCCATCGTGAACTCCGCCCGGGAACCTGCAACCGATACCGACAATCGCAATCTCGACCATGATTCTCCCCCGATACAGTGTCGACCAGACCATGGACGGCTCCCGAGAGCGCACGGACAACACCCGCACCCCCGAACAGACGCCCCCCGAAACGCCGTCGAGCACGGAGAACGCCGTCGATGTGCGGTCCGATCTCCGTGCTGGGTGAAATATAAGCAGACTCCACCGACAACCGCCATAGGGAAATCAATTGCGAGCGCGCGGTCTTCGCTGTCTCAATGACCGATGACAAGGTCCAGTTTTCAACAGTGTGTCCCGAACCCCGGTCGGGAGTGTTCTACGGTCGCGAACGACGAAAACTTGTGATGGTGAGCATTTTTCGATAACTAGGCGCGGAACCATCTGTCGTTCAGTGGATTTCCAGCTTTCCCCTCCGCGTGCCCCGGCGCCCTGGTTTTCCGGACCGAACGTGGCGTTCGGTCACTTGGAGTGACTGAACGGCACGTTCGGTCACTCCGAGGGTGCACATGTGCCGCGTGATCGAGCGGGGAGTGTCGGTCGGATGGTGTGCATGTGTCGGCGGCAGGCGGCCGGGTCGGCATTTCCGACGAGTCCGACTCGTGCCCCCGGGGGAGCGAACGTGGCGTTCGGTCACTTGGAGTGACCGAACGTCACGTTCGGTCAGACGTCGGCGGGCGGGGCGGGCGAGGGTGTGAACGGACCGATCGGGATGGTTGTGAAACGGGCAGTGGGTACGAAAGTCGACGGTTGTTCCTCTTGACGCCGGGGCGTGCAGGGGTCACTCTTGTCCTGACGAAGGCACCCCGAAGCGATCGTGGAAGACGGTTGCTCGACCGCGACACGCCGTGTTCGAAGGCGACGCCGGTTCTTGGCTCGGGTGCTACTTTTGATGCCCCTGTTGCGCCCTGCGCACATTTGGGGTACCTTTGGACGTTGCGCTGGCTGCCTCCTGTCCACCTCTCGATTGCCGTGTCTGCGAAGTGTTACTTCGAAGAGATTGCAGTGGGGATTCGGTCTGGTTGTGACCAGCGAATTCGCCCCACATTGAAGCAAGCAGATACAGCGGCGGTCGCACTGCACGAGCGGCCCGCGTGAGGTGCTGGAAGGACGCATCTTGGCAGTCTCTAGCCAGACCAAGGCAGTTGTCGGAACACCGGGAGCCCCGAGGAGGGTTTCGTTCGCGAACATTCGCGAACCGTTGGAGGTACCCGGTCTCCTCGATGTACAGACGGACTCTTTCGAATGGCTGGTAGGCGCGCAGAGTTGGCGTGACCGTGCCGCCGCGCGCGGGGACAGCAATGTCTCCGGTGGTCTCGAAGACATCCTCACCGAACTTTCTCCGATCGAGGATTTCTCGGGTTCGATGTCTCTTTCCTTCTCCGACCCACGGTTCGACGAGGTCAAGGCCTCGCAGGACGAGTGCAAAGACAAGGACATGACGTACGCGGCTCCGCTGTTCGTCACTGCCGAGTTCATCAACAACAACACCGGCGAGATCAAGAGCCAGACGGTGTTCATGGGTGATTTCCCCATGATGACCGACAAGGGCACCTTCATCATCAACGGAACCGAGCGCGTCGTCGTCTCGCAGCTCGTCCGTTCGCCCGGCGTCTACTTCGATCACTCGATCGACAAGACGACGGAGAAGGACCTGCACAGCGTCAAGGTCATTCCTGGCCGCGGTGCATGGCTCGAGTTCGACGTCGACAAGCGCGACACGGTCGGTGTTCGTATCGACCGCAAGCGTCGCCAGCCCGTCACGGTGCTGCTGAAGGCTCTCGGCTGGTCCACCGAGCAGATCACGGAGCGCTTCGGCTTCTCCGAGATCCTCATGGCGACGCTCGAGAAGGACAACACCGCCGGTACCGACGAGGCTCTCCTCGACATCTACCGCAAGTTGCGTCCGGGCGAGCCGCCCACGAAGGAGTCGGCGCAGACTCTGCTGGAGAACTTGTTCTTCAAGGACAAGCGCTACGACCTCGCTCGCGTGGGCCGCTACAAGATCAACAAGAAGCTGGGCCTGAACTCGGGCCAGCCGATCGTTGCGTCGACCCTCACCGAGGAAGACATCGTCGCCACCATCGAGTACCTGGTGCGTCTGCACGCAGGTGACACCTCGATGACGGCGCCGGACGGCGTCGAGGTTCCCGTCGAGGTCGACGACATCGACCACTTCGGCAACCGTCGTCTCCGTACCGTCGGCGAGCTGATCCAGAACCAGATCCGCGTGGGCCTGTCCCGCATGGAGCGCGTCGTTCGTGAACGTATGACCACTCAGGACGTCGAGGCGATCACGCCGCAGACCCTGATCAACATTCGTCCCGTCGTCGCCGCGATCAAGGAGTTCTTCGGAACCTCCCAGCTGTCGCAGTTCATGGACCAGAACAACCCGCTGTCGGGTCTGACGCACAAGCGTCGTCTGTCGGCCCTCGGCCCCGGTGGTCTCTCGCGAGAGCGCGCAGGCCTCGAGGTTCGTGACGTTCACCCGTCGCACTACGGCCGTATGTGCCCCATCGAGACCCCTGAAGGCCCGAACATCGGCCTGATCGGTTCGCTGTCGGTGTACGCACGGGTCAACCCGTTCGGTTTCATCGAGACGCCGTACCGCAAGGTCGTCGACGGACAGGTCACCGACGAGGTCGACTACCTGACCGCGGACGAAGAGGATCGCCACACGCTCGCGCAGGCCAACTCGCCTGTCGATGCAGGCGGCCACTTCACCGAGGACAAGATTCTGGTCCGTCGTAAGGGTGGAGAGGTCGAGTTCGTCTCGTCCTCGGACATCGACTACATGGACGTGTCGCCTCGTCAGATGGTGTCGGTCGCGACCGCGATGATTCCGTTCCTCGAGCACGACGACGCCAACCGTGCCCTGATGGGCGCGAACATGCAGCGTCAGGCTGTTCCGCTGGTGCGGAGCGAGTCGCCGATCGTCGGAACGGGCATGGAACTGCGTGCTGCCGTCGACGCCGGTGACGTCGTCATCACCGAGAAGACCGGTGTCGTCGAAGAGGTCTCCGCGGACTACGTCACGGTCATGGCCGACGACGGAAGCCGCAAGACCTACCGCATGCGTAAGTTCGCGCGCTCCAACCAGGGCACGTGCGCCAACCAGCGTCCGATCGTGGACGAGGGTCAGCGCGTCGAGTCCGGTCAGGTCCTCGCCGACGGCCCGTGCACCGAGAACGGTGAGATGGCGCTCGGCAAGAACCTGCTGCTCGCGATCATGCCGTGGGAAGGCCACAACTACGAGGACGCGATCATCCTGTCGCAGCGCCTCGTGGAAGAGGACGTCCTCACCTCGATCCACATCGAGGAGCACGAGATCGATGCCCGCGACACCAAGCTCGGTGCCGAGGAGATCACTCGCGACATCCCCAACGTCTCCGACGAGGTCCTCGCCGACCTCGACGAGCGCGGCATCATCCGTATCGGTGCCGAGGTTCGTGACGGTGACGTCCTCGTCGGAAAGGTCACGCCGAAGGGCGAGACCGAGCTGACCCCGGAAGAGCGCCTGCTGCGCGCGATCTTCGGTGAGAAGGCGCGCGAGGTTCGCGACACGTCGCTCAAGGTTCCTCACGGCGAGAGCGGAAAGGTCATCGGCATTCGCGTGTTCTCACGCGAGGACGACGACGATCTGCCTCCCGGCGTCAACGAGCTCGTTCGCGTGTACGTCGCGCAGAAGCGCAAGATCCAGGACGGCGACAAGCTCGCCGGCCGCCACGGAAACAAGGGCGTCATCGGCAAGATCCTCCCGCAGGAGGACATGCCGTTCCTGCCCGACGGCACCCCGATCGACATCATCCTGAACACCCACGGTGTTCCGCGTCGTATGAACATCGGTCAGGTTCTCGAGACGCACCTGGGATGGATCGGGAAGACCGGATGGAACGTCCAGGTCGCCACCGACGGCACGAAGCCCGATTGGGCCGAGCGTCTGCCGGAGGAGATGCTGGCTGCTCCTGCCGACAGCAACATCGCCACCCCGGTGTTCGACGGCGCCAAGGAGCATCAGCTCGCTGGTCTGCTCGAGAGCACCATCCCCAACCGTGACGGCGTACAGATGGTCGGACCGGACGGAAAGGCCACGTTGTTCGACGGTCGTTCCGGCGAGCCGTTCCCGTACCCGGTGTCGGTGGGCTACATGTACATCATCAAGCTGCACCACTTGGTCGACGACAAGATCCACGCTCGTTCGACCGGGCCGTACTCGATGATCACGCAGCAGCCCCTCGGTGGTAAGGCTCAGTTCGGTGGTCAGCGCTTCGGTGAGATGGAGTGCTGGGCAATGCAGGCGTACGGCGCTGCCTACACGCTGCAGGAGCTCCTCACCATCAAGTCGGACGACGTCGTCGGCCGCGTGAAGGTGTACGAGGCCATCGTCAAGGGCGAGAACATCCCGGAGCCCGGTATTCCCGAGTCCTTCAAGGTGCTCCTCAAGGAGCTCCAGTCGCTGTGCCTCAACGTGGAGGTGCTGTCCTCGGACGGCGCAGCCATCACGATGGCCGACGGTGACGACGAGGACCTCGAGCGTGCCGCAGCCAACCTGGGAATCAACCTCTCCCGCAACGAAGCTGCCACCGTCGACGACCTCGCGCAGTAGATTTCTCGGTCCCGTGGGCCTCACCGCACTGCCGACACGCAGCAGGTGGGCCCACGGGGCGATCGACTTGATCTGATTCGCACAGCACAACACCCATCACGGGGAAAGGAAGTTACGTGCTCGACGTCAACTTCTTCGATGAACTCCGCATCGGTCTCGCGACCGCGGAGGACATCCGCAATTGGTCCTACGGCGAGGTCAAGAAGCCGGAGACCATCAACTACCGCACGCTCAAGCCCGAGAAGGACGGCCTCTTCTGCGAGAAGATCTTCGGCCCCACCCGGGACTGGGAGTGCTACTGCGGCAAGTACAAGCGCGTCCGCTTCAAGGGCATCATCTGTGAGCGCTGCGGCGTCGAGGTCACTCGCGCCAAGGTGCGTCGTGAGCGCATGGGCCACATCGAACTGGCCGCTCCGGTCACCCACATCTGGTACTTCAAGGGTGTTCCGTCACGCCTCGGTTACCTGCTCGACCTGGCACCGAAGGATCTCGAGAAGATCATCTACTTCGCTGCCTACGTCATCACCACGGTCGACGACGAGCTCCGCCACAACGAGCTCTCGACGCTCGAGGCCGAGATGGAGGTCGAGAAGAAGGCTGTCGCCGATCAGCGTGACGCCGACCTCGAGGCACGCGCTCAGAAGCTCGAAGCCGACATCGCCGAGCTCGAGGCGGAGGGCGCCAAGTCCGACGTCCGTCGCAAGGTCAAGGACGGCGGCGAGCGCGAGATGCGTCAGCTCCGTGACCGCGCGCAGCGTGAGCTGGATCGTCTCGAGGAGATCTGGAACACCTTCACCAAGCTGGCTCCGAAGCAGCTGATCGTCGACGAGCTCATCTACCGCGAGCTCATCGACCGGTACGGCGAGTACTTCACCGGTGCCATGGGTGCCGAGTCGATCCAGAAGCTCATGCAGAACTTCGACGTCGACGCCGAGGCCGAGAACCTGCGCGAGACCATCCGCAGCGGCAAGGGCCAGAAGAAGTTGCGCGCTCTGAAGCGTCTGAAGGTCGTCGCCGCGTTCCAGGCCGGCCGCAACTCGCCGATGGGCATGGTTCTCGACGCCGTCCCGGTCATCCCGCCGGAGCTTCGTCCGATGGTGCAGCTCGACGGTGGACGTTTCGCGACGTCCGACCTCAACGACCTGTACCGCCGTGTCATCAACCGCAACAACCGACTCAAGCGACTGATCGACCTCGGTGCTCCCGAGATCATCGTCAACAACGAGAAGCGGATGCTGCAGGAGTCGGTCGACGCCCTGTTCGACAACGGCCGTCGTGGACGTCCGGTCACCGGACCGGGTAACCGTCCGCTGAAGTCGCTGTCCGATCTGCTCAAGGGCAAGCAGGGTCGTTTCCGCCAGAACCTCCTCGGTAAGCGTGTCGACTACTCGGGCCGTTCGGTCATCGTCGTCGGCCCGCAGCTGAAGCTGCACCAGTGTGGTCTGCCGAAGCTCATGGCTCTCGAGCTGTTCAAGCCGTTCGTGATGAAGCGTCTGGTGGATCTCAACCACGCGCAGAACATCAAGTCGGCCAAGCGCATGGTCGAGCGTCAGCGTCCGCAGGTGTGGGACGTTCTCGAAGAGGTCATCGGCGAGCACCCCGTGCTGCTGAACCGTGCACCTACCCTGCACCGGTTGGGCATCCAGGCGTTCGAGCCGCAGCTCGTCGAGGGCAAGGCCATCCAGCTCCACCCGCTCGTGTGTGAGGCGTTCAACGCCGACTTCGACGGTGACCAGATGGCTGTCCACCTTCCGCTGTCGGCCGAGGCTCAGGCCGAGGCACGCATCCTGATGCTGTCCTCGAACAACATCCTCTCGCCGGCCTCGGGCCGTCCGCTCGCCATGCCGCGTCTGGACATGGTGACGGGTCTGTACCACCTCACGCGTCTCGACGCGGGTGCCGTGGGCGAGCGCGTCGATGCCAAGACCGACGAGCCGGAGTTCGGTGCGTACTCGTCGCCTGCCGAGGCTCAGATGGCAGTGGACCGTGGCGCTCTTCGGGTGCAGTCGCAGATCAAGGTTCGTCTGACGAACCAGCGTCCGCCGCTGGACCTCGAGGCCGAGCTGTTCCCGAACGGCTGGAACCGCGGCGATGCATGGACCGCGGAAACCACTCTGGGACGCGTCATCTTCAACGAGCTGCTCCCGGCGGACTACCCGTTCGTCAACGAGCAGATGCCGAAGAAGCGTCAGTCGACCATCATCAACGATCTCGCCGAGCGTTACCCGATGATCGTCGTCGCACAGACTGTCGACAAGCTGAAGGACGCAGGCTTCTACTGGGCCACGCGTTCGGGTGTCACCATCTCGATCTCCGACGTCCTCGTGCCGCCGGAGAAGCCGCAGATCATGGAGACCTTCGAGGCTCAGGCCGATCAGATCGAGAAGAAGTACCAGCGTGGCGCACTCGACAAGGTCGAGCGCAACTCTGCGTTGGTCAAGATCTGGCAGGACGCGACCGAGCAGGTCGGTAAGGCCATGGAGGCGCACTTCCCCGACGACAACCCCATCCCGATGATCGTGAAGTCCGGCGCAGCCGGAAACATGACTCAGGTGCGGTCGCTCGCCGGCATGAAGGGTCTGGTGACCAACCCGAAGGGTGAGTTCATCCCGCGTCCGATCAAGTCTTCCTTCAAGGAAGGCCTGACGGTCCTCGAGTACTTCATCAACACGCACGGTGCTCGTAAGGGTCTGGCCGACACGGCGCTTCGTACCGCCGACTCGGGTTACCTGACGCGTCGTCTCGTCGACGTGTCGCAGGACGTCATCGTTCGCGAGGTCGACTGTGGCACCGAGCGCGGAATCGTCACGACCATCGCCGAGAAGCTCGCCGACGGCACGATGATCCGCGACGCACACGTGGAGACCAGCACACGTGCTCGCACGCTGGCCACGGATGCGGTCGACGAGAACGGCAACATCATCGTCGCTCGTGGACACGACGTCGGCGATCCTGCCATCGATGCTCTGATCGAGGCCGGCATCACCGAGGTCAAGGTCCGTTCGGTGCTCACCTGCACCACCGGCACCGGCGTCTGCGCTACCTGCTACGGCCGTTCGATGGCCACCGGCAAGCTCGTCGACATCGGTGAGGCCGTCGGTATCGTCGCCGCACAGTCGATCGGTGAGCCCGGTACCCAGCTGACCATGCGTACCTTCCACCAGGGTGGTGTCGCCGGAGATGACATCACCGGTGGTCTGCCTCGTGTGACGGAGCTGTTCGAGGCACGTGTGCCGAAGGGCAAGGCTCCTATCGCGGACGTGTCGGGACGCATCCAGCTCGAGGACGGCGATCGTTTCTACAAGATCACCATCATCCCGGACGACGGCGGCGAAGAGGTTGTCTACGACAAGCTCTCCAAGCGTCAGCGTCTGCGCGTCTTCAAGCACGACGACGGCACCGAGCGCCTTCTGGCGGACGGTGACCACGTCGAGGTCGGCCAGCAGCTCATGGAAGGTGCTGCCGATCCGCACGAGGTGCTGCGCGTGATGGGTCCTCGCCAGGTCCAGATTCACTTGGTGAACGAGGTCCAGGAGGTCTACCGCAGTCAGGGCGTGTCGATCCACGACAAGCACGTCGAGACGATCGTGCGCCAGATGCTCCGTCGCGTGACGATCATCGACTCCGGCTCCACCGAATTCCTGCCCGGTTCTCTGACCGAGCGCAGCGAGTTCGAGGCGTCGAACCGTCGTGTCGTCGCCGAGGGTGGCGAGCCCGCAGCCGGACGTCCGGTTCTGATGGGTATCACCAAGGCGTCGCTGGCCACCGACTCGTGGCTGTCGGCAGCGTCCTTCCAGGAGACCACTCGTGTGCTCACCGATGCGGCTATCAACACCCGCAGCGACAAGCTCATCGGTCTCAAGGAGAACGTCATCATCGGTAAGCTCATCCCGGCTGGTACCGGCATCAACCGGTACCGGAACATTCAGGTGCAGCCCACCGAGGAGGCACGCGCTGCGGCATACGCAGTGCCGTCGTACGACGATCAGTACTACAGCCCGGACGGCTTCGGCCAGAACACCGGCGCCGCAGTGCCGCTCGACGACTACGGTTTCTCCAACGAATACCGCTAGGACTCACAGCAAGAGCCCCGCATCCGATTGGGTGCGGGGCTTTTGCGTGTTCCCAGCCGAGTTCCCAGCCGAGTTCTCAGCCGTGGTGGCAGACGGCTTCGAGATCGATGCCATTGAGATCGCGTACGAACGAACCGTAGTAGGTCGCGTGGTACTCCGGCTGCAACCCGGGAGCCCTGAGTTCGGTGGCACCGGCCGCGAGTGCGGCCACGTGAAACGCGTCGACCGTCGCCCGGTCCGGTGCACTGAAGGCCATGTGTGTGTGCGGACCGATCCGTGAGCCTGGTGCGTCGACGATCCAGAAGAACGGTTTCACCGCGGCCCAACCGAACGCGATCATCGCGAGCTGATCGGGTCCGACCGGCACTCGCATGATCTCGGTGATGCCCAACGGTTCGAGGGCTGCACTGTAGAACTCCGCGCTGGCCGCGAGATCGTGGACGCCGAAGTTCAAGTGGTCGATCTGGGATCCTGTGCGATCGAGTGATGTCATGAGTCCAGAATGCACGGTATTGCGGACACCGACAGTCCGCGTTCATCGAAATGTCGGACGCCCGACAAGTCCAGTTCGTGCCCACGAGAGAGCCTCGGAGGATGGGGCAACGAGACGTGAACATCGGACGGGACATCTCTCTGCGAGGAGGGGCGACGAGGCGACAGTTTCTGACGTGGAGTGCGCTGGTCGGGGCGTTGGCGTTCGCTCCGGAACTGAACCCCGCCACGGCGAGTGCGCAGTCGGGAACGCCCAGCAGCTATCCGTTCCGCCTCGGGGTCGCGTCCGGTGATCCTCTGCCGGATTCGGTGGTGCTGTGGACGAGACTCGCCACGGATCCGTTCGCGCCTGCCGGTGGTATGACGCCGGGTGTGGTGCCGGTGCAGTGGCAGATCGCGGCCGACGAACGCTTCACCCGGGTGACGGCGCAGGGCGTCGAACTCGCGACGGAGTTCGACGGGTGGTCCGTCCACGTGGATGTGCGTGGCCTCGAGCCTGCACGCGAGTACTTCTACCGGTTCCTGGTCGGCCCGCACGCCAGTGCGGTCGGTCGGACGAAGACTGCGCCGGCCGCCGGGCAGCCGCTGAGCAGGCTCGATTTCGGGTGGGCGTCGTGCCAGAAGTGGGAGGACGGGTACTTCGGTGCCTACGCGGATCTGGCGGCGTCGAACCTCGACGTCGTGTTCTTCCTCGGGGATTACATCTACGAGTACGCGGTCAAGGACGAGGGTGCCCGGGCCGGTCGACCGAGGCCGGAGTCCGCGAGCCGAGAAACCATGCAGCTCAGCGACTATCGTGACCGGTACGCGATGTACAAGGCCGACGAGAACTTGGCGGCAGCGCATGCGTCGGCGCCGTTCGTGTCGGCGTTCGACGATCACGAAGTGGACAACAACTGGGCTTCGCAGATCAGTCAGGACGACGACGATCCGGTGCTGTTCCTGAACAGGAGGGCCGATGCGTTCAAGGCATGGTGGGAGAACACTCCGGTGCGTGCCAATCTGAAGCCGCAGGGCCCGGACATGAAGGTCTACCGCCGTCTGAGTTTCGGTGACCTCGTGGACTTCTCGGTGCTGGACACGAGGCAGTACCGCAGCGACCAGGCCAACGGAGACAAGGAACACGCGCAGAACGCGGAGACGGCCGATCCGTCGCGCACCATCACCGGCGCCGAGCAGGAGAAGTGGATTCTCGACGGTTTCGCGTCGCCGTCGAAGTGGAATTTCCTTGCGCACCAAACGGTCATCTCGGATCTAGCACAGGGCTTGGACGGCGATCGCAAGGTCGGAATGGATCCGTGGAGCGGATACGAGGCGTCCCGTCATCGGATTCTCGACGGCGCACGGGAGCGCGGGACGACGAATGTCGCGTCGATCGTCGGCGACATCCATCGCACGATCGTGTCGGAACTCCGGCGGGACTACCAGGATCAGGCGTCTCCGGTGGTGGGTGTCGAGATCGCGACGACGTCGATCGCGTCGGGCAAGGACGGCGCCGACGTGGACACGACGGGTGCGGCGATCGCGAACGGCTCGCCCCACGTGAAGTACGGCAATGCGCGTCGCGGTTACCTGCGGTCGACGCTCACTCCGGGTGAATGGCGTTCGGAGGTAAGGGTTCTCGACGCGGTGTCGACGCCGGGGGCGTCCGTCCGGACGGCGACGACGGTCACCGTTCCGGACGGTCGCCCGGAGATCCAACTGGGTTGAGCGGCACGGGCGGCGGAGCCGCTCTACCGCCCGTCGGCGATGATCCGGGCGATGTTGCGCTCGGCCAACGCCGTGATGGTCAGCGAAGGGTTGGCGGCGCCCGTGCTGCCCGGGATGAGGGCGCCGTCGACGACGTACACGCCGTCGTGTCCCTTGACGCGGCCGTAGGAGTCGGTGACGTCGCCGATGACTGCGCCGCCGAGGGGGTGGGCGGTGAAGGTGTCGTCGACATCGCGGGTGAACGGCTCGGCGGAGACGACGGTGCCGCCT
The DNA here is from genome assembly GCF_002259345.1 of Rhodococcus sp. 06-156-4. Taxonomy (NCBI): domain Bacteria; kingdom Bacillati; phylum Actinomycetota; class Actinomycetes; order Mycobacteriales; family Nocardiaceae; genus Rhodococcus; species Rhodococcus sp. 06-156-4. Next base: position 20,512 of record NZ_NPGB01000002.1, on the reverse strand, counting down.
GCTTCGGCCATCCGGTTCTGTACTGCGCGTAGTGCTTCCACGGTGTCTCGGCTGCCGCCCTTGGGCCAGGACAGAGACATCGAGTCGGTGGCCGAGTTGTAACTGAAGTTGGCGCGCAGCGGGTCGATCGTCATCCCGAGGGATCCGATGAACCCGAGATCCCACGGGACTCCGGGCACGTACCAGTTCTCGACGGTCAGGGGTAGGCCGGAATCGTCGACGATGCGTGACGCGCACGGCGCGGCCTGGGGGACTCCGGCCGCGGGGCCGAGAGATCGGGTCATGGAGGCGTCGCCGTTGGTCCCCCACCCGCGTCCGACGAATTCGTTGAGGTTGCCCAGTGCGCCGGTGGCCTGTGCGCGCAGCAACAGTTCGGTGGTGCCGATGGATCCGGCGCCGAGTACCAGCTTGTCGCATGTCAGGGTGCGCGTTTCGAGTACGTTGCCCTCGGGATCGACTCGGCGTACCTCGACGCGGTATCGGCCACCGGATTCGGTGCCGATGGACGCGACCTCGTGGCTGTGAGCGACGAGTGCATTGCCGGTGGCTTCGGCCTGCGGGATGTAGTTCTGGGTGAGGTCGTGCTTGGCGCCGTTGGAGTTGCCGAACGTGCTGGCGCCGACGGTTGCCGACGGGCGGGATCGGCCGGCGATCTCGTCGCGGACGACGTTCCAGTTCCAGTTGCCGTCGACGGCCTCGGGAGTGAAGCCTGCTCGTCGGGCATGGTCGTCCCATGTGCGCGAGTGCGCGAAGTTGGGACTGCCCAGGATGTCGGCAGGGATCGGCGACGGCAGCAGCATCGACCGGGCTTTCGGGTACCAGGTGCCTGCCATCTCGTCGTAGGACAGGCGTCCACCGAAGGACATGTCGAAGAATCGGCGATCCGGTGCGATGGTGACGCCGGTGTAGACGACGGAACCTCCGCCGACTGCGGCGGCGCGCCAGACCGACAGGTTCTCGAAGCGAGTGGTGTCGAGGACACCACCGAAGTGATCGACGGGCCCGACGGGTAGTCCGGTGATGTTGGTGAACGAGCTCTGACGCCACAGGCCGCGTCCGTCGGCGGTCATGTCGGAGGTGAAGATGTCCCGCCACGGGTCTCGCGGCCACCGCAGGCCACGTTCGAGGACGGTGACCTTGGTGCCGGACTGGGCGAGGCGCAGCGCCGCAGCACTGGCGCCGAAGCCGGATCCGATCACGATGACGGGGGAGTGGTCCGGTGGGCGAGGGGGGTCGGCGAAGAGTTCGGGAACGAGGCCACGGATGGACCCGACCCCGATGGGAATGGCACCGGCTCGACCTGCCGAGGCGAGCGGCGGTACTGCCAATCCGGCGATTCCAGCTGCCGCCAGTTGCAGCAGTTGACGTCGCTTCACGTGTGTAGCCCCCTGCAGTTCTTGAACCCTGTTCGTCCCGACCACCGGCCATTGTTCCTCATTCGGACACCGAAAAGCGACCGGATGTCCGTGACCTTGGGATATTTCCAGATCGGCCGTGCCGGGGGCCTCAATACTGTGGCAGCTGCTGGACGGCCCACTTGTTTCCGTCGGGGTCCGCGAAGAACACGAACTTGCCCCAGCCCATGTCGACGACGGGGTCGATGTCGAGTCCGGCGTCGATGAGGTGTGCTCGAGCTTCCTCCGCGTCGGCGACGACCACCTGGAGTCCTTCGACGCTGCCGGGGGCGGCGTCGGTGATGCCGCGTCCGACGGCGATGGAGCAGGCGGATCCCGGGGGAGTCAGCTGCACGAACCTGATGTCCTCGGTGGGACTCGAGTCGTGATCGGCGTTGAATCCGATCTTCACGTAGAAGTCCTTCGCGCGGTCGACGTCGGAGACGGGAATGATGACGAGTTCGAGTTTGATGTCCATGCCGATCATTCTGAACCCGATCGCGGACAGAAACGGTCCTCTTCGGTGACTGAAATCCCGTACGAAATATGCCCGACGCGATACTGGTTGGTGTGAGTGTGCGCGTCTCCGTTCTCGATCGTTCTCGAACCCGTCTGGGGTCGCCGGACGCTGCTGCGCTGACGGCGACGATCGAACGTGCTGTCCACGCGGAGCAGCTCGGCTTCCACCGATTCTGGGTCGCCGAGCACCACGGTGTCCCCGGTATCGCGAGCGGAGCTCCTCCGGTGTTGCTCGCGGCGATCGGAGCCAGGACGTCGACCATTCGACTCGGGTCGGGCGGGGTGATGTTGCCCAACCATCAGCCGTTCGTCGTGGCCGAGCAGTTCGCCGTGCTCGAAGCGTTGTATCCGGGTCGTGTCGACGCCGGGGTCGGGCGGTCGTTGGGATTCACCGGTCCCGTGCGCGAGGCCCTTCGTACGAGCGCTGCGGATACGTTCGAGGACGATCTGGGCGAGCTACGGCGATATCTCGACGGGTCGGGTCCGGTGACGGTACGGCCGGCGACCGCGTCGCCTCCGGTGTTCGTGCTCGCGACGGGGCAGGGGTTGGCGATCGCGGCTCGCGCGGGGTTACCGGTGGTGGTGGGTGGACCGATACTGAAGGGCGACGCGTCGGCGATCGAGGTGTACCGACGTCGCTTCCGGCCGACCGAGTCCAATCCCGAACCGTCAGTGGTTGTTTCGCTGGACATCACCATCGCCGACAGTGCCGAGCGGGCGCGTGAACTGGTGCTGCCCGAGGCATGGGCCATGGCGCAGTCCCGGCGGACCGGAGAATTCCCACCGTTGATGTCGCCGTCGGACATCGATGTGGATTCGGCGCCGCCACGGACGCGAGAGCGCGTCGAGCGGTCCATCGCGTCAGGTGTCCACGGAACTCCGGACGAGGTTGCGTCCCAGCTGGACAAGCTGATCGACCGGACGGGCGCCGACGAGATCCTCGCGTCGACGTCGACGTACGACAGGGATGCACTGTGGCAGGCCGACGCGGCGCTGATCCACCTGGTGCGTTCGCTGTCCCGCTAGGTCTTTCTGTGCTGCGGCGGCGCACAGCCGATGCGCGCTACTGTGGAGAACACGGCATAACGGACTCGCCTCGGACGTCCGCGACACAGGGAGGTTCCCCATGGCTGGCAAGAAGATCGATCGCGTTCATGCGCAGACGGCACTCGAGACGGTTCGCGAGAACCCGGGCATCGCCCTGATCGCCGCAGCTCCGGCGCTCATGGTGTTTGCCGTGGTGTGGTGGCTGGCAGGCTTCGGCACTGCGCTGCTGTTGCTGATCGCTCTCGGCGTCGTCGGGTTCGTGGCCGCCAAGCTCAAGAGCTGACGCGCGCTAGCGGGGTACGTGGTAGCGGGTCAGTAGCCCGGTGCCACGTCCGATCTCGGCCCACGACGTGTCGAATGTCAGAACGGCGATCGCCGACGTCGGGAACTTCCTGCCGATCTCGATGGCGGCTTCCGAACCATCGGCTTCGGCCAATTCCAGTGCAGTGAACGGTATTCCAGGCGCATGCCCGACGACGAGGAGTGTGTGCACCGCGTCGTCGGTCAGCGCGATCTCGTCGATGATCTCGTCCGGTGATGCGCCGTAGATACGCTCCTCGAAGGTCACGGGGGCCTCGATTGCCGTCGCGACGAGGGTCTCGCGGGTGCGGGTGGCCGTCGAGCACAGAACTGCGTCGACCGTGCCGACGTCCGAGACGATCCACTGACCACCGAGCGCCGCTTCACGCTGTCCACGCTCGGCGAGCGGGCGATCGTGGTCGGGAACACCGTCGGGGTAGCCGGACTTGCCGTGTCGCATCAGGACGAGGGTGCGCGTCATGGATACCACCGTATCGGGACACACGCAGTGAAGCGGACCTGCTACCTTGAACGCCGTTCAAGTTTGCATCACGAGGAGTGGTCATGTCAGGTTCCGAAGGCGTACAGGAGTCACCGGTGGCGGGTTCGAGGTTTCACGTCTCCGCGAGAGACATGGCGCAGGTCGCCGTGTTCGCCGCGCTCATCGCAGCTCTCGGACTCGCCGGGGCCATCACGGTCGGCTTCAGTGGTGTTCCGATCACGCTGCAGACCCTCGGTGTCATCCTGGCGGGCGCCGTTCTCGGACCACGCAAAGGCGTCATCGCGGTCGCGGTGTTCATCGCGTTGACCCTGATCGGGCTGCCGCTGCTCTCGGGCGGCCGTACCGGGCTCACCGCGCTGGCGGGGCCGAGCGCCGGCTACCTCGTCGGCTGGATCCCTGCCGTCTTCGTGATCGGGTTGCTGACCGTACGGATCCTGCCGAAGTACCCCGTCGTGCTCGGACTGCTCGCCAACGCGATCGGCGGCATCGTCGTGGTCTACATCTTCGGAACCATCGGTTTGCTGCTGCGCACGGACCTGAGTGTGTGGGCCGCGGTCTCCACCAACTTCGCCTTCGTTCCCGGCGACCTCGTCAAGGTCGTCATCGCCACCGTCGTCGCGAAGAGTGTTCACCGGGCGTACCCGGGCATCGTCCACACGTGAAGTTGCCGCATTCCGCGGACGCTCTTGCGATCGACTGGGCAGGCACCCGGCTGACCTACGCGCAGTTCGACGCCGCGGTCGAAGCCTGGCCCGCACCTCCGCTTCACGAACACTCGGCACACGACGCGTCGGAACTCGCTGTTCCCGATGCGTTGATCTGCGTGTTCGCGGCAGCCAGGCAGGGCCGAGCGGTGCACGTCGAGGACCCTGCAGCCAGGCCCGATCGACAGTCCGTGCCTGCGGACGCCTGGTTGCTGATCGGCACGTCCGGGTCGACGGGTAGGCCTCGGCCGCTTGCTCGCACCGTGCGGTCCTGGACGGACAGCTTCGACGAGTTCACATCCGTCACCGGAATCGTCGAGTCCGACCGGGTGCTCGTCACCGGTCCGTTGCACGCGACCATGCACTTGTTCGCCGCCGTCCACGCCCTGTGGGTCGGTGCGTGCGTCACCGACGATCCGCGTGGCGCGACGGTCGCTCACGCAGTGCCCGCGGTCCTCCGAACTCTCGTCGAGACCGCCCCGGAACTGCGCCTCGCAGTCGTAGCAGGCACGACTTTCGATTCCGGGGCAGCCGAGGGCTGGAGTGGAGCCGGCAGGAACGACCGATTCGATCGACGACATCTCCGTGTGGTCGAGTACTACGGGGCGGCCGAACTGTCGCTCGTCGCTACCCGCGTGGTCCCGGAGCCGCTGCGGTTGCTTCCAGGTGTGGACGCGGAGATCCGCGACGGCCTGCTGTACGTCAGGTCGCCGTACCGCGTTCTCGGTGCCGACGAATGGGTCGGCGTCGGGGACCTGGCCGATCTCGGGTCGGACGGCGAACTCGTCGTTCACGGCCGAGGGGACGCCGCCGTCGACGTCGGTGGCACGACGGTCATCGCCGAGGACGTCGAAAGACTGCTCGACGCGATCGACGGAGTGCGCGCGTCGGCGGTCGTCGGGACACCACATACGGTCCTCGGGGCGACGGTGACTGCCGTCCTCGAACTGGACGACCCGGTCGTCCTCGATTCCGTCAAGGCCCGTGCTCGCGCCGCACTCCAGAAGGAAGCAGTCCCGAGGCGATGGGTTGTCGTCGACCGTCTACCTCGCACCGGCAGCGGAAAGATCGCCCGCGCCCGAGTGAGAGACTCGTTGCCATGAGTCGGTCTGCGTACAAGGCTGCTGCGCCGGTCCTCGTTGCCCCACGTCGAACACCGATCGGCAACGCCGGCCACGGATTCTCCCGGCTGACCACGACGGATCTCGCGGCACCGGTCCTCACCGCCGTGCTCGATACGCTGCGCGACGCCGGGGCACCGGACCAGGTGGACGACGTCGTCCTCGGCAACTGCCTCGGCCCCGGCGGCGACCCGGCGCGAATCGCATCCCTGGCCGCCGGGCTCGGCGTCGACGTGCCCGGCGTGACCGTGGACCGGCAGTGCGGTTCCGGCCTCGACGCGGTCGCACTCGCCGCCGCCCGAATCCGCAGCGGCGAGGACGACCTGATCCTGGCCGGCGGCGTCGAATCCGCCAGCACCGCACCGTGGAGACTCTGGCCGGAGACGCGCGAGCGCTACACCCGTGCCCCGTTTGCTCCTCCCGGTTTCCCCGACCCCGACATGGGAGTCGCGGCGGACGATCTCGCCAGGATTCGAGGGATCAGCCGAGAACGTCAGGACGCCTATGCGGCACGTTCGCATGCGCTGGCCGCGCAGACGGAGTTCTCGTCCGAGATCGTTCCGATAGCAGGCGTCGACCGCGATCAACGAATTCGATCGAACATGACCGAGGCCAGGTTGAGCCGACTCCGTCCGGCATTCACGCCGGACGGCACCGCGACCGCGGGCAACTCGTGCGGAATCTCCGACGGCGCAGCCGTTCTCGCCGTGGCGACGCAGGCGGGTGCACACGGCTTACCAGCGCTGCGTGTTCTCGGATCCGCGGTGGCGGGGTCGGATCCGTCGCTGCCCGGTCTCGGCCCGGTTCCCGCCATCGAGAAAGTGTTGCGCCGTAGCGGAGTTGCGCTGTCCGATGTCGGGGTCGTCGAGATCACCGAGGCGTTCGCATCCGTCGTACTCGCAGTCGCCGACGAACTGGACATCGACGAGGATCTGCTGTGCCCGCAGGGCGGTGCCATTGCGATGGGGCACCCGTGGGGTGCGTCGGGCGCAATCCTGCTCGTGCGGTTGGCGACTCGGATGTTCGCGTCGGACGGGCCGGAACTGGGATTGGCCGCGTGCGCCATCGGCGGCGGCCAGGGAGTAGCAATGATCGTGGAGCGTGTGCAATGAGCGAGATCGTGTTCGAGCAGGTTCGTCACGCCTTCGGTGAGCGAGAAGTGTTGCGGGGCGTCGATCTCACCATCACCGAGCGCCGTGTGGGCATCATCGGGTCCAACGGATCCGGCAAGTCGACGCTGGCGCGGACGATCAACGGGTTGCTCGCGCCGACGTCCGGGACAGTGACCGTCGACGGCATCGACGCAGCGAAGAAGGGCGCCCAGGTCCGTAAGAAGGTGGGGTTCGTCTTCACCGACCCGGACACGCAGATCGTCATGCCCACGGTCGCGGAGGATCTCGCGTTCTCGCTCCGCAGATCGGGACTGAGCAAGCCCGAGATCGCCGAGCGAGTCCAGGACATACTGACGAGGTTCCGCCTCGACGGACACGCCGAGCACCCCGCGCATCTACTGTCCGGCGGTCAGAAACAGCTCCTGGCAATCGGAGCCGTCCTGATCCGCAGGCCGGAGGTCGTCGTCGCCGACGAGCCGACCACTCTGCTCGATCTCCGCAACGCCCGAGTCGTCGCCGACGCGTTGGACTCCATCGATCAGCAGGTCATCGTCGTCACTCACCAGCTCGCTCTTCTCGAGTCGTTCGAGCGCGTCATCGTCGTCGACGACGGTGTTGTTGCGTTCGACGGCACCCCCGACGCGGCGGTTCCGGCATATCGGGAGTTGGTCCTGTGATCGGGCTGTACCGGCCGGGGAACTCTCTGCTGCATCGGTTGCCTGCGGGTACCAAGCTGCTGCTCCTGCTGGCGTCGATCATCCTCGCCACGATCTTCGCGCGCACCCCCGTGGACGTCGGGGTGATCGCACTCGTCGTGGCCGGGTTGTTCGGCGTGGCACGTATTCCGCTGAAACTTGCTACGGCGCAGCTACGTCCCGTGCTGTGGATGGTGCTGATCATCGGTGTCTTCCAGGTGATCATCACCGACTGGAAACGCGCGGTGGTGGTGTGCGGAGTGCTCGTGATCTCCGTTGCCCTCGCCGCACTCGTCACGTTGACGACCCGAGTGACGGACATGCTGGACACCGTCACTCGCGCGCTCGGGCCACTTCGGCGGTTCGGTGTCGACCCCGACCGCATCGGTCTGATGCTCGCCCTCGCCATCAGGTGCATCCCGGTGCTGGCCACCATCGTGCACGAGGTGTCCGAGGCGCGCAAAGCGCGCGGATTGCAGTGGTCCATGACTGCACTCGCCACGCCCGTCCTGGTTCGCGCACTCCGCACCGCCGACGCGATGGGCGATGCCCTCGTCGCTCGTGGCGTCGACGATTAGCGGGGCGATCAGCGCGTGAGCCCGCTACTCACCGACCGCATCGCCGGTCACGCACGCGAGAATCCCGAGGCGATCGCCGTCGTCGACCGTCGGGAATCGGTGACGTACGGCGATTTCTGGGAACGGGTCCGCCGCACCGGTGCCGGGATGAACGGCATGCGACGCGTCGCGGTTCTTCCGACGTCGGACGTCGGCTCGCTCGTCGCGGTGACCGCGGCGATGGCGTCGGGAATCGGTGTGGTGTTGTTGCACAGGCACTTGCTGCCCGGTCAGTTCGGCAGGGTCGTCGAGCTCGCCGCCCCGGACGTGGTGATCGCTGCGCAGCAACAGCATCGACGGGTGGCATCGCTCGGCTGGCCCGACCCGGTCGTCGGTCTGGACGGGCGGGGGCCGCACGGGAGTCCCACCGAGGGCGGTGAACTCCTGGTCGGGATCACGTCGGGAAGCACCGGTGAGCCCAAGCTCTTCGTACGGAACCAGCGTTCGTGGGCCAGGACGCTGGACCGCAGCGACGCCGTGTTCGACGTTCGGCGGGGAGATCGCGTGTCGACGCCGGGGGTGCTGGACCACACGCATTTCCTGTACGGCGCGCTGCACGGGCTGACACGGGGTGCGGCCGTCGACGTCCGGCCCGTGGTCGACGCACTGAACAGTGGCGCGACGCATCTCTATTCGGTGCCGACGATCGCGTGGGACGTCGTGCGCGCCGATGTCGGCCCGGTAGGGAGTGTGCGTGAAGTGCTCTCCAGTGCGGCCCGCTGGCCGGAGTCGGGGCGTCGAACACTGCAGAACGTGCTGCCGAACGCGTCGCTCGTTCACTTCTACGGCGCCTCGGAGCTGAGCTTCGTGTCCTACGATCGCGGCGTGAATCCCGGTGCGGGCACACTGTTCGACGGTGTCGAGGCGCGGATCGTCGACGGTGTCGTTCACGTGCGCAGTGACATGGTGTTCGACGGGTACCTGACCGACGGGGGACTCGCAGGCGGACCGGTCGACGGCTGGATGACGGTGGGAGACAGAGGAAGTGTGGACGGGTCGTCGCTGACTCTGTTCGGTCGTGATTCCGAGACGCTGATCCGGGGAGGGCTCAATGTCGAGCTCGCGCCGATCGAGCATGCAGCCCTGAGCATCTCCGGTGTTCTCGAAGCGGGAGTCGTTGCGATTCCCGACGCACGATTCGGTGAGGTACCCGCGCTCGCACTCGTCGTGAGCGCGGGCGCACCGCCCGTCGAGCGCATCCGTCGGTCGTTGCGTGAGGCCCTGCCCGCCCCCAGTGTGCCGACGCGGATCCTCGTGGTGCCCGCCCTGCCCCGCACACCGCGCGGCAAGCTGGACCGTCAGGCCCTCGGGGCGACCTTCGCGACGGAGCGCACCGCATCGTCGACGACGAACCACACGGTGAGCGCGCCGCCCTCGAAGCGGTGACGAATGGTCACGTGGTCGCCCGCCAGAATGGGGGAGAGATACTCGATGACGGCCCGGTGCGGGGCGTGCAACAGATCGGCGTGATCGACCAACAGTTCCTCGACGGCGTGCCAGTACGCGGCGTTGTTGACGTGGTTGAACGGGTCGATGTCGGTGGCGCGCAAGGGAAACTGCACGTCGGTGTGCGCGGGTGACGGCACCGGCTCGGTCAGCCAGGCCTTCCACCGCAACCGATGCTCGTCGGTGGTGCGTGCCAGCAGGGCCAAGGCCTCGTCGCTGATCCGGGTGGGCATACCGGTACTGGCACTGATGTTGATCCAGAATCCCTCGGTCTCGATGGACGCGCCCTTGTCGGTGGTGATGTTCACGCGCATGTTCGACCACCTCGTCGACATCGACGAGCACCACCGTCTCATGTGCACTCGGTCCGGGAACTCGACCGGGGTGTGCACGTCGATGACCGTGCGCCGCACGATCCAGAACGGGTCCGTGACGCCGAGCGAGGTGGCATCGAGATTGTCCGACCCGATGTCCTGCAGGTAGCGGGCCATACCGTCGAACCGCAGGCGGTTGTTCGGGTCGACGTCTCCGGTGCGGACGGTCCAGTTGGTCTCGAAGCCCTCGCCGTCGGCCGGCGCCGGAGCAAGAGGGTCGTCGAAGCCGACAGGTTCGGGGCTCCGCTGCGTTGCGCTGGTTCCGTCGGTCATGGTGAACGAACCTACCCGGCCGAGCGTGTCACAGGACCCGGCGCGCCTTCATTCCGTCGAACACCGGCCCGATCTTGACGACGTCGCCGAAGGTGGGCGCGTGCACCATCTGCCCGTTGCCGACGTAAATTGCGACGTGCCCGGGACCACCCGCCTGCCAGTTGCCGAACAGCAGGTCGCCGGGCTGAGCCAGCCCGAGCGGGATTTCGGTGCCGACGTTCCACTGCGTCTCCGACGTCCGCGGGAGGGTCACCTTGCCGCCGGACGCCTTGAAGATGGCGTAGGACGTCAGACCGGAGCAGTCGAACCCGCCGCCCGACGGTCCGTTGATGTTGCCGCCGCCCCACACGTACGGCAGGCCGAGATAGTTCATGGCGGACCGTACGGCGTTCGCGCCTGCACCGGCAATGTCCAGGGCGGAGAACGGGTTCAGTATCGCGGAGAACTGCATTTCCGTCGCCCGGATCTTCGCGACGTACGGCTTCGTCTGGTTCTCGTAATCCGGTGTACCGGAGGGCATCCCGCCGGAACGAAGGACTGCGCCCGCACCCGCGTTGTACCCGGCGATGGTCAAGTCGAGGGTGTCACCACTGACCCTGCCCTCGGACTTCCACTGCGAGACCTGACTGTGGATGTCGCACAACATGTTTCCCGACGCCATCACCGAATCCGCGATTCCGTTGATGTCGGCCACACCGTCACCGTCGGCGTCCTTGCCGTAGGTCGCCCACGTTCCCGGCATGAACTGCCCGGGGCCACGTGCCCCACTCGAGGACACCGGGGCCGTCGGACCGTGCCGGAACCCGTTCTCCGCGGCGTACAGCGCGGCAATGACGGGTGCCCCCACGCCGTCGCAGATGGCCCCGGCCTTCATGAGCCAGGGAACGAACGCGGTGATCGCACCGATAGGCGACGCGGACACTCCGGTGAACGTGGCGGGTACCCCGGGGAACAGCGCACGCCGAAGTGCCTCGGCGGCGGGCATGAACGCAGTCTGGGACACCAGATCGCCCAGTGAATACGTCGACGTACCGAACTGCAGGGCGCCGCTCGCGCTCGGTATCAGGGCTCCGAGCGATGTGATGGGCGAGCTCGTCACCGAGGCGACGGGCACCTGCGCCAGAGGCGGTGTGGGCGGTGCGTCCGTCGCGGCGCCCGCGTCCGCCGGTTCGGTCTCCTCGGTCTTTTCGGTGTCCGGCTCGTCCGGAAGCATCGGGTCGGCCGCGGATTCGATCGCGGCCGCGGCATCGTCGAGCATGGCGGAGGCGTCGTCGCGCTGATCGTCGGGAAGGGCCCCGAGAAGGTCGTCGAGTTGCTGTTGCAGACCGGGTGCGGCGTTCTCCGCGGATTCGGCGACGCCCGCAGCTCCGTCCTGGATCGGTGGGGGAAGGTCGGTCCCTGCTGCCGCCCCCGCTGCGGACACGATGACGGCCACGATGACTGCGATCGGATCGCCTGCCATGTAACAACTCCTGGTGCTGTGCGTCTCTCCCCAAAATGCTTCCATGCCCACTCATCCCCGCGTGAGGTGGCTCACATCATCATGCCCTGCGACGGCGCTCCGTGGTTCGGAATGCGCGGACGCAACCTACGCGTCGCATCTTCCATTGCGGCATCGGTGCGTAGGTTGGCGGTGCGTAGGTTGGCGGTGCGGACGAGAGGAGACACGAATGGACAAGCGAGTGGTGTCACCCGTGAGCGTGTGGGATCCCGGCGCTCAGTTGTTGTCTCAGTGTGTTGCGGTGGAGAACGCGTCGACGACGCTGTATCTGTCGGGCCAGACGGCGATCACGGCGGACGGTCAGTTCGCGGGAATCGGGGATGTCGAGGCGCAGATTCGTCTGGCGTTCGAGAACATTCGCCTGATCGTCGATGCAGCCGGTGGAGCCTTGGAGAACGTGGTCAAGCTGACCGTGTACTTCGTCGACATGGCACACCTCGACACCTACACCGCGGTTCTCGGTGAGTTGTTTCCCGAGACCAGGCCCGCTCAGACCGTCGTCGAAATCGTTCGGCTTGCGATGCCGGAGTTGCTGATCGAGATCGACGCCGTCGCGGCCCTTTAGACGAGCGTCGACCAGTAGTCCGAGAACCTGATGCCGACGAGGGCGATCACCACGGCGTACCAGAGCGCGAGGATCGTCCAACGCCATTCGAGCAGCAGCCTCGGGACGGTGCCTGCGCGCTCGCGGTCGACGAGTTGGGACAGCGTGACGACGAATATCGGCATCGTGACTGCCCAGACGACCATGCAGTAGGGGCACAGTGCGCCGATCTCGTAGAGGCTCTGGTCGATCAACCAGTGGATGAACACCTCGCCGAGCAGGGTGCCCAGCGACAGTCCGAGCCAGTACCAGTGCGGTAGTGCGACCTTCGCGAGGGTCAGGATTCCGGTGACGAGTACCACCGTGAAGGCGACGATCCCGATGATGGGATTGGGAAACCCGAACAGTGCGGCCTGATCGGTGGTCATCACCGAACCGCACGACAACACCGGATTCAAGCTGCACGACGGCACGTAGGACGAATCCTCGAGCAGTTTGAATCGTTCGATCGTCAGGGTCAGTGCCGCGAGGAGTCCGAGTACGCCGCCGACCGTGAGGACCCAGGCGGTGACCTTGCTGGTGGGCACTGCTCTACTGTGCCGCGGTGATCGCGGCCCGCAGGTTGTCCGGCGTCGGGACGTCGACGACGGTGCCGTTGACCGAGACGGTCGGGGTCCCGGTGACGCCGGAGTCGATGACGTTCTGCGTCTGGCTGGCGACGTAATCGGTGTAGGTGCCGTCGGTGATGCAGCTGCCGACGTCGACCTGAAGTGTCCGGGCGATTCCGTTCAGGTCGTCGTCGCTGAGGCCTGCGCCGCCCTCGGCGGGCTGCTGCTCGAACATGGCCTTGTGCCATGCAGGCCACTTGGAGATGTCGGCCTGCGCGACGCACATGCCCGCATTGGCTGCGCGCGTCGAGTAGTTCGTCGACGACATTCGGTCCAGGATTGCGATCGGCTTGTAGTCGACGGCAATGGTGTTGTCGGCCACGAGCTCGGAGAGGGTGTCGCCGGAGATCGCCTCGAACTGCTTGCAGGCTGGGCACTGGAAATCCTCGACGGCGGTGACGACGACGGAGGCATTCGGGTCACCGATGCGGATCGCACCGTCCTCGGTGACGACCGACGGCGTGGCAGCCGGGGTTGCGGTGGTGTCGTCGGAATTCTTCGACGCGATGTTGAAGCCGATGACGGCGATCAGCGCCACGAGAACGACGGCGACGCCGACCTGGATCAGGGTGCGGCGCTGTTTGTCCTTCTTGCCCTGCAGTGCCGCCGCAGCTGCCTGTGCCTTCTTCTTGCTGTTGTTGCTCGCCCTGTCTTTGCTCACCGATATCCCTCGTTCAGCCGAAATGCTCGACCCAGCATATGCAGGTGAACCTGAGGACTAGGTGAGAGAGACGAGCCGTTCGATGGCGAATCCGTAGCCCGCAATTCCGAGTCCGGCGATGACCCCGGATGCGATGGGGGAGACGAACGAGTGGTGACGGAACTCTTCTCGCGCGTGAACGTTGCTGATGTGGACCTCGATGATCGGTACTTCCGGGATCACCAGAGCGTCGCGGAGGGCGACGGAAGTGTGGGTGAGGCCACCGGGGTTGATGACGATTCCCGACACGCGCCCCCGTGCTTCGTGGATCCAGTCGATCAGGTGGCCCTCGTGGTTGGACTGCTCGGCTCGGACGGTTCGTCCGTGCGCGGCGGCGGTCTTCTCGCACAGTGCGACGACGTCGGCAATCGTCTCGTGGCCGTACACCTCTGGCTGACGCGTTCCGAGCATGTTCAGGTTCGGTCCGTTCAACACCAGGATGGGGTCGGCCATGGGCTTGCTCACTTTCGTCTTCGTCGCGTCCTGTCGGATTCGATCCTTGCACAGGGCACCGGGCAGAATGTGGGCAGTGAGAAGCGTGTGGGTGGTCTGGGGTGTCGGTGTCTTCGCATACATCGTCGCCGTGCTGCACCGCACCGCCTTCGGTGTCGCAGGGCTCGACGCCGCCGACAGGTTCGTGATCAGTCCGTCACTGCTGTCGTCGTTCGTCGTTCTTCAGGTCGTCGTCTACGCGGCGATGCAGATACCCGCTGGTGTGGTGCTGGATCGCGTCGGGTCTCGGAAGATGATCGCACTCGGCGCGCTGCTGATGACCGTCGCGCAACTGGTACTGGCATTCACCGATTCGCTTCCCCTGGCTGTGACGGCGCGTGCGTTCGTCGGAGTCGGGGATGCTCTGACGTTCATCTCGGTGTTGCGTCTGGTCCCGCAGTGGTTCCCGCCGAGGCAGGTTCCCATCGTGTCCCAGCTGACGGGTCTGCTCGGCCAGATGGGACAGATCCTGTCCGCGGTGCCGTTCCTCGTACTGCTCAACGGTCCGGGGTGGACGGTCGCGTTCGGCAGCGCTGCGTCGCTGGGACTCGTCGCCTTGGTCCTGACGCTCGCCCTGGTTCGTGATTCACCTCCCGGCACCGAGATCACCGAGAAGGCGACGTCGGTGCGTGAGACGTTCGCGACCATCGCGCAGGTGTGGAAGCGCCCCGGGACGCGGCTCGGGTTCTTCTCCCACACCGGTACGCAGTTCTCGATCACCGTGTTCGCGTTGTTGTGGGGTATCCCGTACCTGACGTCGGCGCAGGGGTTGTCGTCGTCGACGGCCGGCGCGCTGCTGTCGATCTCGGTGGTGGCAGCAGTGTTCTCCGGCGTCGGGCTCGGCATCCTCACCGGGCGGTATCCGATGCGACGGTCGTGGATGGTGCTCGCCATCATGATCAGCAATGCGGCGATGTGGGCAGTCGTGCTGGCACTTCCCGGTCCTGCTCCGCTGTGGCTGCTGGTCGTCCTGGTGGTCGTGATCTCCGTCGGCGGACCCGGTTCGGTCATCGGATTCGACTACGCACGTACCTTCAATCCGAGCGCCAACCTCGGCACCGCGCAGGGCATGGTCAACATCGGCGGATTCACCGCGTCGCTTCTGGTCATCGCATCGATCGGATGGATCCTCGACGCGTTCGGTGGCTACACGTTCGAGGGCTTCCGGGTCGCGTTCCTCGTCCAGTACCCGGTGTGGATCGTCGCGATCACCGGCGTCGTGCTGACCCGTCGCAAGACCCGCAGGCAGCTCGCCGACGAGGGTATCTACCCGCACACGATGCGCGAAATCCTCCAGCGCTTCCGGGACCGCTGAGCCGCGGAGCCGCCGGGACCGCTAAGCGTCGGAGACCGCCGAGACCTCGACCGGCGTCTGATATCCGCGCAGCTCCACCGGCCCGGTCGACTGCCAGTGACGCGCTTCGTCCGCGCCTGCGTCGTCGACGAGTCGGCTGCTGACCAGCACTCTGCCCGGCGCGAGTTTGGCGAGATCGGACAACCTCGCTGCACAGTTCACCGGCTCTCCGATGACGGTGTACTCGTATCGCTGCAGTGCTCCGATGTCCCCGGCGAACACATCACCTGCAGCAACGCCGATCCCGAAGTCCATAGGAGCGGAGCCGGCGGAGTGACCAGGGGTGGCGGGAGCGGAGCCGGCGGAGTGACCAGGGGTGGCAGGAGCGGAGCCGGCGGAGTGACCAGGGGTGGCAGGAGCGGAGCCGGCGGAGTGACCAGAAGTGGCGGGAGCGGAGCCGGCTGGGTTTTCGGCGGAGTTGCGGGTGTCGAGGGATCCGAGCGCGAGGCGTAGGCGTCGGGCAGCTTTCAAGGCGGCGGCAGCCGGGTTGTCGATGGGTTGGGGCGCGCCGAAGACGGCGAGTGCGGCGTCGCCTTCGAATTTGTTGATGAAGCCGAGGTTGTCGTCGACGGTGTCGACGACGATGGCGAGGAATTCGTTGAGTACTTCGGCGACGCGTTCGGGCGGATGGTCGACGGCAAAGGCCGTCGACCCGACGAGATCGATGAACAGGACAGCGGCGTACTGGACGTCGCCGCGGGGGAAGTCGGATTGTTCGAGTGCTCTCGAGGCGACCTGGGTGCCGACGTGTCGGCCGAAGAGGTCTCGTAGTCGTTCACGCTCGGTGAGTCCGCGCGACATGCTGTTGAACCCGCGTTGCAGGTTCCCGATCTCCGAGGAGTCGTAGACCGGGACGGCTACGTCGGTCCGTCCCTTCTCGATCTCCGTCATCCCTTGGCTTACTTCTCGCACCGGCTCGGACACCGATCGTGCGACGAGGATGGTTCCGCGGAGTCCGGTGCCGAGTGCGATTGCGGAGACGATGAGGATGGGCAGTTCGATCGGGGCGGGGATTGCGACGGGCTTTCCGGTCGAGTGCACGATGACGATCAGCGTGATCGCTGCCACCGGAATGGCCGTGCACACCAACCAGGTGAGGATCAGTCGTGCGAGCACGCTCAGCTCACGTCGCGCCGGGGTGCCCGTCGACGCCAGCACGGTGACGGGACGCAGTGACCTCTCGGTCAACAGGTATCCGGTTCCGGCGGTGGTGACCGCACCGAACACGGTGCCGATGACGATGAGTACCGTCACGTCGTGTTCCGCGTCGTGCGTCAACGCTGCCATGGAGAACCCGAATGCCAGCCACAGCGCGAGGTGCGACGCGGTGTGGTGCAGCGGAATCCGTGTCGCACGTTTCGATTGCTCGACCGTCGGGATGTCCTCGTGTGCGAACCACCGCAGGGTGGGCAGGATCAGCACGATGCCTGCGAGGGCTCCGACCGTGATGCCGAGCGGGACGATCCATCGGAATGCGCTGAATGCGGGGTCGGTCAGAATGCTGCCGACCGTCGCGGTCTCGGATCTCGCGAGCAACGCCACGACGAAGATCACCTGCACCGCAGCGGCGATGTTCAATGCGATCAGCGATGCCCCGTACTTGACGGCGACACGTCGGGCTTGCCGGGCGGTCACCGCAGTCCCCGAGGCTGCGACGGGGTGATTGCTGCGACGAGGGCGGTCATCGCGGACTGTGCGCTGTCGGTTTCCGTCGGCCCGAGCGCGGCGAGGGCCGCGATCAACGCGGCGATCTCCTCGAACGACAAATGCAGGGGAGCAGGCTTGTCGTGGCTGGGAAGTCGGCTGCCGCCGCCTGTTCCCGGTACCGACACGATCGGGACGCCGGATTCGACGAGACGGCGGCGGTCGCGTTCCACGGTTCTGGCGCTGACCTGTAGTTTCTCGGCCAGATCTTCCGTCGGTACGGGCAGTGGCGAGTCGGCGAGGATTTCGATGAGACGTTGCTGACGCACCACGCGTCGCAGCGTCAGGTGGTTGTCGCGTGAGTCGGAGCTCGTTTCGCGGGGCACAATCGGAGATTCTTTCCGATTACCGTCACCGGCGTGGCGGTAATCAACCGTAGGTTCTCCGTTCATGACCTCCACCAGCACCGAATCGATAGAGGACTTCTTCGACCGCTACACCGGTTGCCTGTCCTCGGGCGACATCGACGCCCTCGCGGACATCTACCACTATCCAGCTCTCGCGGTGTCGCCTCGCGGCTGCCTCGCCGTCACCGATCCACAGCAGACGCGTGACTTCTTCAGCCAGGGGCAGCAGTTCTACCGATCCCGCGGAATCCAGGGCGTCCGAGCGAAGGACATCGTGACCGACATCGAGGGCAACGGGATCTGGGTGGGACATCTGCTGCTCGAGAACCTCGATTCCGACGGCAACTCCGTCGGCGTGGAGCGCAACGCCTACCAGATCGTGCTCGACGCCGATGGAGCTCGCCGTATCGCGGTCACCACCCCTCTGGACGGTGTCTGACGCGTTCGACCTTGTCTGCGGTCCTTCACAGCATTTCTCGAGGTTGTTCCCAGCGGGGACGAACCCGGCCCGGTCACTCTGGTCCTCGACACCACCGACGGAGGACCTTTTCGTGACCACAACACTTCTGCCGCCGACACCAGCGGAACCGCAACCTCGGCATCGTAAGGCTGCGAGGTATGCGCCGAACCGCCACCACGTAGTGCTGGGCGTGCTCCTTGCGGCGACCGCCGTGCTGTACCTGTGGAACCTGACCGCCAGCGGATACGCCAACACCTTCTATGCCGCTGCGGCGCAGGCTGGTTCGAAGGACTGGACTGCGTGGTTCTTCGGTTCGCTCGACTCGGAGAACTTCATCACCGTCGACAAGCCGCCCGCATCGCTGTGGGTGATGGGATTGTCGGCTCGGATCTTCGGGTTCTCCAGCGCCAGCCTTCTGGTGCCGCAGGCATTGATGGGTGTGGGTGCGGTCGCTGTCGTCTACGCCGCAGTCAAGCGGGTCGCCGCGCCCACGGCAGGGCTCCTGGCGGGTGCGGTCTTGGCGTCGACGCCGGCGGCGGCGTTGATGTTCCAGTTCGACAATCCCGATGCACTGCTGGTGTTGCTGATGTCGATCGGCGGATACTTCGTCGTGCGCGCCCTGCAGACGTCTGTCGGTCGACGAGCGGCGATGTGGCTCGCGTTCGCCGGCGTCGCGCTGGGTTTCGCGTTCCTGACCAAGATGCTCCAGGGTCTGCTGGTGCTCCCGGCCTTCGGGTTGACGTACCTGGTTGCAGGGCAGGCGCGTCTGGGTGCTCGGTTGCTGCATCTCGTCGGTGCGTTCGCCGCGCTCGTCGCCGGAGCCGGGTGGTGGGTTCTGACCGTTGCGCTCTGGCCCGCCGATGCGCGCCCGTACATCGGAGGTTCGACGGACAACACCGTCATGGATCTGGTGCTCGGCTACAACGGACTCGGCCGCATCTTCGGATCCGACGGCAATGCCGGTGGCGGAATGGGCGGCGGTGGAATGGGAGGGGCCGCGGGTTCCAGTTTCGGCGGCAGCACGGGACTGGACCGGCTGTTCGGTAGTGAGATGGGCATCCAGATCTCGTGGCTGATCCCCGCCGCGTTGGTGGCACTGGTGTTCGGGCTCATTGCTCGGGGACGCGCACCGCGCACCGATCTGCTGCGCGCTTCGCTCGTTCTGTGGGGTGGTTGGTTCCTGGTGACGGGTTCGATCTTCAGTTACATGTCCGGAACCATCCACCCGTACTACACGGTGGCCCTCGCGCCGGCTGTCGCAGGCATGGTCGGGACCGGCGGCTATGCGTTGTGGATCGCACGCGAATCCGTGTGGGCGCGGCTCGGTCTGGCGTCGATGATGCTCGCGGCAGGCGGATGGGCCTGGGTTCTGTTGCACCGCAACGCTGACTGGCTGCCCGCTCTGAAGTGGATCCTGTTGCTCGGAACTGTCGTCGCCGCTGTCGCGATCCTCGGTGCGGGTCGGTTCCGTGTACTCGCCGTCATCGCTGCCCTCGTCGGCTCGATCGCAGGTCTCGGCGGCGGTGCGTCGTATGCCATCGCCACCTCGTCCACCGTCCACAGCGGATCCATCCCCACCGCGGGTCCCGTCGGTGCCGTCTCGGACTCCGGCATGGGCGGCGGTACCCCGGGTGGAGGTATGCCGGGTGGCGGTATGTCTGACGGCGCGGTTCCCTCGGGTGGGATCCCAGAGGGTGGTATGCCCGGTGCTGCCGCAACAACCGATGGTGCAGGTGCCGCCGGCCAAGTCCCGGACAGTCCGGTGGCCGGAGACGAAGCAGGTGTCATGGCTGGTGGTGGCCCCGGTATGGGTGGCGGTTCCGCTTCCAGTGATCAGGTGAACGCTCTGCTCGAGTCGGCCGACACCAGGTGGTCCGCTGCGGTGAACGGATCGCAGACAGCCGCGACCTACGAGTTGGCTACGGACACAGCGGTCATCGCTATCGGAGGGTGGAGCAGTGATCCCGCGCCGACTCTCGATCAGTTCATCTCCTACGTCTCGAATCACGAAGTCAAGTACTACATTTCCGGTGGCCGAGGCGGCGGAATGGGCGGCGGCATGCCCGGTGGTGGTGACTCGCAGTCCACATCGTCCGACATCGCGGAGTGGGTCGCAGCGAACTTCACCGCCACCACCGTCGATGGCGTCACCGTGTACGACATGAGCGGATACACAGGCTGACCGACAGTCCATGGACGCCGATTCATCCGAACCCCTGCACCGTTCAGAACGGTGCAGGGTCGTCGGTGTCATTAGTCGGTGGGGTGTGGGTGTTGTTTGCCGTGTTGTTGTTGGTGGTGGTGATGGGTCTGCGTTTGCGGGGTATGTGGGGGATGAGTGATTGTGCGGCGAAGTCGGTTGTTCCGTAGGTGTTTCCGGGGAGGGTGACTGCGGTGGTGCCGGAGTTCGATTGCCAGTGTTCGGCGGCTCCGGCGAGCATGGTGGGTGTCCAGGCGCCCATGGTCTTGAGGGAGTGGTGGTATCTGCAGAGGCAGTGGAGGTTGGTGAGGATGGTCCAGCCGCCGCGGGTGGGGTTGCGGTGGTCGAAGGCGATGACGTGGTCGATCTCGCAGCCGGCTGCGGGGACGTCGCATCCGGGGTGGCGGCAGGTGCGGTCGCGGTGTCGGACGAGGTCTG
>NZ_NPGB01000032.1:0-75515 GCF_002259345.1 Rhodococcus sp. 06-156-4 | reverse complement strand
CGCCGAGTCACCGACCGCTGTCCCCGAACCCTCATCCCCCATGAGCATGACACCACCATAACCAGACCCACCGACAAGTTTTCGAACACACGTTCCCATACCGTCGGAGTTGCTGGATACTTCGATCGTCCGCGAACTCGAGCGAACCGGACGAGACAGCTGATCGAGCAACAGCCTGAAACTTACGGTCGATCAATCCAATTCGTCGTTTGCCACCGACTCGATCCAGTCGACGGCGGCGTCGGTCAGTTCCGACTGATCTGCCGAAGAATGCCCGGCCCACCACGCCGGGTCGGGCGAATCTCCCGCGACGGAGAGAAGTTCGGCTTGAACATACGGGTCGAGCGGCTCACCGTTGTGTTCGATCAACCACGATCGCGTACGGACTGCCAGTAATGGCCACACTTGTTGGATCTGCATCACTTCATCGTTTCGCCAGGTACGGGCGTCGTCAATCGGGGTCGACCCTGAGATTCACCCCGAAGCGCGATCAGTGTCCGAACATCCGTCGGAACGACGTTCCGAGTGGGTGTTTGGCGGTGACGGAGCCGAAGCGGACTTTGCCGCGCACGACAACGTGCAATCGGCCGATGGGCGGGCCGGTGCGGACCTTGTTGTTGGCGCTGCCGCCCACGGTGTCGAGGCCGTTGAGGTCGACCGTCGCCTCCTCGGGGACAACGAGAGAGATTGTGCTGCAGTAATCGTCGACGGTCACCTCGACCACCTGAGTCGACATGATCGCCTGTGTGAAATCGAGCGTGATCGTCGACATCTTGCTCTGGATCGACAACTTCGGCGGCACGTGCCACGGCCCTTTGCGCGACACCGTGGACATCGTTCCGCGCACCACGTCGCCCGGACCGCCGTGAGCGTTTCCTGCGTGCCCCTGCCAGGGCGAATGCGTCGGCGGTTGATAGGCAGGCGCCGGGACGGCGTTGTACGGAGTGGGACTGGGCGGGCGGTGCTCCTCGGCGATTTGCATGCCAGGTAGGTCGGCGAGGACGGAGTTCAGTTCACCGCGGGTCTTGGCGGCCAGCGCCGTGTCCATCCGCTCGGTGAATTCGCCCAGTGACAGCATGCCCTGCCCTACTGCGCGCTGCAGGAGCTGACCCACATGCTCCTTCTCTGCGTCGGACACTCGTAGATCCCTCGCCTCCATGCGTTCCAGGATAGGTGTCGACGCCGAACCTGGCCATCATGCGGATTCGAGCACGCTCAGCATCCCCGCCACCGACAGCGGCCAGCCGAACTGCTCCGCCCTGGCCCGCGAGGCCGTCCGTCGGGCTGGAGCGGGTAGGTCGAACACCCTCGACAGTTCCGTCGCCAATCCGTCTGCGGTGTCGTCGAAGCGCCCACCGCAGTCGGTGGTCACGATGTCGGCCAGCGCGGACGACCTCGATACGACGACGGGGGTTCCGGTGGCGAGCGATTCGAGTGCGGCCAGCCCGAATGTCTCGTGCGGGCCCGGCGCCACCGCGACATCCGCCGACGCGAGCAGGGCGGCGAGTTCCTCACGCCCGTCGACGAATCCGAGGAACTCGATGGGGAGCCCTCGGGCTCTCCGTTCGAGCCCGGCGCGCCTCGGTCCGTCGCCTGCGATCACCAACCGGACATCGAATCCGGAATGGTGAAGCGCAGCAACCGAATCTATGCTGCGGTCCACCCGTTTCTCCACCGACAATCGACCGCAGTGGACGAGCAGTCGGCCACAGCCCCGATGCCAGGGCGACGCGGAATCGCCGACGCGTCTGCCCGGATGAAACATGTCGAGGTCGACGCCGAGTGGAACCTGCGAGACGTTGGTGGCGCCGATGCGCTCGAACTCGCGTCGTGCAAAAGCGGTGGTGCACACGACGGCGTCGTACGTCTCGGCTGTGCGACGGTTCGCGACGTCGGCGAGTGCTCGTGCCGTCGCGTCGGGCATCATCTGCCCGAGTAGGCGATCGAGGCGCTCGTGGGAGATCATCACGCTTCGAGCTCCGCGCCGGGCTGCCCACTTCCCCATCCCTCTCAGCGTGAGGCGGTCCGACACCTCGACGACGTCGGGACGCAGCGCACTCAGGAGTCCGGCCGTCGATCGAGGATTGACCGCGCGATAGCCACCGGTGAAGGGGATCTTGCCTGCAGGGCGGGTGATGCGCAGAACCCCCGACGGCAGGATCGTCTCGGTCGCTCGCTCTCCTGGCACGACCAGAATCACCTCGTGGCCGGCCGCCGTGTAGCCCGCACCCAATTGATCCACGGCGGTTCGAAGACCGCCGGAACGCGGTCCGTAGAAGTTCGCAAGCTGCACGATGCGCACTGCGTCGAGTGTGACCACGCGCCGTGACCGTTCGTCGACGAGTAGGAGAACGACGAGTGGGAGGACTCTGAACGTCGGGAATCCGGACAACGACCTTCCCCGCACTGCCTAACCGCCAAATAGACCGCTCACCACGTTTTTCTCGGCGAATCCCCGGGTAAATTCGTGGAGATGGAGATCACGATCGATGCCGTTGGGGAGGCGAGAGCCGGTGCGGTGTGGGAGCGGTACATGGACCCACGCCAGTGGTCGTCGTGGGCAACGCAGATCGTGTCCGTCGAATACTCCATGTCGCGCGTGTGCACACAGTCGTTCGGCCGGCTCGAAGGCCCACTGTGGCTTCGACTCGACTTCGAGGTGACCGATGTAGACGAAGCGGGCTGGACGTGGACGTCCAAAGTCTGGTTCAAGAATCGCAAGCTGGGGCTGACGCTCACCCACGGGGTAGCGTCGCGGCCGGACGGGAGCCGCACCTGGCTGACCCTGGACGGACCGCCGGCCTTCGTGCTCCCGTACCTGCCGTACGCGCGGTGCGCCATCGGGCGCCTCGTCCGGCGCTGAACAGGCTGGCCAGGACTTCCGCCTGCCCAGCCTGGGCGTCACTCGGTGCGGGTGGTGGTCTTCGGGTCCGTCGGAGTGTCCGTCACGTCGTCCGGATCGGGCGTCGGGAACGACGGTGAATCACCGGATCCGTCGATGTGCTCGTCGAACTCTTCGATTGCGCGTCCGCGCTCGTTCGCGCTCTGCCCGGTGTCGGCATCTTGACCGCGCGTCTTCTCGGTGGGATCGACGGTGGTGTCGACGGGCTTGTCGGTATCGGTCATGCGTTCAGGTGTGCCCGTCCGCGCGGGCACGCAAACACTCGGCTACAGACCCTGTTCGATCGCGTAGCGCGTCAATTCGACTCGATTCGCGAGTTGCAGCTTGCGCAACGTGGCCTGCACATGATTCTCGACGGTTCGATGACTGAGCGTCAGCTTCGTGGCGATCTGCTTGGAGCTCAACCCTTTTGCGACCAGACGAAGAACCTCGGTCTCGCGTTCGGTCAACGTCGGGCGAGAGTCTCGCTCTCCCTCCGGCGCGCTCGACATCCGCCGGTACTCACCCAGAACCAACGCCGCGAGTCCGGGCGTGAACACCGCCTGCCCCGCAGCGGTGGAACGGACGGCCTCGTACAGTTCGTCGGCCGACGCGCTCTTGACCAGGTACCCCGTCGCACCCGCTTTGATGGCGTCGAGTACGTCCTCCCGTTCGGACGATGCGGACAACACCAGAATTCGGCTGTTCTTCGAGCCCTCGAGAACCTTGCTCGTCGCGTCGGCTCCGTTTCCGTCCGGCAGATGCATGTCCATCAGCACGACGTCGGGCTGTGTGGCCTTCGCCCGCCTTCCTGCAGCGCCGACGCTGTCCGCCGTCGCGACGACGTCGAATCCCGCGGCCTCCAGATCCCGTGCGACGCCGTCGCGCCACATGGGGTGGTCGTCGACGACCATGACGGTGATCTGCTCCTGCGTCATCGTTTGTCCTTCGGGTCGTTCCGCTGTTTCGGCACTTTGATCTCCCATTCGGTTCCGACGCCGACGTCGGTGTCCAGCACAGCCGTTCCGCCGATCGACGAGACCCTGCCCAGTATCGACTTCGACACGCCCATCCGCCCTTCGGCTTCCGCAGCCGCCAGTCGGCCGGGAGCGATACCGTCGCCGTCGTCGCGCACGCTGACGATGACCATGTCGTCGACGTCCTCCAGCAGGACATAGGCTCGAGCACCCTCGCCTGCATGAAGCGCGACGTTGGACAGTGCAGTGTCGACCACGGCGGAGAGTTCCTCGGCCACCGACCTGTCGAGCAACACCGGATCCGGCGGGGAGGACACCGAGACAGTGGTGCTGCCGTAGGGACGAAGAAGGCTGCGCAAGTCCACTTCAGCCTGGGTGGCGTCGACTCGGCTCGGCTCCCCCTGCTCGGAGATGAGCATTCGCAACGCTACTTCCTGTTCACCCGCCAGCTCGGCGAGTTCGCCTGCAACACCACCGATTTCCGATCCACGCCGGCGAACGAGCGCGAGGACCTGCAGCACACCGTCGTGCACCTGCCGGGCGAGACGTTCTCTTTCCTCGGTGATTGCCGCGAGTCGGGCCGCGCGCTGGAGTTCGGCGTGCGCTCGATGGGCGGTGTTGCTCGCCAACCCGAGCGCAAGACCGACGGACACCAGAACCGGTGCGGTCGCATCGGTCCACAGATCCAGATCGATCTGATCGCGCACCACAGCACTGACCACCGACAACAGGATGCCTGACGCGATACCGCCCTTGGGCCCGAACAGGATTGCCGCCGAAATGACCGCATTGGTCGCCCACAACGTCGTCGGGAGGGTTTGGTGAGTGCTGTACCACTCGTATTCCGACACGAGGCGAGTCGACGCCATCAGCCCGATCACGACGATCTGGTCGGCGAGTACCACCTTCCACCGCGGGAGCGTCGCCCTCGACAGCAGCGCAGCGGACAGACCGGTCCATACCGCCATCAACGCCACGAAGAACCAGCTCAGCCGAGCATTGCTGTAGTAGGACATCGAGGCCACCTGATAACTGATCGCGTAGATCAACGTGATCAGACGGAACGCCTGCGAGGCCCGCCACAGCGGCGTGACAGCGTCACCCATCGGTCGGCTTCCGTTCCGAGCCGGTCTCTTTCGACAGATTCGGGGTGCTCAGACTGCCCGGGTCGAGTTCGCGATTGTGGGGATGCGGGCTGTCGGCCTCGGCCGGGAACAGAGGCTCCCCTGGATCGTGTTCTTCCAGTTCCTCGTAGACCTCGTCGGGATCGTCGGCGAGCAACGACCGAACCGCAGTGTTGAGGACGGCGACGATGGGGACGGCCAGCAGGCCACCGACGATTCCGGCCAGCAGAATGCCGACGGTGATGGCCAGTACCACCGCGAGCGGGTGCAATCGCACTGCACGGCCGAGCAGCAACGGTTGCAGCACATGCCCTTCCAGCTGCATGACGGCGACGACGATACCCAGCGTGATCAGCGCCGTCAGCCAGCCCTTGGTCACCAAAGCGATGAACACGGCCACGAATCCGGTGACGAACGCACCGACGATCGGAATGAACGCTCCGATGAACACGAGCGATGCCAACGGAAGTGCGAGCGGTACGCCGAGGATGGCCAGACCCGCGCCGATTCCGATGGCGTCGGCTGCGGCGACGGCGACCGTCGCGCGCACGTATCCGACGAGGGATCCGAAGCCTTGACTGCCGGCGAGGCGGATCCGCCGTCGCGCTCCGGTGGGGGCGAGTCTGGTGACGAATTCCCAGATCTGGTCTCCGCCGTACAGAAAGAAGATCAGGATGAACAGCGTCAGCGCGGCGCCGGTGAGGATTTCGCCGATGACGGTCGCAGTGGTCAAGGCGCCCGACGTCACTGCGGCCTGGTTGTCCTGGATGACCTTGACGAGGTTCTCGCTCGCCTGACTGATCTGATCCTGCGAGATGTGGAAGGGCCCGTCGGCCAGCCACCGCTGGACGTCGTTGATCGACGTGGTGAATTGGTCACCCAACTGCGGTAGCCCCTCGATGAACTGCTCGACGACGAACGTCATGATCCCGGCGACGACGCCGATGCTCGCGATGATGACGATCACGACGGCCGCGGCCCTCGGCACGCCGCGTCGCTGCATCCAGTCGACGAGCGGGAGCAGCATCGCCGACGCGAGTAACGCGAGGCCGAGGGGGATGACCACGGTGTCCAGCCGTGCGACGACGTAGCAGAACGTGATGAAGCCGGCGAAGATGACCAGCAGACGCCAGGTCCATTCGGCGCCGATCCGGACGAGGGGATGCACCGAATCGGCAGGAGTGGAGCCTGCGGAATGACCAGATAGGCCAGGAGTGGAGCCTGCGGAATGACCAGATAGGCCAGGAGTGGAGCCTGCGGAATGACCGGAGGGGGCCGCTGTTGGAGGGGGTGCTGGACGGCTGGGAAGTACCTTTGACGCTTCTGCCTGCGGCTCGCGTTCGGTCACCCGGTAAATTTAACCCGTGCTGGCATCTTTGAGAGCGGTCTCGCTCACCCTGAAGAGTCGCTGGCCTCTCTATATGTTGTCGATGTTGCTGTCGAATCTGTTCGGCGCGGTGTTGGTGTTCGCGTTCGTGCGGTACGGGCTTCCCATCGAGGAGTCGCAGTCGATCGTCGCGGATCGTGTTCGCAATGTGTACGTGTTCGGGGCGTATCTGGTCGCAGCCGGTGCGGTGAGTCTGTATTACGCAGCTCGGACGTTGCGGAGTGTGATTCGGTGGCAGTTGCGCGGTGGCCCGCCGAACCGCAAGGAGCAGATGGCGACGCTGCATGCGCCGCTGCGACAGGCGATCGTGCATCTCGTCCTGTGGGTCATCGGCGGCGTCCTGTTCGTGCTGCTCACGGTGACGGAGATGCCGTCGCTGGCGGTGGCGGTGATCGTCACGGTGGTCATGGCGGCGACGGTGACGTTCGGTTTCACGTACATGCTCGGCGAGAGAATCCTGCGGCCGGTGGCTGCGATGGCTCTCAGCGAGGGCCGATTCGACCGGACGATGACGCCGGGCGTCGGGACCAGAATGGCGATGACGTGGGGTCTGGGCACGTTGATGCCCGTCATCGGCATCATCTTGCTGTGCGCGACGCAATTGACGACGGATCTGGTGTTCTCCACCGATTCGTTCGCGGTGGCGATCATCCTGCTCAGTGTCCTGGCGATCGGTCAGGCGTTCATTCTGTCGATGCTGACGGCGAGTCAGATCTCCGATCCCATTCGCCAGCTTCGCCGGGCGATCGAGCGTGTCCAGCGTGGGGACAACGACGTCGAGGTCGACGTGTTCGACGGCAGCGAGATCGGTCGACTGCAGGTCGGCTTCAACCGGATGATGGAGGAATCGGCCGAGCGTCGAGTGCTGCGGGAGCTGTTCGGTCAGCATGTCGGCGAGGACGTGGCCCGACGCGCATTGCAATTCGGTACCGAATTGGGCGGGGAAACTCGCTTCGTGGCGGTGCTGTTCGTGGACATGGTCGGATCGACGGCCACGGCGTCGGAGCGCCCACCCGGTGAAGTCGTCGAGCTTCTCAACGAGTTCTTCCGTGTGGTGGTCGACGTGATCGATCAGCACCACGGTTTCGTCAACAAATTCATGGGCGACGCCGCCCTCGCGATCTTCGGGGCGCCGCTGGACCGGCCCGACGCTCCGACGGCAGCATTGGCTGCCGCACGTGACCTGCGGTTTGCCCTCGACGACATCGTCGGACTCGACATCGGCATCGGTGTGTCGGCCGGCCTTGCGGTGGCAGGAAACATCGGCGCTAAGGAACGCTTCGAGTACACCGTCATCGGAGACCCGGTCAACGAGGCATCTCGTTTGACCGAATTGTCCAAACTTCGGCCCGGCCGCGTGCTGGCGTCGACGTCCGCTCTGTACTTCGCAAGTGACGAGGAACAGGAACACTGGGAGCTCGGAGATCAGGTCCAACTACGCGGCAGACGACGCCTCACCCACCTCGCATGGCCCGTGGAGCACCCGTGAACGTTCGACTCGTGTGGTTACCCTGTGAAGGTGGCCGAACCGAGACCCGAGCATGTGGCCGGCGCTCCTGAGGCAGGCAACCGAGGCCGGAGAAACCGCCTCCGCTGGCTGAAGTGGATCGCCGGGGTCGCGTTGATCGCTCTGCTCGTCGGCGAGGGCATTTATCTGTGGCCGCGGTTGCACGAGTCCTGGCAGGCGCTCACCGAGATCCATTGGGGTTGGCTCGCCGCGTGTGTGTTCACCCAAGCCGTGTCGCTGAGCGCGTTCGGGCGGGTGCAGAAGCAGTTGCTCCAGGCAGGCGGTGTGCGGGTTCGTCAGGCCAAGTCCGTCGCCGTCATCTACGGCAGCACTGCGATGTCTCTGACGCTGCCCGCCGGTCAGGTGTTCTCGACGGCGTTCACGTACCGCCAGACCCGACGCTGGGGTGCGAGTCCCGTCGTCGCGTCGTGGCAGCTCGCGATATCGGGTGTCATCGCCGCTGCCGGGCTGGCTGTCCTCGGCGTCGCGGGCGCGTTGCTCGTCGGCGGATCGGTCAACACCTTCACACTGGTGCTTCCGATCGCCGGTGTGCTGGCGATCGTTCTTGCCGTTCGGTACGTCTCGGCGCACCCTCGGTCCATCCGCAGTGCGGCGCGGTGGGTTCTGAACAAGGTGAACGACTTTCGCAATCAGCCTGCCGATGCCGGGCAGGAGCGGATCGACGAGATCATCGAACAGGTTCAATCGGTACAGCTCGGTAAGCGAGACGCCGGCCTGACGCTCGGCTGGTCGGCGGTGCATCGTCTCGCCGACGTCGCCTGCCTCGGTTTCGCGTGCTTCGCCGTCGGCGCAGATCCCCGCCTGTCCGGGTTGCTGTTCGCGTTCGCCGCCGCCAAGGCCGTCGGGTCGGTGCCGCTTGCTCCCGGCGGACTCGTCATCGTCGACGCCACCCTGATCGCGCTGCTGACCAGCGCGGCGTCGATCAGCGCGTCGCAGGCCGTGGCAGCGGCGTTCGTCTACCGCGCTGTCAGCTTCATCCTCGTCGCCGTCGTCGGCTGGATCGTCTTTCTCGTGCTGTTCCGTAAACACCAGCACGAGGACCTGGGGTACGACATCGCGTTGGAGAAGCAGGAGGCCAGGAACCTCCACCTCGACGTCCAGCCGAAGATCGACAGGTCGGATCCGGAACCTGCCTGATCACCGTGCGAGCGTGAGGATTTCGACTCCGTCGTCGGTGACGGCGATGGTGTGCTCGCTGTGCGCGGTGCGACATCCGGTGGAACTCTTGAGCGTCCAGCCGTCGGTGTCGGTGATCAACTTGTCGGTATCGGCCATCACCCACGGCTCCAGGGCGAGCAGCAGACCCGGCCTGAGCGTGTAGCCGCGGCCCTTGCGGCCACTGTTGGAGACGTGCGGATCCTGATGCATCGTCGAACCTATTCCGTGCCCACCGAATTCGGTGTTGACCTTGTAGCCGGCACCGGTGAGGACCGACCCGATGGCATGGGAGATGTCGCCCATCTTCACGCCCGGACCCGCGGCCTCGATTCCGGCGGCCAACGCGCGCTCGGTGGCGTCGATCAGCGCGACGCTGTCCGCGGGCTTCGTCTCGCCGACGACGAAGCTGATGGCGGAGTCCGCGGCGATACCTCCGAGCAGGATCGCGAGGTCGAGCGAGAGCAGGTCGCCGTCGGCGAGGGTGTAGTCGTGAGGGCGGCCGTGCAGAACAGCGTCGTTGACGCCCGTGCAGATGTAGTGACCGAACGGGCCGCTACCGAAGGACGGCGCGTAGTCGACGTAGCAGGACTCGGCACCTGCCCCGAGAATCATTTCCTTGGTCCACCGGTCGATGTCGAGCAGATTGGTTCCGACGACGCTACGGCTCTTCATGGTCTGCAGGATCTCACCGACGAGTGCGCCGGTCTCGCGCGCCAGGGCGACCTGGCTGGGGTTCAGAATCTCGATCACGGTAGGGCCTTCCCGAAACAATCCAATAACTATACCGGCCGAACTATACCGGTCGACGAATCGAAAACGTCTCCCGGGAATAGATGCGGACCGCGGTCCGCTTATGTACTATGCGTGTTGAACCTTCAATCAAACAGGAGTTGTCATGACCACCGCCATCGCATTGCCCGAACTGTCCGCAGGCACCTGGAACATCGACCCGGCGCACTCCACCGTCGGATTCTCGGTACGCCACCTCGTCGTCAGCAAGGTTCGCGGCCGCTTCCAGGCTTTCTCCGGCGCCATCACGGTCGCGGAGGACGGCACCCCCTCGGTCAACGCCGAAATCGACGTCACCTCCATCACCACCGACAACGAGCAGCGCGACGGCCACCTCAAGACGGCCGACTTCTTCGAGGTCGAGAAGTACCCCACCGCTACGTTCACCTCCACCTCCGTCAAGGCCGACGGCGGCGACTTCGTGGTCACCGGTGACTTCACCCTCCACGGTGTCACCAAGTCCATCGACCTGAAGCTCGAGTTCAACGGCGTCAACCCCGGAATGGGCGCAGGCCCGGTCGCAGGCTTCGAGGCCAGCACCACCATCAACCGTCGCGACTTCGGCATCTCCATCGACATGCCCCTCGAAGGCGGCGGCGCAGTCGTCGGTGACAAGATCGCACTGACCCTCGAGATCGAGGCAGGCCTCGCTGCTTGATGCAGCCCGCCTCTCTCCACCTGAGCACCGGGTGACCTCTTCGGTCGCCCGGTGCTCTCGTATGTCGGCAGGAACGACCCATGTGGACGGGAGTGGAGCCGGCAGGAACGACCCATGTGGACGGGAGTGGAGCCGGCAGGAACGACCCATGTGGACGGGAGTGGAGCCGGCAGGAACGACCCATTTACTCTGTGTGGGTGACCAAGCGCAGCCCGATTTTCGCCGCCGTCGTCGATCTGATTCTCGTGATCGTGTTCTGCGCGATCGGCCGGCGCAGCCATGACGAGGCGGGCGCCATCACCGGTCTCGTGCACACGGCGTGGCCGTTCGTGGCAGGTGCCGCGGTCGGCTGGGCTGCATCGTGGGCGCTGTATCGGGACAAGTTCGACGCGTATCTGATTGTCCCGACGGGCATCGTCGTCTGGGTGTCGACGGTCGTCGTCGGGATGATTCTCAGGGTGATCAGTGGGCAGGGAACGGCCTTCAGCTTCGTTCTCGTCGCGTCGACGGTGCTTGCTGTTTTCCTGCTCGGGTGGCGCGCACTCGCGAAGTTGTTGCCGACCCCGAAAAACTGACCGTATCTCCCCCAATTCGCCGCCTGAGCATGGGACAGTTCACTAATGGCCGATGTTCAGAGCAAGCAAGACACAGCGTTCTTCGGGCAGCCGTTCGCGCTGGCGAACCTCTTCGGCGTGGAGATGTGGGAGCGGTTCTCGTTCTACGGGATGCAAGGCATCCTCATCTACTACCTGTACTACTCGGTGGCCGACGG
This sequence comes from Rhodococcus sp. 06-156-4, assembly GCF_002259345.1. Lineage (NCBI taxonomy): Bacteria > Bacillati > Actinomycetota > Actinomycetes > Mycobacteriales > Nocardiaceae > Rhodococcus > Rhodococcus sp. 06-156-4. Next base: position 64,241 of record NZ_NPGB01000032.1, on the reverse strand, counting down.
CGGACTCGGAATTGCGGAGAGTTCGGCGACGTCGATCGTGGGCGCCTACGGCGGAACGGTGTACCTCTCGACCATCCTCGGCGCATGGATCGCGGACAGGCTCCTCGGCTCGGAGCGCACGTTGTTCTACAGCGCCGTCCTGATCATGCTCGGCCATATCGCCCTGGCACTTCTTCCCGGTTTCCTCGGGGTCGGAGTGGGTCTGGTCCTCGTCGCATTCGGTAGCGGCGGCCTCAAGGCGAACGCGACGTCCCTCGTCGGCGATCTGTACGACGAGCACGACAATCGTCGAGACGCCGGGTTCTCGCTCTTCTACATGGGCATCAATCTCGGTGCGTTCGTCGGCCCACTGCTGACCGGTCTGGCGTGGGACACCGCGGGATTCCATGCCGGATTCGGCTTGGCGGCAGTCGGTATGGCGCTCGGACTGATTCAATACACCCTCGGCCGCAAGCACCTCGGCACCATCGGAGCCACGCCTCCGAATCCGCTTCCCGGCGCCGAGCGTGCACGGTGGGCGATAATCGCAGTCGTCGCGATCGTTGCCGTCGCACTACTCGCGATCTTCGGCGCACTCACCGCGTCGAACCTGTCCGACGTGGTGGTGGGCGTGACCGTCGTCGCCGCGATCGGTTACTTCGCAATCATTCTCTCCAGCAAGCAGATCACGAAGATCGAACGCCGACGCGTCATCTCGTTCATTCCGATGTTCATCGCGAGCGCCGCGTTCTGGTCGCTGTTCCAGCAGCAGTTCACGACCGTCCCGCTCATCGCGGATTCCAAGCTGGACCGCAACCTGTTCGGTTGGGAGTTCCCACCCAACTGGGTGCAGTCGATCAACCCGGTCTTCATCATCATCTTCGCCGGTGTGTTCGCGGCTGTGTGGACCAAGCTGGGTGACCGTCAGCCGTCGACGCCGCTGAAATTCGCAGCGGGCGTGTCCATCATGGGTCTCGCTTTCCTGGCGTTCGTGCCCTCGCTCGCGGGTGCATTCATGCCGTTGCTGGCGCTCATCGGCATTCTGTTGCTGTTCACGTTCGCGGAGCTTTTCCTCTCGCCCGTCGGACTTTCGCTGTCCACGAAGCTCGCACCGGAGAACTTCCACACGCAGATGGTCGCGCTGTTCTTCCTGTCCGTCGCGCTCGGCTCGGCCATGGCAGGCACGCTTGCGGGTTACTACGATCAGGACAACCCGAATCCGTTTTTCTACACGGTCGGCGGTGCTTCCATTGCCGTCGGTGTCGTCCTCGTCGCCCTCACGCCGTGGATCAAGAAGATGATGAGCGGGGTTCGCTAACCCCGGTACAGCCAGGCGGCCAAGCCGAGTCCGAGCACGCCGACGGTGATCCGCAACACCGTCGGCGGAATGACTTTCACCACCGGGGGTCCGCAGTAGCCACCGGCGAACGCCCCGATGGCGAGGGCAAGCGCGGCGAGCCAGTGCACGTCACCGGAGAACACGAAGACCAGAGCAGCGATTGCGTTCGCTATGCCGAGGAAGAAACTCTTCAGAATGCTTGCGCGCCAGATCGAATCGGACGTACAGATCAACGCCAGCGCCAGGAAGATCACGCCCGCTCCTGCACCGAAGTAACCCCCGTAGATCGCCACGAAGAACAGCGACACGGGGTACAAACGCGGGAATTCGCCTCCGGCAGCCAATTTCCGGATACGCGGCTGAGCCAGCAGCGCGATTGCGGCGAAGGCGACCAGAAACGGCACGACGGCCTCGAAGGAATCCTCGGGCGCGAACAGCAGCAACAGTGCACCCGCGAGCCCACCGGCACCGGAGATCGCCGCGAATCGGACGAGTTTCTTTCCGTCCTTGGCGATCTCGCTCGACGCATTGGTGGTGGCCCCGACTCCGACCGCCACCATCGCCACCGTGTTGGTGACATTCGCGGCGACCGGCGGTACGCCTGCCATCAACAGCGCCGGATAGGACACCAGTGACGCCAACCCGGTCACGAAACCCACGAGGCCGGCGAAGAAACCGGCGACGACGAGTAGTCCGAATTCGAGCAGAGTCACGAAGGGTAAAGCTACTCGGTGGTGCCGGAGTCCAATGCAGTCAGCATCTGTGTGCCCATCTTCACGGCCTGATCGGTGCCGTACGCATCCTCGATGTACACCGCGAACGCCAGGTCACCTCGGGTGCCGATGAACCAACGGTCGTCGTCCGAATTGCCGGCGAAACCGGTCAAGCCGTCGTAGGCAGCAAAACCCTCGTCCTGCGCGGAGTTCTGGAAGATTTCCCGAAGACGCTGCAACGCAGACTCGGGAATCGCTGCCGTCTCCTTGCTCGCGGTCGCCGTCTGACCTGCCACGATCGACGGCAGCGTCGCGCCGCCTCTCGCCACGGCCGCACCCATCTGGGCCAGACCGAACGGGGTGACCGTGACGTCGGACGACGTGTTCCCGACGTTCCGGAAGCGATCGATGGAACTGCTGCTCGACGGGAACTGCCCCGTGTAGGCGTTCAGGCCCGGCATCGAATAGTCCACGCCGAAACCGAGACTCGTCGGATCCACATCGTCGACCGCCAGCAGATCGGCGGCCGATCCGACGGGATACATCGCCGAGAACGCGATCTGGCCCTGCTCGTTGGCATAACTGTTCTGGGCAGCGGCGACTATCGCACCGGTCGAGGGTGCGATGGCCACGATCGAGGCCGACGACGGCGCACTGACCACCGCTTCCTCGGCCGCGAGCTGGACCCGCGGATCGAGCGTCGACTGCAGATCCGGACCGGCAGGCCCCTGGAAGCCTGCCTGCCGAACGTAGGTGCCGTCGGGCCCGATGACGTCGACGGCCCAACCTGCCGTCGCGTCACGGTTCTGCTGCCACGCGTCGCGCAACGAGTCCAGCAGCGGCGACGTGATCCGGCGGTCCCCCGCGATCAGCTTCGGCGTCTGCGTGATGACAACACCGGGAATGGCCCTGAGATCATCCTCGAGCACCGCGAAGTCGTCGTCGCGCAGATTGACGGCGAGCACCGAACTGCCCGGCGTCGCCGCCAACTCGGTGAGCAGCGAGTCCGACGTGATCAGAGGGGCGACGACGTCGATGACATCGGCGAGCTGCGCGGTGGACGCCGCTGGGTCCGGCATCTGCGCAGGGTCGAGCAGAACGGCGTTGATCGTCCGCTCGTTCATCAGCACGTTCCGAGCCGAATCGAAGACCAACGGCGGCGCTGCATCGGTGCGTACGTACCGGACCGAACCACCCGGCACCATGTCCGGCGCCACCACAGCCGGCTCCCACGCGATGCGCCACCCGACACTGAGCTTCTTCGCCGTGCCGCGGGTGTCGTAGGCCCAATCCTGACCGTCACGGAAATGCCAGTCGGAATCGACGGTGAAGAATCCCGAGTCGCCGCTCAGATCGATGAACTGGCCGACCTCGAAGTCCCCCGTCGACTGCCCGCCCGCCGCCAAACCGTCGAACATCTGTTGGAGACTCGCAGCCGCAGCGTTCGGATACGTGGTCAACGCCGCCGCAGCCTGGACATCACGGTCGTTCAGCGCCGCCACGAACTGGTCCACGACGCGCTCGCCCTCACTGGGCGGACTGTCCAGCGCCCAGAACGCAACAGTCGACGTCACAGCAAGACTTGCCCCCACAGCAACCACGTAGCGGCCGCGTATCCGGCGCACAACCGGCATCCCCACAGAACTCATGAGTCACAATATTCACTAGAGTCACACGAGTAACAAGCACGGTATTCACTCGCTCCGGTCACGATTCGGCGTCGCCGGCTCCCTCTTCGGTCAATGCACCGCCCGACGCTCAGCGCAGGAATCGACCTGCAGCGTCGACGGCGGGTGCGGAGCTCTGGGCGTCGTACACGAAGACTGCGAAGGCGAGGTCGTCCTGAATGCCGACGAACCAGCCGTGTGCGCCTTCGTTGCTGGGACCGAATTCGGCGGTGCCGGTCTTGCCGAGCAGGCCGGGGATGTCCTGCAGCTGAGTGGCCGTTCCGGCGGTGACTGTTTCTCGCATCATCGTCTTGACCTGGTCGGCGACGGTGGCATCGACAGGCGCCACCGTCTTGTCGGCGACACCGGGTTGACCCTGGACCAGGGTCGGGGGCTTCAGGGATCCACCGGCGATCGACGACGCCACCAGCGCCATCCCGAACGGTGTTGCCGTGACGGCTCCCTGACCGATGGCCGACTCGACGCGTGCAGCCGGGGTGTCCGCGAGAGGGACGCTGCCGGTGACGGAGGTCAGCCCAGGAGTCACGTAGTCGACGCCGAGGCCGTACTGCAGTGCCGTCTGCTGGAGTCCGTCGGCGGGCAGGCCGACGCCGAGTCGTCCCATCGTCGTGTTGCACGAGCGAGCGAATGCCGTGTGCAGTGGCACGTCGCCCAGATCGAAGTTGTCGTCGTTGGGTATCTGCCTGCCCTCGATGTTCTCGGTGCCGGGGCACGGCAGGATCGTGTCGGGGGTCGCTGTTCCGGCTTCGAGGGCGGCGGACGTGGTGACCGTCTTGAACGTCGACCCGGGCGGGTAGAGACCGGTCAGCGCGATCGGCCCCTGCGCATCGGCGGCCGAGTTCTGCGCGACCGCCAAAACGTTGCCGGTGGACGGTTGCAGTGCGACGATCGCCGCTTGCTGCGGGATCGACGCAAGCGCGTTCTCTGCTTTCAGCTGCAGGCCGGTGTCGAGCGTCGTCGCGATGTCCGGCGCGGGGGTGGCGTCGAGCCCGGCGAGCTGCGTCACCGTACCGTCGGCGTTCACCGACTGAACGGACCAGCCCTTGTTGTCGTCGACCTGGGACTGCCACAGCTCGGACACCCCGGTCAGCGCGGGCGACGTCAACGCTCGGTCGGTGGTGAGCAGTCGAAGCTGCGGGGCAAGCGTGACGCCCGGCGTCGCGGACAGGGGTGCGGCGATCGGATCGATGTCCGACTGCCGGAGCGACACCACCGTTGTGGAATTCCCCTGAGAAGCAGCCTGATCGGCGGCAATCGACTCCGCCGTGATGGTCGGCACGATCGGCGTGATGTACGACGCGACGGCCGCCGGGTCGGCGGTGGAATCGACGTTCACCAGGGTGACCGTCTGCTGCGACATCAACTCGGTGCCGCTTCGGTCGAACACTCGGGGAGCGACGAGCGCGTCGGTCGGGGTGTATCTGACGGTGGTGTCGGCGGACAGTCCCGGTGCCAGTACGGCCGGGTCCCATTGAATGCGCCAGCCCTGGTCGGTTTCGGTTGCCGTGGCGGAGGTGTCGTACTGCCACTGCTTCGGTTCGCCGTCGGGTTCCTCGGTGCCGTCGTTGGTCGTCGAGAACCGCCAGGTGGCGTCGAGGGTCACCGCGCCGCCCTCCTCGGATGCCGAGGCGACCTCGAAATCGGGAGTCGCCGTCACGGTGCCGCCCCCGCTCAAACCGTCGTACAGGCCGTTCAGCGACGCTGTCGCGGCGGCAGGGTCGGTGGTGAGCGCGGCCGCCGCGTCGGCCGACCCGCTGTTGATCGCGTCCACGAATGCTTGCGCGGTGGTCATGGGTTCCGGTGGACCGTCGTCCCCGCAGCCGGCAAGAACCAGTGCCACCACAGCACACAGAGCGGGAACCGTCTTCATGGATGTGCGCACCCGTCCGATCATGCCTGATTCCTACGTGAGTGGAAATGACAGGTGATTTCTGGTCGCTCCGCAGGCTCCGCGCCTGTCCCAGGGCCTGCATTTCCACTCACGTAAATGGGTTGCGGGGGACCCGAAGCGGGTCTATCGTGGTTCTCGCCTTGCTGCCAACAGAATCGGAGAGGCCGTTGCTCTTCTAGAGGTTTTCTCGCCTGCATCCCTGCACGCACACCTCTGGAGCAATCATGTCTACATCCCCTTCCCTGCGCATGTCCGATCTCACCTTCGCGTGGCCGAGCGGCGATCCCGTTTTCGACGGACTCGACGCTGTGTTCTCCTCCGGCAGAACAGGACTCGTCGGATCGAACGGGGCCGGTAAGTCCACCCTGCTGAAGATCGTCACAGGCCAGTACACACCGACCCGCGGTTCGGCCACCGCCGACGGAGTCGTCGGCTACCTTCCGCAGGACATCGCCCTGCACACCGATCGCCGGGTCGACGACATTCTCGGCCTTCGTGCTCTCCGAGAAGCGTTGCATCGCATCGAATCCGGTGACGGATCCGAGAACGACTTCGGTGTGGTCGGCAACCGCTGGGACGCCGAGGACCAGGCCGTCGCACTGCTCGGGCAACTCGGTCTTGGCCACATCGTTTCTGTCCGAACCGATCTGGACCGTGTCATCGGAACCCTGTCGGGTGGGGAATCGATGCTGTTGGCTCTGACCGCACAGTTGCTGGCGGAGCCGGACGTACTGCTGCTCGACGAGCCGACGAACAACTTGGATCTGCACGCTCGCGCCCGGCTCTACCAGGCTGTTCAGTCGTTCGACGGCGTCTTGGTGGTGACGAGTCACGACGTCGAACTCCTCGATCTCATGGACTCCACGGCCGAGCTGAGGGCCGACCGATCCGGGCCGACTCGGCTGCGGATGTTCGGCGGCAACTACTCGCACTATCGATCGGTGATCGATGCCGAGCAGGAGGCTGCTCGGGCCGCACTGCACGATGCCAAGAACGACGTTCGCAAACAGGAACGCGAATTGGTCGAGGCCAGAACGAAGATCGATCGACGGGCGCGGTACGGCAAGAAGATGTACGAGCAGAAGCGCGAGCCCAAGATCGTCATGGGCGCGCGTAAACGGGCAGCTCAGGTTTCGGCGGGCAAGTTACGCAACAACCACATCGAGAAGGTCGACGACGCTCAGGAGGTACTTGCCGCTGCCGAGGAACGGCTCCGTGACGACAAGGAGATTCGCGTCGACCTTCCCGACACGGAAGTGTTTGCCGGACAGCAGATCACGGCGGTCGACGAACTCGCCATCGTCGGTCCGGAGCGGATCGCGTTGATCGGGCCGAACGGCAGCGGGAAGACCACCCTGCTGCGTGCGATCGACAAGGCGGGACCATCGGTACCGTGGCGGTACCTGCCGCAGCGCCTCGATGTGTTCGACGAATCACGAACGGTGGCAGAGAATGTCGCCGATGTGGCCGTTCACGCCACCAACGAGCAGATCCGCGCCCAACTCGCGAGATTCCTGTTCCGCGGCAGCGACGCGGACGCCGTGGTGTCGACGTTGTCGGGCGGGGAGCGCCTGCGGGCGGCGATCGCCCGAATCCTGCTTGCCGACCCTGCACCGAAACTGCTCATGCTCGACGAACCGACGAACAATCTGGACCTCGCCAGCAAGAAGCATCTGACCGAGGCGCTGGCGAGCTACCGGGGCGCACTCGTCGTCGTCAGCCATGATCTGCCGTTCCTACGAGACCTCCAGCCGACGAGATGGGTGGAGTTGGGCCCAGACGAGGAGACCGATTTGCCGGAGTCACTGTAGGTTCGAGCGATGACCGTAGCGGGAATCGTCGGCCGACTGCCCGGAGTAGTCACTACCCGCGGTTACCGCCGCGAGTGGCTGCGCAGCGACATCACGGCAGGCCTGGTACTGACAGCTCTTCTCATTCCAGCCGGAATGGGATACGCGCAGGCAGCAGGGTTGCCCGCGTACGCCGGGTTGTACGCCACGATCGTTCCGCTGCTCGCGTACGCGGTCGTCGGTCCGTCGAAGATTCTGGTCCTGGGGCCGGATTCGTCGCTGGCGCCACTCATCGCCGCCGCCGTCATCCCGTTGGCCGTCACCGACGACCCGGCGAGCGCTCTGGCGTTGGCGGGGATCCTCGGCGTGCTCGTCGGCGTGATTTTGATCGCGGGTGGCTATCTTCGGCTCGGGTTCGTCACCCAGCTGCTGTCGAAACCCATCAGGCTCGGTTATCTGAACGCGATAGCGCTCATCGTCATCGTCGGCCAGCTGCCGAAGGTCCTGGGGTTCTCCGTGGATGCAGACGGTGTGACGGGGCAGTTCACGGAGATCGTCCGTTCCGTTCTGGGCGGCGACATCGACCCGGTCGCCGCTGCTGTCGGACTCGGATGTCTCCTCGTCATTCCCGCTTTCCGACGGTGGATCCCGCGCATTCCCGGCGTTCTCGTTGCGGTCGTCGGCGCGATGGTCGCAGCCGCAGTTCTCGATCTCACCGATCGATTGTCGATGGTCGGCGAGCTACCCCGCGGACTGCCTCTCCCCTCGTTCGGAGGGGTCGACTGGGGTGACGTCGTGTCGCTGATCGGGCCCGCCGCCGCGATAGCCCTGCTGGCGTTCGCCGACACGGGCGTTCTGTCCCGCACTTTCGCGGCCCGACACGGCGAAGAGGTGAACGGCAGCACCGAGATGAAAGCCATCGGCGTGGCCAACGTCGCCGGGGGTTTGTTCGGCGGATTCCCGATCTCGGCGAGTGGATCTCGAACACCGGTCGCCGAACAGAACGGTGCTCGAACTCAACTGACCGGCGTCGTGGGAGCCCTCGCGGTCCTCGCGTTCGTCCTCGCCGCACCCGGGGTCACCGCCTACCTCCCCGACGCGGCGCTCGGTGCCGTCGTGATCGTGGCCGCGACGTCGTTGATCGACGTGTCCGGTCTCGTACGGATGTGGCACATGAGCCGGGTCGAATTCGGGCTGGCGGCAGCCGCTTTCCTCGGCGTCGCCCTCGTCGGGGTGCTGCAGGGAATACTCGTCGCGATCGCCCTGTCGTTCTTCGCCGTCGTCGCGCGCGCCTGGCAGCCGTACCGCACCGAGCTGGTCCGAACGTCGGACCGTCCTGGCTTCCACGACATCGACCGGCATCCCGACGGTGAACGGATCCCGGGTCTGCTTCTCGTCCGATTCGACGCGCCGCTCTTCTTCGCCAACGGCGACATCTTCGACCAGTACATTCGCACTGCCGTCGCAGATGCTCCGGTCCCGGTGGAATGGGTGGTCGTGGCCGCCGAACCCATCACCGGGCTCGACACCACAGCCGTCGACGAACTCGTCGAGCTCGATCAATTCCTGGAGGACAAGGGAATTCGCCTTGCCTTCGCCGAGATGAAAGGCCCGATCAAGGATCGGCTCATCCGTTTCGGCGTGGGCAGCAGATTCGACGGATCCAGATTCCACTACACCGTCGAAGCCGCCGTCGATGCCTTCCATCGCCGCTGAACTACTCCCGCGATCTGCGCGCGAACAGGCGATCACCCCATTCCGACAGGGGATCGAGAAGTGAGTTGAGCTCGCTCCCGTCCGTGCTGAGCCGGTAGTCGACGCGCAACGGAAACCCGTCGGCTGCGGTGCGCACCACGAGACCGTCACGAACGAGCTCGCGCAATTGGTCGGCAAGCACCTTCTCGGAAATCCCACCGATCTGTGTGCGCAGCTCCGCGAAACGACGATCGCCCTCCGCGAGCCGCCACAGAATCGTCGGCTTCCACTTCGACCCGATCAAGCCGAAGACCACGTTCACTCCACATGGATTCAGATCGTTCACGACGCACCCCTCCCGCGGCTGTACTTACTTCATTGTGCGTACTCGACGGCAACGCTGCACCCGGGAATCATTCCGATCATGACCAAGTCGATAGCAATTCTGGGCCTCGGCGCGATGGGTGAAGCAATCACACGCGCAGCGGCGGCCAAAGGACATCCCCTTCGCGCATGGAACCGAACCCCGAGGACGATCGATGGAATCGCCGTCGAGATGTCGGCCACGGTGGAGGACTCCACGCGAAATGCCGACATCGTCGTCGTGTGCGTGCGAAACCACGAGATCAGCCGAACCGTCATCGATCGCATTCCAGCAACGAACACCAGCGGAGTGTTGATCAACTTCTCGACAGGTACTCCCACCGACACCGTCGACTCGGCTGCGCTGGCCGCTGCCCGAGGAGTCCGGTACGTGACCGGCGCGATGATGGTGCCGACTTCGATGGTGGGAACCGAACACTGCTCGGCGCTCTACGCCGGCGCGGAGGAGGACTTGACCGCCGCACAGCCGATCCTCGACGCACTGGGAGGAAGCAGCGACATCGTCGGGAACGATCATTCGACGCCACCGGCGCTCGATCTCGCGATGCTCGACATCTACTTCTCCGGCATGTACGCCTACTTGCACGCAGCTGCATTGGCCGCAGCTCACGGTGTCGAGCCTGCAGCGTTTCTGCCCTATGCCCGGGGGATCGTCGACACTCTCGGCGGTTCCCTGCCCGCGTCGACGACGTCGCTTCGACACCGTCGGTACGACCAGGGCGACGCCCGGCTGGACATGTGCTTGTCGTTCCTGACGCACATCGTCGAATCGAGTCACCAAGCGGGAATCGACCCCGGTCTGGCGGAACACGTCAGAGCAGCGTCCGCACGGGCTTTGGACCATTGGCCCGCTGCCACGGATTGGGATGTGGTGGCAGAGAAGTTCCTGGGCGAATCCCGCTCCCGACCACGTATGGCCGATACAGGACAATGATGCGGTGGACTTCGCTACCAACCCCGCCGACGGAACCCGCATCGCCTTCCAGGTCGTGGGATCAGGACCACCGTTGCTGCTGGTGCACGGCAGCCTGCTGACGCACACGATCTGGCGAACCTTCGGATACGTCAAGGCACTTCGACCCAGCCGGACGTTGATCCTCGTCGACATGCGCGGCCACGGGCGAAGCGACAAGCCGCACGAGATCGAGGCGTACACGATGGACTCCATCGTCGGCGACCTCGTGGCAGTCCTCGACGCGGTAGGCGTCCCCAGCGCTGATTACTGGGGCTACTCCTACGGCGCCCGAGCCGGCCTGACCCTGGCAGCGCGCGCACCCGAGAGGGTGACCAAGCTGATCTCCGGCGGCGGTTCGCACGGACCGCAGAAAGGCGCCTTCGACCGGCTGTTCTTCCCCGGTTGCGCCGACGTCCTCGCCGACCGAGGAATGGACGGATTCATCGAGGAGTGGAACAAGCACCGGCTGTTCCCCGTCGACGCCGCTACACGTGCTGTGTTCTCCGCCAACGACTCCGACGCCATGGCGGCCTACTTCCGGGCATCCGACGCAGAACCCGGACTGTCCGACGCCGACCTGCGCGGCCTGAAGATCCCGTCACTGTTCTACGTCGGATCCCAGGACACCACGCGACTCGACGACACCGCATCCGCAGCCGCACTCGTGAAGAACTCCGAACTGCACACCATCCGCGGATTCGACCACTCGACCACCCCCGCCGCAAGCGCCGAAGTCCTCGCCGTCGTCGAACCGTTCCTGAAGCATTAGCGTCGTACCCGCTTTTCGGACACCCGCTTTCGGGCTCCCGTCTTTCGGGCTCCCGCTTTTCAAGACCGAATGTGCCGTTCGGTCACTTGAAGTGACCGAACGCCACGTTCGGTCCGGAAAAGACACGGTCAGAGGTACAGATCCCGCTTACGGACGAGGACTGTGGCGATGACGCTGATGACGGAGGTTCCGACGAGGAAGGTGCAGGCCAGCCAGGGTGATCCGCTGCCTGCTGCGATGAGGGCGGTCAGGATCAACGGTGTGACGCCCGAGGCGTAGATGCCGGAGAACTGGTAGACGATGGACAGTCCGGTGTAGCGGATTTCCGTCGGGTAGAGGCTTGCGTACAGCGTTCCTTGTGCGCCGTAGAACAGGGCGTGGACGAATCCGAAGACCAGGACGAGGCCGAGGCCGAACAGCCACAGGCTTCCGGTATCGAAGAGGGCGAACACCGGGAACACTGCCGCTCCGTAGAGTGCGATGCCGATGACGTAGATCCTCTTGGCGCCGTATCGGTCGACGAGCAGTCCGGACAGCGGGAGCAGCAGTGCCATGACGACGGCTGCGACGGTGACGACGAGCAGCACCGGAACCTTCTCGAAATCCAGTTGTGTCGTTGCGTAGGTGATGGCGAAGACACCCCACGTGTTGAAGGCAGCGCCTTCACCCCACCGCGAGAGAAGACCGAGCACGGTTCCTCGAATGGACTTGCGCGCGAACACCTCACGGACCGGTGCCGACGAGCGTTGCTTCAGGTCGGTGACTTCCTGGAACGCCGGTGTCTCTTCCACTTTCAGGCGTACCACGAGGCCGACTGCCACGAGCACCAAGCTGAGCAGGAACGCGATGCGCCATCCGTAGGCGAGGAAGGCGGCGTCGTCGAACACCGTTTGCAGAAGCGCGAACACCGCTGTGCCGAGCGCCAAGCCGAGTGCCAGTCCGATCTGCGGGATGCTTCCGAACAGGCCGCGCTTCTTCGCCGGACTGTGCTCGACGGCGAGCAGTACGGCGCCGGCCCATTCGCCACCGAGTGCGAAGCCCTGGAGTATCCGAAGAAGGAGCAGAAGGATCGGTGCGAGTACGCCGATCTGTTCGGTCGTCGGCAACGCGCCCATCAGTGCCGTGGCGATGCCCATGATGAACATCGTCAGAGCGAGCGTCTTCTTCCGGCCGATCCGGTCGCCGAAGTGCCCGAACACGACGCCGCCGATGGGTCTGACGACGAATCCGACGGCGAAGGTCGCGAACGACAGCATCGTGCCGACGAACGAGCTCTGATCGGGAAAGAAGAGTCGGTTGAACACCAGGCTTGCGGCGGTGGCGTAGAGGAAGAAGTCGTACCATTCGACTGTCGTTCCGAGGAGGCTCGCCGCGACGACGGTGCGGAGTCGTTTGCGTCTGGCCGGGTCCGATTCGGCCGGTGCGGCCTCGGCGAATGCAGTCATGTGGAGCCAGAGTAAGCCTGCCTCGACAGCAGGTCATGGATTCGAATCAGCCTGATTGCAACCCTGGACACCGTCTGTGGACGTTGCCAGAATCGGACAACATGTCTCTACGCTTCCATTGGTTCCTGCCCACGTACGGCGACTCCCGCAATCTGATGGCGGGCGGACATGGATCGTCGATGTCCGGAGATCGACCCGCGACGCTGAAGTATCTCAACCAGATCGGCGCCGCAGCGGAGAGCAACGGATTCGAGGCGGTCCTGACGCCGACGGGTGCGTGGTGCGAGGACGCGTGGTTGACGACGGCGATGATGATCGACACCACCGACACCCTCAAGTTCCTTGTCGCCCTACGGCCAGGTCTGCTCAGTCCGACGTTGGCCGCTCAGATGGCCGCGACGTTCCAGTGGCAGTCCGGCGGACGTCTCCTGCTGAACGTCGTCACCGGTGGCGAGGACCACGAGCAGCGACGGTTCGGCGATTTTCTGGACAAGAACCAGCGCTACGAGCGCTGCGGTGAATTCCTCGACGTCACCCGTCGCCTCTGGGCGAACGACGGGCCGGTGTCCTTCGACGGCAAATACATCAAGGTGGAAGAAGCTGCGCTGCAGCGTCATCCGGATCCGGTGCCGCCGATCTTCTTCGGTGGTTCGTCGCCGGCCGCGGGAACGGTGGCGTCGCAGTTCGCGGACACCTACCTGACGTGGGGGGAACCAGCAGCGGCGGTCGCATCGAAGATCGCGTGGATCAGGGACCTTGCGGAGGTGCAGGGCCGCACCCTCGATTACGGCATTCGGCTGCACGTCATCTCACGAGACACGTCCGAGCAGGCGTGGGCAGAGGCGGACCGCCTGCTCGGTGCCCTCGATCCCAAGACCATCGAAGCGGCGCAGGAAAGCCTGTCCCGCTCGGTGTCCGAGGGCCAGCGTCGTATGCGTGAACTGCACGGCGGCGGCAGCGCGTACACGGCAGGCGCCGACGCCCGCTCACTGGAGATCGCGCCCAATCTGTGGACGGGAGTCGGCCTGGTCCGCGGAGGGGCGGGCACAGCCTTGGTGGGCTCACACGAGGAAGTGGCCGATCGCATCGCCGAGTACGCGTCGATCGGGCTCGATCACTTCGTTCTCTCCGGTTACCCGCACCTCGAAGAGGCCTACCACTTCGGTGAAGGCGTGCGGCCGATCCTCGAGAAGCGCGGTCTCACACGGGCCCGTGACTCGAGAAATGTTTCGGTCGGAACACCTTTCATGTGATGCTCCTATGAGCATCACATGCGGATGGTGTCGTCTCGATACTCCCCGGACAGGACTTCACCGGAGTTCTCGCGGGCTCGAAGCTCGACGCGTCGAATCTTGCCGGAGATGGTCTTGGGAAGCTCGAAGAACTCGATTCGACGCACCCGCAGGTACGGCGCCAGATGTTCGCGGGCGTACTTCAGGATCTCGATTGCTGTGTCCTCGTTCGGTTCCCAGCCGGCGGCGAGGGCAACGTAGGCCTTCGGCACGGCCAGGCGCGTCTCGTCGGGAGCAGGGACGACGGCCGCTTCGGCCACGGCTGGGTGCTCGATGAGCACGCTTTCGAGCTCGAAGGGCGAGACCTTGTAGTCCGACGCCTTGAACACGTCGTCGGTGCGTCCGACGTAGGTGATGTAGCCGCGTTCGTCACGGGATGCCACATCGCCGGTGTGGTAGTACCCGCCGGACATGACTTCGGCGTTGCGAGCCGGGTTGTCCAGATAGCCGGTCATGAGATTGAACGGATGCTGCTCGAGGTCCAGGCAGATTTCACCCTCGTCCGCGCGCTCACCGGTCACCGGATCGATGATCACGACGGGCACACCGGGGAGCGGTCGACCCATCGAACCGAACTTCAGCTCCGCGCCCGGCGTGTTCGCCACCAGCGCAGTGGTTTCCGTCTGACCGAAACCGTCACGGATGTTCAGGCCCCACTGCTTCTGCACGTGCGAGATGACTTCCGGGTTCAACGGTTCGCCCGCACCGATGGCCTCACGCAGCGCACCCCGGCCACCGGAAATGTCGGCCTGAATCAGCATGCGCCACACCGTCGGCGGGGCGCAGAACGTCGTCACCTCGGCGCGACGGATCTGCGCGAGCAGAGCCTTGGCGTCGAACCGGGTGTAGTTGTAGACGAAGATCGTCGCCTCGGCGATCCACGGTGCGAAGAAGCAGCTCCACGCGTGTTTGGCCCACCCGGGTGAACTGATGTTGAGGTGGACGTCGCCCGGCCTGACACCGAGAAAGTACATCGTGCTGAGGTGGCCGACGGGGTAGGACACCTGGGTGTGCTCGACCAGTTTCGGCTTACTCGTCGTTCCCGAGGTGAAGTACAGCAGAAGGCGATCGTCGGGGGCTGTCACCGTCTCGAACGGTTGCGCGTCCTGGACGTCGTACGCCGAACGGAAGTCTGTCCAACCGTCGTGCGCACCGACCGACAGCTTCAGATACTCACCCGGCACCTCGTCGAACTTCGGTGCGTCGGCGGGGTTGACGATGACGGCCTTGGCTTTCCCGCGCTGCAGGCGGTCGGTCAGGTCCGCGGAGCCGATCGCCGTGGTCGCCGGCATCAGAACGGCGCCGAGCTTCATGACGGCCAGCATCGACTCCCAGAGCTCGACCTGGTTGCCGAGCATCAGGATCACCGAGTCGCCTCGGCCGATGCCCAGAGATTCCAGCCACCGCGCCACCTGGTCGGAACGCCGCGACATGGCGTCGAACGTGTACTTGCCCTCGGACCCGTCCTCCTCGACGATCCACAGGGCGGTGCCGTCGTTGCCTCGTGCGTACGCGTCGAACCAGTCGATGGCCCAGTTGAACTTCTCACCGAAGGCGGGCCACTGGAAGTTCTCCGTCGCAGCGTCGTAATCGCCGTAGGCATCCAGCAGTACGTCGCGGGCCTGCTTGAACGCGGTGTAGGCCGTTCCGTCCGTCATGATCACTCCCTAGCTGTGGCGCACATCTCACTTACTCTTCACGCTATTGAGTCGAGTGGTGAGCGCGCTACCCCCGAACAGGGGTACGGGGGTAGCCGCTTGGTTCCGGGGGTGCTCAGATCCGCTCACCCGATTCCGGGTGGAACAGGTGAATTGCACCGTCCAGCCGTGTGAGGGCGACGCTTTCGCCGATCTTCGCGGGAGCGCGAACGGCCGAGCGTGCGACGAGGGACACCGGTCCACCGTCGAGTCCCTTGACCTTGGGGTCGTCGAGGTGGGCGTAGACGTACGATTCGCTGCCCAGCTCCTCGATGAGGTCGACCTTGCCCTCGAAACCTTCCCCGCTTCCACGCGTGATCCCGAGCTGCTCGGGCCGAAGCCCGACGGTCACGTTGTCCAGTCCGAGCGAGGCGAGCTTGGTCAGTTCGTCGCGTTCGAGAGGCAACAGGAAGTTGCCGATCTGCACTCCGCCGGACCCGATGGGCACCGTCATGAGGTTCATCGCGGGCGAGCCGATGAAGCCGGCGACGAAGGCGTTGACCGGATTGTCGTAGAGGTCGGTGGGCGACGCGAACTGCTGCAGCTTGCCACCGCGCAGCACGGCAACCCGGTCACCCATCGTCATGGCCTCGACCTGATCGTGGGTGACGTACACGGTCGTCGTGCCGAGACGACGCTGCAGGGCCGCGATCTGCGTACGCGTCTGCACGCGCAGTTTGGCGTCGAGGTTGGACAGAGGCTCGTCCATGCAGAACACCTGGGGCTCACGAACGATGGCGCGGCCCATGGCAACTCGCTGACGCTGACCACCGGAGAGCTTGCCCGGCTTGCGGTCGAGGTACTCCGTCAGGTCGAGGATCTTGGCGGCCTCCGCGACCTTCGCCTTGCGCTCCTCCAGCGGGACGCCGCGCATCTTGAGCGCGAAGCCCATGTTCTCCCCGACGGTCTTGTTGGGGTAGAGCGCGTAGTTCTGGAAGACCATGGCGATGTCGCGGTCCTTGGACGGCACGCCCACCATGTTCTTGCCACCGATCTCGATGGCACCGCCGTCGATCTCCTCGAGCCCGGCGAGCATGCGCAGAGCGGTGGACTTGCCGGAACCGGACGGTCCGACGAGGACGACGAACTCACCGTCCTGGATGTCGAGGTCGAGTGAATCGACGGCGAGCTTGTCGGCACCTTCGTAGACGCAGGATGCCTTCTTGTACGTGATTGCAGCCATTTCAGTGAGCTCCTGTACCTATTTGATGGCGCCGAAGGACAGACCGCGCACGAGCTTGTTCTGCGCGAACCATCCGGCAAGGACGACGGGGAGGGCTGCGAAGGTCGCAGCGGCGGACAGCTGTGCCCAGTACAGGCCCTGTCCGGTGATGAAGCCGACGAGGTAGACCGGAATGGTCTGTGCCTGAACGGCGGTGAGGTTGACGGCGAAGAAGAACTCGTTCCACGAGAAGATGACGCAGATGAGCGACGTCGCGGCGATACCGGGAGACACGAGCGGCAGGATCACCTCACGCACCGAGGTCCACAGCGATGCACCGTCCATGCTGGCGGCCTCGAGCAACTCGCTCGGAACTTCCAGGAAGAACGACCGCATCATCCACACCGCGATGGGGAGATTCATTGCGGTGTAGAGGATCACGAGTGTCCAGATGTTGTCCAGCATGCCGATGTCGCCGACGATGACGTACAACGGAACGATTGCCGCGACCACCGGGAGCATCTTGGTGGAGATGAAGAAGAACAGCACGTCCTTCGTCTTCTTCACCGGCCGCAGCGACAGAGCGAACGCGGCCGGAACACCCAGCAGCAGAACGAGAAGCGTCGAGACCACGGTCGCGAACGCCGAGTTGAGCAGGGTGGTGCCGATACCGCTCTCGAGCACTCCGCGGTACTGATCCAGCGTCGGGGTGAAGAACAGCTTCGGTGGGTCCGAGTAGGCGTCGGCCTCCTGCTTGAAACCGGTCAACACCATCCACAGCACGGGGAAGAAGAACGTGATGCCCGCGACCCAGGCGACGAACGACCAGATGGTGCCCGGGCCCCACTTGCTCTTGCGCTTGATGGCGACACCGTCGGATGTCTGCGGTACTGCTTTCTTGTTCGTGGTAGCGGTACTCATCACGCAGCCTCCTCGTTTCCACTGAAGCTCTTGAAGATCAGTCTCAGCGCCAAGGTGCTGACGATGATGGTGGCCACCACCGTGACCACACCCATGGCCGCGGCCTGCCCGATGTCGAATCCGAGGAAGGCGCGCTGGTAGATGTAGAACGGCAGGTTCGCCGAGGCGACACCCGGGCCGCCCGAGGTCATCATGTACACCGCGTCGAAGGTGTTGACCAGGTAGATCGCACCGAGGACGGCACCGAGTTCGATGAACCGCCGCAGGTGCGGGAGGGTGAGCTCCCGGAACAGCTTGAAGGGCCCTGCGCCGTCGACTCGCGCCGCCTCGGAGATGTCCTTGGGCATCGACTGCAGACCGGCGAGAATCAGCAGCATCATGAACGGCGTCCACTGCCAGATCAGGTTGGCCATGACGGCCGGCAGCGGGTAGCGAGAGACCCAGTCGATCTGGTCCACGCCGAACGGGCTGAGCACGAAGTTGATCAGGCCGAAGACCGGATCGAACATCGTGGTCTTCCAGATCAGCGCACCGGCGACCGGAGTGATCAGGAACGGTGTGATCAAGAGCGTACGGATCAGGCTGCGGCCGATGAACTTTCGATCCAGCAGCAACGCCAGGAACAGACCGAGGATCACCGAGATGATGACGGTGCCGACGATCATGATCACCGTGTTCAGTGCGACTTCACGAAACTGACTGTCGCGGAACACGTCGACGTAGTTGTTGAGCCAGTTGAACTCTCGCGAACCAGGTCGGACGAGGTTCCACGACTGAGTCGAGTAGTACAGCGTGAACAGGAAGGGGATCTGGGTGACGACGATAGCGAACACCATCGCGGGCAGGAGCGGGCCTCGTCGACGCCACCCCTCGGCCTTGGAGATGGTTCTCGGTCTCGGTACGAACTTCTCGGAATCGGCTTCCGCCGATCGCGTTTCGGTGGTGGTCATCCCTGGCCCTCCTGGTACGTCTTACCGACCACTTCGGCGTACTGCTGCGCTTGTTCGAGCGCGTCCTGGACGCTGATTCGTCCTGCTACTGCTGCACTGATCTGCTGGCTGACACGAGTTCCGAGGTCCTGGAACTCGGGAATGGTCAGGAACTGCACGCCCGTGTACGGGACGGGGTCGACCGTCGGATTGTTGGGGTCCGCACCGTTGATCGAGTCCAACGTCACCTGGCCGTACGCCGCAGACGCTTCCTTGTACTCGGGAATCTCGTAGGTGGACAGGCGGCTTCCGGGCGGAACGCGCTCCCACCCCAGCTCGTTTCCGACCTTGTTCAGGTACTCCTTGCTGGTCATCCACGACACGAACTTCCATGCGTCGTCGGGATTCTCCGAGGTGGTGGGGATTCCGAGCGCCCAGGAGTACAACCAGCCATTGTCGCCCTTGGCTTCGCTCGGGGCCTTGGCGTATCCGATCTTGCCGACGACGTTGCTGGACGTCGGATCCTCGAGCACCGACACGGCGGAGGTGGCGTCGTACCACATCGCGGTGTTGCCCTGCGAGAGCTGCGTTCCGCACTCGCTGAATCCGCTGGTTGCGGCGCCGGGCTGGCCGTGCTCGCGGACGGTGTCGACGTAGAACTGAACGGCGGCTTCGGTTTCCGGGCTGGTGAGCTGTGCGTTCCAGTCCTCGTCGTACCAGCGTCCACCGAACGAGTTGATGACGGTGTTCAGCGGGGCGAGAACCTCTCCCCAGCCGGGCTTTCCGCGGAGGCAGATTCCCGAGACGTCAGGGCTGTCGAGTTTCGCGGCGGCGTCGGCGACTTCCTGCCACGTCGGCTCCTCCGGCATCGTGATGCCTGCCGCTTCCATCAGATCCTTGCGGTACATCAGGAACGACGACTCACCGTAGAACGGGACGGAGTACATGCTGCCCTCGTAGGACAGTGACTCCTTCAGCGTCGGAATGAAGTCGTCCTCGTCGTAGCCAGGCGTCGCGTCGGCGTACTCGGACAGGTTGGTGAGCCAGCCGTTCTCGGCCCACTGCGGGGTCTCGAAGTTGCTGATCATCACGACGTCGAACTCACCGCCACCGGTGGCGACGGACGCGGTGATCTTGGCACGAGCCTCGTTCTCCGACAGAGACACGAACTTCAGATTGATACCCGGGTTCTCGGCCTCGAACTCGGGCGCCAACGAGATGGCGTCGGACATCTGCGAGTTCGACACGATGGCGACGGTGATCGTCGTGCCGTCACCGTCACCACCGATCGAACCTGCGCCGGCACAGCCGGACAGCGTCAGGGTCGTCGCGAGCGAGGCCGCGACGACCACCTTGGGTAATAACCTCACTGGGACACACCTTCCGTTGTATGCGCCATCAACCAACGCGCACTTTCGATGTCGGTGACGAGTACGGAGGCGAAGCCACCGCGAAGTGCACCGAGTATTGCCTGGTGTTTCTTCACACCACCGGAGATCAGAATTGCCCGGTCGCACGACCGAATGGCGTCGAGTCCGACGGACACCGTTCGGTCCGGAAGCGAACCGCCCGTCGGGGTCCCGTCGGCATCGAAGAATCGTCCACCGATTTCACCGACGGCGCCGAGACTGCGGAGCTCGTCGATGATCTCCAAGTCGATGAAGCTGCCCTCGAACAGCGTGGTCGACGTGGAAACGGGACCGAGGCCGTACATCATCGCTTCGGCCTCGGTCCCGGCTTGTAGGGCGCGGGATATCACCGAATCCTGCTGCAACGCCGTCACTGTCGCCGGATCGGCGTACAGCGGCGCGTTGAGCCGGACGGGCCGCGCCTGCAGATATTCCGCGCAGCGGCCCAGGGTGTACTCCACACCGGTCTGGTAGTCGGCCGAACTCATCGACCCGTCGAGCTGGACCACCTGGGCGCATTTCGCGCCCCTCGACTTCAGCGAGTGTGCGACGGCCACGGTTTCCGGGCCCCACGTGAATCCGAGTGTGTCGGTCGACGCCAACCGCCTTGACAGCACCGCGGCCGCGGCACGCCCCAGCGATCCGTACCCCCGGTCGGTGCCGTCGATGACGTCGGGAACGACGAGAGCTTCCGTCAGCCCGAAGGTTCGCTCGAGATCGCGCTCGATATCGGCGTGCACGGTGCCCTGCAACTCATCGGGCACGTTGATCTCGATGGTGACCAGCCCGAGCGCTCGCGCTTTGGCGACCAGCCGTCCTGCGGTGGGGCGGGAGACCCCGAGCTTGGCGGCAATCTCCGCCTGCGTCGCCCCCTCGACGTGATACATCGACGCCGCACGGAGGGCGAGCCGCAGGTCGTCGGTGGTTTTCGACGAACGCTGCGGTCCCGGAACCTCGGGGACCGAAATTGTCACAACTCTCCTGCGGACGGTGAGCATATGCTCAGGGTGTGTTCTTCTGCTCATTAAGCTAACATTCAGGTGTGATCTACACAACACCAACCCAAGAGGAGTTTCAGGTGCCACAGTCGATGCAGGTCAGCGTTCTCAGCGGACCCCACGAGATTCGACTGGAGGAGCGACCGGTTCCCACCCCGGCGGCCGACGAGGTTCTGGTCCAGGTCACCGCCGTCGGAGTCTGCGGATCCGACGCGCACTACTACCGGGAAGGCCGAATCGGCGACCATGTCGTGAACGGCCCACTGGTACTCGGACACGAAGCAGCAGGCGTGATCGTCGGAGTCGGTTCCGCAGTGGCCGACACCCGAATCGGCCAGCGCGTCTCGATCGAACCTCAGCGCCCGGATCCGACGAGCGCACAGTCGCGCGCCGGCCGATACAACCTGTGCCCGTCCATGGAGTTCTTCGCGACGCCGCCGATCGACGGCGCCCTCGCCGAGTACGTGTTGATCCAGTCGGTCTTCGCGCACACGATTCCCGACGAGATCTCCGACGAAGCCGCTGCCCTCTTCGAACCGTTGTCGGTCGGCATCGCGTCGGCCCAGAAGGCACGGATCACGGCGGGTTCCAGCGTGTTGATCGCAGGCGCGGGCCCGGTAGGCCTCGTCACCGCACAGGTCGCCCGCGCATTCGGCGCCACGACCGTCATCGTCAGCGACATCGACGCGGCTCGTCGGGTCAACGCATCCACCTTCGGCGCGACGCAGGTCCTCGACCCTGCAACGGACGATGTTCGAGAGCTCGAGGTCGACGCGTTCATCGACGCGTCCGGTGCGGCCAGGGCCGTCGTCGACGGCATTCATGCGGTTCGGCCCGCAGGTACCGTGGTGCTGGTGGGTATGGGTGGATCCGACTACGCGTTGCCGATCTCGTTGATCCAGAACCGCGAACTCGTACTGACCGGAGTGTTCCGATACGCCAACACCTGGCCCATCGCTCGTGAACTGGTTCTCGGCGGACTGGTCGACCTCGACGCAATGGTCACCGCACGGTTCGATCTCGCTCACGCCGAGGACGCGTTGAACGCGGACAAGGTCGCCGGAAGCATCAAAGCTGTTGTCATCCCAGGACTCTCGAAGGAGACCGACGTATGAAGCTGAACTCGCGCACACTCGACGACTTCATCGAGGGCGTCGCAGTGCCCACCTACGATCGGTCCGACGTGACGGCCGGGATCGTGCATTTCGGTGTCGGCGGGTTCCACCGCGCCCACCAGGCGATGTACGTCGACCGACTGCTTCAGCAGGGCGAGGCGTCGGAGTGGGGAATCTGCGGTGTCGGCGTCCTCCCCGGTGACCGGAAGATGAAGGACGTCATGGACGCCCAGGACTGCCTGTACACGCTGGCGCTCAAGCACGCGGACGGCACCTGGGACACCCGAGTCATCGGGTCCATCGTCGAGTACCTCTTCGCACCGGACGATCCCGAGGCCGTGATCGAGAAGATGGCCGCGGAGTCGACGCGTATCGTCTCGCTCACCATCACCGAAGGCGGATACAACTTCTCCGCGACGACGGGCGAGTTCGACGCCGAGAATCCGTCCATCCAGGCCGATCTGAAGGACGGGGCCGTTCCGTCGACGACGTTCGGGTTGGTCGTCGCCGCTCTCGCGCGACGCAAGGACCGCGGACTGAAGCCGTTCACCATCATGTCGTGCGACAACATCGAAGGTAACGGGCACATCGCGCAGTCGACGTTCACTGCGTTCGCGCACCTGAAAGATCCCGAGTTGGCGCAGTGGTTGACCGCCGAGGGTGCTTTCCCCAACTCGATGGTCGATCGCATCACGCCGGTGACCACTCCCGAAGTGGTGCAGAGCCTTTCGGAGCGTTACGCGCTGGACGATCAGTGGCCGGTCGCGGGCGAGCCGTTCACGCAGTGGGTCCTCGAGGACAAGTTCACGCTCGGTCGCCCTCCGTTCGAGGACGTCGGAGTACAGGTGGTCGAGGACGTCACGCCGTACGAGCTGATGAAGCTGCGACTGTTGAACGCGAGCCATCAGGCACTCGCGTACTTCGGCTACCTCAGCGGCTACCGGTTGGTGCACGAGGTAGCCCAGGACTCACTGTTCTCCGAGTTCCTGCTGGCCTACATGAACAACGAAGCGACTCCGACGCTGCAGCCGGTCCCCGGCATCGATCTGGGTGACTACAAGAAGACACTGATCGAACGCTTCTCCAACCCGGAGATCCGCGACACCGTCGCGCGGCTGTGCGCGGAGTCGTCGGACCGAATTCCCAAGTGGCTGTTGCCCGTCATCCGCAAGAATCTCGAAACCGGCGGAGACATCCGGTTGTCCACTGCCGTCGTCGCCAGCTGGGCACGGTACGCCGAAGGTGTCGACGAGCAGGGTCAGCCGATCGAGATCGTCGACCAGCTCGCCGACACCCTGATTCCGATTGCCCGGAAGCAGCACGACGATCCCACGGCCTTCATCGCCAACCGCGCAGTCTTCGGCGACCTGATCGACAACGAACGCTTCGTCACCGAATACCGCACGCAGTTGGACTCTCTGCACTCCGAAGGCGCCCGCGCGACCCTGGAACGCCTCCGCCACACGTGAGTGGAGATGTAGGGCAGGGCCTACATCTCCACTCATACAGGGGTTACTTGCCGAACTCCGCCGTTCCGACGGTCCAGGCCTTGGCCTGATCGCTGAGCGTGAAGCCGAGGCCCGGGCGGTCGGAGAGATGCATCCTGCCGTCGCGGGTTTCGAGGTGCTCGTCGAACAGCGGATCGAGCCAGTCGAAGTGCTCCACCCACGTCTGCAACGGGTACACCGCCGCGAGGTGGAGGTGAATCTCCATCGCGAAGTGCGGTGCGAGCTGCAGGTTGTGGTGCTCGGCCAGCGAGGCCAACTTGAGGAACTGCGTGATTCCGCCGATACGCGGGGCGTCGGGCTGAATGATGTCGACCGAACCTGCCTCGATCAAGCGGACGTGCTCTCCGACGCTGGCCAACATCTCACCGGTCGCGATGGACGTGTCGAAGGTGCGCGCGAGCATCGCGTGACCTTCGGCGTCGTAGGCATCGAGCGGTTCTTCGATCCAGACGAGGTCGAACTGTTCGAGAATGCGGCACATACGGTTCGCCGTCGGACGATCCCATTGCTGATTGGCGTCGACCATGAGCGGGACGTCGTCGCCGAGGTGCTCGCGGACAGCTGTGACGCGGGCGATGTCGGTGCGCCAATCCGGCTGACCCACTTTGAGTTTGATGCCGCCGATTCCGGCCGCGAGGGATGCCGTCGCATTGTCCAGGACTTCTTCGATCGGGGTGTGCAGGAACCCGCCGGAGGTGTTGTACGTCTGCACGGAATCGCGTGTCGCACCGATGAGTTTCGCGAGCGGCAGCTGCGCACGCTTGG
Source organism: Rhodococcus sp. 06-156-4 (assembly GCF_002259345.1). Classification (NCBI taxonomy): domain Bacteria; kingdom Bacillati; phylum Actinomycetota; class Actinomycetes; order Mycobacteriales; family Nocardiaceae; genus Rhodococcus; species Rhodococcus sp. 06-156-4. The sequence continues at coordinate 39,797 of NZ_NPGB01000032.1, read as the reverse complement.
CCTTGAGGTCCCAGAGTGCGATGTCCACGGCCGCGATGGCCTGTGTGGCAACGCCGCTGCGCCCGACCGACGCCCCTGCCCACTGCAGCTTGGTCCAGATCTTGGCGATGTCGCTGGGATCCTCGCCGATCAACACCGGTGCGATCTCTTTCGCGTGTGCGAACTGGGCCGGTCCACCGGCACGCTTGGAGTAGCTGAAACCGATTCCTTCGTGGCCCTGCTCGGTTCTGATCTCCGCGAACAGGAACGCGACCTCGGTCATGGCCTTCTGCCTGCCGGTCAGAACCTTGGCATCGCTGATGGGGTTCTTCAGCGGCAGCGTGATCGACTTCAGCGTGACGTGTGCGATCCGGTCGATGGTCGCGTCGCCGGCCGCGAGGGCCTTGATCGCCGCGTCGGGTGCGGTGAGGCCGCTGGTGGGCTTCGAGGTTCTTGTCTCTACGTCGATGGACACTGCGACTGATCTCCCTTGAACGGCTGGTGGTGTACCTCACACGCTAGGGGGTCCATTCATTCAAGTCCAAGACTATTTGTGGATACATCGATACTGGTTCAGCATCGCCGACGCGGGATGGAAATACACCGGACTGCATGCATCTCCATCCCGAAAGCCCGTCAGTCGACGAGGCGTTCGCCGGTCACGGTCGAGAACAGATGCGTCCGCTCCGCCGCATAGGACAAGGTGATCTTCTCGCCCCGACGTGGCGGAATGCGACCGTCGGCGCGCACGACGATGGGCTGCTTGGCTCCGTTCACGTCGGCCTGGCCGTAGACGTAGGCGTCGGCGCCGAGTTCTTCGACGACGTCGATGGTGACCTCCAGGCCCTCTCCCGTCGTGATCTCCAGATCCTCGGGACGTACGCCGAGCGTGACCGAGCTTTCCCCGATGCTCGCAACAGCCGAGCGTGGGACCGGCACGATCTCCCCACCGAAGCTGACGCCGCCGTCGACAAGCGGAAGTTCCAGAAGGTTCATCGCGGGCGACCCGATGAACCCGGCGACGAACACGTTGTTCGGGTGCTCGTACATCCGGCGCGGAGTGTCGCATTGCTGCAGCACGCCGTCCTTGAGCACCGCGACGCGGTCGCCCATCGTCATGGCCTCGACCTGGTCGTGGGTGACGTAGACGGTGGTGGTGGCGAGGCGACGCTGGAGCGCCGAGATCTGCGCGCGCGTCTGCACACGCAGCTTGGCATCGAGGTTGGACAGCGGCTCGTCCATGAGGAACACCTGCGGCTTCCGGACGATCGCGCGGCCCATCGCGACACGTTGACGCTGACCGCCGGACAGCGCCTTGGGCTTGCGGTCGAGGAACTTGGTGAGGTCGAGAATCTTGGCCGCATCCTCGACGCGCCGCTTGATCTCGCCCTTGTCCTCACCCGCGATACGCAGGCCGAAGCCCATGTTCTCGCCGACGGTCATGTGCGGGTAGAGCGCGTAGTTCTGGAACACCATCGCGATGTCGCGGTCCTTCGGCTGGAACTCGGTGACGTCGTTGCCGCCGATGGTGATCGCGCCGCGGTCGACGTCCTCGAGCCCCGCGAGCATGCGGAGCGACGTCGACTTTCCGCAGCCGGACGGGCCGACGAGGACGAGGAACTCGCCGTCCTCGATCGCCAGATCGAGCTGATCGACGGCAGGCTTGTCCCCGCCGGGAAAGAACTTGGTGACGTTCTCGAACGCAACTGTTGCCATGATGGGTGTGCTCCTTCACCGGCAGGAACGTGCCGGACGATCCGAGTGGGAGGTGAACGTAGTGTTCATGTATGTGAACTTGAGTCAAGATGGTGACTTCGTTTCGAACTATGCACTAACGTGATGCGCAGCACAAGACTTTTCGACGGAAACGAGGAAACATGACGACGCTGTTGATCACCGGCGCGGCCGGAAACATGGGCAAGATGCTCCGGCCACTGCTACGTCGCCCGGACCGGACACTGCGGTTGTTCGACATCACCGAGATAACCGATATCGACTACGCCACAGAAGAATTCGTCCAAGGATCGGTCACGGATCGCGACGCCGTATCGCGTGCGGTCGACGGCGTCGACGCCATCCTGCATCTCGGCGGCCTCAGCACCGAGGACTCCTGGGCCAACATCCTCTCGGTCAACGTCGACGGCACCCAGGCGATCTTCGACGCTGCCGTGACCCACGGAGCGACCCGGGTGGTGGCAGCGTCGAGCAATCACGCGGTGGGCTTCTGGACGCACGACGAGGCAGGCGGAAAGCCGTTGCCCGGCGACGTCGGCCCGCGTCCCGACGGCTTCTACGGCTGGTCGAAGGCTGCCGTCGAAGCACTCGGACGGCTGTATCACGATCGTTTCGGAATCGACGTGGTGAATCTGCGCATCGGATCGAGCTTCGAGAAGCCACCGAACTACCGCGGCCTGGCCAGCTGGATGTCGCCGGCCGACACCGCCCGCCTCATCGAAGCGTCACTCTCCGACAGCGCCAAGGGATTCCACACCGTCTGGGGAATCTCGAAGAACTCCCGCGCCTGGTGGTCGGGCGAGCAGGGCGCCGCCATCGGATACGAGCCCCAGGACGACGCCGAGCAGTTCGCCGACGAATTCCTCGCCGACCACGAATGGACCTTCGACGACCCGATCCTCCAGCGCGTCGGTGGTGCCTTCTGCGACCACCCACTGGGCACACGCATGCACTAGTGGGCTGCCCTGTTCGCACCGAACGTGGCGTTCGGTCACTTGAAGTGACCGAACGTCACGTTCGGTGCGGCGGGGGTGAGCGGCTAGGAGTAGTCCGCGATGACGGAGCCGAGGGCGTTCAGCTGTGGCTTGTTGACCAGTCCGAGGTGGTAGAGGTGGAGTTCGTTCGCCCCGGCTGCGACGGTGGCGGCGACGTGGGCGCCGGTGTCGTCGAGTTTCTTCGGCGGCAACACGGAGACGTAGGCGCCGACGGCGGTGTTCTCTCCCACCAGGGCGCGGGTGCGCTGCACGACGGAGACGGTTTCGGCGGTTCCGGGCCAGGCCGAGACGAGGACGGCGTCGACGTCGGAGGCGGCGGTGCTGGTCAGGGCAGGCGATGGGCCGGTCTTCCAGGGATCGGGGTGGCCGTGCAGCGTGACGCGGACGTCGGGCGACTCGGTTCGGACGGCGGCGAGTACTGCTCCGCGCAGCCGGTCGGCGTCGGCGTGGCGCACAGTCAACACGGCGTCGGCTTCCACGCCGTCGAGTACGTCCTCGATCGTCGACGACGGCGCCAACGTTCCCGCGGACAATGCGTCGATTCCGTCGCGCAGTTTCGCGACGATCTTGTCCGAGTCGACGCCGTGTTCGGCCCAGGCGGACAGCTCGCGGGGAGTGCAGCTGATCGACATCAGGGTGTCCCCGATTCCGGGGTAGGCCCCGTCGGTCTTCTCGTGCGGCCCGACGTGCGCGATTCCCAGCTGACCTGCGGCTTCGACCGACACGCCGTACACGTCGACACCGCGGATCGCTTCGCTTGCCAGGGTGCGTGCGTACGCGACGATGTCCGGGTGGCCGGGTGCCAGTGCGTACGGGTACCGGTCGCCGAATGCGTTGACGACGGTTGCGCCCGGGTTGGCCTGGCCGATGATCGTGCTGTGGGACAGCACGATCCACGCGTGCACCTTGATTCCGGCTGCCACGAGAAGCGCGGCGGCGTCGCCGAATGCGTCCTCGGAGCCACCCCATGATGCCGTCGGGGCGGCGATCGCAAGGCCGTCCCACGCGTCGCCGCGCACGGGCCGGTACAGAGCCGCGTGGTGGGCGTCGACCACTTTGTGCTGCGGATGCAGGGGGGTGGCTGCGCGGGTCGAGTGGTAGCTCGCGGCGAGCGCGACCTCTCGAACGCCGAGGTCCAGGGCGCGCTGGACGAAGTGCGGGTCGCCCAGCACGTCCCACGGGTAGGCGTGCGCGACGATGCGGTCGACGGTGTGCTCGGACATTCAAACCCCTCAGGATGGATTCAACAGATGGGACGGAGTTCACACATGGGAACACATGACGAGCGCGGCTGTCCACGATCGGACCGTCGAGCAGCGATCCTCCGCGCCCTGGGGTCCACACCCGACCTGCACGAGGGCACTCCCCACGTCGCCTTCGGCCGCACGTGGCACGTCGACACAGCCGCAGACACGGAGAACTCCGGCGTCGACGGCATCGAGTTGACCTGGACGGTCCCCGGGGAGACGGCTCCGACCGAGGCCTGGCTGCTGACGCCTGCGAACCGCACGGACCGTGACCTACCCGCCGTTCTGCTCCTCCACGCGCACGACGGGATCAAGTTCCACGGCAAGGAGAAGGTGGCCGACGGTCCGGACGGACCGATCGCCGCCCTGTCCGACATGCGACGACGCGGGTACGACGGTAGGTCCGTGGCGGCGGGACTCGTCGCCGCCGGCTTTGCCGTCCTGGTGCACGACGTCTTTCCCTGGGGCAGTCGCCGGGTGGCGTGGGAGGACTTTCCCGAGCGAGCGAAGAAGGCAGCCGGCGCATCGGCGCTGGATTCGAGCGCTCGGTACGAGGTCGCGGCTCGCGAGCACGAGCACGGACTGGCGAAGACAGCTGCCTTGACCGGGTCTTCGCTGGCTCGACAGGTTCTCCGGGAGGACCTGGTGGCGCTGGAGGTGCTGCGGGGGATTCCTGGTGTGGATGCGTCGAGAATCGGTGTCACCGGGTTCTCGGGTGGAGGCGCCAGGGTCGCGCATCTGCTCGCCGCGGCGGAGGTGAAGGCAGCGGTGATCACCGCGATGATGAGCACGTTCGCCGACGTCGCGGACGGTCACGCCGACGACACCACCTGGCTGATGATCACCCCAGGCCTTCCGGCCGTGTGCGATTGGCCGGACGTGGCCGCCTCCGGTCTCCCGACGCCGTTGCTGGTTCAATTCGCCCGGCGTGACAGCCATTTCGGACCGAAGGGCATGTCCGACGCAGAAGCTGCACTTCAGCACGCGTACGGAGGATCCGACGCGCTCACCACCCAGTGGTTCGAGGGCGGCCACGTGTTCACCTCGGACATGCAGGACGCCGCAGCTGCGTGGTTGGACAGAATGGTATGACCCGTCACGCTTGACACGGCTTGTGACTGCGGTCATAGTAAGTCACAGCAATTCACATATAAGACGTGAGTTCATATACGTGAACGGATGAGAGCGATCGAGCGACCCTAGAACGACGCCTGAACGACGCGCCCGTACCGCAGCGTCTGCGGCTCGCTCGCCCAGCCCCGTCACCCGGAACCCCGTCACCCGGAACCCCGTCACCCGGACTTACCTGAACCGTTCCTCTTCACGCCCACCGGAACCCATGCCGCACAGGCCCGTCACCCTCGGAGCGTCACCCATGGTCACCACCACCGAACCCAGATCGGGAGGAACGGCTGCGTCCACCGCAGCTGCCCCGATCCGGAAGAAGCGCCGCATCTCGGCGCCCTACATCCTCATCGCACCCGTCGTCGTACTGCTCGTGGTCTTCATCTTCTACCCCGTGGGCAGTGTCTTCTACTACAGCCTGCAGTACTACAACCCGACGACGCCGTGGGACAACGGTTTTGCCGGCCTCGAGAACTTCAAGCTCATGTTCGCCGACGACGCGTTCTGGAACAGCCTCGTCGTCACCGCCAAATGGGTCGGTGTGCAGGTCGTCTTCCAGCTGATTCTCGGACTCGGACTGGCGCTGCTGGTCAACGAGGTCTTCCGCGGTCGCGGACTCGCCCGCGCGCTCGTGTTCTCGCCGTGGGCCGTGTCCGGAGTTCTGACGACCGGCATCTGGCTGCTCATCTACAACCCGTCGACCGGATTGTTCAAGCTACTCGGCGACATGGGCATCGGCGACGGCACGGCCGCGCCCATCGCCGATCCCGACACCGCGTTCTGGGCCACGTCGGTCGCCGAACTGTGGCGTGGTGTCCCGTTCTTCGCGATCCTGATCCTCGCGGAACTGCAGAGCGCACCGAAGGATCTGTACGAGGCTGCGAACGTCGACGGCGCCAACCGCTGGCAGCGGTTCCGTTTCGTCACCCTCCCGCACCTCAAGGCCGTCATCATTCTCTCGACGCTGCTTCGCGGCGTGTGGGAGTTCAACAACGTCGACCTGCTGTACACACTGACCGCCGGTGGACCGGCAGACGTCACGACGACGTTGCCGCTCTACGTCTCGCAACTCGCCACCACTGCCCAGGACTTCGGATACGGCTCGGCACTGACCACCGTGGCATTCGTGATCCTGCTCTTCTGCTCGATCCTCTACTTGCGCCTGAGCAAGTTCAACAGCGACAAGGCCTGAGAACATGACCACTACCGCCGATCGACCGGTGATTACCACCCCGGCACCCGACTCCCACACCGAACTGCGCGTGCACAAGACCAAACCGCGTTTCTTCAGCGTCGGCTTTCCGCTCGCGCTCTACCTTCTGTTCACGCTCGTTCCGTTCTACTGGATGATCGTGTTCGCGTTCCGTCCCGCGGGATCGAACTCGATGCTTCCCTGGCCCATCACGTTCGATCACTTCGACACCGTGTGGAACACACTGGGTTTCAGTTTCTTCTTCAAGAACTCCCTGATCGTCGCCGGATTGTCCTTGGTCCTGACGACCTTCGTGGCCCTGGCAACCGGATACGCGTTGGCTCGCTTCAAGTTCCGCGCCAAGATCCCCCTCGTCATGGCGTTGCTGTGCAGCCAGTTCGTGCCCGGCGCCATGCTGCTCATCCCACTGTTCCAGGTGTTCCGCGAGATGGGACTGGTGAACAACCTGTTCGGCCTCATCGTCGCCGATACGGTGTTCCAACTGCCTTTGGCCGCGATGCTGATGGCAGGCTTCATCTCCCAGATCCCCGTGGAGCTCGAAGAAGCAGCGATGGTCGACGGATGCTCCCGCATGAAAGCGTTCCGTATCATCATGCTGCCACTGCTGCGGCCCGGCCTCATCGCCGTCGGCTCGTTCGCCTTCATCGGCAGCTGGAACAACTTCCTGTTCGGCCTGATGTTCATCAGCAGCCAGGAGAAGTTCACGCTGCCAGTCGGATTGAGCTACACCATCGGTTCCTACAACGTCGACTTCGGCGTCCTCGCGGCCGGCGGTCTCATCGCTGCAGTGCCCGTCGTCGCCGTTTTCGCCGTCATCCAGAAATACCTCGTCCAGGGCCTCAGCGCCGGAGCGGTGAAGGGCTGAACAATGACGACCACACATTTCGCCAGAAGAACGTTCCTCGTCGGCGCCGTCACCGCACTCGTCCTCGCCGGATGCAGTTCGGAAACATCGTTGCCCGACGGCGCACTGGGCGACCCGAACAGCGGCACCCTCACCTTCTGGGACAACAATGCCGGACCGGATCGAACTCCGCTGTACGAGGAGCTGATTCGCCGTTTCGAAGCTGCGAATCCCGGTATCGACATCGAGTACGTCGGTCTGCCGTCGGACAGTGCGCAGCAGAAGTACCAGACGGCACTGGCCGGCGGCTCGGCCCCGGATCTCGGCATCGTATCGACGGCCTACCTGGCTCCGCTCGTCGCTCAGAACGCCGTCATTCCGTTGGACCAGTTCCTCGACGCCTCGCCTCAGAAGGCGGACTACGACCCCAAGATCATCGAATCCGCGCGTGAGTCCGGCGGCGGAGAGGTGCTCTACGGTCTGCCGTTCACCAGTAACAACGCAACGCTGTGGTACCGCGCCGACTGGTTCGACGAGGCAGGCCTGGAACCACCGGACACCTGGGACGAGTTCTACGAGGCGTCGGACGCACTGACCGACAAGGCCGCCGGCCGGTACGGATTCACCATCCGCGGCGGAGCGGGATCGATCTATCCGCTCCTGCAGCACATGTTCGCGACGACCGGTATCGAGAACTTCTTCGACGGCAGCGAATCGACGGTCAACCGCCCCGAGATGGTCGAGGCCATCGAACGATTCGCCGCTCTGTACGACGTCGACACTCCCACCGCCGACGTCAACAACGGATTTCCGCAGATGGTGGCCAGCTTCGGGGGCGGGTCGGTTGCGATGATGCAGCACAACCTCGGCTCGCTCAGCAACCACAGGAAGGCGCTCGGCGACAAGGTCGGCGCAGTGGCACTTCCGCTCGCGGACAACGGCGTCCGCACGGTGATGACCGACCCGTTCCCGTCGTACACGGTCTTCAAGTCCAGTCAGCACCAGGCTGCAGCGTGGAAGTTCCTCGAGTTCATGACGTCTCCGGAGGCGCAGGCGTACTGGAACGAGAACGTCGGCCAGATTCCGGTCAACACCGTTGCGCGATCGGCGCCGTCGTTCCAGGACATGCCGTCCGTACAGGCCGCTCAGGCCGCACTCGACGACCCGAAGACCGTCCTGGTCACGCCGCCGGACTACCTGCCGGACTTCGGCAAGATCGTCCAGGTGCAGATGCTGGGCCAGTGGCAGAAGGTTCTGATCGGGCAGCTCAGCGCCCAGGACTTCGCCGACGACTTCGCCGAGAAGCTCAATCGTTCCAAGGCCAAATACGATGCCCGTCAGGGCAAATAGGGGATAAGCACCATGTCCAGCGTCATCACGGAAGTTGCCGTGCAGGTGTTCAAGACGGAGGCGCGCACGTCGGTCGACTCCTACGGACACCGTCACCCCGGCCCGTCCAGCCAGTCCACCCAGGCGTTGCTGCGCATCACCGACTCCGACGGAGCCAGCGGCTACGTTCTCGGCAAGCCCAACTACCTGCGTCAGGACCAGGTGGAGCAGTACTTCCAGTCGGTCCTGATCGGCACCGATCCGCTCGCCCGCGAGTCCGTCGAGAAGAAGTTCGCGATCCGTCAACGCACCAAGGCCGTCGAACTGCCCGAGCACACCCTCAGCTACGTCGACCAGGCTCTGTGGGATCTGGCGGGCAACAAGTTCGACACACCGGTGTGGAAGTTGCTGGGCGGAGCCCGCTCCGAGGTGAAGGCGTACGCGAGCACCATGTGCGGTGACGACATCGAGGGCGGCCTGTCCTCACCGGAGGACTTCGCGTCCTTCGCTCGCGATCTGAAGGCACGCGGCTACCAGGGCATCAAGCTGCACACCTGGATGCCGCCGCACCCCGGCGCCCCCGACCTCCACCGCGACATCGACGCCTGTGCCGCGGTGCGCGACGCCGTCGGACCCGGCTTCTCACTGATGCTCGACGGCTACCACTGGTACTCGCGCACCGAAGCCCTCACGTTGGGCCGCGAACTCGACCGGTTGAAGTTCGCCTGGTTCGAGGAACCGATGGACGAGTTCTCGTTGCGTTCGTACAAGTGGCTCGCGGACCAGATCGACACCCCCGTCATCGGTCCCGAGACCACTCCGGGACGGCACAAGTCGAGGTCGGAGTGGATCGCCAACGAAGCCTGCGACATCCTGCGGGTCGGCGCGATGAACGGCGGCGGGATCACGCCGGCGATGAAGACGGTGCACATGGCCGACGGGTTCGGGCTCGAGTGCGAGATCCACGGCAACGGTGCCCCCAACCTCGCGCTCGTCGGCGGGGCGCCCAACGTTCACTGGTACGAGCGGGGGCTGCTGCACCCGCACACCGACTACGACTGGGTTCCCCCGCACCTGAAGTCCATCGTCGATCCCATCGACGAGAACGGAATCGTGCACATGCCGGACCGCCCCGGCCTCGGTGAAGAGATCGACCACGAGTACGTCTCGGAAAACCTCGTCGAAGAATACTGATGTCTGTAGGTGAAACTGCGTTCCAGATGAGGGACACTGTCCTCATGGTGAACGATGTCAAGGCTCCCGCACCCGCTGCTTCCGACTCCCAGCCGGTGAAGTCTGCGGAACGGACCATTCACATCCTCGAGACCTTGGCCGCCTCGCCGACCCGGATGAGTCTCGGCGAGCTGCAGGAGGCGTGCAAGTACCCACGGTCGTCCTTGCACGCCCTCCTGCGCACCCTGAAGGAACTGCGGTGGATCGAGGCCGACGAATCCGGTTCGCGCTACGGCATCGGCACTCACGCACTGCTGACCGGCACGTCCTACCTCGACAAGGATTCCGTCGTGGGGCGTGCCGCCGCAGTACTGGAGGCGCTGCGATCGGACGTCCGGCACACCGTTCACTTCGCCCGACGCGACGAGGACCACGTCATCTACCTCGCCAGCCGGGGCTCGAAGCTGGAAGTCCGGCGCATGCACCGCGTCGGACGCAAGCTGCCGTGCCACGTCACCGCTCTGGGCCAGGCGCTGCTGGCGGAGCTGACCACCGACGAGGTGACTCAGCTCCTGCCCCAGCAGCTCGAGCGGTACACCGACAACACCATCGTCGACCGCGACGCACTGATCGCGGAGCTGGCCGAGGTGCGCAAGCGCGGGTGGTCACTGGAGCAGGAACAGGGAACGGTCGGCGTGGTCTGCATCGCGACGGTGGTGCCCTACCGCATTCCCGCAACCGACGCGCTCAGCGTGTCGATGCCCGCGGAGGTGGCGTCGTACCCGGGTGAGCTGGAACGTATTGCAGGCGTCCTGACCAAGCATGCCGACGCCTGGGCTCGTGAGCTCCGCGCCGAGGGCGTGCGCTGACCCGGCCGAGCGTTCACAGGCGAGAGATGTTGGCGGCGATGTCCGCGACTCTCCCGACGAACGTGTGGTGGGTGACGCCGGAGGAATGCGGGGTCATCAGAATGTTGTCCAGATCCGCGAAGGGCAGCGTGCTCGGCTGTCCGACGCCGTCGGAGCCGGGGTATCGGTACCACACATCGATCGCGGCAGCGGCAATCACATTCCGGGACAATGCATCGAACAGTGCCTGCTCCTGAACGAGTGGACCACGGCCGACATTGACGAGGACGCCGCTACTGCCCAGCCCGGACAACTCGTCCGCGCCGATCATGCCGCGCGTCGCGTCGGTCAGCGGCGCCGACACGACGACGACGTCGGACCATTCCATCAGTTTTCCGAGTTCGGCGGTGCTGCCGAACCATTCGAGGCCGACGTCGGCTGCTGTACCGCTACCGGTCACTGCGGCTCCGTGCGCTCCGTAGGCGTCGAACAGCCTCCATGCCTGGCGGCCGATGTGCCCGAAGCCGACGAAGCCGATCCGGGCACCCACGAGCGACAGTGGTTGCGGAATCGACGGGTCGTAGACGGAGGTGCGGAAAACGCCGGTCCGCAGCGCCCGGTCCTGCGCCAGGAAGTTGCGCCGCAACATCACCGTCGCGGAGACGATGTATTCCGCTATCGACCGTTCGTGGTGAAAGGTGGTGCACACCTCCACGTCCGGGCTCAGTCCGGATCGGTCGACGTTGTCGGTTCCAGCACCGACGACGTGAACCATCGTCAACCGGGACCCGGCCGCACCCATCGCTGCGCTGAACTTTCCGCCCACGTACACGTCGGCGTCGGGCAGTTCCTCGAGCACACGAGATTCGTCGAACGGAACCACCCAGACCACTTCGGCCCCGACGGGTAATGCCTTCTCGAACTCCGCCTTGTGCGGCAGTACGTTCCGATCACCGACGACGATTTTCAGCGCGCGTGCAGTCATCGCAGTAGTGCCGGTCGCTTGCTGTCGAAGGCCCATCCGTCGATCAGATATTGCATCCCGATGGAGTCGTCGCGAGCACCGAGGCCTTCACGCTGATACAGCTCGTGCGCGGCATCGACTTGCGCCCAGTCCAGTTCGACGCCGAGACCGGGCTTGTCCGGCACCGTGAGGTATCCGCCGTCGATCTCGAAGGGCTCCTCGGTCACTCGCTGACCGTCCTGCCAGATCCAGTGCGTGTCGATTGCGGTGATGTGACCCGGTGCAGCGGCGGCAACGTGGGTGAACATGGCGAGCGATACGTCGAAGTGGTTGTTGGAGTGCGATCCCCACGTCAGCCCCCAGGCGTCGCACAGCTGCGCGACGCGCACCGAACCGCTCATCGTCCAGAAGTGCGGGTCCGCCAGCGGAATGTCGACGGCGCCGGAGCGGATGGTGTGGCCCATCTCCCGCCAGTCGGTGGCGATCATGTTGGTCGCGGTCGGCAACCCGGTCGCCCGCTTGAACTCCGCCATGACCTCTCGGCCGGAGAATCCGCCCTCGGGGCCGACCGGATCCTCCGCGTAGGCGAGGACGTCGCGCAATCCGCGGCAGGTCTCGATCGCGTCCTTCAGCAACCATCCACCGTTGGGATCCAGCGTGATTCGAGCGTCGGGGAAGCGTCGGTGCAGCGCCGTCACGGCAGCCGCCTCCTCGGCGGCGGGAAGTACGCCACCTTTGAGCTTGAAGTCCTGAAATCCGTAGCGCGCCTGAGCGGCCTCGGCGAGTCGAACGACGGCATCGGGGGTGAGCGCCTCCGAGTGACGGATGCGAGCCCACTCGTCGGCACCTGCCGGCTCGTCGGATGCCGTCCGGTACGCCAGATCCGTTTTGGCGGAGTCGCCGACGAAGAACAGGTAGCCGAGGGCCTGGACCTTCTCTCGCTGTTGTCCCTCGCCGAGCAGCGCGGCGACGGTGACTCCGAGATGCTGTCCGAGCAGGTCCAGCAAGGCCGATTCGACCGCGGTGACTGCGTGGACAGCGATCCTCAGGTCGAACGTCTGCGCGCCTCGACCGCCGGAGTCCCGGTCCGAGAACGCTGTTCGCATCGACTGCAGGATCGCGTTGTACGCACCGATCGACCGGCCTTCGACCAGAGACCGGGCATCCTCGAGGCACCGCCGGATGGGCTCTCCACCAGGGACCTCGCCGACGCCGGTGCGGCCGTCCGAATCGGTGAGCACCACCAGATTCCTCGTGAAATACGGTGCGTGCGCACCGCTGAGGTTGAGCAACATGCCGTCGTGGCCGGCAATGGGGATCACTCGCATCTCGGTGACGACGGGGGTGGCGGTGGTGCGCGCGTTCATCGGTGGAACCTTCCGTGGTCGTGACTCGGCTCACACGAACCCTATGGTTCCGAACCTATGCGTGTCCAAGACGAGATAGGCATGGATCGATACCCCGCGGGTATCGATGCAGGGGCTATGGAAGCGCAAAGTATGGCTACCCTAATATCGAACGGTCAGAGTTGAACAGGTCTCGACAGGAAGCTGCCCGGATGCCCCCGTCCGTTCCCACTGAACGCAGCCCGTCGGAACCGAGGACGTTCGACGCCGTGACCCTGTCGTCGTGGTACGTGACGCCCTCCATGCTCCGCGTACGGCTGGGCGGTGCCGATCTGTCCGGCTTCGCGACCACCGGCGTTCCCGACGAGCGTCTTCGCTTGATCTTCGAGGACGGCACCCTGCGCAGCTACACCGTCCGCCGGTTCGATCCGGCCGGCCCTCACCTCGACATCGACTTCGTGGTGCACGACGGCGGTGTTGCCGCGCAGTGGGCAGTACGGGCGCAGCCGGGCGATCGCATCCGCGTCTCGGAGCCGCACGGATGGTATCGGCCGCCCATCGACACCGAATGGCAGCTGCTGGTTGCCGACATGACCGGATTACCTGCTCTCACCCGTGCCGTCGAACAGCTTCCCCGGGGCGCCACAGCGCACGTCATCGCGTCGGTGCCGAGCCGGGAGGACGAACAGCAGGTGCCGAGCGCAGCCACCGTCACGTACGAGTGGACGACCGACCAGGAGTTGCTCGCGGAAGTTCGATCCTTCGACAGACCCAGCGGCACCGGTTATCTGTGGGCGGCGACCGAAGCGTCCGACGCCCGGGCGATCCGGAAGCTCTTCCACCGCGAACTGGGGTGGACTCCGGACCGATTCGAGATCAAGGGCTACTGGCGACGCGACAAGGAGACCTGGCAGCAACGGTTCACGGAGGTCCGCGAGCACATCGATTCCGTTCGTGACCGCGCACTCGCCGAGGGCCTCAGCGGACACGAACTGACCCAGGTCGTCGACGCCGCCCTCGAAGAATCCGGACTCTGACCACCACACCACCACCAGGAGAAGAAATGACCACCCTCACCGCCCACGCACCCGTCACCGACGATCTCTCGCGTAGACACTTCGGAGCCGCGGCCGGCCTCGCGCTCGCGTCGCTGCTCGCGGCCTGCGCACCCGACAGCGACACCACACCCGCTGCAGACGACGGGACACGGACCCTCTCGACGCCCATGGGTGACGTCGTCGTCCCGGCCGGCCCGACGCGAATCGTCAGCCTCGACGCCTATGTGGGCCTGCAGACGCTCGACGAACTCGACGTTCCCGTCGTCGCCACGGGCACGCTGGGTGGAGGTGTCCGCACGCTGGTCGGCGAGGCATCGCAGCAACTGCCGTCCATCGGCGTCACCGCTCTCGGCGATGTCCAACTCGAGGCCATCGCGGCAGCGAACCCCGATCTGATCGTCGGACGTCAGCCCATCGGCGAGCCGTTCTACTCCGAACTGTCGACCATCGCCCCCACCGTGTTGATTCCGTTCACCTACTGGCGTGACCAGTACATCGACGTCGCCGACGCGGTCGGCCGCAAGGACGACGCCGTCGGTGCATTCGTCGGGCTCGACGATCGCATCGCCGATCTCCGAGCCGATATCGCACAGGCGTGGCCCGACGGACTCAGGTTGTCCGTGGTGCGCGTCTCGGACACGTCGGGCGACGTCCGGTCGTACAACACGCTCGCGGCGTCGTCGACGTTCCTGTACGCGGACATCCTGTCCGGCGCAGGGATCGCTCCGACGGCCGACACCGCGCCCGGTGCAGATCCGACCAAGGTCAACGTCGCCGTCAGCTCGGAGAACCTACCGATGATCGACGCGGACGTGATCCTCTACTACGTCGGCGCGGGGGGTCAGGCCGACGCGGGCGACGAGGTGGAGCAGTCACTGGTGTCCAGTCCACTCTGGTCGACGTTGTCCGCAGTGCAGGCCGGACGCGCCTACAAGGTCGACTCCGCGCCGTGGTTCGACGGGTACAACCTCACGGCCGCAGCTGCGGTCATCGACGATCTTCGACGCACCCTGCTCTCGTAGCTCACCTCTTCGGTAGCCCTCGTCGATCGATGCCGTTCAGGTATCGAAGGTAAGACTTTTTGACTTGGACACGTATCGATCGGACTCCTAACGTTGATGTCGAGTCCGAGCCACACCCTCACGCGGTGTCGCCGATCGAGTCGAGTACAAGGAGTCACCCATGACAGCATCACTGACGCAGTCCACCGAACTCACCGGCAAGTCGATCATTGCGGGCAAGGCGGTGCAGGGTTCCGGAACCGCCATCTACGGCATCGATCCGAGTACGGGCCAGTCGCTCGAACCGGCTTACCACCACGGCGATCTGGGCGACGTCGACGCTGCCGCTGCTGCCGCCTGGGCAGCGTTCGCGGACTACCGCGCCACCTCCTCCGAGACCCGGGCCCAGTTCCTCGACGCGATAGCCGACAACATCGCCGCACTCGGCGACACCCTGATCGAGCGTGCAGTCGCAGAATCGGGACTGCCTGTCGGACGCATCACCGGCGAAGTCGGCCGCACGACGGGCCAGCTACGACTCTTCGCTTCCGTACTCCGCGAGGGCAGCTGGAACGGTGCACGCATCGACCCCGCTCAGCCGGATCGCGCTCCGCTCCCCCGCGCCGACATCCGTCAGCGGAAGATCCCACTCGGACCGGTAGTCGTGTTCGGCGCCAGCAACTTTCCTCTCGCCTTCTCCGTCGCGGGCGGAGACACCGCATCCGCACTCGCCGCCGGCTGCCCCGTCATCGTCAAGGCGCACGACGCGCACCCAGGAACGTCCGAGTTGGTCGGACGCGCGATCTCCGACGCGGTGGCCTCCACCGGAATGCCGTCGGGCACCTTCTCGCTGCTCTACGGCTCCGGTCGCGGGCTCGGTACGGCGCTGGTGACGGACCCCCGCGTCAAGGCAGTCGGATTCACCGGATCACGTTCGGGTGGAACGGCTCTCGTCGCCGCTGCAGCAGGACGCCGCGAACCGATCCCCGTGTACGCCGAGATGAGCTCGATCAACCCGGTGTTCGTTCTGGACCACGCGCTGCAGACCCGCGGCGCCGACCTCGGCCGCGCGTTCGTCGCATCGCTGACACTCGGATCGGGCCAGTTCTGCACCAACCCGGGCCTGGTCATCGCCGTCGACGGCCCCGGCCTCGACTCGTTCGTCGACGCCGCGCGTGCAGCAGTGTCCGAGACCGCCCCGACGACCATGCTCACACCGAACATCGCCGCCAGTTACGCGAGCGGCGTCGAGGAACTCGCACAGTCGGCCACCGAGGTCGCGCGCGGGACGGAAACCGACGCCCCGAACGCCTGCCGCGCAGCGCTGTTCGTGACCGACGCAGATTCCTTCCTCGCGTCCGAGGTGGAGCAGCAGGAGGTCTTCGGTGCATCGAGCCTCGTCGTCAAGTGCACCGACGCGCAGCAGGTTCGGGACGTCGCGGCCCTTCTCGAAGGCCAGTTGACGGCGACGATCCACGCCGACGACACCGACCATGCCGAAGCCGGCAAGCTCCTGTCCGAGCTCGAGCTCAAAGCCGGTCGGATCCTGTTCGACGGATGGCCCACCGGCGTCGAGGTCGGACACGCCATGGTGCACGGCGGCCCGTTCCCCGCGACGTCCAATTCGGCCACCACGTCCGTCGGCTCGCTCGCGATCGAACGCTTCCTCCGGCCCGTTGCGTACCAGGACGTTCCGAACTCGCTGCTCCCCAGCGCTGTCGCGGACGGCAATCCGGACGGAATCTGGCGCCGCATCGACGGCCGACTCACCCAAGACTGACACCTTTCCCTCACCACACAGGAGATACGAAATGCTCGACGGAGTCCTCTTCTTCCCAGTCACCCCGTTCACCGCATCCGGCGAGGTCGACTACGACCTGCTCGCCGCTCACGTCGCCAAGGGCGTCGACGCCGGCCCGGGTGGCGTCTTCATCGCCTGCGGCACCGGCGAATTCCACGCCCTCGAAGCCGAGGAGTTCGGCAAGATCGTCCGCACCGCAGTCGACGTCGTCGCCGGACGCGTCCCCGTCTACGCCGGTGCAGGCGGATCCGTCGCGCAGGCAAAGGCTTTCGCCCGGAGCGCGAAGATCAACGGCGCCGACGGCATTCTCCTCCTCCCGCCCTACCTCGTGACGATGCCGCAGGCAGGGCTCGTCAGCTACACGAAGGCCGTCGCCGAGACCACGGATCTTCCGCTCATCGTCTACAACCGCGGCAACGCGCGCTTCACCGAAGCCTCCGCAGTCGAGGTCGCACAGTTCCCGACAGTCGTGGGATTCAAGGACGGCACCGGCGATCTCGACCAGGTCGGACGCATCGTTCGTGCAGTTCTGGACTCGCTCGAACCGTCGGGCAAGGCTTTTCAGTTCTTCAACGGCCTGCCCACCGCCGAGGTGTCGCAGCAGGCGTACCGCGCGATCGGCGTGACGCTGTACTCCTCCGCGACCTTCGCCTTCGCGCCCGAACTGGCACTGGCCTTCTACCAGTCCATGGAGAGCGGCAACGACAAGCTCACGGCCGCGCTGCTTCGTGAGTTCTTCCACCCGTTGGTGCGCCTGCGTGATCAGGTTCCCGGATACGCCGTCTCCCTCATCAAGGCAGGCGTCACCATGGAAGGCATCGAGGCAGGACCTGTCCGTCCGCCGCTCGTCGACATCAGCGCACCGCATCTGAGCGAGCTCACCGAGATCGTCGCGGCCGGTCGTGCAGTTCTGGCGAACGAGCTCGCGGTCCACTGATGCCCGGCAGTGTTCGCGGACCCGTCCGCATCACCGGCGCACGGATCACGCCCGTCGCGTTCGTCGACCCGCCCCTGCTCAACACCGTGGGTGTGCACCAGCCGTACGCGTTGCGCGCGATCATCCAGTTGGACACCGAGGCCGGCATCGTCGGCCTCGGTGAGACCTACGCCGACACAGCGCACGTCGCCAGGCTCGAAGCAGCCGCCGACGCCATCACCGGCCTGGACGTGTTCGCACTCAACGCGATTCGCACGGCCATCGACACGCAACTGGCAACGTCGACGATCACCGGTGGCGACGGCGTCGCAGGCATGATCACGACCGCGAGCACCACCGATCGCGTCTTCTCACCCTTCGAGGTCGCATGCCTCGATGTGCAGGGCAAGGCCCTCGGGCGTCCCGTGTCGGATCTGCTCGGTGGAAAAGTGCGCGACTCCGTCCCGTTCAGCGCGTACCTGTTCTACAAGTGGGCCGCGCATCCCGGCCGCGAGCCCGACGAGTGGGGCGAAGCGATCGATCCCGACGGCCTGGTTCGTCAGGCACGGAAGATGATCGACGAGTACGGCTTCGGCGCGATCAAGGTCAAGGGAGGCGTCTTCCCGCCCGACGAGGAGATCGCCGGAATCAAGGCGCTGCGGGAAGCGTTCCCCGACCTTCCCCTGCGGCTCGATCCCAACGCCGCGTGGACGGTCGACACGTCGATTCGCGTGGCGTCCGAGCTGGACGGCATCGTCGAGTACCTGGAGGATCCGACACCGGGACTCGACGGCATGGCCGAGGTCGCTCGGGAGGCGAAGATGCCTCTCGCGACCAACATGTGTGTCGTCGCGTTCGACCAGCTCGCACCGTCGGTGTCGAAGGACTCGGTGAAAGTGGTTCTGTCGGACCACCATTACTGGGGAGGGCTGCAGCGGTCTCGGTTGCTCGCCGGGATCTGCGACACGTTCGACCTCGGACTGTCCATGCATTCCAACAGCCATCTGGGGATCAGCCTGGCCGCCATGGTCCATCTCGCCGGCGCGACGGACAACCTCACCTACGCCTGCGACACCCACTGGCCGTGGAAAAACGAGGACGTGATCAAGCCCGGTGTCCTGAAGATCGTCGACGGATCCGTCGCCGTTCCCACCGGTCCCGGGCTCGGCATCGAGATCGACGAGGACGCACTCGCCGCGCTGCATCAGCAGTACCTCGATTGCGGACTCCGCGACCGCGACGACACGGGGTACATGCAGAGCATCGATCCCAGTTTCGTGAACACCAGTCCACGCTGGTAACTACATCGAGCAAGGCCACTCGTGGGTTAGGTTGATACCCGACCTGACCGCGAGTGGCCTTTTTCGATATCGGGAGTGAATGGGTTGTTTTCCCTCAATCGCCTGACCTGCTTCATCGCCGTCGCCGAGGAGCTGCACTTCGGTCGCGCCGCGGAACGCCTACACATGACTCAGCCACCGCTGAGCCGTCAGATCCAGCAGCTCGAGAACGAACTCGGCGTGCAGCTGATCGACCGCACCAGCCGATCGGTGATGCTCACCGCGGCAGGCATCGCCTTCCTCCCCGACGCCCGACGCATCCTCGACCTCGCCGAAGGCGCGGTACTCACCGTCCGGCGCGTGCCCACCGGAGACCTCGGTACCGTCGTCGTCGGTTTCACGGGAGCGTCGGCGCACGCAGTGCTGCCGCAGCTGTTGGAGAAGGCACGCATCGAGCTACCGGACGTCAAAATCGTTCTGCGCGAGATGGTGTCCGCGGTGCAGATGGAATCCCTCGCCATCGGAGACCTGGACCTCGGTCTTGCTCGACCACCGCTCAAACGTCCCGGCATCGCCTCCCGGCCGGTCCTGCACGAGTCACTCGTCGCTGCGCTGCCCGCCGACCATCCCCTCGCTGAACTCGACAAGCTCACCATCGCCGACTTCGACGACCAGCCGACCATCATGTACTCACCCGTCGACGCCCGGTACTTCCACGAACTGCTGATCAGTACGTTCACCGTCGTCGGCGTCACGCCCCGATACGTGCAGTACGTGACACAGGTCCACACGATGCTGGTCCTCGTGCGCTCGGGAATCGGAATGGCACTGGTCCCCGAATCGTCCACGACCATGCAACCGAGCGGCGTCGTCTTCCGTCCCGTCGAGACCACCCCCCGACGCCCCGTCGAACTCAACGCAGCCTGGCGCGTGGACAACGACAACCCCGCCCTGCACCGCTTCATGTCCGACGTCCTTCCGTCGCGGGAATGGACCTAGCTCAGCGGGCGTGATGTAACAGTTCCGCTCTCGGCAGGCGGGATCCCGTCCGAAAAACACGGAATTGTCACACGACACCCGGACGGCGCGACTTCCTGCGTCGTCGAACCACCTCGACGATCCGACGAGCGACCGCTTCCGGGTTCGACAACACATCCACGGCCGAGAACCGAAGGACCAGCCAGCCTTCCAGGACCAAGTCGTTCTGGCGTCGACGGTCCCGGCTGAACACATCCGGTGCACTGTGGAATTCTCGGCCGTCCACCTCGACGATCACCATTGCCCAGACGTCCACGAAGTCGCACAGGTACCGGCCGACCCAGTAGTTGGTCTCGAGGCGCAGGCCCAGGACGATGAGCCGGCGATCCAGCACACGCTCGGGCTCGGATGCGAACCCGGTTGCCGCCGACTCGAGCTGCCGGCGCGCGCGACCGTTACCTTTGCGCCTCGGGAACTCGTCCAACAAGGCGAGCACCTCTTCGGAGGGAACGTCGCCCGTGAGGCGCTCGTCGACGATGCGTGCCACGACCTCCGGCTCCATCACCGAAACGCGGTCGATCAGCGTCCGGGGCCGAGCGACCACCGGGAGCCCCTGGCATTCGGACAGCTCCCCGATCTCCAGCGTGCGTCGATGAACAGTCAGCCAGTCCGGCGTTCGCGCGGTGATTCCGATGGGCACCGTGAAGTCGTGCTGCTCGGGCGCATCGATCCACCCGAACAGCCACGCCGCAGTGCGATGACTGAGCACAGCCCGGGGTTGCCACAGCGTGATGGCATGACACCGGGCAATGACGGTGGGTTCACCGGAACAGTAGATCCGCGGCAGAATCCGTCGAAACCTACGGGAGATGGCGCTACTGGAGATACCCGACGCCAGCAATTGGTCTCTGGTGGCCAGTCCGTGAGGGTGCATGACCCGAAGTGTCGGACACCCGGCTACCCATGATTCGTCGTCGACCTGGTGTCTCGAGAAGCCTGTGGACAACTCGGTGACTGTGGACAACGGGCGTGGTGTAGCAGTTCCGCGCGTCTCGGGCGGGATCCCGCCTGAGATGAGCGGAATTGTGACATCTCACCCACGAGACTCTAAACTGATGTGTCCTCACACAATCTCGGAAAGTGGATCTCACATGCTCGGAATTTTGTTCTCCCTGTTCAGCGACGCGTTCAACATCTTCTCCAACGGACAGAGCCTCGGCTTCTGGTGATCCGTCGGATCAGCGGGGCAGACCTATTGCTGGTTTGACCGCCACCACCGGGCACTGAGCTTCCAGCAGTACTCGCTGAGAGATGCTGCCCAGGAACAGTTTTCCGACCGGTGATCGGCGCCTGATGCCGATCACCACCAGGTCGGTTCCCTCCGCGTAGGACAGGTCTATCAGGTTGTCGGCGTGCGAGCGCCCGGGTTCGTTGTCGTGCACCTTCACCACGACGCCGCCGGCTCCTGCCTCGTCGCGCGCGGATTCGATCGCAGCGCCGAATCCGTCTTCCGAGGCACTGTCCTCCTCGGCGACGACGACGAGGTCGACGCCGCGTTGCACGGCTTCGCCGAACGCGAAGGGCAGTGCGCCTCTACCTTCGACAGTCGGCGAGTAGCCGACCACGACGGTCATCGGGTCACCGGCGTCGTGAGAGTTCCGTTCGCCAGGAACTGGTCCAGGTTCTGCAGCGTCAGCGCTTCCATGGCTGCGCGTGTTTCCACCGTTCCACTGCCGACGTGAGGCAGCAGGACCACGTTGTCGAGGCCGAGAAGCTTCTCCGGTACCGACGGTTCGTCGGCGAAGACGTCGAGCCCGGCGCCTGCCAGCCTGCCGTCGGCGAGCCGTTCCACCAACGCATCCTGGTCGACGACGCTTCCCCGGGCGACGTTGACGAGGTATCCCTGGGGGCCCAGTGCGTCGAGCACGTCACTGTCCACGAGATGCTTGGTGCCCGAACCTCCCGAGGCAGCGACGATCAGGATGTCCACGCTCCCGGCAAGCCCTGCGGCCGTGGGCGAGTACGTGTACTGGGAGTCGGCGATCTCGTTGCGGTTGTGGTAGCCGATGGAGCAGCGGAACCCGGTGAGCCTGTCCGCGATTGCGCTTCCGATGCGGCCGAGACCGATGATTCCCACTCGCTTTCCGGTGACCTGCGACGTCAGCGGCGAGTTGCCCTCGGCGGCCCAGCGGCCTGCGCGGACGTAACGGTCGTTGAACGACACCTGCCGGAGTGCGTCGATCACGAGGCCCACCGCGAGGTCGGCGACGCAGTCGGTCAGGACATCGGGGGTGTTGCTGACCACGACACCGCGCGCGGAGGCAGCGTCGACGTCGGTGGTGTCGTACCCGACGCCGAAGTGCACGATCGCACCCAGGTTCGGAAGCTGCTCGATGAGTGTCGCGTCCACTCCCGTTCGGCCGGACGTGACCGCTGCGGTGATCGACTCGCCGTGCCGAGCCAGGAACTCGTCGCGCTCGGCCACATCGGGAAGGACGAGGGCGTCGTAGTCGCCGGCGAGCGTGTCCATCAGGGACGGCTTGAGCGGCCCGACCCGAAGCACCCGTCCGGTTCTGTTCGAATCACTCTGCACCGCAGATGATTCCGTGGCTCCAACCGTTGCCATAACTCAGCTCCTCACAGGACTCGCCGCGTGCGCGTTTTCCAGTACGCTATGCCGCCTCTCGGATACCTGTCCAACACGTAAATAACATGGATTGATACTCAAACGGCATTGTCGACGTACTTACTACACCCTATCTTCAGCTGAGCAACGCTGTCCGACCAGGTCAGACGCATCGTGATGTGACACAGACCTCGCGATGCGGGTCGATGTGACCCACAAAACCCCCTGGTTAGGGGCGATTGTCGTGTTGACGCCGATATGCGCCACTCCTACCGTGTGTCTACCGTCACAGATATGCGCTGCACCCGGTGCAGTCGCACTCCCCATCCACTTGGAGGTCACCATGAGCCCTGCACGAGCAGTGCAGCAGGGACGGACCACGCGCAGCGCGATCATCATCGCTGGCGCACTGAGCTTTTCGATGATCGCGAGCGGTTGCACGGTGGCGAACTCCGGCAGCGGTACCGCCGCGAGCGCGGACACCCTCCGCATCGTCCTGCAGGAAGAGCCGCCGACCCTCGAAGCGTGCGACGTCTCCCTCACATCGGTCGGAGTCGTCACGCGGTCCAACATCACCGAACCCCTGATGGAACGGAACCCGAGCGAGGGAACACTCGAGCCGAAGCTGGCCGACTCCTGGACCCAGGTGTCGGACCGTGAATGGACCTTCCAGCTGCACCCCGGCGTCACCTTCAGCGACGGCAGCCCGTTCGAGGCGGAGGACGCAGCGCACTCGATCGAGCGAGCCGTGAACTCGGACCTCGGATGCAACGTCGAGGGATACGTCTTCGGCGACGCCGACCTGGACGTGAAGATCATCGATCCACTGACCGTCAGCGTCGCGGCACCGAGTGCGGACCCGATCCTTCCGCTGAAGCTTTCGTTCGTCGAAATGGTGCCGAGGACCTACAGCCTCACCGAACGCGTGCGGGAGCCGATCGGCACCGGACCGTTCGCGATCGACAACTGGGATTACGGTCAGCGGCTGTCGCTCGTCCGCAACGAGACGTACTGGGGCGACAAGCCGGACTACGCCCGCGCGACGTACCAGTGGCGAAGCGAGGGCAGCGTCCGCGCGTCGATGGTGTCCAACGGGGAAGCCGAGATCGCCACCTCGCTCGGACCGGAGGACGGTGCAGGCGACCTCGGAGTCGCCTACCCGAACAACGAGACGACCGCGGTCCGCATCCAGCTCGAGGAGACTCCGCTCGACGACATGCGGGTACGTCAGGCGATCAACTACGCGATCAACCGCGAGGGAATCGTCGACGCCCTGTTCCAGGGGCTCGGAAAGCCTGCGGCACAGCTGGTCTCGGACGGAGTGATCGGATACAACGACGAACTCTCACCGTGGCCGTACGACCCCGCCCGCGCCCAGGAGCTGATCGACGAAGCGCGTGCGGACGGCGTACCCGTCGACACCCCGATCCGGCTCATCGGCCGTACCGGTCAGTTCCCGAAGGTCAACGAAACCCTCGAGGTCGTGCAGTACGCCCTGTCTCAGCTGGGGATGAACGTGTCGATCGAGATGACGGACTCCGCCGGAACAGCGGAGTACCAGGAACGCCCGTTCCCCAAGGTCGGCCCGTACCTCCTGGTCATTCAGCACGGAAATCAAGCAGGCGACGCCGCGTTCACCGCCGACCAGTACCTCATGAGCAAAGGGTTCCAGAGCGCAGGCGGAACACCGGAGTTCGACGAGCGCGTCCGTCAGGCCGCTGTTCTCACCGGCGACGCTCGGCAGGACGCGTACGCACAGCTGTTCGCGGAGGAGCCGAAGGAGATCATGCAGATGGCGTTCATCGCCCACATGGAAGGTGTTCTCGCCAAGGCGGATTCCGTCGACTACACCCCCAACTCGGCCACTGTCGACGAGATGCATCTCGCCGCGATGACCCGCGCCGACTCACCCGAAACGGACTAGAGGCCCATCATGTTCAGATTTCTGCGACGAAGGATCTACACCAGCCTGGTTCCGCTGATCGTCGTGCTTCTCGGTGTATTCCTCCTGGCCCGTCTCACCGGCGACCCGACGAGTCTCTACCTGCCGGAGTCCGCCACCCAGGCCCAGCGTGAGGCGTTCCGGGCGTCGAACGGGCTCGACCAGCCGCTCCTGACGCAGCTGTTCGATTACCTCAGCGGCGTCGTCCACCTCGACTTCGGTGACTCGCTGCGTACCGGTGAAGCCGCGTCGACGATGGCCCTTCGCGCGTTCCCCGCCACGCTGCAGTTGGCGTTCATGACGATGTTCCTGGCGATCGTCGGTGCCATCGTCATCGGGTGCTGGGCGGCGTACCGACCCAACTCCCTCGCCGACCGGATCTCGAGCCTGCTGTCCATGACGGCGGCGAGCATCCCCGATTTCTGGTTCGCGATCATGGGCGTTTGGCTCTTCGCCGTGACCTTCGGAGTGCTCCCGACGTCGGGAACCGGTGCAGGCATGCTGTCGTGGATCCTGCCGATCGCGACACTGCTCATCCGCCCACTGGGTGTACTGACGCAGGTCGTGCGAGGCGCGATGGTGGCCGCGCTGTCCGCGCCGTACGTCAGGCTGGCACGCAGCAAGGGCGCAAGCGACATCCGAGTGGTCACCCACCATGCACTGCGCAACGCAGCGGCACCGGCGCTGACCGTTGCAGGCGACCTCATGGTCGGTCTGGTCAACGGAGCAGTCGTCGTCGAGGCGATCTTCGGATGGCCCGGTATCGGCAAGCTCATGATCGACGCCATCCTGCAGCGTGATTTCGCGGTCCTGCAGGCGGCCGTGCTGTTGACCGCCATCAGCATCTTCGTGCTCAACATCGTCATCGACGCCTGCTACGCACTGCTCGACGCCCGTGTCCGCGACAAGGCGAAGGTCTAGGAGCCACCATGTCACTCGATTTCGAAGCCCCGAAAACGTCCGAGCCGGAGGATGTTCCGGATCCGACGCCGGCGTCGCGCACCAGCTCCGCGCCGCTGTGGAAGCTCCTTCTCCGCGACCGCGTCGCGACCGTCGCAGCAGGCATTCTGGTCCTGGTCTTCCTGACGGCGATCTTCGGGCCGATGCTCGTCGGCGACGCCGCCACCGCGCAGGACCTGAACCGCTCCAACCTGGCACCGTTCTCCCTCGACACCGGCTGGATGAACATCCTCGGGACCGATCCGCTCGGCCGCAGCATGCTCGCTCGTCTGATCGTCGCGTGCCAGACCACACTGTCGGTGGCGATCCCAGCGGTCATCCTGTCCGCCATCATCGGCTCGATCATCGGAATGTGGGCCGGCTACCACCGCGGGTGGCGTGAGACGACGGCGATGCGCGTCGCCGACGTCATCATGAGCTTCCCGTCGCTGCTGATGGCCGTCGTCGTGCTGTACGTCTTCTCCCCGAGCGCCGCGAACATCGTTCTGGTTCTTGCCATCACCCGCATTCCGATCTACCTGCGTACCGCCCGTGCCGAATCCGCGGAACTGCAGAGCCGGTTGTTCGTCGACGCCGCCCGTACCTTCGGTGCGTCGAGCGGGTCGGTCATTCGTCGGCACGTCGCACCGATCCTGTTGCCGACGCTGCTGACCGTCGCCACCTTGGACTTCTGCTTCGTCATGCTGGCGGAATCGTCACTGAGCTTCCTGGGCATCGGAATTCAGCCACCCGACGTCAGCTGGGGTCTCATGGTCGCGCAGGGCCGCACGTACCTGCAGACCGCCTGGTGGCTGTCGTTCTTCCCCGGCCTCGCCATCGTCATCACCACGGTGTCGGCCACCGTGCTCGCAGCCTGGGCACGCATCGCCACCGATCCCGCTCAGCGCTGGCGTCTGACCGTCCCGCGCTCGGCCAAGTCCCGCCTTCTCCCCGTCCGAAAGGTCGTCTCATGAGTGCACCTGCCCCAGCACGCCCGGACACCGACCGCATCGCCATGGACGTGCGAGACCTGACGGTCGATCTACGCACCCCCTCGGGCGTCATTCGCGCGGTCGACCACGTCACGTTCAGTGCGCGGCGTGGTGAAACCCTGGCTCTGCTCGGTGAATCCGGTTGCGGTAAGTCGATGACGGCACAGGCCGTCGTCGGCCTCCTCGAACCGATCGCCGACGTCACCGACGGTTCCGTGGAGATCGACAGCTCGGATCTCGGCAAGGTCGACCTGGTGTCCGCGAAGTCCAAGGTGCGACGCCACATCGCCGCAACGGAGCTGGCGATCGTCTTCCAGGACGCCCTCACCGCACTCAATCCGGTGTACACCGTCGGCACCCAGCTGGCCGAGCCGTTCCGCATCCACCGCGGACTGAGTGCGAAAGAAGCCAAAGTGGAGGCCATCTCGTTGATGCGCCGCGTCGGGATTCCGCAGCCGGAGTCGAGAGCGGACTCCTATCCCCACCAGTTCTCCGGTGGTATGCGTCAGCGTTTGCTCATCGCGATGGCCGTGGCCCTCAGCCCGTCGGTGCTGCTGGCCGACGAGCCGACCACGGCTCTGGACGTGACGGTGCAGGCACAGATCATGACCCTCCTCCGCGAGCTACGGACCGAACACGACATGGCCGTCGTGCTCATCACGCACGACCTCGCACTCGTCGCCGAGGAAGCCGACCGAGTGGCGATCATGTACGCGGGCAACGTCGTCGAGACGGGCCTGGTGTCCGAGGTGTTCGCCGATCCTCGCCACCCGTATACCAAGGGACTTCTCGATTCCGTTCCCGTACACGCGGTGCGCGGAGAGGACCTCAAGTCCATCGGTGGCACTCCGCCGGATCTGCACTCCGTGCCCGACGGATGCGTCTATCAAGCTCGATGCCCGCTCGCCCGGGACATCTGCATCGACCGACGCCCGTCCCTCGAACCCGTCGGAGACGGCCGATTCTCCGCCTGCCACTTTTCGAACGAGGTGTCTCATGTCTGAAACAGCCCGAGCAGAACAGCTTCTGACGGTCCGCGGATTGAACAAGACGTTCAAGGTGAGCGGAGGTGATCTCCGCGCACTCGATGCCATCGATCTGGATCTGCGTCGAGGCGAGACCCTCGGACTCGTCGGCGAATCCGGTTGCGGTAAGTCGACACTCGCCCGCACGCTGATGATGCTGGAGCGGCCGGACTCCGGAACCGTCGACTTCGACGGTGTCGACCCGTTCTCGCTGAAAGGCAAGGATCTCCTGGGGTTTCGCCGACGCGTCCAGATGGTGTTCCAGGACCCGTACGGTTCCCTCAACTCACGAATGACGGCCGCGGACATCATCAGCGAGCCGTGGCGGAGCCACAAGACCCTGTACAAGACTCGCCGGGATCGGTCCGCGAGAGTCCGAGAGCTGCTGCACCTGGTCGGTCTACGCCCGAGCGACGAGCACCGCTTCCCGCAGGAGTTCTCCGGCGGCCAGCGTCAGCGTCTCGGCATCGCTCGCGCACTGGCACTGAACCCCGACGTGATCATCTGCGACGAGCCGGTGTCGGCATTGGACCTCTCGGTGCAGGCACAGGTACTCAATCTGCTCAACGATCTGCAGAAGCAACTCGGGATCTCCTACGTGTTCATCTCGCACGATCTGTCGGTCGTCCGACACGTCGCCGACCGGGTGGCCGTCATGTACCTGGGCCGCATCGTCGAATCCGGGGCCACCGACGCCGTCTTCGACAGGCCGAGCCACCCCTACTCCGCCGCACTGATGTCCGCAGCGCCCAAGCTCGACGCTGCGTCACGCGGAGAGCGCATCCTGCTGAAGGGCGAGGTCCCGTCTCCGCTGAACCCACCGTCCGGATGCCGGTTCCGCACCCGCTGCTGGAAGGCGACCGAACTGTGCAGCTCGGACGCACCACCGGTTGCCCGCGACCGCAACGAAGTCGACCACATGGCCGAATGCCACTACCCACTCGTCGAGAACGATCTGGGCCTCGTCGCGGCCGGAACATGAGAGGTGTGCGGTGATCGGTGATCTGCCGCTGTCCGGGTTCGCCGTGGTGGCGTGCGCGATCCTGTTCGCGTCGTGCATGCAGGCGTCGATCGGATTCGGCATGGGAATGCTCGCGGCGCCGATCGTCGCGATCGTCGACCCGGGCCTCGTGCCCGGGACCCTGATCATGCTGGCGATTCTGGTCAGCACCATGGTGTTGATCAAGGAGGGAACGTCACTGGATCTCTCCGGCGCCAGCTGGGCGCTCGCCGGCCGGGTTCCCGGCACGATTCTCGGGGCGTTGCTGTTGGTGGCACTGCCGGAGCGTGGATTGGCGTTGATGCTCGCGGGTGTTGTTCTCCTCGGAATCGCGCTGACGTCGTTCGGATGGATTCCCCTGCCGCGCAGGCGGAATCTGATGGTGGCGGGAGCTGCTTCGGGCCTGCTGGGCACCGCCACGTCGATCGGCGGTCCGCCCATGGCGCTGGTGTGGCAGCGCAACACGGGTGCCAAGCTCCGCAGCACCATGAGCGCGTTCTTCCTCGTCGGATCCGTCATGTCGTTGGTCGCTCTCGCAGCCGCCGGGGCGGTGGACGGCCACACGGCCTGGCTGTTCGTTCTGCTCGCGCCGGCCACGATCCTCGGCTACGTACTGTCTCGTTTCGTCAACCGACTGATGGACCGGAGGCGGCTGAGACTCACCGCCATCGCGGTGTCGACCATCGGTGCTGTCGTCCTGATCGGACAGCAGCTCGTCACCCTGTGAGTGTCAACTACTCACCAACTGGGTAGTTACGGGACATGAGCGAACCCCGACACCGCGCCCTGATCGTCGGTGCCACCGGAATCTCCGGTCAAGCACTGTGCCGCGAGACCCTCGCGAAAGGCTGGACCACCTACGGGCTCAGCCGCAGCGGAAAGACCCCCGTCGACGGCGTCACGCCCGTGGCGGCCGACCTGCTCGACACCGCAAGCCTGACCGACGCTCTCGCCGAGGTGAACCCCGACATCGTCTTCTTCACGGCATGGATGAAGAAGGACTCCGAGAAAGAGAACATCGAGGTCAACTCGGCCACACTGCGTAACGTCCTCGACGTGCTCGGGCCGTCCGGAACGGTGAAACACGTCGCGCTGATGACCGGCCTCAAGCACTACCTCGGGCCGTTCGACGCCTACGGCGAAGCCGTGATGGCCGAGACCCCGTTCCACGAGTCGGAAGAGCGATTCGACACACCCAACTTCTACTACGCCCAGGAAGACGAATTGTTCGCCGGAGCGGACAAGTACGACTTCACGTGGAGTGTGCACCGTGCGCACACGATCTCCGGCTTCGCCGTCGGCAACGCGATGAACATGGTGCTCACCCTGTCCGTCTACGCCTCGATCTGCGCCGAGTCGGGCACCCCCTTCGTCTTTCCCGGGTCCGACACCCAGTGGAACGGTCTGACCGACCTCACCGACGCGGACCTGCTCGCCGAACAGATGGTGTGGGCATCGTCGAACGACAACGGTAGGAACGAAGCGTTCAACATCGCCAACGGCGACGTGTTCCGCTGGCGCTGGATGTGGCCGCAGTTCGCGGAGATGTTCGGTGTCGAGCCCGAAGGGTACGACGGCGAACCGCGCCCGCTCGAACCTCGGATGGCGGATGCCGCCGAGACGTGGGCACGTATCGCCGCGACGCACGATCTGGTCGAACCCGACGTCACGAAGCTCGCATCCTGGTGGCACACCGACGGCGATCTCGGTCGCGACATGGAATGCCTCACCGACATGAACAAGTCCAAGAAGGCCGGATTCCTCGGCTTCCGATCGACACCCGACGGCATCGCATCGGTGGTGCAGCGCTACCGCGACGCCCGACTGATCCCCTGACCTACACCCCCTCGGTCAGGTCCCTGACCTCTGCGTACCGTGCGCGGATCGACGGCGTCGGATCGGCCTCGTAGGTGCGGGCGGGCGCCGACTCCCATTGCGGCGGCTCGGGAGTCTGCGCCAACGCCCATGCAGCTTGGCGGGCGGCGCCGTCGGCGACGTACTCGCCCGGCTCCGGAACCACGACGGGCATACCGAGAATGGCAGGCGCCAGCTCACGCAGTGCTGCCGACTTGGCACCGCCGCCGACGAGCAGGACTCGCGTGGTCTCGATTCCGGCATCCCGGAGTGCGTCGATGCCGTCGGCGAGCCCGCACAGCAGGCCCTCGACGGCTGCGCGGGCCAGGTGACCCGGCGTCGAATTACCCAGGCGCAGACCGTGAACGGCCCCGGATGCGTCCGGCCGGTTGGGAGTCCGCTCGCCTTCGAGGTACGGAACGAGAACGAGGCCGTCACTCGGCGTCGCCAATGCGAGCCGGGACAGTTCTGCATGGTCGACGCCCAGCAGCGACGCCGTTGCGTCGAGCACTCTGGCTGCGTTCAACGTGCAGACCAACGGCAGCTGACGTCCGGTCGCGTCGGCGAAACCGGCGATGATTCCCGACGGGTCGGCCGCGGCGACGTCGGTCACCGCCGAGACGACACCCGACGTGCCGACCGATACCACCACGTCGCCTGGGCGAGCAGCCAATCCGAGTGCGGCTGCCGCATTGTCACCGGTACCGGGACCGATCACCGCACCGCCTGCCGTCTCGCCGATACGCTCGAACGGCGTTGCAACTCGGGGCAATCGGGGCGTGCGGCCGCGGAATCCCAGTTCCAGCAAATCGTGTCGGTACTGTCCGGTCGCCGCCGAGAAGTACCCGGTACCGCTGGCGTCGCCGCGGTCCGTGCCGAGCGCGTCCAGACCCGGGGCGCCGGCAAGCTGCCAACTCAGCCAGTCGTGCGGAAGACACACCGCTGCAGTGCGATCTGCGTTCTCCGGTTCGTTGTCCGCAAGCCACCGAAGCTTCGTCACCGTGATCGACGCCAGCGGAACCACGCCGACCGCGTCGGCCCACCCCTGCGCGCCCAACTCGTTCACCAGGTCCGCACCCGACGGCGCCGACCGTGTGTCGTTCCACAGGAGGGCAGGCCGAACGACGTCGCCCGACGAGTCCAGACAGACCATCCCGTGCTGCTGAGCGCCGACGGACACGGCGTCGACGTCCTCCAGTCCACCCGCGTCGGCGACAGCGGTGTCGAGCGCCTTCTTCCATTCGGCCGGGTCGATTTCGGTTCCGGACGGGTGCGACGCCCGCCCACTACGAACGAGCTCTCCCGAATCCGCATCGCGTACAAAGACTTTGCACGATTGAGTGGACGAGTCGATACCTGCGACGAGAGCCAAGATCGAAGATCCTTCCAGCGCGAGAAACGGTTCAGTCGACTCTACCGGCCCGGACGAACGACACAGCCGATTCCGTAGGTAGGAGTTCTCGACACTCGCGAAACTGGGATACCTTCGTCAGCTATGCGTGACACCGAGGACTCCGAGGCCTTTCGTCTGACCGTGGCGAAGGCCGCACTCGACCTGTTCTCCGTCCGCGGATACGACGCCACCTCGGTGGACGACATCGCCGAGGCGTCGGGCATCTCGCGTCGTACGTTCTTCCGTCAATTCAAAGGCAAGGACGACGTCATCTTCGTCGACCACGAGATCCTCCTCGCTCAGGCCGCCGCGTTCCTCGACGCCGAACACGACGATCCCTGGGTTGCCGTGTGCGACGCCGCCCAGCTCGTCTTCGATCGTTTCACCGACTGGAAGGAGTACGCCCGACTCCGCTACCAGGTGGTGCACCAGAATCCGGCGCTCCGCGACCGAGAGATCGTGACCGTGTTCAAGTACGAGCGATTGTTCGTCGACTACCTGCGCAGCGCCGCCCCCGACCACTCGCACCTCGAAACGATCCAGTTCTGCGCGACGGTCACAGCCACCCACAACTACGTACTCCGGCGCATGATTCGCGACGGCATCGACACCGCGCCCGGCGACCTGCGGGCCGCCTTGAGCACGGTGCGCGAGGGATACGGGTCCTCGGCAAGAGGGGCAGGCACCGACTCTGCCGACTCCGAGGGCCGATCCGACGACGTAGTGGTGGCCGTGTTCCGGCGGGGAACATCGACCGAGGCCGTCGTCGACGCACTCGGGGAGCACCTGGACGGGTGACATCTCGGCTTGTCGGGCGAGCGGAGCCTGGCACCCAGTGCCAGGAAACCTTGCTCGAATGTCCAAGTCTGCCGTAGTCTCGACTCATACGTGGCACTGAGTGCCTACCGATCTATGCCGTAGGAGTTGCACCATGGCCGGTAATCCGGACTTCGACCTCTTCCGCCTTCCGGAGGAGCACGACGAGCTGCGCGCAGCCATCCGCGCGCTGTCCGAGAAGGAAATCGCCCCGCACGCGAAGGCGGTCGACGAGGATTCTCGCTTCCCGGAGGAGGCGCTGACGGCTCTCAACAACTCCGGCTTCAACGCCATCCACGTCCCCGAGGAATACGAAGGCCAGGGAGCGGACTCGGTTGCCACCTGCATTGTTATCGAAGAGGTCGCCCGCGTCTGCGGTTCCTCGTCGCTGATCCCCGCAGTGAACAAGCTCGGCACCATGGGCCTGATCCTCAACGGCTCCGACGAGCTGAAGAAGCAGGTCCTGCCGTCGCTCGCCGGCGGCGCCATGGCGTCCTACGCCCTGTCCGAGCGTGAGGCGGGTTCCGACGCCGCCAGCATGCGGACTCGCGCCGCAGCCGACGGTGACGACTGGATCCTCAACGGATCGAAGTGTTGGATCACCAACGGCGGCAAGTCCGACTGGTACACAGTCATGGCCGTCACCGACCCCGACAAGGGTGCCAACGGCATCAGCTCGTTCATCGTGCACAAGGACGACGAGGGCTTCGTCGTCGGCCCGAAGGAGAAGAAGCTCGGCATCAAGGGCTCGCCGACGGCGGAGCTCTACTTCGAGAACTGCAAGATCCCCGGCGACCGCATCATCGGCGAGCCCGGCACCGGCTTCAAGACTGCGCTGCAGACTCTCGATCACACGCGTCCCACGATCGGCGCTCAGGCTGTCGGCCTCGCACAGGGCGCACTCGACGCTGCGATCGAATACACAAAGGACCGCAAGCAGTTCGGCCAGTCCATCTCGAGCTTCCAGGCCGTGCAGTTCATGCTGGCCGACATGGCGATGAAGGTCGAAGCAGCGCGCCTCATGGTCTACACCTCGGCTGCCCGCGCCGAGCGCGGCGAGAAGAACCTCGGATTCATCTCCGCCGCATCGAAGTGCTTCGCGTCCGACGTCGCGATGGAGGTCACCACCGACGCCGTTCAGCTGTTCGGCGGCGCCGGATACACCACCGACTTCCCGGTCGAACGCATGATGCGCGACGCCAAGATCACGCAGATCTACGAGGGCACCAACCAGATCCAGCGTGTCGTCATGTCCCGGGCGCTGCTGAAATGAGCACCATCGAACTGGTAGGAGTCATCGGCGGCGGCACCATGGGTGCCGGTATCGCCGAGGTCGCTGCGCGTGCGGGCTCGTCGGTCATCGTTCTCGAGACCAGCCAGGCAGCCGCCGACGCAGCCGAGGCACGCCTGGACAAGTCCTTCGCTCGCGCAGTCAAATCCGGACGCATCGAGGCCGACGCAGCCGAGAAAGCCCGTGCGGCAATCTCGTTGACGCTGGACATCGAGGACTTCGCGGACCGTGACCTGGTCGTCGAAGCCGCACCGGAGATCGAGTCGCTCAAGCTGGAGCTGTTCGGCAAGCTCGATTCCATCGTCAAGCCCGAGGGCATCCTCGCGACCAACACGTCGTCGATCCCGGTCATCAAGATGGCGAACGCCACGAAGCGGCCGGGCCAGGTCGTCGGCGTGCACTTCTTCAATCCCGTTCCGGTGCTCCCGCTCGTGGAGATCGTCGTGAGCCTGGTGACCAGCGAAGACACCGTCGCCGCCGTGACCGAGTACGCGGGGAACACGCTGGGCAAGAAGACGATCCGCTCCGGAGACCGGGCCGGGTTCATCGTCAACGCTCTGCTCATCCCGTACCTGGTGTCCGCGATCAGGATGTTCGAATCCGGCTTCGCCAGCGCCGAGGACATCGACGAGGGCATGGTCAACGGGTGCGCCCACCCGATGGGACCCTTGCGCCTGACCGATACCGTCGGCCTCGACGTCACCCTGGCCGTCGCGGAATCGCTGTACGCAGAGTTCGGCGAGACCCACTACGCACCGCCTCCGCTGCTTCGACGCAAGGTCGAAGCCGGGCAGCTCGGCCGCAAGACCGGTCAAGGCTTCTACACCTACTGATCCACCGCTCCACCGCAGCATGACTGCGCCACTGTGGCTTTCTGACAGCCCTGCACAACGCTCAGACGGTTGCTGTGGCGCAGTCATGCGTTTGCGACGCATGACTGCAGGGAAAGCAGCGGGAGTACTGAATCGAGACACCGGTTCGCATTCACACTCCACGTTTGGGAGACGCATTCACCGTGACGGACCAATACACATTCACCGATCCTGTGACGCAGTACCGTCAGGAGGGGTACCCCGAGCAGCATCAGGATCCGCCGGGTCTGGCCTCGGATCTGCAACCGAAGGCCGATCACGGCGAGGACACCTACCGTGGCACGAACAGGCTGGCGGGACGCAAAGCCCTTGTCACCGGTGCCGATTCGGGCATCGGACGCGCTGCGGCCATTGCCATCGCGCGTGAGGGCGCGGATGTCGTGCTCAATTATCTGCCGTCCGAGGAGAAGGATGCGCAGGAAGTCGCGCAGCTGATTCGCGACGCCGGACGCACTGCAGTACTCGCGCCTGCCGATCTGACCGACGAGCAGGGTGCCCGCGGGATAGTCCGGACAGCGGTCGAGGAATTGGGTGGGCTGGACCTGCTCGTCACGGTGGCCGGGAAGCAGCAGTTCGTCGAGGATCTGGCCGACCTGACCTCCGAGCAGTTCGATGCGACGTTCAAGACAAACGTCTACGCACTGTTCTGGACCATTCAGGAGGCTGTTCCGCACATGCCGCCGGGATCGACCATCGTCAACACCAGTTCCATCCAGGCGTACACCCCCTCGCCCGGCCTGGTGGATTACGCCACCACCAAGATGGCCATCAACACGATGAGCAAGGCCCTCGCGCAGCAGTTGGCGCCCAAGGGAATTCGAGTGAACGTCGTGGCGCCCGGCCCGTTCTGGACGCCGTTGCAGGCGTCGGGAGGGCAGCCGACGTCGGCTCTGCCGGAGTTCGGCAAGGAGACCCCGATCGACCGCGCCGGTCAGCCCGCCGAACTCGCCGGGGCCTACGTCTACCTGTCGTCCGCGGAATCGGGCTACGTGACGGGTGAGACCCTCAACGTCAACGGCGGAATGCCGACGCCGTAGAGCGGAGGGGAGGTCTGCCGGGTAGGCAGACCTCCCACGGCCGCTAGTCCTTCGGGCCGCCGGCGGCGTAGACGACCTGACCGGAGATGAATCCTGCACCCTCGCTCACGAAGAACGACGCGAGGTGTGCGATGTCGTCGGGGTTGCCGACTCGGTTGACCGGAATCTGTGACGCTGCAGCGGCTTTGAAGTCCTCGAACGGCACGCCGACGCGTTCGGCCGTGGCAGCCGTCATCTCGGTCTCGATGAAACCGGGAGCGATGGCGTTGGCGGTGACGCCGAACTTGCCGAGCTCGATGGCCAGGGTCTTGGTGAACCCTTGCATGCCTGCCTTGGCGGCCGAATAGTTGGCCTGCCCGCGGTTACCGAGAGCGGACGTACTGGACAGGTTGACGATGCGACCCCACTTCGCGTCGATCATGTGCTTCTGAACTGCACGGGTCATCAGGAACGAACCACGCAGGTGCACGCCCAGAACGGAGTCCCAGTCCTCGACGGTCATCTTGAACAGCAGGTTGTCGCGCGTGATTCCGGCGTTGTTGATCAGCACGGTCGGTGCGCCGAACTCGGTGGCGATGCGGTCCACCGCGGTCTTGACCGACTCCTCGTCGGCGACGTTCGCACCGATGGCAACAGCCTGCCCGCCCGCAGACTGGATCGCTCCGACGGTATCGGAACATGCTGCCTCGTCGAGGTCGACGACGGCGACGCCGAATCCGTCCTTGGCCAGGCGTTTCGCTACCGCCGCGCCGATTCCCCGTGCTGCTCCGGTCACCACTGCGGTCTTGACTGCATCACTCACGTGCGTCTCCCTGAAGTTGCGATGGATGAAACCTCTGTCACCTGTTCTACCAACAACCGAGTGACCGCTCAGTAAGCGGCCACCGCGCCGTCGAGGGCCTGCTGCATACCGTCGGACACGGTGCGCGTGATGTGCAACGGCTTCTCCGGCAGATCGGTGATCGGAGTGTCGATGTACACGCTCGCCGATTTGAGCTTCTGCGGGTCGCCGTAGCTCAGCCCGATGCAGATCAGAACCGGCTCGACGCCGAGCGCACGAACGCGCGAGACGATGTGGCCGATGCCGCTGCCCACCTTCTGCACCTTCGTCGGATCCTCGAGGTTGCAGGTTCCTTCGGGGAAGATCGCCAAGTCGTCACCGCGTCGCACCCGCTCGGCACTGACGTCCATCATGCGGTTGCCTGCCGCGCTGACGGCCCGCATTCCGTGATTCTTCCCGCGGAACACCGGTATTCCGCCCATCATGTCGATCCGCCTGCGCTGCTTGGGTTCCTGGAACAGCTCGTCCTTGGCCAGCACCCGTGTCCGTCCGATGACCGGGCGCAGCGGCGACGCCCATGCCGTCGCGGCGACGGTGTACGGGTCCGTCTCCGACAGGTGGTTGACGGCAATGATCAGGCGCGTGTCGTCGTAGACGAGGCGACGCAGTTCCTCCCGTGCGCCCTCGGGGTAGCTCACGCGCGGCTTGAAGCGCCTGGCCAGCGTTGCGTAGGCCAATCTCGCGACCTGACGGTTCTGCTGGTGGCGCAGATAGAAGTCGTAAACAGTGGTGTCGTTCTCCAGAATTACCGCGGGTCGATCCATGGAGGGAAGCTTAGCTACCCGAAGATCGGAAACCGACGCTTCGTCGCGAGGTCGTCCATTCCGCTCTGGATGAGCGCGCGCACTTCCTCGTATTTCGCGTCGACGTAGTCCTCGTCCTCGCAGCGCGTCGGGTCGTGGTCGACGGTGATCGCCGGCATGAACCTGGTGCGGATCTTCGCCGGAAGCGGAATCTGAGGGAGCGCCGCGGGGGCGATGATCCACGGCAGAGACAGTGCAATCGGGAACACCTTGAGCCGTGCGATCCGGTCGAGTCCCAGCACTCGCGCGAGCCTGTCACCTCGAACGAGCACGGGCATCGCGTCGGCCCCGCCGACCGTCGCGACCGGGACGATCGGAACGCCCATGCGGATCGCCATCTTGACGAAACCCGTTCGCCCGCCGAGGGTTGCGACATCGCGTTCGCTCCACGGCCGCAGCGAGTCCACTTCGCCGCCCGGCCAGACGATGACGTCGCGGCCCTCGGCCAGTGCGGTCGCCATGGAGTCCGGGGCGGCCGGAAGCACACCCATCGCGCGAAACACCGTTCCGATGACGGGGAACGCCATCAGCGCGTCGTGCGCTGTGCCGTGCAGAGTCCGCTTCTCGCCGAAGCGTCGCCACCACTGGGCACCGACAGTCCACGCGTCCCACACGAACGGTGCTCCGGTGTGGACTCCGACGACGAGCACCGGAGGGTCGGGGATGTTGTCCCATCCGTCGATCTCCATCCGGAACCATTTGTCGGTGACGAACCGCCAGAACCGCACCTGCCGATCCATCGCGGCCGTGTTCTGATCGTCCAGATCCCAGTCCCCCGCCCGTTCGGCGACGTATCCCCCCAATCCCCCTTCTTGCCGGTCGCGGCGGTGCTTCATCTTCACCCGTGCCGCCGCGGCCTGCCGCTGAGCTTGCTCCTGCAGTTCCTCACTCCGGTGATCTGCATCACTCATACCCGAACCGTACTCCACCCCGTCAAGAACTAATGTCCATACAAAGCACGGATCGGGAGGTTGTACCAATGGCCATCGCATGGGCGTCGTATCCCTACGCCGAGCACGTGGTCGTCGTGACCGGCGGCGGCTCGGGTATCGGCCGAGCCGTCGCTGTCGCGTTCCTGGAACAGGGTGCGACGGTATGCGTCCTCGGCAGGTCCGACGCCACACTGCGGGAGACCGTCGCCGGCTGGGGAGACCGAGCATCGGCGTGGGTCGTCGACGTGACGCAACGCGACGAGGTCGACCGCGTCGTGGCGAACATCGTTGCGCGACACGGCCGAATCGACGTCGTCGTCAACAACGCGGGACTCAGCGAACCCACGGTCATCGACGACTTCGACCACTCGGCGTGGGACCGGATGCGCGCGGTCAATCTCGACGCGCTCATCCATCGCGCGAGCCACGGTTCCCCACCTCGAACGATCGGGAGGCAACTTGATCGCGATGTCGTCGGTCGCCGGCCTGGGCGGCGACTGGGGCCAGTTCGCGTACAACGCGACGAAGGGCGGCGTGAACACCTTGGTGCAGAGCCTCGCTCTGGATCTGGGACGACGTGGGATCAGGGTGAACGCCATCGCCCCCGCGTTCACGGCGACCCAACAGACGAAGTCCCGCCTCGACGACCCCACATTCCGCGGCGCACTGATGGACCGCGTCGCCCTCGACCGCGTCGGCGAGCCGGAAGACATTGCGCGCGTGGCACTCTTCCTCGCCTCACCCGACGCCGCCTACATGACGGGCGTGATCGTCCCAGTCGACGGCGGCACCACTGCATCCGTCGGGACTCCCCGGCCGCCGGCCTGACGATCGACTCGTCCGCAATCGAGCACAGGTTGTGTGAACGATCTCCCAGCGGGTATCTCAGGCCCAGGCAACCCGAAGGGACTACTCGTCATGGCCAAGAACAAGACCGCGCCCGGTCCGCGTTGGATCAAGACCGCAGAGAACCGCACCGGAATCATCCTGGTGATGTCCGGCATCGTCGCTGCCGCGTTGTTCATCACCGCACTCGCAGGTGGCTTCGAGGGATGGGTATGGATCGCCGGTATCGCAACGATCGTGCTGGTGGCGTCCGGCGTCCTTCTACTACGCGCCGGCGCGAAGCGCGCCACGGCGGCTCGGCCCGTCCTCTACCATCCCGACTCTCCCGACGTGGTGCTCGACATCGATCCCGACACCGGTGAGCGGACACCGCACAAGGACTGATTCACCCGAACGATCCACAGCGCCGTCCGCGAACCGCGGATGGCGTTGTGTGCTGTGTGCTGTGTGCTGTGTCCGGATGTCCCATCCACCGCCTCGACGAAACGGTCGAAAGTGTCGGCGAAATTGTCTTAACATTCGCACATGGACTGGTGTAGTCTTCAAGCACCATAGTGACACAGCACACACGACGGCCTCGCACCCGACCGTCCCGAACCGAAGAAGGACACAACCAATGTCCGCATCCACCACGCCTGACCTGACTCCCGCACTCGCCCAGCGAGTACATCGGCATCACGTCGTCATCATCGGCTCCGGGTTCGGCGGTCTCTTCGCGGCGAAACAACTGCGCAAGGCCAACGTCGACGTCACGCTG